>CAJPFN010000012.1 GCA_905339215.1 Rhizobiaceae bacterium
GACTCAGGTGAAACACGCAGACCCATAAATCCACTCCCTGTTCCAGGAGCAAATTGTCAGGCGAGAAAACCAGGGCGGTCAATCCGTTCCCGCAACGTTCCACAACTTGGCCAAAATCACAGCTTCGGGCCGATTAGGCCACCTTGGCGGCACGCCTGTCGTCGATGGCGTCACCTTGCCTTCGGACCTCGCGAGCCGCGTCATCTACACGCCCGAGCAGCAAAGTGCGTTCCTGTTCCAGGATAACGACTATCTCGCCGCTAACGACTCCCAGCTGAAGAGTTGGTGGGACAAGGTGTTCAAGGGCTGATCGAGCCGCGTCAATCGGTGAGGGAGATCATGGTCCGGCGTCTACAATCCACATCATTGGTCATGCCTGCGGCGATTATGATCGTCGTGCTCCTTGTTCTCCCTCTCTTGCTTATGTTCAGGTACAGCCTGAATTCATTCGTGCCCGGCCAGTTCATGGTCGAAAGCCTGACGATCGCCAATTATCAAATGGCTTTCACCGACCCTTATTACCGCAAGGTGTTGCTTGAAACGATCCTGATGGCGGGGCTCGTAACCGGCGCGTGCATCATTCTTGGGCTTCCCCTTGCGCAATTTTTGTCGCGGACAAGTGCAAGGTGGAAATCCATTCTTCTGTTCTTTGTCATCACCCCATTGTTCATCGGCAATGCGGTGCGCTCCGCGGGCTGGATGATAGCCTTCGGCCAGCAGGGATTGGTCAACGAGCTCTCGATCTTCGTCGGCATCATCGACGCGCCGGTGGACATAATGTTCACACCGGTGGCGGTTTTCATCGGACTCGTTTCGGTGAATTTGCCGTTCGTAGCACTGACCATCCAGAGCGTTCTGGACGGGATCGATCGCTCGGCGGAACAGGCGGCGCTCAGCCTTGGCGCAACCAAGCTTACGACGTGGTATCTCGTGACATTACCCCAGGCGCGGCCAGGCGTGATCGCGGCCAGCGTATTGTCCTTCATTTTGGCCATAAACGCCTACGCCACGCCCGTATTGTTGGGTGGCCCGAGCTTTCGCATGATGGCGCCCGTGCTGGCGGACGAGATACTCCAACAGAACAACTGGCCAGTTGGTGCAGCGCTGGCGTTGCTGATGATTTCAATTACCGTCCTGTTGACGCTGATGATTAGTTTGCGGATATCGAAGTCAAGGTGACAGGAGACCGGTTACTGGTCGCATCTTCGAAACCACGCTTGCGGAGAACGGCCGCAGCTCGCCCTCGATCGCCTCATTTTGGGGTCGGAACAAGAACTGTTCCCGGAGCCACGCTAAGGTCGAACGAAGCAGGAACCTCATGCCGCCCGCCGGACACCAGCAGGTACGCGTAGTGAGCGAAATCCCCCGGTCATTTGATGCTCTGCGTCCCAGGTTTAGATGCCGGTCAGGTTGATATGCTTCCAACTCAACGGTGAGATGTGTTTGAGCAGGTGATCCGGAACCTGACGACGTGCGCTCCGCAGATGGGTGACGGCCCGCTCGATATAGACCGTGTTCCAATGCACGATCGCGCTGACGACGAGGTTCAAGCCTGATGCCCGGAATGCCTGGCTTTCGAATGACCGATTGCGAATCTCGCCTCGCTCGTGGGAGAAGACGGCGCGCTTCAGCGTGTGTGCGGTCTCGCCTTTGTTGAGGCCGGCCTGACAGCGACGCCGCAATGCCGGGCTCGAGTACCATTCGATCATGAAGAGCGATCGCTCGATCCGGCCCAGTTCGCGCAGCGCTCTGGCGAGTTGGCTCTCCTTCGGTGATGCCGAAAGCTTCTTCAGGATCGTCGACGGTACGACGGTTCGTGTGGTGATCGACGCTGCGAGGCGCAGAAGATCGTCCCAGTGGTCGATGATCAGCGTCGTGTTGATCGGAGCTCTGATATGATTGGCGAGCGCCGGATCGGCGTCGCCTTTCTCGATGTGTGCTCGATGGGCTGTTCGACCAGGACACTGCGCTCGACATCCAGGAACACTTCACCGACACCGGCGGCGCCAGCGATCATAACTTTGGATTGTTCGTTCTGATCGGCGAACGCTTCGCGCCGCGACTCCGGAACCTTAAGGACCGGAAGTTCCACATAGGCTGCCTCGCTCTCGGTGGGACTGATCGGCAGAATGCTGAAGTAGCCGTACTGGTCGGATAGATGGCTGTAGAACTTCTAGCCGGGCTCGCTGCCGTAGTGCAAATTGATGTCACCGCGTTTTGCCGCTCGGTCGCTTGCTCGGAAGAACTGGCCATCGGACGAGGACGTAGTTCCGTCGCCCCAGAGCCGGGAATGCGGGTGCTGGGAGTGTACGTCGGTGATGCATGCTTGCGCCGCGCGATAGGTTTCTGATCGGGCATGGAATGTGCGCATCCAGCCGATCTGGTGAGCGGTGATGCCCTTCGATGCGCTGGCCATTCGCTTCGGCCCAAGGTTGGTCGCATCGGCCAGTACGCCAGCCAGCATGGCTGAGATATTGCGTGGACTGTCGCCAGTTCGGACATGCGTGAAGTTTTCCGCGAAGCCGGTCCACGTCTCGAGGACGGCGAGTTCCGCTGGCCGAAAGTGCATGACGGCATGATGCGGCTGACGGCCGCGCAGTTGTCGGCGCTGCTCGAAGGTCTCGACTGGCGGCGGGTCCACGAGGCGCGCCGGCCCGCGTTCCGGTTCAGGCGGGCTGACCCGCGACGAAGTGAATCAGCCTGGATTCCGCTATCGCGGGCTGTCGGCGAATATGGTCTGATCCGGTCATGGCGATGACGGCTGACCAGCTTCCCGCCGATCCGGACGCGCTGAAGGCGATAGCCCTGGCGCGCGACGTCGAGAACGCCCGCCTGATCCAGATCATAAAGGAATTGCAGCGTCACCGCTTCGGCCGAAGAGCTGAGACGCTTCCCGAGGATCAGTTGCTGCTGGGGCTCGAACAGGCCGAGCAGATCGAGGCCGCCGCCGAGGAAGCGAACGAACAAGCATCTCCCGTAGAGCGTCTGGAGCGTGCTAGGAAGCGCCGGACGAACCGCGGCGAACGCCTTGGCCGCGGCTGATCGCTTCGGTTACCCGGTCGTGCTGAAGGGAACGTCGCCAGCCGTCAAGCATAAGTCCGAGCTCTCGCTCGTCGCGCTTTCCATCGCCGACGCGGAATCGCTGAGGCGCGCTTGGACGCAGATGACGGACAAGGTCGGCCGGCTCGATCCCGCCGTGGCGCAGGATGTCGAGATGATCGTCCAGCCGATGGCCGGGCGCGGCATCGAGATCATCCTTGGCGCCCGGCACGAGCCGGGCTTCGGCACGCTGGTGACGGTTGGGCTGGGCGGCATCTTCGTCGAGATACTCAATTCCGCCTCCAGCCGCATCGGCCCAGTGGATGAGTCGCAGGCTCTGAGGATGCTGGACGAGTGCGGCGCCCTGGCGATCTGCAAGGGCGTGCGCGGACGCCCTCCGGGCGACGTCGCTGCTGCCGTTTCAGCAATCGTCAGCTTCAGCCGCCTCGCATGCGCCCTGGCAGGACGGTATCGCGCTTACGGGAGCTTTGCCGATGTAGCCGAACGATTGCCGACTTGATCGAAGAGAGGTGTACAACTCGAAACGACTGCAATCCGCCCTTGGCTATCGGACACCAAAGGAAGTTAATCCAACTCGCCCGGAAGGCGGCTTAGTTCGATGCTCCTGGCGGTCCAGCCCGAGGGGTTCACTCCAATCTTCCCAGCTACGGAGTCAATTTTGCACGCCGGTTCACACGATGAACGCCCGGTGCGGCTCCAGCACGTGCTTGCGATGCTCTTGGCCGGTGAAACATGCTGGCCTCCTCTCCAGCCAGCATCTTGAATCACAAACAGGGAAAACCGAACTCACTCGATTCCATCAAATTCTGAACCGCTCTAAGTATCACAGCTCCACACGGTGGTTGCGCCAGACATAGTCGGCGAAGCTGTCTATTTCCGCATGCCGTCTCCGGTCGGACCAATGCAGGATGCTGCCCATCGTGTCGACGATCTTGGCCAAGAACTCCGGCGTCACGGCCTTGTCCCAGAACAGAGGCGTGCGTCGGCACAGGATGTCGACGGCGCTCGTTGCGTGCTCGGCCGTCAGGAAGTGGCGAACGGCGTGCTCGATGTCGGCGGCTGACGATGTCGGCGTCAGGGCCGGCACCTCGCGCGGAGAATAATTAATCGGCTTGCCCGGCCCTGCGGCGCCCAGGACGCCTTTGATCTTCTTGGTGACTCTCCTTGCCGTCTGGCGGTGGTTGACAATGATGCCCCACGTTACGGCCAGGAGGTTGCGTGCGCCTTGGTCCACCATGTCGTGGAAGATGCTGAACGGCAGCCGCTTGCCTTTTGCGCGGTTGGCGTCGAAGGTGATCGGGCGCGCTCCGGCCCAGGCCATCTCGATCTTTGCGTCCTTGATGGGCAGGCCCGGAAGAAGTGCCTGCGCCTCGCGGATGATGAAATCAATTTCCTCGTCCAGCGGGGTCACCTCGTCCGGGTGTCCGTCGTAGAAGGTCTCTGTCGGACCGAGGTAGTGATACTCGCCCCACGGCAGGCAGAAGATGTGCTCGCCTTCCGAGTTCTCGCCGGCGATGCCGTGGCCGCGGAATTCCTCGGGCAGGCGGATGAGGACGTGGACGCCCTTCATCGCGCGGACGCGAGGCGGGATGTTGTCCAGCCCTGGGACCATGCGGTTTGTGCGATCGATCTCGATGCCGGCAAGATTCAGCACGTAGCGTGCGTCGACCGAGGCCTTGTGCTCGCTGTCGGCGAGCGTCAGCTTCCAGCTGGTCTTGCCGGATTTCTCCAGCTTGACCACTTGCGTGTAGTTGCGGATCACCGCGCCCATGTCCTCGGCGTTGAGACACGCGTCGAGCGCTATGCGCTCGGGCCACCTGAACTGCTGGTCGGTGAAGGCCACCACCGAACGTATGTCGCCCTGGTTGGCGAGGTGCCTGATGAAGGGATGCGGCGATGCCGCGCCCTTCCAGCGCCGATAGTTGATCGGGCTGCGCCCGCGGTTCATGAGCCTTACCAGGGCAGCCCCGATGTCGACATGCCAGCCGCTGTAGCCCGCATGCTTGTAGATCGGCAGCGCGATATCCATCGGCCGCAGATATGCGCGAATTGTATTGTAGAGTTCGCCCTGCGCCACGGCCATGTCACTCGCAGTGCGCAGCTTCATGAGCAGCGTGCCCGGCGCGAAAAGGAATTCCGAAATGGATTTCTGAGGCGCGAGGAACCGCAAGCCGCAGTGCAGGATGCGTCCCGAGCGGCTCGTCGCACCGCTGGCAAAATCTCGCTTCTCCACCAGCAGAACCTTGTATCCCGACGCCGCGAGGTGCTGTGCGGCAGAGCACCCGTTTATGCCTCCGCCGATGATTGCCACGTCGAAGGATTGCCCATGAAAGTGCGTGAGGGCCGACCGCAGATTTTCCATCTCTGATTCCTATGCTTCAAGCCAGGCGGCTTGCTTCTCCTTTGTTCATGCGCAGCAGCACGAACATGGCGATCACGATCATCACGATCTCGAGCACCGACACGGCCGCGATCGTCGGATCGATCTGCAGGCGAATGTTGTCGAACATCCTCTTGGGCAGGGTGCCGAACGTGCTCGACAGGAACATCGCCACAACCAGCTCGTCGAACGATGTGATGAAGGCGAGGAACGCTGCCGATAACAGGCTCGAGCGTATCTGGGGTATTGTGATGCGCCGGATGGCGACCAGCCGGCTCGCACCGAGCCCGATCGCCGCGGTCTCCTGATCGACGTCGTATTCCTTGAGCCCGGCGGCGAGTACGATGATCACGAAGGGCAGGCAGAGCACGGTATGGGCAAGCGCGATGCCGTACCATGTCCCGACCAGCCCGAGCTTCGCGAAGAGCGAATACATCGACACGGAGTAGACTATCGACGGCACGATCATCGGCGCCAGCGCGAGCTTCTCGAGTGCACCGGACCAGCGTCTCAGACCGCGTGTGATGCCCAGCGCGAACAGGAAGCCGAGGACGACGGACAGGATCGTCGCCACCGTTCCGACCAGTATGCTCAGCAGAGTCGCATCAATCCAGCTCTGCGATCCGAAATAGGTCTGGTACCAGCGGACCGAATAGCTGTCAGGGGGAAAGCGCAGGTAAGAGCCGCCGCTGAACGAGATCGGCACGACGACCAGAAGCGGCGCGACGAGGAAGATGAACACGAGCCACGAGAATACGCCGAGAAGCCCTTTGCCCGGCCACTTCAACGCCTTTAGCCTGCTACGTGGATGCGACATCGATTCGCCCCCTGACAAACATCCGCGTGAGGAACTTGATGACTAAGAACGTAATCATCACGATGACCATGAGAACCGCGGAGAGCGTCCCGGCCATCGCCCAGTTCAGGAACGATCCTGCCTGCTGCTCGATTAGCAGCGCGATCACGGGGACCCGGCCGCCGCCCAGCAAAGCCGGCATGATGAACACGCCAAGCGACAGCACGAGCACCAGGCTGACGCCGGCCAGCACCCCCTGAATGCTCAGCGGCACGAGCACGCGCGTGAAGGTCGAAAGGGCGCCCGCCCCTAGCCCCTTGGCGGCGTCGAAGAGTGAATGGTCGATTTTCGAGATGGAGTTGTAGATCGGCAGCAGCATGTACGGCAGCATTATGTGCGTCATGCCCGCAACGACCGCGAACTCGCTGTTCGCGAGCCTAATCGGGGCATCGATGACGCCTAACCAGACCAAGATGTTGTTGATCGGTCCCTGGCGCCCGAGAAGGACCATCCAGGCGTAGGTTCGGACGAGCTGGCTGGTCCAGAGCGGAATGAGCACGAGGAAGAACGCAATCGCTTTTCCGGTCGGCGAAAGCCCCGAAATGTAGACCGCGAGCGGGTAGGCCAGCAGCAGGTCGACGACGGTGACGATCACGGCGATACGCAGCGTGTTGAAAAACACCTGCATTGAGGTGCCGCTGCTCACGACCTTGGCATAGTTGCCGATATTATCGCCCTCAAGGGTCGTGAAAAACAGAAGCACGATTGGGTAGAAGAACAGGAGGCCGAGCAACGCGAGAGCCGGACTGACCAGCGCCAGCGCACCCGCTTGAGCCTTGATCGCCTGTAAGCGCAGGTTCATACCCGAGCTTCCTTTGCATCGCGCGGCAAGGGGCGACAATCCGCCTCGCGAATGCTGAGATTGACCTCCTGGGAAGCCTCAAACATGGTTTCTTCGTCCGCAAGGCAGCGTACGGTCAACGTATCGCCGCCCTGCACATTTACTTGGTAGATGGTGAAGCCACCAACGAAGGTCCTGCTTGCAATCTTGCCCTTGAACTGGTTCGCCGCTGCGCCTGCCGCGGGCTCGCGTGTGATCCTAATGGCTTCTGGACGGACGAGAATGCGGCCGCTATTTGACGGCGACGCCCGACGCAGCAGCATGCCCGACGCCGTGCGCAAGCCCTCGGGAGTTTCCGTCCCTTCGAGGATGTTCGACTCGCCGATAAATTGCGCAACGGTGATCGATTGGGGATGGTAGTAAATCTCGTTAGGCGATCCGAGTTGCTGTATCGTGCCGCGATCGATGATCGCGATGCGGTCGCTCATAACCAGGGCTTCTTCCTGGTCGTGTGTGATGAAGATTGTGGTTAAGTTCAGGGAGGCCTGCAATTGCTTCACCTCCCTCTGCATGGATTCCCGCAAGCGCCGGTCGAGCGCGCTGAAGGGCTCGTCCAGCAGGAGCAGTTTCGGCTCGAAGACGACGGCTCGCGCCAGCGCCACGCGCTGCTGCTGGCCGCCGGAAAGCTGTTTCGGATATCGGTCGCCGAAAGATTCCAGGCGGACGGCCGCGAGCGCGGACGAAGCTTTCTCGGCAGCCTCCCGCCGGGAATGCTTGCGCATTTCCAGCGGGAACATGACGTTTTCCAGAACAGTCAGATGCGGGAACAGGGCATAGTGCTGGAACACCATTCCGATCTGCCGCTTCCCGGCCGACGCCATGGTCATGTCGTGGCCGAAGATGGCGAGTTTGCCGGAATCTGGCATCACAAACCCCGCTATCAGTCGCAGAAGGGTCGTCTTGCCCGACCCGCTCGGCCCGAGGATCGTCAGAAATTCTCCCGCGCTGACCTCAAGATTGATTGAGCTGAGGGCATCGACGCGGCCAAAACTCTTCCTGATATTCTCGAGCTTGAGTGCCGAGGTATTGCGAAGGTCGGGCATAGAACGTCCTGAAAAGTTGAACTGATAGAGGGTCTGCGCGTCTTATCAGTTGTGGCTCAGCATCCACTCGGTCCAGCGCTCGGTGACGGCCTGCCCGTTCTCAAGCCACCATTTCTGGTCCATCCAGATCTGCTTCTTCAGGTTATCGGGATGAAGCGGAAGCAGCAGACGCACGTCTTCCGGAACATAGTTCACGTGATCCGGATCCGGCCCAGACAGGCCAAAGGCCAAAGCGTATTTTGCCTGGTTCTCGGGTTTTGCCATGATGGCAAAGAGCTTCTGGCCCCATTCCGCGTGCGGAGCGCCTTTCGGGATCGTGTATGCGCCGGCTTTCAGGATACCGCCGCCAAATTCCATTTTGATCGCCGCACCCTTGCGAATAGCCGCATAGAGACGGGAATTCCAGCCAGTGGTGATAACTGCTTCTCCGTCTATCAGTTGCTGGGCTTGCTGGGCTCCGGTCGTCCACCATGTCGTGACGTGCGGATAGATCTCGTCGAGCTTGGCAAATGCACGATCCAGGTCCAAAGGATAGAGGTTTTCTGGCGCCACGCCGTCGGCAAGCAGTGCCGCCTCGAGATTATCGATGGGATGGTTGCGCATGGATCGTGGGCCGGGGAAAGCTTTGACATCCCAAAATTCCTTCCAGTTGGTGGGGCCACCATTCGGGAAGGCTTCGGTCGAGTATCCAATCACCGTCGAGTAGCTTGATAGCGGATAGAGATAAGGGTTGCGCGTCTCGGCAGGAAACTTTGAGCGGTCGACGATCTTGTCGTCAATCGGCTCCAGCAGGTTCAGTTCAATCGCGCGCCAAGCGTCCTCGGCTTCTACCTCGGTAACGGTGTATTCCACGTTGCCGCTCTCGACCATCGCCCGCAGACGACCGAAATCCGCGGGGCTCGATTCGACGATCTTAACGCCCGTCGTCGCCTCGAAATCGTTGAAATAGGCTTCCCTGAGCATCGGGCCGTTCTCGCCGCCCGCTGTGTTCACGATGATGCTTTCCGGCTTGTCCTGGGACATCGAGGGCGCCGTTCCAAGCATAAGGGCCGCAGCGGCGGCGACTACACTTCTACGATATTTCATTGTCATACTCCCATTCTAGGTGAAATGTCAGGTAAGGATACGTAACAAAACCCAGCACGTTCTCATGAATATGCTTGACGCGCATATTTCTCTGTTTGTTTTGTAGGCCGTTCTGTTCTCCTGTTGCTGCCAGTTGAATTCAAGGTCGGTCGGGCGCGCTAGAATCTGTTGGCGCGCAGTGGATGGAGGTCGATCGCGGGGGCGTGACCGCTGATCAGGTCGCATACCAGCCGACCTGTGATTCCAGCGAGCGTCAGCCCTATATGACCGTGACCGAAGGCATAGGTGATCCTGGGATCCGTCGGCGAACGCGAAATCACGGGCAGCGAATCCGGCATTGAAGGCCTGAAGCCAAGCCACTTCCTTCCGGCCTCACCAAGACCTGGCAGCAGAATACGGCTCACCTTTTCGATGACATTGGTTCGCTCGGGGCGTGCCGGCTTGCCCAACCCGCCGAGTTCCACCGTACCCGCCGACCTAATCCCCTCGCCGAGGGGCGTCATGTAGAAGCCATGCTCCGGATAACAGACCGGCGCATTGAGGAGATGCCCGGCGCGAGGAAAAAGGACGTGATATCCGCGCTCGGTATCGAGGCGTATCCTGTCGCCGACCGTCCGTGCCAACTGGCGGGACCACGCACCGGCGGCAACAACGACGCGATCCGCCTCGATTGGGCGGCCGTCCTGGCACTGTACGATGAGACCGCGATCATTCGATTCGATTGCGCGGGAAATGCTGCGGATAAACTGACCACCCTTGCTTTGAAACAAAGCAGCCAGCGCCTGTGCGTACAGCAAGGCATCATCGATCCTGTACGCGTCGCTGAACAGAAGACCATTGCTGTAGAGTGGCGCCAAATTCGGCTCGCGCTCTTTGACCGCCTTGCGATCGAGCATTTCCATCCGCACGCCTTCGCGCCGACGCAGATCGATGTCGCGTTGCGCGCGCGCAAAGCTGCGCTCGGACCGGTAGAGGTAGAGGCATCCATGCGACCGCTTCAGGTGCGTCGCCCGCGCCTCCTCGAAAAGAGGGTTATGGCCCGCCTCCGCCAGCCTTATCAACTGGCCAAGCACGCCGACTATGCGATGGAATTCGCGCTGGCTGGACGCCCGAAGGAAATCGACGAGCCAAGGCAAGAGCCGCGGCAGGTCGCCCCAGAAAATCGACAGCGGGCTCGCGCGCTTCACGAGCATGCCTGGCACGTCGCTCAAGATCCCGGGCGTACCGACGGGGATGCACGCCCCAAGCGCCACGGTGCAGGCGTTGCCGAAGCTTGCCGCACCCAGGTAGCCGCTGCCGGCAAGCGGCGGTTCCGGATCGAGAATCGTGACCGCATGCCCGGCTCTCTGCAGCCACAAAGCAGACGACAGCCCTACCACGCCCGCGCCGACGACAACCACGGAGACGCGCTCGGACTGCGGCAACGGCTTGATTGCTGTAAGTTCCGGGACAATTGGATAGGTCGGCGAAGGCACGCGGGACTGTCTTTCCTCTAATCATATGAGTAGATCCATTACTCATATGATTGGAGCTTGTGTCAACCGCAAATTTGATGTGTAGGAGATTGTTCACGCAGCACGTCGGAGTCTCGAAATGCCGGAGCTCGCCCGCAGGCCCTCCCTATTTTCACACACGCTCAACCAACTCGGCCGACAGATCGTCAGCGGGCACTACGGTGAGAGCGGAATGATCCCGCCGGAGCCAAGACTATGCGAGCAGCTCGGCGCCAGCCGCGGCGTCTTGCGCGAAGTCCTGCGCGTGCTCAGCCAGAAGGGCCTGATTTCGTCGCAACCGAAAGTCGGCATACGCGTCGAGCCCGAACGCAACTGGAACGTCATGGATCTCGACGTTCTCAACTGGCTCTGGGAGTTCGGCCCGCGGACCAGCTACATCCGGGAATTTCTCGAGTTCCGGCTGATCTTCGAGCCGGCGGCCGCCAGCGCGGCGGCCAGGAACGCCACCGAGGCCGATCGCAAGAAGATCCTCGATCTCTACGCCATCCTGGCGGAAGAAAGCGACCGAATCTCCGACAGGAGCTCCGACGAACGCGCCCAGGATGCCGACCTGCAGTTTCACCTTGCCGTCTTTCGCGCGTCGCGAAACCGCCTGCTCGTCTATACCGGGACGCTGATCGGCCACATCATGCGCCAACAGATTGCCGTGACGACGTCCACGCCCGGCGTCTTCCGTGATGCGGTGCCGCTGCACCAGCAAATGGCCAAGGCCATTTCCCGGGGCGATCACCGGGAGGCAGAGCGCGCAGCCCGCGACAACGTAATCTGGACGCAGAACGCGCTCGACAGGCTCAATCTCGAACATCAGGCGGCGTTGGCCGGCGAGTAGCTACGCGTCGACTTCGATGGCCGTGCCACGAGCCAGCGCAAGCTCGACGGCGGCGGACGCCACGGCTAGGTCCTGAAGTCCCACGCCCGTGCCGTCGAACAGCGTTATCTCCTGCGCATCGCGACGCCCAGGATGACCACCGGCGATGACGTCGCCGATCGGCACTATCGCCGCCGTCTCGATCATGCCCAGCCTGAACGCATGCTGGGCCTCGCCGATGGATGTCGACTGCTCGACCTCGTCCGTGAAGACCGTCGATGCCGCGACGATTTCCGCAGCGAGCTCCTGCTTCCCCCTGGTATCGGTGCCCATGCAGGCCAAGTGCGTGCCGGGCCGTATCATCCCTTCCGCGAGCACTGGGCCGAACGAGGAGGTGATGGTGATGATGACATCGGCCTCCCCGCAAAGCTTCTCTAGGCTCACGGACTGGAACGGCAAACCCTTCTCCCGCGCCACGCTTGCAAGGCGCTCGAGCTTTTCGGGTGTCTTGTTCCAGCCGAGCACCTTTTCGAATGGCCGCTGGTCGAGCGCCGCGCGCAGCTGGAACGCCGACTGGTGGCCGGCGCCGACGATGCCGAGCACTTTGGAATCCGGTCGCGCCAGGTGCTCGATCGAGACAGCCGAAGCTGCGGCCGTCCGCAATGCCGTCAACAGATTGCCGCCGACGATGGCACGGCAGCGGCCGGTATCGGCCTCGAACAGGAAGATCGTGGACTGATGGTTGGTCAGCCCCTTCTGCGCGTTGTGCGGCCAATACCCGCCCGACTTCAGGCCGAGCGCCAGACTCTCGCGATCGAAGCCCGACTTGAAGCCGTAGAGCGCATCGGCATGGCCGATTGCCTCGCGTATCACCGGGAAGCTGCGGGCCGACTTCCTGGCCATAGACTCAAACGTCTGTTCCACCGCCATGAAGCAATCGGCGGCCGACACAAGTCCTGCTATGTCGCGTTCGGGGATGATGATCATGATGCCTCTGCTGCAAAAGAGCCGGGGGCTTGGCCCTGCATATGATCAATATGCCTTGCCGCGGGCCGATACCGGCCAGAGAGTCTCGACTTTGCCGTTGCGGACGCCGACATACCAGTCGTGCACGTTGCAGGTCGGGTCGCAGTGGCCGGGAACGAGGCGCAGCTTCTCGTTGATCTTCAGGGCGCCGGTCGTGTCCTCGATGACGCCGTGCTCGTCGCTGCACTTGATGTACTTCACATCGTCGCGGCCATAGACGAAGGGCAGTCCGCTGTCGACCGACTGCGCCTTGAGCCCGGCATCGCAGATCGCCTTGTCGGCCTTGGCGTGGCTCATCACCGAAGTCAGGATAAAGAGCGCGTTCTCCCATTCGCCTTCGTCGATGCGCTTGCCCTGCCTGTCGAGGATGCGCCCGTAGTCGGCATCCATGAAGGCGTAGGAGCCGCATTGCAGCTCGTTGTAAACGCCCGATGCCGCTTCGAAATAATAGGAGCCTGTCCCGCCGCCCGAGACCAGATCGGGCTCGAGGCCAGCTGCTTTAAGGCCGGCGACGGCGTCCTTCACCTGGGCGATCGCTGCATCCAGCTTGGCCTTGCGGTCCTCATAGCCGTCGATGTGCTGCATGGCGCCCTGATAGGCCTGGATGCCGCTGAACTTCAGGTTCGGTGCAGCAGCGATCGCCTTGGCGATCGTCACCACCTCGTCGGTCGTCTTCACGCCGCAGCGGCCGGCGCCGCAGTCGATCTCGACAAAGCATTCGAGCGTCGTGCCGTGGGCCTGCGCCGCAGCTGACAGGTCGGCGACGTTGGCAAGGTCGTCGACGCAGACGATGACCCGCGCGCCGAGTTTCGGCATGCGGGCAAGCCGGTCGATCTTCGCGGCGTCGCGCACCTGGTTCGAGACGAGGATGTCCTTGATGCCGGCGCGGGCAAAGACCTCCGCCTCGGAGACCTTCTGGCAGCAGACGCCGATGGCGCCGCCCAGCTCCATCTGCAGCTTCAGCACGTCGACAGACTTGTGCATCTTGCCATGGGCGCGGTGGCGCATCCCGTGCGCCTTCGCATAGTCGCCCATCTTCCTGATGTTGCGCTCCAGCGCGTCGAGGTCGAGGATCAGGCAAGGCGTCTGGATATCGGCCTCGTTCATGCCCGGCATCGCCGGAACATCGAAACCAACCTCGTAGCTGGCAGAATTCGTCGGTGCGTTCATTGGGACTTTCCTCAGTTCCACGGCAGTTTGTCGAGATCGACGTTGCCGCCGGTGATGATGACGCCGACACGCTTGCCGGCGAAGATTTCCGGGTTCTTCAGGATCGTTGCCAGCGGCACGGCGCTGGACGGTTCCATGACGATCTTCAGGCGTTTCCAGATCAGCTTCATGGCGTCGACGATCTCCTGCTCGGACGCCGTCAGGATGTCGATCACATGCTTCTGCACGAAATGCCAGGTCAGCTCCTTCAGCGGCACCTTGAGCCCATCGGCCACGGTGTTCGGCGCATCGTCCGCGATGATGTGCCCGGCCTTGAAGCTGCGGTAGGCGTCGTCCGCCTGCTCCGGCTCGGCCGCATAGATTTTCGTATGCGGAGCCAGGCCGGCGAGCGTCAGACAGGTGCCCGACACCATGCCGCCGCCGCCGATCGGCGCAATGACGGCGTCGAGCCCCTCGACCTGCTCGATCAGTTCCGCCGAGCAGGTGGCCTGCCCCGCGATGACGCGGTAGTCGTTATAGGGATGGACGAACTCGGCTCCCGTCTCGGCCACGACATCCGCAAACACCGCCTCGCGGCTCGACGTCGACGGCTCGCATTCCACCACGCGTCCGCCATATCCGATGACTGCATCTTTCTTGGCCTGCGGCGCGGTGCGCGGCATGACGACCGTGCAGGGGATGCGGCGCTGCTTCGCGGCGTAGGACAGGCAGGTGCCGTGGTTGCCGCTTGAGTGCGTGGCGACGCCTTTGGCAGCCTGCGGGTCCGACAAGCCGAACACGGCATTGGCCGCGCCGCGCGCCTTGAACGCGCCGGCCTTCTGGAAATTTTCGCACTTGAAGAAGAGCCTCGCGCCAGACAGTTCGTCGAGCATGCGCGAAGTCAGGACCGGCGTGACGTGGATGTGTGGCGTGATGCGCGCGCGGGCGGCGCGCATGTCGCCCAGCGTGGGGATATACATGGACGCGTCCTCCATCATGCAGCCTTCTGCCGGACATCGCCGGCTCCGAGAAGAAAATGCTCCTGCGCAGCCGCGACGCCGGAACCGAGCCTGATCGGCAGGCCGAGGTCGACCATGGCCATCTCGGCGGTGGCTATGCCAGACAGGGCCATCGCCTTGGTCAGGCTGCCGAGATGGCCGATGCGGAACACCTTGCCTGCCAGTTCTCCGAGGCCCGTGCCAAACGATACGCCGTAGGCCTCGAGCGCGTGCGCGACGATCCTGTTGGCATCGAAACCCTGCGGAACGCGGATCGCGCTGACGGTGTCGGAATAGAGCTCGGGTCGCATCGCGCAGAGCTTCAGTCCCCAGGCACCAACCGCGCGGCGGACACCGTCCGCCATGCGACGATGCCGGGCGAAGACGTTCTCGAGCCCTTCATCGAGCAGCATTTCGGTGGCGACCTTCAAGCCGTTCAACAATCCGACCGGGGGCGTGTAGGGAAATCCGCCCGCGGAATAGCTGTCGAGCATGTCTCGCACGTCGAAGAAGGTGCGCGGCAACCTTGCCCCTGCGACCGACTGCAGCGCCTTCGGCGAGAAGCCGACGACCGCCAGCCCCGGCGGCAGCATGAATCCTTTTTGCGAACCCGAGACGGCGATATCGACGCCCCAGGCGTCCATATTGAAATCCATCGAGCCGATCGAACTTACGCCATCGACAAACAACATGGCCGGGTGACCGGTAGTGTCGAGCGCCGCGCGCACGTCGGCGATGTCGGAACGGACGCCGGTCGCCGTCTCGTTGTGCGTGGCAAGCACGGCCCTGATTTCATGCGCCTTGTCGGCAGCAAGGATCTCCGCGAAGCGATCGGCGGGAATGCCCTCGCCCCATTGCTGGGCAACCACAAGCACATCGAGCCCGTGCCGCTGGCACATGTCGATCCAACGGTGGCTGAACACGCCGTTGCGCGTCGCCAGCACCTTGTCGCCGGGCGACAGCGTGTTGGTGATCGCTGCCTCCCAGCCACCGGTGCCCGTCGACGGAAAGACGAAGACCTCGGCATGCTCGGTCTTAAGCACCTTCTTCACGCCATCGAGAGCGGGATGCAGGATTTGGGCAAACAGCGGGCTGCGATGGTCGACCGTCGGCATGTCGACGGCTTTTCGCAGGACGTCCGGGATATTGGTCGGTCCGGGAATGAAGATCGGGTTCTGGTTTGTCACGACGGCTGATCCTTGATCGAGCTATCTCTAGCAGAACGGACCATCTCGGTAAATTTTTTTGAAATCTTTTTCCATTTATGCAACAGTCGGCAGATAGTCATTTAAAATCCGTCGGTTGATTTTTTTCGTTGCAAGCAAAACGTTTTCAGAAATATAGCTTTCCAAAGATGGAGGCGATTTGTGGAACAGACAACAAGGCGGCGCGGGCGACCAAAGGGGATGAGATCGCCGGCCCCGGGCACAGGCATCCAGGCGCTGGATCGAGGCCTCGATGTGCTTGAGGCACTCGCCGCCCATGACGGCATCACCCTGACCGAACTGTCGGCCTTCCTCGGCCAGTCGGCGGCCACGATGTACCGCGTGCTGGCGACGCTGGAGCAGCGCCGCTACGTGGAGACCAGCCCGGAGCGCCAGGAGTGGTTCGTGGGGCCGGAGGCGTTCAGGCTCGGCGCCGCCTTCGTGCGCCGCACCAACATCGTCGAGCGCAGCCGCTCGGTCATGCGAGACCTGATGTCGAGGACGGGCGAGACGTCCAATCTTGGCATCGAACGGGAAGGATATGTCCTGTTCGTCAGCCAAGTGGAATCACACGAGACGATCCGGGCCTACTATCCGCCCGGCGCGCGATCGCCGCTGCACGCCTCGGGCATCGGCAAGGCGCTGTTGAGCGCGTTCGACGAAGTCAGGCTCGAAGCCTTCATCAAGGCAACGACCTTCACGCGCTTTACCGACAAGACGATCGCGACCGCCGGCAAGCTGCGCGAGGAGGTGGAGGCCACTCGCCAGCGAGGCTATTCGTTCGACGACGAGGAGAGGACGATCGGCATGCGATGCGTCGCGGCCTGCATCCTGAACAGCCATTCGGAGGCTGTCGCCGGCATCTCCATCTCCGGCCCGACGCCGAGGATGCCGGATGCGCGCATCCGCAAGATAGGCCTGCTCGTCACCGAGGCTGCCCGCGAAATCTCGCGACGCCTGGGCGCCGACTGAAGCGGTGGCAGCAAAGCTGTCCGGCGCTTGTCGCTATCGGAAATAGGTGGAAGCAGAAAATATAATATCTCCGGCGAACCGAGATTCGCCGGACATGTTTCTGGCCGGTTCCCGGCTGATGCCGGGATCGATGGTCAGATGCTCTCTGCGAACAGCTTCTTCGCCGCGTCCAGCGTGAGTTCTACCGGGTTGCCGCCGGCGGTCGGGTCGACAATGGCCATCGCCGCCATCTCGTCGATGCGATCGGTGCCTACGCCGAGCTGTGCGAGCTTGTCCGGCACGCCGAGTTCCTCGCGAAGTCCCAACACGAAATCGTAGAAGCCGTCGAAGCCGCCGGCAATCCCGAGATAGGCAGCCGCCTGCGCGAGCTTGCTTTCCACGGCCGGCCGATTGAAGCGCAGCACCGGCGGCATCACCACGGCGTTGGTCATGCCGTGATGGGTGTTGTAGATCGCGCCGACCGGGTGCGACAGCGAGTGGATCGCGCCGAGGCCCTTCTGGAACGCCACCGCGCCCATCGCCGCCGCAGACATCATGTGCGAGCGCGCCTCGATGTCGGCGCCGTCCTTCACCGCCTTCTGCAGGTTCTCCTTCACCAGCCGCATGCCTTCCAGTGCGACGCCCTGGCTCATCGGATGGTAGAAGGGCGAGGAATAGGCCTCCAGGCAGTGCGCTAAGGCGTCCATGCCGGTGCCCACCGTGATGACCTTCGGCATGCCGATCGTCAGCTCCGGATCGCAGATCGTCACCGCCGGCAGGAATTTCGGGTGGAAGATGACCTTCTTGGTGTGTGTGTCCGAGTTGGTAATGACCGAGGCGCGACCGACTTCCGAGCCGGTGCCAGCCGTGGTAGGCACGGCGACGATAGACGCGATGCCCTCGACCGAGGCGCGCGTCCACCAGTCACCTATGTCCTCGAAGTCCCAGACCGGCCGGCTCTGGCCGACCATGAAAGCGACCGCCTTGCCGAGGTCGAGGCCCGAGCCACCGCCGAAGGCCACGACGCCGTCATGGCCGCCATCGCGAAATGCCTTCACGCCGGCTTCGAGAGTTTTCTCGTTTGGGTTCGGGTCGACATCGGCGAAGATGGCGCGGCCTAGGCCGGCCGCGTCGAGGATGTCGAGAGCGTTCTGCGTGATCGGCATCGGCGCCAGGCCGCGATCCGTCACCAGCAGCGGCCGCTTCATGCCGACGGCCTTGCAGTGGTCGGCGAGTTCCTTGATCCGCCCGGCGCCGAACTTGACGGCGGTAGGATAGCTCCAGTTCGCGGTCATGCTCATGCTGTAACCTTCTTGAGGTGATAGGATTTCGGGCGGGTCAGGTTCTGGAAACCGATGACCGACAGGGAGCCGCCGCGCCCGGTGTTCTTGACGCCGGTCCAGACCAGCGCCGGGTCGAGATAGTCGGCACGGTTCATGAAGACCGTGCCCGTCTGGACCTGGGCGCCGACGCTCTTCGCGCGCTCGACATCCTTCGTCCACAGCGACGCGGTCAGGCCGAACTCGCTGTCGTTCATCAGCGCCAGCGCCTCGTCGTCGCCCGACACCTTCATGATGCCGACGACGGGGCCGAAGCTCTCGTCGCGCATCACCCGCATCGTATGGTCGACATTGGTGAGTATCTGCGGCGCGAGATAGGCGCCACCGTCGTCCTGCGGGAATGTCTTGGCATCGACGGCAGGCACCGCCCCGGCGGCGACTGCCTCGCTTACCTGCGCGCGGACTTCCGCCGCGAAGCGCTTGTTGGCCATCGGTCCCAGCGACGTCTCGGGATCGAGCGGGTTGCCAAGCTTGAGGTTCGAAACCCAGGCCGCCGACTTCTCGACGAAGGCATCATAGAGCGAGTCGTGCACGTAGATGCGCTCGATGCCGCAGCAGCATTGGCCGGAGTTGAACATCGCGCCGTCCATCAGCGTGTCGACCGCCGCGTCGAGGTCGGCATCCTCCATCACATAGCCGGGGTCCTTGCCGCCAAGCTCCAGCCCGAGCCCGACGAAGGTGCCGGCGGCGGCCCGCTCGATCGAGCGCCCGCCTTCCACCGAGCCGGTGAAGTTGATGAAGTCGAACTGCCGGGCCTGGATCAGGTCCGAGGTCGTCTGGTGATCGAGGAACAGGTTCTGGAAGACATCCTCCGGCACGCCCGCCTCGACGAAGGCGCGCACCATGCGCTCACCGACGAGAAGGCTCTGCGTGGCGTGCTTGATGACAACGGTGTTGCCAGCCATCAAAGCGGGCGCGACCGTGTTGATCGCGGTCATGTAGGGATAGTTCCACGGCGCGATGACCAGCACGACGCCATGCGGCTCGCGCAGGATCTGGCGCGTGAAGGACGCGCTGTCCTCGATCGCAATCGGCGCCAGCGCATCGGCGGCGATCGAGGCGACATAGTTGGAGCGCTCGTTGAAGCCGCGGAATTCGCCGCCGTACTTGACCGGACGACCGATCATGTGGGCGAGTTCCGGCACCACCTCGTCGACCATCTCGTTGAGCCGTCCGACGCCGGCCATGACGAGCTTGACGCGCTTGTCGAGCGGCTGCTCTGCCCAGTCCTTGCGGGCGGCGCGCGCCTTCGCGATTGCGGCGCTCGCCTCCTGATACGATTGCGTCGGACGCTCGGCATAGACCGATCCATCGATCGGAGAAATGCATTTCAATATCGTCACGGTCCTACTCCTAAAACCTGTCAGCAGCCTTCGAAGCCGCGGGCGATTTCCCAGTCGGCGACCAGCCGGTCGGCGACGTCCTGTTCCCAGCGCGCCGCGCGCACATAATGGTCGATGACCTCGTCGCCGAAAGCCGAGCGCAGCAGGGCAGACCCGTCAAGGGCCTCCGTCGCGTCGCGCAGTGTGCGCGGGATTTCCTGCACTTGGCTACCACCATAGGCGTCGCCGACGAAAGGCGCTTCCAGCGGCAGCTCGCGCTCGATGCCGTCGATGCCCGCCGCGATCAGCGCGGCCATCGCCAGATAGGGATTGAGGTCCGAGCCGCCGACGCGGCATTCGATGCGGATGCCCTTGGTGCCTTCGCCGCAGAGGCGGTAGCCGGCGGTGCGGTTGTCACGGCTCCACACGGCCTTGGTCGGCGCGAAGGTGCCGGCGACGAAGCGCTTGTAGGAGTTGATGTAGGGCGCCAGGAAGACGGTGATCTCCGAGGCGTGGGCGAGCAGGCCGGCCACGTAGTGGCGCATCAGCGGCGACATGCCGTATTCGGCGCTCTCGTCGAGGAATTTCGGCGTCCTGCCGTCCGCGCTCCACAGCGACTGGTGGATGTGCGACGAGCTGCCGGCGGCCTTGGCGTTCCACTTCGCCAGGAAGGTGATCGACTTGCCGCGCGACCAGGCGATCTCCTTGCAGGCGTTCTTAATGATGACGTGGCGGTCGGCCATGGTCAGCGCATCGGCGTAGCGAACATTGACCTCGCCCTGCCCCGCCGAAGCCTCGCCCTTGGTGTTTTCCACCGGGATGCCGGCGCCCTGCAGGCCGTTGCGGATGGCGCGCATCACATCCTCTTCCTTGGTCGTCTGGAAGATGTGGTAGTCCTCGTTGTAGGCGCCCACGGTGCGCAGGTCGCGATAGCCCTGCTCCTGCGCTTCCTCGTAACTCTGGTCGAACAGGAAGAATTCCAGCTCGGTCGCCATGAAGGCTTTCAGGCCGATCGCCTCCAGCCGCGCGACCTGCTTCTTCAGGATCGCGCGCGGCGAATGCGCGACCTCTTCATGGGTATGGTGGTCGAGCACGTCGCACAGCACCATGGCGGTCGCTTCCAGCCACGGCACGCGGCGCAGCGTCGAGAGATCCGGCTTCATGATGTAGTCGCCGTAGCCCGCCTCCCAGCTGGTGGCCTTGTAGCCCGGCACGGTGTCCATCTCGAAGTCGGTCGCCAGCAGATAGTTGCAGCTGTGCGTTTCCTCATGGGCGCCGTCGACGAAGAACTGCGCATGGAACCGCTTGCCCATCAACCGGCCCTGCATGTCGACCTGGCAGACGATGACGGTGTCGATCCGCCCCGCAAGGACATCCGCCTTCAGCTCTTCGAATGAATATCCGGACATCTTTTTATCCCCAGCTGATCGATGTGTTGCTTCGGCCTAGGCGGCCGTCTCTGTGTTGATGGAACCGACGATGGCGCGCAGCAGGTGTTCTTCCACACGCTTCCTCGACGTCTCGTCGGCAAGCAGGTCGTTGCGCACCTCGACCATTACGTTCCGCAGACCATTGCGCACGCCATGCTCGATCAGCGTGTGGGTGACGCCGTCTTCCGGCCCATAGGGGTCGTTGCGCCGCACGACGAAGCCCGAGCCGCCGTCGAGCGCGACGATCACACGGTCGGCGAAGCGCGCATCGCTGTCGTGCAGGATGCCGATCTCGACGTCGCGTCGCACGCCCTTGAACACCGGCGTGAAGCTGTGGATCGTGACGAGCACAGTGGGCTGGCCGGCGGCCTTGCGGCGCGCGATCTCCTGCGTCACCGCTGTCTGAAACGGCCGATAGATGCCGTCGACGCGCGCCTGCTTCTCCTCGGCGGGGGCAAAAATGTTGCCCGGTATGTCGAAGATTTCGCTGCACTTCGGGATGGCGCTGTCGGACTCGGGCGGGCGGTTGCAGTCATAGGAGAGCCGCGAAAAGCGCTGGTGGATCAGGACGGCGTCAAGGCCGCGCGACAGAAACAGCGACAGGTCGAGCGCGCCCGGGTCCCAGGCGATATGGCTTGAGCGCAGCTCCTCCGAGAGCCCGAGGTCGCCGAGGCTGCGCGGGATCACTCGCGACGCATGCTCGCAGATCAACAGGACCGGCGAGCGGCCTTCCGGACGCTCCATGGCGACCGGGCTTCCTTCTTCGGCGGCAAGGATCGTGTTCAACGGTTCCACCAGTAATCTTCTTTCTGAAATTAATCGTTCAGAATTTTTACCCTGTCAAACGTATTCTGAAAATTTCTCTTCACAGCTTGTCCGTTGCGTGACAAGCGGCGGCCGGATGGTGATAAGGTGCTGAAAATACGGAAGGGCGAGCGCGCTTTGAGCACCGACACGACAGTCCAGGACACCATAAGGGCAAGCTTCGAGCGCCTGACGCCGTCCGAGCGGCAGCTGGCGCAGGCGCTGACGTCGCACTACCCGATGTCGGCCCTCGGCTCGATCACGACCATCGCCCAGCAGGCCGGCGTGTCGACGCCGACCGTGGTGCGCATGGTCCGCAAGCTGGGCTTCAAGGGCTTTCCGGATTTCCAGGCGCGTATCCACGAGGAACTCGAGACAACGCTCTCGACCCCGATCGCCAAGCACGACCGCTGGGCCAACGACGCACCCGACGCGCACATTCTCAACCGATTCGCGGAGGCTACCATCGCCAACCTGCGCGAAACGCTGTCGGGCATCCGGACCAGCGACTTCGACCACGCGCGCGACCTGCTCAAGGACCTGCGCAACCATGTCTACATCGTCGGCGGGCGCATTACGAAGTCGGTCGCGGAATATCTCTTCACCCACTGCCAGGTGATCCGGCCGAACGTCACGCTGATCGCGCCGACGCCGAGCACATGGCCGCACTACGCGCTGAACATGAAGGCGGGCGACGTGCTGGTGATCTTCGACATCCGCCGCTACGAGCGTGAGATCGAGACGCTGAACCGCATCGCGGCGGAACGCGGCATGCACACGATCCTATTCACCGACCGGTGGAAATCGCCGGTGACGAAGACCGCCACCGTCGTCTTCCGTGTCGAGACCGAGGTGCCCTCGGCATGGGATTCCTCCGTCGTGATGCTGTTCGTCGTCGAGGCGCTGATCGAGGCGCTGCAAAGCTCGGCCTGGAAAACCACCCGCGACCGCATGAAGGACCTCGAGGGGCTGCTGGAGACGAGCCAGCTATTTCGCAAGCCGCGAGTGTAGTCCAAGTGGCGTTCCCCGCGCCGAAACCGCCTACCCGCTAATCGATGGAGTTCTTAAGGTAATTGATGATTCTTGTAATGCTGGAATTGATCAATGCCTCGGCCAGTATCGTATTTCTGTCAATTATGGCGCCAATGATATGAAGATGCCTGGTCTTCACGTCATCGATCGACAGCGTCTGATTCATATGCATGCGATTTATTATGCGTATCCGATCAATGATGCTTGCGTACTGGCTCCTCAAGATATCGTTGTTAGAAGCCTGCACGATCTGGGCATGAAAATCAATAAAACGCTCGTTCAAAGAGAAATAGCTCTCTAGATTTACGTCGATATGGGAATAATATCCGACGCTTTCGCGGATGAGGTTCAACTCCTCGTCGGTGGCCCGTTCGATGCACAAACGGACGGCGCATTTCTCAAGCGCCTCGCGGACCAGATAGGTATCGATCACCTCGGCAAGAGTGAACCGCTTGACCTGAATTCCCTTGCTCACTCGTTCGACGAGGCCATCCTGCTGAAGTTTCAGGATGGCGTCGCGGATCGGGGTGCGGCTGATCTTGAATTTTTCCGCGAGAAATTCTTCGGTCAGGAGGGTGCCGGGCGGAAAGGTGAAGTCGATTATGCTCCTCTTGAAGGTGTGATAAGCCGCATCCTTTTTCGCGTTCGACGCTTCCTGGCCCATTTCACCCCCGGTTCAGTAACGACCGCTGTAGGTCTTCGGCCTCACCGCTGTCGCGACGTGGTTTATCATCGTCACGAAATCGAAGACCGCTCTACCCGTGTGTCCATGAATTGCGGCCGCATAGGGCGGCATATTCGAGCACTCGAGAAGGAATGCGCCTATATCGGGATGTTCAGCAAGCAAATCATCCACCGTCTCGAGCATCTCACGCTCGATCGCATCGCTGTCGAGCGTGTCGGTCTCGTCCAGCATGGGCCCGCGGAAATTCGGCTTTCGTTCCATGCCAGCAACGTGGACCTTCGCCGACGGCTTCGGATAGGCGCGGGCAAGTAGATCGTCGGTCAGCCGCTCCTTGTTGGCGCAAAGCAGCCCGATCGATTGGTTCGGCCCGAGCAGGGAGCCGATGAACGGAAGCTGGAGCAGGCTCGAGAGCATCACCGGAATAGAGACGGAGTCGGCGACCAGTTCCTGAAAATGCATCATGTAGCCGCAATCGCTGGTGATCGCTGCCACGCCGGATGCTTCCAACGCCCTGGCAGTCTCGACCACCTTGTCGGTCAGCGACAGGTCGCCCTCGTCGATGAGGCGCGTAAGCGTGACATCCGGCACCGTCTTATAAAGTACCGGATAGTCGTAGGTATAGGCGTTGCCGACGTCGCCGGGAATGAAGGGCGTGCGGCAGTCGATGAGCAAAATCCCGATATCGTGACCATAGCACTCCGCTTGGCGACGCACCTTGTAGATCGTCATGGAAATCTCCCTTTAATAACGATTTGGTCGTAGAGGACTTAGATCAATCGGCAGCGTATCGCTCCCCGTGATGCCGGCAAGTGTCAGCCCGATGTCACCATGCTCGAATGCATAAAGAACCTCCGGCCCCACGCTGGACCTGCCGATAACCGGGATGGAATCGGGCATCGAGGGCCTGAAGCCGAGCCAGTCGGAGGTCTTCGTCCCAAGCGCCGGCAGAAAGCAACGCGCGCGCCGCTCGATCACGGCTGTCCGCACCTTGCGGAACGGCTTGTCCAGCCCGCCGAGTTCGACCGTCCCCGCTGCGCGAAGGCCTTGGGAGAGCGGGACCATGTAGAAGCCTGCGGACGGGTAGCAGGTCGACGAGTGCAGCAGTGGCCGATCCGTCTCGAACTCGATATGATAGCCGCGTTCCGTGGGCGTCCGGTACACGTACATGCAACCGTGACGACGAACGAGATCGCGGACATTGGCTTCGGCGATCAGGCTCGCATGCCCCTCCTCGGCGAGACGGAGCATTTCGCCAAGAACGGCGACGATTTCTTCAACGGGACGTTTCCCGCTCGCGCGAAGAAAGTGGTAGAGACAGGGCGCCAGTGCCAGCAGATCGTGCCAGTAGATCGACAGCGGCCCGTCGCGGTCGAGCAGCATTCCCGGCAGGCAGCACAGGATGCCCGGCATGGCCACCGGAAGGCAGGCTCCGAGGGCGATGGTGCAGGCGTCGCCGTAGCTGCACGCATGCCTGTAGTCAGTCGAGGCGGACGGTGGCTCGCGATCGACCACCGTTACCCTGTGGCAACTGCGCAGCAGCCACAGGGCGTACGACAATCCCACGACACCGGCGCCGATGACGACGATGTCCTTTCGATCGGATTCGCTTGACGGGCAAGGTTCTGATGGCATGCGGGTTTGGAGCTCGATGCTGGGCGCCCTTGCCGCCTGCGGGTCGCCCGGGCCGGTGGATCTGCGGTCTGCGTCAGATCTTCTTGGCGGTGAAGACCACCTCGATCCGCACGTTCCTGCCAAGATCGTTCACGCCGATCGTCGCCCGCGACGGACGATGCTGCGCCGGGAAGAAGTCCCGCCAAACATCGTTCATCGCCGGTTTGTCGGCCATGTCGGTGATGAATATCTGGGCGAACGCGATCCGCTCGATTGAAGAGCCGGCATCCGCAAGCAACTGCTTCGCCTGCTCGAGGACGCTGCGCGTCTGCCCCCGAATGTCCTGGGACAAATCCTCACCTATGAGGCCTGCGAGATAGACCGTGTCTCCGGCGATCGATGCGCCATGCAGGACATCGTAGAGTTCAAGTCGTTCGATCGTCATGTCGTGCTCAATTCCTCTTCTTGCTTGGTTCGAACAGGTGGTATTCACGAAGATACGCATGATACTGCTCGATTTCGTTCTCGACGCGCTCGGCGCCCCATTCGTTCATCTCACGCAGGACCTGGCCGACCTCGTCGACCACGTCGGTTCCCATGTCCTCCCTCCATCCAAACGGCAGTCGCCTGAACATTATGTCGACGAGGCTTGCCGCCTGTTCATTGTCGACGGCTTCCCTTACCGCCTGCGCCAGATTTCCGGTTTCCGCGTAGCGAATGTCCGCCGGCACAGGCTGCTGGAAAGCCTCTTCCCGCCGGGACGGGCTCGGCGGCCCGATCTTGGCCTGGACAGCGCCGGCGACATCACGTCCGGTTTCGCGGTGGAGCATGATGGGGCCGGCGGTCAAGCCGATCACGTTCGGCGCCGATGCCTCTGAAAGGTCGTGCAGTTCCCTGCGGCGGGCGCCGATGGGATTGCTCAGCTTTTTCTCTCGCTTGTATTTCTCGAGCATGGGCTGATCGTAGGTCCACGGCCGGACGCCCGCCCAGGCGTAGATGACATCTTCCCTCTTCAGATCGAGGGATGGGAACAAAATACGTGCCTCGCCCAGCAGGAACTGCACTTCCTTTTCCTCGGGGACGATCTTGTCCCATTCGCCTTCGAAGAGTGTTTCCGTGGCGCCAATGTAGTGGATGCCCTTCCACGGTATGCAATAGATGGGCTGATCATGGCTGCTCATCGTCATGAGCGCGAAATTCTCGTAGCCCGCCGGCAGCTTGACCGCTATGTGGATTCCCTTGGTCCCGGTGATCTTCCGGCCGGCATACTTCAGCGAGATCGAACCATTGACCTGATCGAGCCAGATCCCGGCAAGGTTGACGATGGACTTCGCCCTGACGGTCCTGACTTCGTTCTTTCCGGAGCGCATGTCCTGCACCGAAAGATGCCAGAGCCCATCGACATGGTTGGCCGAGCGGACATTCGCATAGTTGAGCGCCATGCCGCCTCGCGCCTTCACCTCGAGGATCATGTCGCAGATGATACGCTCGGGCCAATCGAACTGATAGTCGCGGAACATGAATACGTCCTGGAGCGGCGTGGACTTGTCCAGCGCCGCCAGCAGGCCGTGGTCACGCAGTTCCTTGCGGGGCAGCCGGCGGTTGTTGATCGGCACCATGCTAGGCCCCAGCAGGCCAAGCGCCTTGAAGCCGAGTTTCAGATGGTAAGGGCGATAGCTCCCGCCGCGGTTGATTGGGAAATAGACGTCGAGCGGGTTTACGCGTTCCGGCCGGCCAACGACGAATTCCTCGCGGGTACGCATCGCGAGCTTCGCCATGCGTAAGGCGTCGGCCAAGGACTTTGGGTCCGTCAGGAAGGTGCGGATCGGCGTATCCGATCCGTTTGCGAAGTATCGCAGCCCCAGATGCAGGAGACGCGTGGATCTGCTGCTGGTGCCGCCACCGAAGTCTCCCTTATCGAGAACGGCCACGTCGTAACCCTTCCTGACCAACTCCAGGGCGGCCGCTGAACCATTGATTCCGGAGCCGATCACCACGGAGTCGAAGACACGGTCGCCGGCAATATCAAGTCGCGATGACATGGGCCTCTCGATGATTGAATGCACGCTGAATAGGCTTCGTTCGTATACATTTGTCAACCAGCCCTCTTTGCGGAAAATGAGCAGAAACGACCCATCGCCGACTGGAATGTTTTTTAAATAATTGTTTTAACATCCTAATTTTTTCGCACAGCCATTTTTGAAAAATCGAAAGGCACGGTCCGATTGGCGTCGCAGATCGCCATGAACCGCGACGATATGCACTGCTGTATACATACTTGGCAGCACGATTTTGCTGTCATACGCTTTACTCGTAAAATTGAGGCACTGGCCCTTCGAGCCAAGAGTCCAGGGTTGCAACACAGGGGGGAAATGAAAATGAAGTTGACGAGAAGGCATGCACTTACGCTTGCGCTCTCGGCGGCGCTTGCACTTCTATCGAACATGGCTGCCCACGCTCAGGAACGGTCCAAGCCTAGGTTCATCGTCGTGAACGCGAGCGGCGACGAGGAGGTCTTACTACGCGAAGCCTACTGGAACGACTTCGAACGCGACCACGGTATCAAGGTGATCGTGGATGCCCCCGAGAACTTCGGGAAAATGCGTGCGATGGTCGAATCCGGGAACGTCACCTGGGCCCTTGCCAACCTCGATCCCAATGACGCGCTGCGGGCCTCACGCATGGATCTTCTGGAAGAGATCGATCCTGCGATCGTCGACAGCTGCGATCCTTGAGGGATAATGCCTTCGCGAACTCGATCAATTCGGTCGTCTTCGCCTATCACAAGGACGCCTTTCCCGACGGCGGAATAAAGAGCTAGGTCGACTTTTGGGATGTCGAGAAATTCCCCGGCGCGCGCCATGCGCAACAGCCCCTCCGACAATCTCGAGGCGGCCCTGATGGCCGACGGCGTCGATCCAAAGGATTTCTACCCTCTCGATGTCGACCGCGCGTTCCGCGAGCTCGACGAGATCTATCCGCATGTCGCCGTCTGGTGGACGACGGCACCCCAGCAGGCGCAACTCCTGCTCCAGAAAGAGGTCGTGGCAACAACGGGCTGGAGCACGAGGCTTTACAATGCGATCAAGAACGGCGCGCCGATCGCCATGGAATACAATCAGGGTCTGATGCAGTTCGGCGCTGACGCGCATCAGGAATGGCTAGGTTCCGTCCGCCGGCCCAGCCGGCCCAGACCCCGTGCAACTGGCCTTCCGGTCGATCCTCATCGCGGTGTTTCTGGCCGCCTTCATCGAGCCCAGCCTGCTGTCGGTCATCGTCATTCTCGCCGTCACGCGATGGGCGGTGGTGGCACGCGTCTCCCGGGCAATCACGGCGCGATTCTGACCAGGAGCTATGTCGAACCGGCCATGATCTCCGGCGACAGCGCCTGGCGTGTCGTGCGCGACTGCATCCTGCCGAATCTGTGGATCCCTCTGCTGATCCTGATGTCTGCGGAACTCAGCCTCATCATCCTGGCCATTCCGATCGCCAGGATGATTGCCGAGAAGCTTGGCATCAAGGGCTGAGGCCGCCGGCGTCAACAAGAGGTGCATGCCGATTCAAGGAAACGGCATTATCGTCTAACGCTCAGGGTCTTCCTGCCCGTCTAGATTGAGCGCCGACATCGCCTCGATCACCATCTGGGCCTTTGACTGCAGGTGCTCACGCAGGAGATTCCCAAGTGTGTTGCCGTGGCGCAGCTCGAACGCGGCCATCATGGCCTCGTGCTGTTCCATCGCCTCGCGCCAGCGGGAGGGCGATTTCTTTGCGACGAAACGGATAGCGTGCGTGCGCACCAGAAGCTGCTCGTAAAGCGCGCTCAGCGCCTCGTTCGCGGCGATCCGGAAAAACTCCTGATGGATTTGCCGGTTGATCTCGATGTACTGGAACGGGTCGCCGTCCCGGTAGTGCCGGGTCATCTGGTCGTGCAGCTTGCGCATGCCCTTGATGTCCGCGTCGCTGGCATTGGCGCAGGCCAGTTCCCCGGCGAGAGCCTCCAGGGCGCCCATGATCGGGAAGAGGTCGGCGATCTCTTTGTAGGTGATCCTTGAGACCCGGGCGCCGCGGTTCTGCTCGACTGTGACCAGTCCTTCCGCCGTCAGAACCTTGATCGCCTCGCGGAGCGGCGTCCGTGAGACGTTGAACAGTTTGCAGAGTTCGGGCTCCATGATCTTGTCGCCGGGCTTCAACTGCCCCTCGACAATCATGCGCCTGATATGCGTTACGATCTCGCCGCTCAGGCTGCGGCGGTTGATCATCGGCTCCGAAAGCACGTTCATCGGAGGCCTACCGCAGGCTTGAGACGGGCGCGGGATTGGACGACAGGAAGTCCATGGCGGCGTCCACCCCGCCCTGCTTGGACGGGACCTGGTTTATCCTCAGTCCCATCTCAACGGCTGCCAGCGCACCGATACATGTGGTTTCATTGATCTCTCCCAGGTGACCTATCCTAAACACTTTTCCGGCTAGTTTTCCAAGGCCCGCGCCGAGCGAGACGTCATAAGTCCTAAGGATGGAACGCCTGAGCTCATCCGCGTCGCGGCCGTCCGGAACAAGCACCGCCGTCAGGACCGGGGAGTACTCCTCGGGCCGCTGGCACAGGATCTCCAGCCCCCAGGCGTCGACGGCGGCCCGTGTCGCGGCAGCGTAGCGCGCGTGCCGCGCAAAAACGTTCGCAAAACCTTCCGCCTCGAGCATGCGGATCGATTCCACCAGACCGAAAAGCAGGTTCGTCGACGGTGTGTAAGGAAAGAAGCCGTCGGCATTGAAGGCCAGCATCTCGGCCCAGGACCAGTAGCTCCGGTTAAGCCCCGACGTCTTCGACACGGCCAGGGCCTTGTCCGAAATGGCGTTGAAGGAGAGCCCGGGCGGCAGCATGAGCCCCTTCTGCGAGCACCCGATCGAGACATCGACCCCTAAGCCATCGTGATCGTAGGCAATCGAGGCGAGCGACGATATGGTGTCGACCATCAGCAAAGCCGGGTGGGCGGCGGCATCCAGTGCTGCGCGAACCGCGCCGACATCCGACGTGCAGCCGGTCGACGTCTCGTTGTGGACGACGCAGACGGCTTTGATGGCATGCGCCGTATCCGCGCGAAGGCGGGCCTCAAGCCGGTCCGCTTCGACGCCCCGGCGCCAGTCCGATTCGAGGAATTCCGGTTCCAGGCCTAGCTTGCGCGCGAGGCTGCACCACAGCGTCGCGAAATGGCCGGTCTCTACCATCAGCACGCGGTCTCCAGCCTGCAGCGTGTTGGCCAGCGCTGCTTCCCACGCGCCGGTGCCGGAGGCCGGATAGATCACTACGGGACCGGACGACGAAAACACGCGCTTCAACCCCTGCAGCGCGTCGATGGCCAACCGCTGAAATTCTGGACCGCGGTGATCGATGGTCGGCCTAGAGATCGCCTGAAGGATGGCATGCGGAACCGGACTTGGGCCGGGAACCTGAAGAGCATGCCTTCCTATGGGTCGACTGGGCGAATGCAACATTTTTAATTCATCCGGCTTGATTCTGAATTATGCATTCATTATTCGTTTCTGAGTAGCAGCGTCAATGGCCGACGGGGAACGCAGTGGTAGATTCGCTAGAAAGCTTGTCAGGTCGGGCGTTCGACGTCGCCGTCATCGGCGCGGGCATCAACGGAGCAGCTGCCGCGCAGGAGCTTGCAGCTGCGGGCTATAAGGTGCTTTTGGTCGACAAGCAGGACTACGCGGCAGGCGCGAGCAGCAGATCGAGCCGCATCCTCCATTGCGGGCTGCGGTATCTCGCACCTGGCACGTCGGCTTGGGAGTTCGTCCGCAATCCGGGAAAGTTCGGTGTCGCAATGCGCATGGCGCGCAACGCTCTCATTGAGCGCGACGAGTTCGTCCAGAAATCGCCGGACCGGGCGAAGCCGTCGACCTTCTTCTATCCTGTGTACAAGGGCGGAACCTACGCGCCCTGGCAGATGCGGATCGCTTTCGCGATCCTGAATGCGCTGGCCCCCAAAGGGATTCCCGTCGGGTCACGCCGCTACGGCCGCAAGTCGGTCGCCGATTATCCGATCCTCGGGCTGCTGCGCGATGCCGACAAGCTGGCGGACGTGTTCAGTTTCGAGGAATACGTGTTCGACTGGCCTGAGCGTATTTGTGTCGACTGCGCTATGGACGCGCGCCGGATGGGCGCTGTGGTGCGCAACTACACCAGCGTCACTGGGCTGCAGTTCGACCATTCCGCTAAGCGTTGGACAATCCAGTTGTCCGATGTCACCGAGGGCGGCGCAACCGCTGTCACCGCGGGCCACATCATCAATGCGGCTGGCGTGTGGATCGACAAGGTCAACGCGTTCGGTTCCAATTCCGCGCCGCGCAAGATCTTCGGCACCAAGGGCGCCAACATCGTCGTCCGGCTGCCTGACGGCTGCCAGGGTTACGGCATCGCCGGCCTCAACCAGATTCAGGAGCCGATCTATGCCCGGCCCTGGGGGAACCTGCACTACATCGGACCGACCGAGACGGTCTTCGAGGGTGACCCGGACGACGTCTATGCCGACGAGGACGACATCGGCTTTCTGCTGAAGGAGGCGAACTATCTCTTCCCGACCCTCAGGCTGAAGCGCGAGGACGTCATCTATACCTGGGCCGGGGTGCGCCCGCTCACCTATGATCCCGCCTATCCGAAAGGCAAGCGGTCGATGGAGATACACGATCTAGGTAACGACGGCATGCCAAACACCATCGCGATCACCGCCGGCCCGATCATGACGCATCGCATCGCGGGCCAGCAGTTGCTCGCCGAGATCGCCAAACAGGTGAAGCCGAGCGGCCAGCCGAAGAAGCTCGACACATCGGGGCGCACATTCACCGCGCGCGGCGAGGCGCCGATCAGCCCCCTGCTGCCCGCGGTGACGGCCAGCCAGATTCAGGACATCGCAAAGACGGAGCAGTGCTTCTCGCTGATTGACATCATGTTCCGCCGCGCGCGGTTCGGATGGACCGAGACGATGGGGAGCGACGTGGCGGCCGACGTCGCGTCGATCGTGGCCGACGAACTGGGCTGGAGCGCCGAGCGCGCGCGCAGCGAGGTCGCCGATTATCTCGACTATCTCGCCACCTATCACCGCTTCCACCCCGCCGGCGTCCGCGAGTCTCAGAATGCGTGACATCGACCATGTCATGATCAACTCAGAAGCGCGTATCAACGCGGCCACCGCCTTCTACGAGGCGGTCGGCTTCGCGCTGACCAGCCCGTCGCACGAGGCCGGCGACTTCAAGCGTCGGATCATGTTTCCCTCTAACTACATCACGCTGTTCGGATACCGGCCGGAATTCGGGATTCCGAAGCCGGATCCGCGTGGCCTCGTCGAAGGGCTGACCGGGCTCGCTCTCCGCAGCCACGGCATCGAGGACGATCACGCGGCGCTGGCAGCGTCGGGGGCCAGCGTCGACAGCCCCGGCTTCAGCCAGCGCGAGATACGCTTCGACGGCGGCGCTGAAATCGCACGATTCGGCACGATGCGGCTGTCCAGGGGCATTCCGAGCGAAGGCCTGATCTTCCTCTGTCAGCATATGGATGGCGACGCCGCGTGGAGGCACGAGACGGTGGCTCATACCAATGGCGTGACCGGGCTGGCAGACGTGGTGCTGCTTGCCGCCTCAGTTCCGAAGTCGGCCCGCCGGCTCTCACCGATGCTGGGCGACGACCCGGCGCCGGTCGAAGGAGGCATCGGCTGGGCATCCGCGAACGAGCGCGTGCTGGTTCTCGATGCCGAGTCCGCGAGCGCCTTCTTCCGGATGCCGCTTGCGGCTCGCGACGTGCCGGGCGAGGCACTTTTGGGCATGTCGCTGCGGACGGAGAGACTCGATTTCGTGCGAAGCGCTATCGAAGCCACAGGCGCGGAAACGAGTGACGACGGTGCCTCCATAGTCGTGCGCGATCCGGCATCCGGCGCGCTTGTGAAATTCGTCCAGAGCAATGGGCGGTGACGATGGGAGCGGCACCTCAATGACCTGCACCCGGCGGTTCAAAGGAAGTCCGGCAGGTGAACGCCAGGTCCGCCTCCCCCAGATCGAAACGGAATGACGGTCATGCTTGCTGTTCCGCGGACATCCATCGACAGCGGTCCTGACGTGCATGGCGCCGCTAAGCTACGGGTGAAAGCCCTCGAGAAGCACTACGGTTCTGTGGTCGCGCTGCGTCCGACGAGCCTGAACGTGATGCAGGGCGAGTTCCTGACCCTCCTCGGACCATCGGGCTCCGGCAAGACCACGCTGCTGATGATGATCGCCGGGCTGGCCATTCCGGATGGAGGCGAGATCTGGATCGACGGCAAGGATTCGACCTACGCCGCGCCCTATGAACGCGACGTCGGCGTCGTGTTCCAGAACTATGCTCTGTTCCCGCACCTGACCGTCTACGAGAACGTCGCCTTTCCTCTGCGCATGCGGAAATACGCCGCGGCGGACATCCGCAAGAAGGTGATGCGGATGCTCGATGTCGTCGGCCTGCCGCACGTCGCCGACCGCCTGCCGCGCGAGCTGTCGGGTGGCCAACAGCAGCGCGTCGCGCTCGCCCGATGTGCGGTCTACGGCCCCTCCATCATTCTGATGGACGAACCGCTCGGCGCCCTGGACAAAAAACTGCGCGACACAATGCAGTTCGAGATCAAGCGGATGCATCGCGAGATCGGCTCGACCACGCTCTACGTCACGCACGACCAGGGCGAGGCGATGTCGATGTCGGATCGCATCTGCCTCATGAACAATGGCGGCATCGAGCAACTCGGGCGGCCGGAGGATCTGTACTTCAGTCCGCGCTCACGCTTCGCAGCCGATTTCCTCGGCGGCACAAACTTCATACCCTGTCAGATTCTCGGCAGCGAAGGCGACAGGCTTCGCCTCAAAGGGCCGCTGGACGTGGTTTTCAGTGCCCGGCCGCCGCTTGAAGGCGCGCTGAGCGCGGGCAGCCGTGCCGACATCGTCGTACGTCCCCAGCACATCCGGATTACCAAAGTCGGAGAGACGCCGACCGGTTCGCTGCCGGCCGAAATCGTCGATCGCGTCGTAACCGGCGCCACCACGGAATACCGTGCGCGCCTGGCGGACGGGACCGTCCTCGTCGTGATGGAATTGACCGACAAGACCAATCTCCGTGTCGAGCCCGGCCAAAACGTCATGCTGGGCTGGCATCTCGACAACGGCACGCTTCTGCCGACGGAGGACAAGCGGTGACCATCGCCGTGCCGGTCCGGCGCAACCGGTTGTCCGGTGGGGTGGTGCTGATCGCCCCCGCCATCGTCTTTCTGGCCATCTTCTTTGCCTACCCGGTCTTGTCCATGCTCTCGATCAGCATTGTGGACAGGGCAGGCAACTTCACCCTGCAGTTCTACGAGAGCGTTTACGCGTCGAGGGTGATCGGACAGGTGCTGGTCAACACCTTCCAGATCGCCGCCAGCGCCACGCTGCTCACGGTCGTGTGCGCATACCCCGTGGCGTACTACCTGGCCGCCGGCCCGCAAACGCTGCGCTCGCTGCTGCTGGTGATCGTGCTGGTTCCGTTCTGGACGAGTGTCCTTGTCCGCGCCTTCGCCTGGATGCTGATCCTGGGTCGAAACGGCGTCGTGAATTCCGGGCTGCAGTGGGCAGGCGTCATCGCGGCGCCGCTCGATCTCCTCTATTCGTTCTTCAGCACCATGGTCGGCATGGTGCATGCCCTGATGCCGATTGCCATCCTGACGATGGTATCGGCGATGCAGAACATCGACCGCAACCTCGATTCCGCGGCGTCGACACTCGGCGCACGCAGGGGCAACGTCTTCTGGCGGATCTACTTTCCGCTATCATTCCCGGGCGTCGCCTCGGGGACGATGATCACCTTCATCGCGTCGCTAGGTATCTTCGTCCAGCCCGCACTGCTGGGCGGTCCACGCGAGATGATGGTCGGCCAGCTCATCATCGAACAGATCGATCAGATGAACAATTGGGGGCTCGCTGCGGCCATCGCTGTGTCGATGCTTCTGGTCTCCGTCGTCGTCATCGTCCTGTTCGAGCGCATTCTGGGAATAGGACGCTTCGACGGCATCGGCCAGAGCCGGGCCACTGCGGGAACCGGGCGACGCAGCACGCTTCGCGCAAGCACCGGGCGGGCCATTTCCGCAGGACTCGGCTGGGCGACGGACGTCCTGCTCGGCGCGGGCCGGTTCCTATTTCGCCGGAAGGCAGCCGACCCCCGCAGCGGACCGGGAACATCCACGAAGATAGCCACCTTCGCGATCGTGTTCTTCCTGGTCGCACCGGCGCTGTTCCTGATACCCGCCTCGTTCACCGCGACACGCTTTCTGGAATGGCCGCCGCAGGGGTTCTCGCTTCAATGGTACGAGGCCTACCTGTCGTCGCCGGTCTGGCAACAGGCGACTATCCGCTCGATCGTGATCGGCTTCACCACCGCCTGCATCTCAGTGCTGTTCGGCGTGCCGGCGGCGTTCGCGCTGACCCGCTTCCAGTTCCGCTTGAAGGGCATGGCGTTGCCCTACATCATGCTGCCCATCATCGCGCCGAACATCATCGTCGCGCTGTCGATGTTCTACTTCTTCGCCGACATCGGCCTGGTGGGGACGTCGCTCGGCCTGATCATCGGCCACTCGGTGCTCGCTATTCCCTATGTCGTGGTAACCATGCTCGCCACGCTGCAGAACTACGACCAACGGCTGGACGAAGCCGCCTGGACGCTCGGCGCGCGACGTCTCAGCGCGTTCCGACTGGTTACTCTGCCGCTCATCAAGGTCGGCTTCATCACCTCGTTCGTGTTCGCCTTCGTGCGCTCGTTCGACGAGCTGACGGTCGCGTTGTTCATCAGCAGCGGCCTGTCGACGACGTTGCCCAAGCAGATGTGGAGCGAGGCTTACCTGAACGTCGGACCGACGCTGGCCGCGGTATCGACGATCCTGATCATCTTCGTGGCGCTGATCATCGTCGCGATTGAGGCAATCCGAAACTACGGAATGAGCAGTCTAAAAACAAAGAGGTGAACACATGGACTTTTTTCGAAAGACTCAATTCAGCCGGCGTTCGATCATCAAGTCGGCGGGAGCGGCGGCCGTAGGCCTGTCGATGCCTGCCGTGCTTCGTACGGCCCATGCGGAAGAGATTCTCACCATCGGCGACGGTGGCGGCGACTATACGACCGCGTGGACCAAAGCCTATTACGAGCCCTTCTTTAAGGAGACCGGTGTTCGCGTCATTCCTGTCGAAAGACAGGACAGTCCGATCGCCGAGGTGCGGGCGGTGGTTGAGACCAAGGCGTACAAATGGGACATGTGCGCGACGATCGGGCAGGACGCCGCCGACACGCTTGCCGCTGAAGGCTTTCTAGATCCGCTCGATCTTTCAGGTCCGGATGCCGCGCAAATTCCTGATGCGATGAAGAGCGAGCACTACGTTGCGACCGAACTGCTAGCGTTCATGCTCGCCTACCGCAAGGACAAGTTCAGCGAGCCTCTCACGTCTTATGCAGATGTCTGGAACCTTGAGAAGTTTCCGGGCCGGCGCGGGCTGCGCAAAATGGCGCGTGACGCCATCATGGTTGCGCTGGTGGCCGACGGCGTCGCGCCGGGCGAGATTTCCACAGTCCTCGCCGACGAGACGGGTTGGGCGCGCGCTTTCGCCAAGCTCGACGCGGTGAAGAGCGACATCGCCGTGTGGTGGAGCTCGGCCTCGCAGACCACCAACTTCCTGCGGACGGGCGAACTGGACATCTGTCCGACCTTCAACACGCGAGCCCAGTTCGTGGCCGATTCCGGCACGCCGGTCGGCATTGTGTTCAAGGGCGGATACTACAACCCCTTCGGCGTCATCATTCCGAAGGGCAGCCCGAAAGCGGACCTGGCCAGAAAGTTCGTCGCCTTCTGCCTCAACCCGGAGCGGCAGGCCGTCGCCTGCCAGGAGTTCGCTTTCGGTACGACGCATCCGGGCGCGCTGCAGTTCATCCCGGCCGAGCGCGCGAAAATCCTGCCCTCCTATCCGGAAAACCTCGCCGAGATGGCGCAGCTCGACTACCGCTTCTGGGGACCGCGCCAGGAAGAGGCCAACACGCGTTTCAACGAGTGGCTGCTGCAGTAGCCAAGAGCAGAGGAGAGCTGGCTCGTCGGCTCTCCTCTGCAACACGCGCGGACGCATGAAACCTGAGCGATATGGCGGGAAGCGACACGGCCCGCATCCTGCAGTCGACCGTCTACATCACGGACATGTCGCTGAAGAACGAAACAACGAGGCCTGGAAAGAAGCCTTCCCCCGGAAAGCCTTCCCACTCGGGCCACAATCGGCGTCGCCGACCTCGGCCCATCCGTGCTGATAGAAGTGATCTTCGTCTGCGCGATCTGACCAAACTACACAGCGTGGTCCGGAAAGACGTCGAACCACGCTCTCTCTCTCATCCGCGACACAACGGTCTGGCCGCATTTCGACGATGCGAGTGATGACACCTTGCTGCAAATGCTAGAGCGATTGTCGGGCGGACTTCGCCTTCACTGACCTCGGACTGGGGGATGGGCATGGATGATTGGAAGTTACGCGGGATGGACGACGGTGCACAGGACGGAAAGCGCGGTAACCGCGTGCTCGTCGTCGACCTCGTCGGTCTGGCGCACGGTCCGGACGGAGCGCCTGATCCGAGCGACGTGAAGGCGCATATCGAAGCCAAGGGCGGCTTCTTCCATGTCGGCCCCTGTGACCCCAACATGCCGGTGACGGATGGCGTCATCGGCTTTTTCTATCAGCCAAATCTTCACACGGCGGAGGAAATCCTCTCCCAGGCCGATGGACGCTACGATGCGGTCATAGCGGCTGCGACCGCCATCCCTGCCGAAGCCGCGTTCCCGGAGGGCGGCGTGCGCATCGGCGCCGGCACTGGGAACATGCAGTCGCGTTCATGGGCCGGCCCCAACGGAGGCGGTGCGGCGCCGTTGATGAACACACCTGGCTTCAACAGCCGCGCGACCGCGCAGATGGCGCTGAAGGCCATTCTGCGTGTCCTCCCCGACCTTCCGGTCGACGTGTTGCATCAACGCGTGCTGGACGGGACGATCGACACCGGGCGCGACCTTCACGAATTCCCAACTGCCAAGCTCGAAGGCCAGCGCGTAGCCGTTCTCGGCTACGGCAATATCGGCCGCGAGTTGGCGAAGCTGTGCCGCGCACTGGGCATGGATGTCGTGGTGTACGCTCGACCACGCCACCGCGACTGGATCTGCTCGGAGGGCTTTCGACATGTTTCGACGGTCAAGGAAGCCGTAGCCGGCGCGGACGTGGTCAGTGTGCACCTCGGCCTGGGCTCTTTCGACGTGCACACCAGGCGCTACGAGAATGCAGGCTTGGTCGGAGCCGAAACCTTCGCGGCCATGAAGCGCGGCGCTGTGCTGGTGAACTACGATCGCGGCGAGGTCATCGACGCGACTGCCCTTGGCAAGGCGCTGGCAGACGGCACGGTCGCGCATTGCGCGGTCGATGCCGATCTCTTCGCGGCGCCAGACGGAAGCCTCTCCGGTCCTCTCCTTCCCTATCGTGAGTTGGCCGCGAAACATTCCGGTAAGTTGCATCTGCTGCCGCATGCCGCCGCGGACACTGATCATCCGTCGCGCGTCGAGGGCGCCAAGCAGGCGATCGACCAGATATACGACGCCATTCTCCGTCGTATCGTGACCAATGCGAAGGGGCCTGTTCCCCAAGGCTACACAGATGGCGGGCTGGTTTCTGTCCGGGGCATCGGTGAGGTCACGGACCGCACTCTGCTGCAGGCGTTCGGCGATCCGGAAAGAACGCGGACCGCGCGGCTGGAGGCAGAACGTCTCGCGGCCCTGCTGGCGGCGGTGGACGCCGCTGTTGAGCCGGCTGCGCGCAGGCAGATCCTTGACACCCATCCCACCGGACTCGTGATGACCGCCAATCGCCTAAGTCTCCTGTTGCGCGAGTTCGGCATCGAAGGGCGTCGGTGACAAATCCGCTGGCGTTTTTGACCGCCTTGGCCATACAGACCAAGGCGATCCTGGCCATCCGCACGGTCCGCGTCTTCAGCGACAGTTTCATCACGTTGATGATCCCGCTTCATCTAACATCGCGCGGCTTCGACACGGTGGCGATCGGCGCGATTGCTTCCTGCATGCTGCTCGGATCCGCCTTCACCATCGGCATTGCCGGCGCGCTGGCCCACCGCCTGGGCCTTAGGGTTCTGCTTTGCCTGGCGAGCCTGGGGATGGTGGTGTCGGGCGTCGGCTGGTCGCTGGAAGCAGCCCTGCCCGCGCTGATGCTCATTGCGTTCTTCGGCTCCATCAACCCGCATGGCGGCGAAGCCAACCTGTTTCGTCCGATCGAGCATGCCGCGCTCGCCGACCTAGTGCCGGGCACATCTCAAGCTACGGTCTTTGGATACTATTCGTTCCTTGGCGCGATGGCCGGTGCACTGGGCGCGCTGGCGATCGGCGTTCTGCCCGCACTCGGCGACGCGTTGGGCAGCCAGGCGTCCTTCTGGGTGATTTTTCTCGCCTACGCGGCACTCGGTTCCGTGATCTTCGGCATCTACGCATTCTTGAGGATGGATGTCGCACATGTCCCCCGGCAGCGCGCGCTCCGGCCCGGCTCCCGCGCCAAGGTGATCAAGATGACCGCGATCTTCTGCGTCGACGCTTTCGGCGGCGGTTTCGTCGTCAACGCGCTAATCATAGTGTGGCTCACAAGCCGCTTCGATGCGTCGATCGCGATGAGCGGGGCCCTCTTTTTCTGCGCCGGCGTGCTGGCAGCAACCGCGCAACTCCTCGCAGCGCCGATCAGCCGTCGCATCGGCCTTGGTGGCACCATGCTCGTCGGCCACGTTCCGTCCAGCATCCTGTTGATCCTCGCCGCCATCTCGCCAAGCTTCGGCCTCGCCGCGGCGTTTCTGATCGCCCGGGGGTTCCTCTCACAGCTGGACGTGCCGACCCGGGCAGCCTTCGTCTTCAGCCAGGTCGCGCCCGAGGAGCGGGCGATGGCGATCAGTTTCACGTTTCTGCCGTTCAGCCTGGCGGCAGCCGCCTCTCCCTTACTATCCGGCTGGCTGCTTCTGGAACCGTGGGGAATCGGGTGGCACCTGATCGCTGCAGGCGTTATTCGGCTGGTCTACGCCGCCCTGTTCTTTCGGTTCGTGGTGCATACGCCAGAGAATGGAAAAACGAGCTGAAGCGCTTCCAACGACGCGACCCGGCGCTACGCCAAGAGCCGGGACAAGGCACGTGGCGGCGATAGCCGAGGCCTATGTGCCGCTTGCGGCGGATTGGTGTCGGAAGTCTAAGCGACCGAATTCTTCCGGCATCGGATGGTCGGTATCCTAGCTGTAGATACCAGTCAGGTTTATGTGCTCCCAACTCAACGGTGAGATGTGCTTGAGATGATCCGGAATTTGGCGACGCGCGCTGCGCAGATGCGTAACCGCCCGCTCGATGTAGACGGTATTCCAATGCACAATCGCGCCGACGACGAGGTTGAGGCCCGATGCGCGGAAGGCTGGCTTTCAAACGACCGATCGCGGACTTCATCACGCTCGTGGAAGAAGACCCCACGCTTGAGCTTGTGAGCAGCTTCGCCTTTGTTCAGGCCGCCTTGGCAACGTCGACGCAACGCCGGGCTGGAATACCACTCGATCATGAAGAGGGGCCGCTCGATGCGACCGAGTTCGCGAAGGGCTCTCGCAAGCCGGCTCTCCTTCGCGATGCGGAGAGTTTCTTCAGAATAGTCGACGGTACGACGGATCGTGCGGTGATCGACGCCGCGAGGTGAAGAAGATCGTCCTAGTGGTCGATGATCAGCATCGTGTTGATCGGCGCTCCGATATGATTGGCGAGCGTCGGATAAGCGGTAACCTTCTCGAACGCGTGGAGCTTCCGATCTTTGAGATTGCGCAGCCGCGGCGCGAAGCTCTTTCCTATCAGGGCGAACAATGCCGCCGAGCTGACGCCTACTTGTTCGGCAACATAGTCAAGCATGGCCTTCGGCGGAATTTCGTTGGCCAACAGCGGTCGGCCAGGAAAACGCATCAAGCTGGACCGCGAAACCGAGTTGATTGTGTTCTCGCCGGCGAAGCTGGATCTCCAGGAGATCAGTCGGAGTAAGAGTATAGTGGCGAACCGGACTGTCTTCGTCGACCGGAATGTCGAGCAATGTCATTCGCTCGTGTTTCTTGAGAAGCGCTCGCCTGGTCACTTTTCTACTCCACGCCAGAATGGCAAGGGGTAAGCCTCTCCTCAATGTGGCCTCGCGGCATAGAAGGCAGATGGCGTATTCACAGCGAACTGCTGGGGTTCACTTTTCGTTCGACCTTAACGCAAGATTCTGAACAGCTCTTGTCGCGACCCCTACCTGTTTCTCAGCTTCGTTTCGGGGCGCCCGGGCCGAACAAATACGGGGCGCGGACCAACGCGCCGGCCTACGTGTTCCTCGCCTCGCCGCACTGCTCCAGCTACATCACAGGCGAGGTCCTGCCGATCATCGGCGGCTATTGAGCCGCCAACCCGACTTTCTGGCTGGCACGCGACAGCACTGGGTAGAAGGACCGCGCCTGGCCGGGAAACTGCCGGCGCATGTAGTTCTCGTAGGGAATGCGCACCAGCCGCGAGGAATAATCGAAGGCGTCGTCGGCGCGGCAGTCGCGGATCGCCTCGGCGACGTGGCCATGCAGGTGGAGCCCGCGTGCGAACTCGCCGGGCTCGTCCGTGGTCAGGTCGACCTGGATGCGCATCATGTGGGTGACGAGAACGCCGAGATAGCCGGCGAGGTGGTTGCCGGACGCCTGGTAGATCGCGGTGTGGAAGCCGAGATCCGTCTCGATGGCAGGCGTGCGGTCGCTTCCCGCCTCGAGCGCGGCGTTGACGACGAGCAGATCTTGGTAGCGGGAGAGAATGTCCGCCTTGGCTTCGGGCGTGGCGCGCAGCGCCGCCTGATAGGAGGCCATCGGCTCAAAGGCGAGGCGGAACTCCAGGAAGTCGCGAATGTAGGGCTCGTGCAAGCCCGCGCGCCAGAGCCAGTCGAGCACGTTGATGTCCATCAGGTTCCAGGACGACTGCGGCAGAACGCGGACGCCGATCTTCTGCTGGGCGCGCAGCATGCCTTTCCGCGACAGGACACGGATGACCTCGCGCACGACGGTGCGGCTGGCGCCCATCGCGGCGCAGAGGTCCTGCTCGCGCGGCAAGAGCCCAGTGCCACTATAGGCGCCGCCGACGATCTCGCTGCCCAGCCGATCAAGCACATGGCTGAAGAGCGACGGTCTTTTCAACATCTGCAGCGGCCTCCTTCCCCACACGGGACAAAAGCACGGATGCGCGCTTGACACCATAATCATATTATAATCTTTTATCGAGCCAGCAGGGCTGAAGTGGGGTCGATGAGCGGGTTCTGGACGATATTCTGGGCAAAACTGTCCGAATTCCTGCCGAACCTGCTCGTCGGTTTCGAGGTGACGCTCATCGTCGCGGCGGGCAGCTTCGTCATTGCCATGAGCCTGGGGTTGCTTCTGGCAATCGCGCGGCAGTCGCAGAATCGCTGGGCCTCGGTGCCGGCCGGCATCTACATCGAGTTCATTCGCGGCACGCCGGCGCTGACGCAGCTCTTCATCATATATTTCGGGCTGGCGCAGCTCGGCTTCAGTCTGCCCGGGCTGGTCGCGGCGATAGCCGGCCTGGGGCTCAACGGCGCTGCCTATGTGGCGGAGATTTTTCGCGCCGGGCTGCAGGCCGTGCCCGACGGACAGCGCCAGGCGGCGATCTCGCTCGGCCTGACGCCCTACCAAACGTTTCGCCATATCCGCATTCCGCAGGCGGTGAAGCTGATGATGCCGGCCTTCTGCAACTATGCGATCCAGCTGCTCAAGGACACGTCGCTGGCCTCGGTGGTGGCGGCGCCGGAAGTGATGTTTCGCGCCCGCGCGCTGGTCATGGAAACCTATCTCTCCATGCAGATCTACGTGCTGGTCGGCTTGATGTACCTCAGCATCTCGATCCCGCTCTCGATCCTGGCGGGACGGCTGCAACGGCGCACGGTCAAGATGGCGGGAGCCGCGGCATGACCGATCTCCTCGCCCGCTTCGCCTCCTGGACGCCGGAACTCATCACGGCCGCGGGGCAGACCCTCTATCTCACGCTCGCCGCCTTCGCCGGCGCGGCGGTGCTGGCGATACCGATCTGTGCCATGAAGATGAGCAAGTCGGCCTCTATGCGCGGCTTCGCCACGAGCTATATCGAGGTGGCCCGCGGCCTGCCGGTGCTGGTGATCCTGTTCATCATCTATTTCGGCCTGCCGGACGTGATCCCGAGCTTCCGCTGGAATTCGATGAGCTGCGCGATCCTGGGTTTTGCGCTGCAGGGCAGCGCGCTGCTCGCGGAAATCTACCGCGCCGGCATCAACGCGGTGGAAAGGGGCGAGAAGGAAGCATCGGTGGCGCTGGGACTGACGCCCCTGCAGGCGCTCGTCCACGTCACCGGGCCGCAGGCCTTCCGCATCGGCCTGCCGCCGATGGGCAACTACCTGGTCGGCCTCCTGAAGGACACGTCGATCGCCTCGATCATCGCAGCGCCCGAACTCATGCTGCGCGCCAAGGACCTGTCGTCGTCGAGCTTCATGCCGATGCCCGTCTACATCTACGTCTCGCTCTTCTACCTCATCCTCAGCCTGCCGCTCTCGCAACTGACGCGAATGCTCGAGAACAAGCGCGTTCGCCAATAAGAACAACACCACTCCAACCTCAAACCAGAAGGGGAACTGCCTCGATGAAACACGAAACTATCGGCTCAACATTTGCACGCAAGGCGAGGTCGCTCGTCGCGGCGTCGATCCTCGGCATCGCGATGACCGCGGGCGCCGCCGTCGCGCAGGACAAGATCGAAACGCTGAAGCCCGGCGTCCTGACGATCGGCATGCTCGGCGACATGCCGATGACCAGCGTCAAGGACGGCAAGGTGATCGGCACCGACGGCGCGCTGGCGGTCAAGATCGCCGACACGCTCGGCCTCAAGGTGGAGACGCTGTCGCTCGAGTGGAACTCGCTGATCCAGGCGACCACGCAGGGCCAGGTCGACGTGCTGATCGGCTCGGTCGGCTGGACCGAGGAGCGGTCCAAGGTCATGCTGCTCTCCGACCCGGTCTACTTCTTCGGCACGCTCCTGATCCAGAAGGCCGAGAACAACTGGTCGACCTTCGAAGACATGAAGGGCCGCACCGTCGGCACCGTCACCGGCTTCACGCTGGTGCCCGAGCTGAAGAACGTCGAGGGAATCGGCGAGGTCAAGCTCTACGACACGCAGGACGCCGTGCTGCGCGACATCGTGGCAGGCCGCCTCGACATCGGCATCCTCGACCCGGCGCTGGTCGAATACGCGATCAAGCAGAACCCGGATTGGGGCATCAAGCAGATCGCCGTGAAGCCGGAGCCCGAGAAGTACCCGATCATGTCGAAGAAGTACTACTCGATCTTCGCGACGCCGATGAGCCGCAAGCCGCTCGCCGACGCGATCAACGCCGAGATCGCCAAGATGTGGGCCGATTGCAGCAACGTGAAGTCGATGGCCGAGTTCGGGCTCGGCGACAAGTCCTGGTTCGCGCCGCCGGAGCCCGACTATCGCGGTGGCGTCGACCGTCCGGAAGGCTGGACCTCGCCGAAGTCGCCGGACAGCTGCTTCCAGTGAGCGTTCAACGGTCGGCGGCGGGCGCATCACGTCCGCCGCCGGTCCCCCATCACCCCTTACTTCTCAAGGACCAGGATGCCCATTCTCAGTGTCAGAGGCCTGCAGAAGTCCTTCGGGAACTTCAACGTCGTGCGCGACGTGAGCTTCGAGGTCGAGCGCGGCCAGAAGGTGGCGATCATCGGGCCGAGCGGCTCCGGCAAGACGACGGTGCTGCGGTGCATCAACTTCCTCGAGCGGCCGAATGGCGGCGTGATCGAGATCGACGGCGAACGCTTCGGCGTGCGCATGACCGGCGGGAGCGAGCGTTTCGAGAGCGACGCGTCGCTTGCCAAGAAGCGCGCCGATATCGGCTTCGTGTTCCAGCGCTTCAATCTCTTCTCGCACCTGACGGCACTCGACAACGTGGCGCTGGCGCCGCGCCTGGTGCGCAAGATGCCACGCGAACAGGCGCTGGAGATCGGCCGCAGGATGCTTGCCCGCGTCGGCCTGTCGGGCAAGGAAAACAACTATCCGGACGCGCTTTCGGGCGGGCAGCAGCAGCGCGTCGCGATCGCCCGTGTCCTCGCCATGCAGCCGAAGCTGATCCTGTTCGACGAGCCCACCTCCGCGCTCGATCCGGAACTGGTTGGCGAGGTGCTGGCCGTGATGCGCGATCTTGCCAACGAAGGCATGACGATGCTGGTCGTGACGCACGAGATTCGCTTTGCCGCGGAGGTCGCGGACCGCATCATCTTCATGGATGGGGGTCAGATCGTCGCCGACGGCCCGCCACGGCAGGTGCTCTACGACCAGCCGACCGACCGCATGAAGCAGTTCCTGCGCTCGCTTTCATCCGACAACGCGCCGACCGCCGGAGCCCCGTCGTGAAGATCGAGCGCGTCGACCTCATCCCGATCTCGATCCCCTACAAGCATGCCGAGGTGAGCTCGCGCGTGTCGCGCGGCGGCGTGACGGACGTGGTGGTGCGTGTGGTCGCGGATGATGGCCGAATCGGCTGGGGCGAATGCTGCAGCGGCGCCGACACGCTGTCGATCGTCGCAGCAGCTCAGGCGATGACACCGTTCCTGATCGGGCGCGACCCGCGCGACGTGCAGTCGATCAAGCGCGACGTGTTCAAGAAGGGGCTTTGGGATTACCGCGTGCAGACCGGCAATTTCACCTGGGCCGGTCTCGACATGGCGCTCCTCGACCTCGCGGGCCAGGAGGCGGGGCTGCCGCTCTGGCGGCTGCTTGGCGGGCGCGGCAGCACCGAGCCCGTCTCCTATTTCTGCTACCTGGCGCGCGATACATCCGAAGGGCTCCGCCGGCAATGCGCGGAAGCGGTGGCAGCAGGCTACGAGCACTTTTACATCAAGGTCGGCATCGACGAAGCCGAAGACGAGCGGATGATCGCCGACGTGCGCGCGGCGATCGGGCCGGAGCGCAAGATCCGGATCGACGCCAACGAAGCGTGGCCGCTGCCAGTCGCCGCCAAGCTGATCGCGCGCTGGGACGCGGCCTTCGACCTCGATTTCGTCGAGGCGCCGGTGCGGGCGCGTCCGGTCAAGGTCATGGCGCAGCTGCGCCAGCGCGTTTCCGTTCCCATCTGCGCCAATGAGGGGCTCGGCAGCGAGACCGAGACGCTCGAGATGATCACCGGCGACGCGGCCGACGTGCTCTGCTTCTCCAGCTACTGGGTCGGCGGCATGCAGTCTTTCATGACTCTGTCGCGCACCGCGGAGCTTGCCGGCAACAAGGTGTGCAAGCACACGCATGGCGAGTTCGGCATCGCGGCGGTGGCGCACCAGCATGCACTACTCGCGCTCGGCGACGGATCGCGCGGTCACCAGCAGACGGCGAGCGTCATGGAAGACGACATATTGCAATCCGATATTCCGATCCGGACGCAGCCCCTGTGGGGCGAAATCGATGCGCCGGGCCTCGGGATCACGGTCGATGCCGACAAGCTCGACCATTACCACAAGCTCTTCCTGGCCGACGGGCAGTTCCTGCCCTGGGCCGCAACGGTCGAGTGACCTCACCACGTTCAGACATGACTGGAGATTTTCATGCGTAAGATCGTCAAGACGCACCTGCCGAACGAGTCGGCGCCGATCGAATGGGCCGCGATGGGCGGCGACTACCTCTACACGGCCCACATCCCGATCAACGAGGACGGTTCGATCGAGACCGGCGACATTGCCACGCAGACCAAGCTGACCATGGACAATCTGAAGCGCACCGTGGAAGCGGCCGGCGGCACGATGGACGACGTGACGCAGGTGCTCGTCTACCTGCCCAACAAGGAAGACTTCCAGGGCATGAACGAGGTCTACCGGACCTATTTCAACAAGCCCTTCCCGAACCGCGCCACCGTGGTCGCCGGCCTCATGGTGCAAGGCGCCCGCATCGAAATCGTCGCGCACGCACACATCAAGGGCTGATCATGCCGGACGTCATTGTTGTTGGCGCCGGCGTCGTCGGCACAACGACTGCGCTTTATCTCGCACGCGAAGGGCTGTCGGTCACCGTGATCGACAGGAGCGCGGAGGCGGGGCTCGACACGAGCTTCGCCAATGGCGGCCTGTTCACCCCGAGCACCGCGCTGCCGTGGTGCTCGCCGGCCGTTCCCGGCCTCCTGTTCAGGTGGATCGGCCGCGAAAGCGCCCCGCTCCTCCTGCGCCCCTCGGCGATCCCCAGCCTCGGGCTCTGGGGCCTGAAGTTCCTCGCCAACTGCCGGCCGAAGAAGCACGCCGCCTCGTCCATGAAGCTGACGCGGTTCGGCCGCGAGAGCCTCGAGGAGATGGACGGGCTGCTGGCGCAGAAGACGGTCGACTACCAGCTCAGCCGTGGCGGGCTGCTCGAACTCTTCCGCGATGACGAAGGCATCGCAAAGCGGGACGACTACGCATATTTCCTGGAGGGGCTTGGCGTCCGTGTCTCGCGCATCACCGGCGAAGAGGCGGTCGCGATCGAGCCAAGGCTCGGGCCCATCGCCGGCTCGATCCGCGCCGGGCTGCATCTGCCGGATGATGCGTGGGGCGATGCGCGCAAGTTTACGCTCGCAGCCGAGAAGGCCGCGCGCGCCGCCGGCGTCCGGTTCCAGCTCGGCACGGAGATACGCCGCATCGATGCGCCGAACGGTAAGGTGAAGAGCGTCGAGACCGACAAGGGCACGGTCAAAGCCGACATCGTGGTGGTCTGCGCGGGATCGTTTTCCAAAAGCCTGCTTGCGCCGCTTGGCATTTCGGTGCCGATCGCGCCGGTGAAAGGCTATTCGATCTCCATCCCGGCCGCCGATCTGAACTTCCTGCCCGGCATCCCTGTGGTGGACGACACGGCGCGGCTGGGCGCGACGCCCCTCAACGACCAGCTGCGCGTCGCCGGCACGGTGGAGTTCGACCGCTACAACCGCGCCGTCCGCGACGGGCGGGTACAGAACCTGATCAGGGCGCTGAAGTCGCTCTATCCGGAACTGACGCTGCCAAAGACGCTCAACCCGTGGTGCGGATTCCGGCCGATGTCGGCCGACGGGCTGCCGATCATCGACAAAACGAAAATAGGCGGTCTATTCATCAACAGCGGCCACGGCGCGCTCGGCTGGACGCTGGCGACCGGTTCTGCGCGGCTGATCACCAATGCGGTGACTGGCAGGCCCGGGCCGGCAAGGCCGGAATTCGCGCTCGACCGCGCCTTCTGGTGACACGCCGCTGGGCAGGCCTACAGGCCGACGCTCGCTCCGTGCCAAGAAGGATCGCGCCGTGGATGGCGGCCTTCCAGCCGAGCACCGCCTGGCGGATGACGGGCGGCTGCAAGCCGGCAGGACGCGGCAGGCATTCCAGGATGCGGCTTGAAAGCACGTCGCGCGGGTAGGCCTGCAGGTCGAGCACGCCGCCGCCGATCAGGATGATGCGCGGCGAAAAAAGGATTGAGGCCGAAGCGATCGTCGCCGCATGGTGCCAGACGATGTGGTCGAGCGCAAGGCTGAGGCCGGCGCTTTCCTGAACGCGGCTGAAGAGGTCCGCCACCGGCACTCGATGCTCGGCCGCGAGCGCCACCAGCGTCACGCCGGAGGCATAGGTCTCGATACGTTGCGGTGCCGCATGCGGGGCGTCGCGGACTGGGATATGGCCGATCTCCAGCGCCAAGCCGCCGCCGCGGAAGATGCCGTCTCCGCCGAGATAGGCGCCGATCCGGTGCTGGCAGCCGATGTTCAGGTCGGGCCGCCGAAGGCGGGTGGGGAGGACGAGGTGAGGTTCGCTCTGACCTCCGAGGCCAGCTTCAACGACGGCTTGGCATTCCCATTCGTCAACCTCGCCATCGCGCTAGGCCTTGCCGCCACGACAGGCGAGCCTTGGGCATTGGACTGGTTTACACACGGCGTCTTGTGGGAGATCGGCGCCGGTATCGCGGGCGGATGGTTGATTGGCAGGGCGGTAGGGTGGCTTACCTTTCATATGGCAGCCGACACGAAACTCGCCCAAACCGGCGACGGATTGATCGCCATCGCGGCGACTTTTCATCTCTTATGGCTTAACCGAGTTGATCGAATGCTACGGCTTCCTGGCGGTTTTCGTGACCGCGCTGACGCTGAGACATGCGCATCGGAGCCATGACTTTCATCGCGAGATGCACGACCTTACGGAGCAGATCGAGCGGCTGGCGATGATGGTGCTCCTGCTGCTGTTCGGGGGCGCCTTGGTCAGCGGATTGCTCGCACCGCTGACTTGGATCGACGCGGTGGCTGCTGTCGTGATCCTCATCGTCGTGCGCCCTTTGACAGGACTGATCGGTCTGATCGGGGTCGACAGGGCATGGACCGAGAAGCTGACACTGGCTTTCTTTGGAATCCGCGGCGTCGGCTCGTTCTACTATCTGGCTTACGGCCTCAATCACATGGAGGTAGACGGGGGCGATCGTCTCTGGGCAATCGTCGGATTGGTCGTCGCGCTCTCGATCGTGCTGCACGGGCTCACGGTCACGCCAATCATGCGCAGTCTCGATCGCTCGCAAGGCAGGGATTCGGACGCCAATACGGCGATACCGCCACCAGGCTTGCAGGGCCCACGTGATCGACGCAGAGAGAGTTGATTAGACCCTGCCGTTTCGGTCCCACACAATGCCTCGATTGATAGTACTCACCAGAGCCAAGGACCTTAAGCAAGTTCACAGCTTCCTGCATGGGAGCCGCCCGGCTCACTCCGTCAGCATTAATTTGGACCGGGATAGCAAGCCCGCGTACCGCAGTATACAAAGCCAAGAATTCCCGAATCGATCAAATCGGCATCTGAAACGTGAAGCTGGTTTCCACCGCATTCGACGAGACCTGGATTCGGCCCCCATGGGCTTTTGCAATCTGGCTGGCGATATATAAACCAAGCCCAAGGCCCTGCATGTTTGACCGGACCTCCCCGCGGTAGAAGGGTTGGAGCAGGCGATCGAGGGCCGGCTGAGGGATAGGTTGGCCACCATTGGCCACCGATAATATGAACTCACCGTCCGCCACCTTCGCCTCGACGACGATCGGACGGTCATCGGAGCCATGCGTGACAGCATTGCCGAGGAGATTTGAAAACATTTGAGCAATGCGGGCGTGATCGACGTCAATTGCTTGTCGCACATCGAAGTGTGTCTCGATCGCGCGTTCCGGGTGACCGACGCGCATTTCGTTTACCACTTGCGCAAGGGTCGGCTCGATTCTCTCTCCCGATGAGCGCTCAATGCCGATGCCGCCGCCAAGACGCCCACGCGCAAAATCCATCAGGTTATCGATCAGGCCCTCCATTCGCTTGACGCTTTCCTGCATCAGGCGGAGTACGCGGACAGACTTCGTATCGTCGTGGGTCTTAGTCAGAATGTTCAAGCCACCGGCAAGGCCCGCAAGCGGATTGCGAAGGTCATGGCCAAGCACAGCGATGAACTGTTCACGCAGGTCGGCATCCTGCACGGCCATTGTCTGAACAGCGTCCGCATCGGTGATGCGGGTCCTCAAGCCCGCATTGATCTCTTCCAGTTTCGCCAGCGCTTCCCGTTCGCTCGTACGCGCATCGACCAGTTCCCGCTCGTACCGCCGCCGCTGGGGGGCACGGAACAGCGTGACGCGCGTCACCGCAAACTCGTCGGATATCCGGCGCTCGGCCGCGTTGGCCAAGACGGGCATCGTCCCACCGTCCTGGAGAACCAGGTCAAGGGCGACCTCCTCGAAGAAGCCCTGCATACGCAGGAGCGGCGCGAAGTGGGTTTCGTAGAATATGCTTCCCGCGATATTCAGAAGATCGCGAAGCCGCTTGCCCATGAGATCGGCTTGCGTTCGGCCCAGCCAGGCGCAGAGCGTGGTGTTGACGCGGATGATCCTGCCGTCAGGCCCGAGCGATAGGTACCCGCAAGGCGCGTTTTCATACAGGTCCTGCAGGTCGGAATCGGAGTGATCAGAGGAACTCATTCATTGCTGCTATGACTGCCGCGGGAGCGCTCAGGTTGGGACAATGGCCAAAGGCATCCAGATAGACGATCCGGCTGCCTACAATCTCTCGATTGACATACTCGCCGACCTTTTCGGAAGCGATGATGTCATCACGGGTCTGCAGGATCAGCGTATCGGCCTTCACGTTCTTGAGATCGGCTCGATTGTCGGACGTGAAGGTGGTGCGAGCAAACGCCTTGGCAATCTCCGGGTCGGTTCGGCAGAATGAATTCGTCAATTCCTGGCCGAGTTCGGGACGATCGGGATTACCCATGATCGCGGGCGCCATGGCAGCCGACCATCCGAGATGGTTGTCGGCCAGGGAGGCGAGAAGTTCCTTGATCTGAGCGGCGCTGAACCCGCCATAGTATTCGCCGTCGTCGATGTAGCGTGGAGATGGGCCTACCATGACGAGCTTCGTGAACCTGCCCGGCGCATCGATCGATGCCAGTGCTCCGATCATGGCGCTGACCGAATGTCCCACGAAGACCGCATCCTTAAGCTGCAGTTCTCGACCTATCTCGACGACGTCCGATGCATAGCCTTTCAGATCGGCATACTTGGCTCTGTCATAGGCCGTAAGGTCGGACCGGCCGGCTCCGACGTGATCGAACAGCATGGTGCGATAGCGGTCACGGAAGGCTGGTTCAACGAAGCGCCACATGTTCTGATCGCACCCGAAGCCATGGGCAAAGACCACTGCCCGGTTGCCAGTGCCATGCATCTGGACGTTATTTCTGTCGACGACGCCCAATAGTCCTCGCACGCAAGCGGTTGGTTACAATTTGCACCGTATCAAGACCGTTGCGAGATTTCGACCCATCGTGAGGAACGTTTGAGAGAATGCGATGTTACGGTAGTTCGGTCTGGGCGCAGACCCAGCCGGGATCGGGTTTTCCAGTGTCGCAGGCCATCACTGTGCTCGTCGTCGAAGACGAAGCCCTCATTCGCATGGACATCGCTGACCAACTCGAACGTATGGGATTTGCGATTCTAGAGGCTGCTAATGCCAGAGAAGCCATTGATATTATGGCATCCCACCCAGCTGTTCAAGTGATCTTCACTGATGTCGATATGCCGGGCGGCATTGACGGCCTGGAGCTCGCAACTGCCGTTCGCGATCGCTGGCCTCCGATCAAGATCATTGTAACGTCCGGTCATCGCGAGGTAGGCATAGCGGATCTTCCCAATGACAGCCGCTTTTTTGCCAAGCTGTATCGGGGCAGCGCCGTGGCATCGGCAATCCGGGAAATGTTGGACTGAAAAACTCTCTGGTGCATTGCACAGTGCAATCCTAATAATCTCCGCAGGGAAACTTCCCTTCTCAACGCATTTTGCTTGAGTGGCGGCCAACGTGGGTGCCTGAGCGGTCAGGGCGGCAGTGATCGCGATCCCGTGTGCGCACACAGCCAACGAGATGTGCCGCCCCGCAGGGATCATCGCGTCGACGGCGACACGGCGCCTATTGAGGGCTGCCACCTCTCTTGAAGGTCCGGCGAGCGAGCCGGCCGACATGAGTTCCAGTCTGCAATCTTATGCGACTTTCGAAGCACAGATCGTGAACAGGGAGAGGCAGGGACGTCGGTTCGATTGCATTCAATTTAATTTAGATCAGCTTCGCGCCATAAGCAGCCACTCGGCGCTGAGTCACGGAAGACCGAACTGGCAGTTATCTAACCGGCAGCCTCGGACCAGATTAGTGGTGCTAGAGCTTTCGTTCGGTTTAGTAGTCACCGATTGTCCAGCCGCGGAACAGCTAAACGCTACGCAAGCCGCGCTTCGGGTTCCGCCAGCAAGCGACGCGCAGCCGCATTGTGCCGCGGAGGCTCGGCCCTCACACCATCCTTCGACGCGCCGACCAACTCGACCACTGTACATGGCAACCCTGCCGCATCGAACTTTCGAGCGATAAACTCGCCTTCGTCGCGCTTATGGCTTGACATAATCAGCTGATAGCCTTCGAGCTCGACGAGGTTTCGCATCACATCGACAAAGGCCGCAGCATGAATGATGTCGTTATGCTGCAGTGGGTCGTCGAGTAGTAAGGCGCGCCAACGCGACCAACGATAGGCGGTACTGGCGGCGCAGAGAATGCTGAATCCGTTTGCAGCCATCTGCCCCTCGCTCAGCACGAGCTGCGGCGGCAACGCGGTTTTGTACTGGGCATTTTCAATTGGATCTGCGTAGCGCAACTGCATTGCGAGCGCAGTGCGCTCGACGGTGTGTTCGGCATTGAACTGCACTGTCTCACCCGGCGTACTCAGCAGCGCGCGGTTGAACGCGTCTATCAAGTCGTTCAGTGGCAACAGGAACTGAGTCGAGAAGCTTTCCGCCTCGGACTTGAGGTGCTCGCCATAGGCGATCACCGCATCGCGAGTGGCGTTAGTGAGCTGCAGCGCCGCGCGCGCCGCCTGAAGTTGGCTCTGTAACTCCTGTTCGCGGATGACGGGGTTGTCCGCCGTCCCTTCCCCACCTTGTTCATCCATCAAGGCGCGCAGCGCGCGGAGTTCGTCCTGCGCCAGCCAGGCTTCGTAGCTTCGCGACAGCGCATTGGTTTCCTCAAAATGCGCGGAAAGTGCCGTCGCACGATCGCTTAGTGCGGCTGCCCGGTCGTCGACCGCTTGCGACGAGGGATCACCGATCATGCCGGCCCGCTGCCACGCCATGACTGCCGCCGAGCGTGCGGCCTCGGCATCCTGGATCGCCGCGGCAACACGGTCGCGCTCGGCCTCGGCTGCGGCCAGTCGTTCGCGTGCCGCCGTTTCCGCATTCGTGGCCGCTGCGCGCTTCAGGATCAGATCCTCCAGACTAGCGCGCGCTGCCTCGAGCAGCTTACCCTGCGCCTCCACGGCGGCATCGGCGGCGTCAACGCTCCACGGCTTGGCGAGCGAGACTAGCCTGTCCTCGATCGCACGCAACGCCGTCTCGCATCGCGAGCGGCGCTGCGTTGCAGCCGCAAGGCGATCATCGAGCGACGCCAACGTTGCTGCCAACGCGTCGACGCGCGCCTGGGCTGTATTGACGTCGGTAGGACTGCCACCCGCATCACGGATATGCGCTGCACGCGCTCGCGCTGTCTCTGCCAGCCGGTCTGCAATCAGCGATCCAAAATCGCTATCGGCGCTCACGCCGAGCCCTTCGGCGATGGCCCCACGCTCGGCCGCGGCCACGGCTTCTGCTGCTTCGGCGGCGGTCGCCGCTTCAACCCCCGCGGAAATCGCAGCCTGCGCTTCAGCGAGAGCCTGGGCTGCCGCCGTTGCACGATCGCGGAGCGTGTCAAGCGCTCGCACCTCCTCTGCAAGCTGCACATCCTGGGCAGCGAGCGCGTTGCGCGCTCGCGTTTGGAGTTCACCGGGCGCGAAACTGCTCGCACAGACTGGGCAAGTGGTGTCGTCGTGTCCAATATGCGCCGCGAGACTAGACAGCAATTCCGCAAGCTGCGACGCATCGCGCCTCCGCGCCGCCAACCTGGTTTCGGCCGCGACTTGGGTTTTGCGTGCGTCTTCGGCAGCGCGCTCAAGTTCCGGTAACTGGCCGCGCGCGCTATCGGCTGCGGCGGCGGCCGCGATGACGGCGTTGCGCTGATTGAGCGCTGCAATCTCCTGCGCCTGCAAGGCCGCGACACGCGCGGACCAGAGCTGGATTGTTGCCTGCTCGTTGTCTAGCCGGCTGAGGGTCGCTTGCGCCTCCTGTGCGCGGGTGAGGACGCCCTGTGCGGTTGTGTAGTCCTGGTGGCAGGTGTCGCGCTCCACTTTAAGCGCCGTTTCAGTCGCTTGCGCCTTCTGGCGCTCGGCGTCGAGGACCGCGAACTCTGTGATTGCCGTGCGGACACGAACGCGCTCGTCATGATCGGATGCAGCGCGGGCAACGACCTGGGTCTGCGCCGCCGCAGCCTGTTCCGCCTGGCTCGCCGCGAGCATCGCCTCGCTCAGCTGCCCGGTTGCGGTCGCGACGGCCGTATTGGCAGCCGACCTGCGTGCACCATCGAGGTCAGTCAGCGCAGATGCTTCTCCGTACCGAGTGCAGATAACGTAAAGACTTTCGAGCGCGGCGCGACTCTGAGCGACCTGTCGCTGCTCCGCTTCGATTGCCTGGCGGACACGCGACAATCGATCGGGAAAGCCTTGAGGCACCTGGTAGCTGGGAGGCAGTACGCGTTCGATATTGGCGAGCCGCGTATCTAACTTGGCCTCGGACTCTGCTCCAGCCGCAGTGCCGCGCGACTGGAGCTCGGCCAGCCTAGCGGCATGTCCCTGCCATTCCTCGAGCGCCCGCGCTGCAACTTTGACCGCAGCCTCTTCCTGCTCGGCACGCCGTCGGAAAGCATTTGTCGTCGCACGACCACGCAAAGCGGTCCGGATCGATTCGAGCCGGTCGATGCCGCTGGGCCCTTTGAGAGCCTGCCACTGATCGGCTTGGTCGCGGCTGGTGAAGCGCTGCTGCGAAGCCTGCCCCAGGAAATGGGTGAAGCCGAGATAGGCAGCGATGTCCTTGATCTCTGTCCAATTGGGATCTTTGAGCAACCCGAGCAGGGCGCGGGCAGCGGGCTTTTCGCGCAGCGTCCGGATTAGCGGCTCGCCCTCCGAGAACGTCAGGCTAACCCGGTGTGTCCCCGGCTTGGCGTCGCGACGGGTGAGGTAATCGCTCTCGCTTAGTCGGCCGACATAATCCTGGAAGCGACGGATCCTACCTGTCAGGCACCATTCGATCCCGTCGAAGAAACTGCTCTTGCCCAGGCCGTTAGTGCCCACGAGCAGAGTAAGGCCCGGCCCCGGCGGCACCGGTAGACTGAATTCGCCAAACGTCCGGAAGTCGTGAAGATGAACCTCACGAAGAAAGGTTTCGCTCATCGTGCGCTCCGCCGCTGCCACGCGACCACCAATTTCTCGACCAAGAGATCGGGATCGATGTCGGGTTCGCTCGCCAGACGGACCCACTCGCCTGCTGTGTCGCGCGGGATGTCGCCGTACGTCGCCGCGCGACTCACATTATCGAGCGGCGCCATAGAAAAGATGGCATCGGTCAACCACGGTCGCGCAAGGAAGCTTCGCTTCACGAAATCGCCGAAGCTTTGCTCGTCAGCGCGCGCATCGAGAGGGCGTAGCCAGACGAGCTTGCGCGCCACACGCTCGTCGCGCTCAGCGATAAGCGCCAGTGCGCGCCAGCGGTCGACGCCCTCGCTGCCGCGCGGGCCAAGCAGTATGGCGTGCAGGTCGAGCGCCGCCGGTGGGCTAAGATAGGACCGGGCAACCACGCATTGGTTACGCACTCGCCGGACGACGTCGCTCATACCCTCCTCATCAGGTGCTTCGGGCAGCAGCGTCAGTAGCACGGCATAGCGGCCGATCTGCAACCCACGGACGTGATTTGGCAGATCCCGGGGCTCAAGCCGGGCCGAAGGCGTGTCGCTCCCGCCGGCAAAGATCCTACCGGCGTAGTTGGCCTTGGATTCGACCGCCAGGCCGAGCTCGGCCGCGCGGCGAGTGAGTAGGCGTTCGCCTCCTTCAAGGGCTTCTTGGGCAGGCGTTGGTGACGCAATCTCGCTCATTGCGGTCCTCCCCCGTCCTCAATAGCAGCTTTCAATCGCGAGAAATGGTCTTCCTCGATACCGCGCAGCAAGGCGACCAGCTCGGCCGCGCTGGTTTGAGCCGCTGCGCGAAATCGCGCATCGACCGTCAGCATTAGCTTTCCATCCACACCCGGTTGGCCGAGAAGCAGTATGCCACCGCTGCTTTTGTTAAGCGAGCTGTTGGCAGCCACAATCAGCGTCGCCGGAACCGATTGCATCGGCAGCAATACGAATTCGGTGGTCCAGGCGTGACGTAGCGCGACAAGTGCCATTTCCTCGCTGTCGATCAGGGCTGCCGCGCAGGTGTGACCGGTTCGGTGAGTTCCGTTGGCGTCCCGGCCAAGATTGCCGGGATGCGCGCCGCGTGGCGCCGTGGCCTGCCAAGCGGTCGCCACGGCCAGCGCCACCGCGCATGCCCGGATCAGCGGCGTAACGAGCAAGCGCCCCGCCAGGACCGAGGCCTCGCCGGCAGCAGCCGCATCGTCCTTAGCGCAGACAGCGAGGCCGAGGAAGCGGGCCAGCAGGGCGGGTTCGGCCCGAAATCGCTGAACCCAATTCTGCCAGATCGGCTCCATCTGCTGGCGAAGATCGGTTGCGGCCACGAACGACACTGCGTGGCCGGGATCCTCGCCGTGCCGCATATAGCGTGTCAGATGGCGATCCACGGCCTCTAGCAGCCACCCATCGAGCGCCCGATTGATCGTTGCTGCGAGTTCGTCTGGCGGTATAGTCACTGGGTTGAGGATGGAAGGGTGACCGCCCAGCGCTCGTAGCGGCGGCGGGCGAAGCCCGCCGGTGTTGGGGGACTCGCTCGACAGTGCGACGAGGAAGGCGCGCCAGCGCGCCACGTCGACGAGCAAGTCGATGCGCAGCGCGTGGATTGCCAAGCGCGCGATGGCATGGGCGAGACTGGTCCCTAGCTGGTCGGGCGCGTTGATGACCGTGAGCTCGAGCAGAGATGTGTCGTCGGACCATAACGTCGCAACGTCTGCGAGCGCGACGTCTCCGCTCCACCTAGCATCGCCGCCGGTCAGCCAAAGCTTGACGCTGCGCGGCAGCGCGGCAAGCAGCGCGTTGATATGATAGCGCGGCGGCGGCAGCTCCGCCTGAGCCGCCAATCGCTTGAAATGTTCATAGGTTGCAGGGTTGAGCTTAGGCGCGATGCTGTCGGCGGGAAATGCCTGCACCCATGCAGCATGTTCGACTTCAAAGCCAGCGAGTAGGTTCGCGAATGGCTGGCGAATGGTCTCGCGCCCGGGGCCGCGCCGGGTGATCACCCAATCGGCGACTACTGTTGTTGCGCCGCAGGCAAAGCGGCGAGATCCTTGCGCGTCGCCGGGCTCGGAGGCGATCTGATGCACGTCATCGCAGACTACGTGTGTGAATGACTCTGCTCCCTGCCGCCCGCAAGCCTTGATCAGCAAATAGACCGCAAGTCGATTCAGCCGCGCCGTCTTGATCGACAATAGCTCCGGTTCCCGCGTCTGAAAAAACAGTTGGACACCGGCACGCAGCTGCTCCTGCATCTGGTCGACGAGTCCGAGAGCTTCGACCTGAGCACCGATGGTAACATCATAAGCCGCGAGGAAATCGAACCCCTGCCCCATCGCCTCGGCGGCGAGGGCTTCGGTATCGATTGCCAACAACGCGTCGCGCAAAGCCTGCACGCCGGGACGCTGCGCGATGCCGCGGACGATATTGTCGTGCCGAAAGGTCGCGCTGGCGGCGGCGATCAGATCGATCAAGCCGCCATCGCCATTACCGCTCACGAGGAACGTCGGCCGCGGGTTGCCGTCGATTTCTACGCCCGGTATCCCCGCATCGTGCCAGTAGCTGGCCGTCTCGGTTCCGGGGAGCGCGAACCGATTTTCGATCCCGAAGCCGATTGCGAGCACGACTATGTCGAACTCCTGGCTTGCGGACTCGCGGCCACCGCCAACGGCCTCACGCTCGAAGTTCACCAGGAAGCGTCCGGCTTGAGGGGTGACCGCAGTGACTTGGTGTCGCTCGCGTATCGTGAGACGGTCTGCGGTAGCCAATCGGACTTCGCCGAACTCGCGGAGCACTGCATAGCGGACATCTCTGGCCGGCCCGGAGCGCCAGTCGAGCACTGGAAGCTCCGCCAACTCGTGATCGGCATCGGGATTGGGCCAGTCATAGATATGCGGATCAAGACGGCGCCGCTGCGAATCGCCTTGCAGCGGCAGAAGGCGCTGCGCCTTTTCAAACAGGTGGACATCGGTCCCACCTTGCAGGGCTAGCCCGGCAGCGAGCGTAATGCCGGCGGCCCCGCCTCCGACTACCGCGACGCGGGCATTCGCCGGCAGCAAATGTTCGTGCCACAGCGCGTGGGCCAGCTCGAGCGCGCGGACCTGCTGCGAGTAGAAGGTAATGCGCGTGTCATAGAATCCGAGCACATAGACGCCTGGACGGGCCACTATACGCGTGCCGGCAATAATGTCTGCAGGGTTTAGCACGCTGCGAACCTGGCCTGGCTAGCGTCATCAAGTGGACGCCGGGCGCCGACGCTCACTCTGGCGCCGAGAGCAATGCTGTTCGACGCCATATCGATGGTCGATCTCATCGGCGCAGACCTTATATGCGCCACATCGGTACTTGGCGCTGTCGTGCGACAGCAGATCTGGTACATTCCCCTCGCCATAAAGACCTCCCCGCGTGGCCTGTTTACCATAGGGTTGATCGCGCGCAACGATCTGGATTGCCCGCATCGAAAGACCCTATGGTACCGCGCGGCATCCGCCCGCAGCTGGATCAGCGCTGACGCCGGACAGGGTCAGGAACGCGAGTTGAAGCGCCGTCCCATCAGAGTTACAGCTTGACCTACAAGCGCGAGCATTCGTGGCCGACACCCTCGCCGCAGCCGCGATGAAGCTGAGGGCATGCCGCCGGAGCGCCAAGATCAAATCCCACATCGTCGATGCGGTGTGAAAGGGCCGCGCGAATCAGCGCGGCGGGGCCGGATCGGCAGGGACGCACTTTTTTCCAGTCAACCGTCCTTACCGACATCTCCAGTGCAATGACGGTTGGCGCAGAAGGAGAAATTCGGGCCGTTGGTTCCGGTCATCCGATTCGAGGATGCATATCAGGTTATGCGTGAAACCAATGACACCATCTACGGGCTCGGCACCCATTTTATGGTTCCAAGCTGAAGCGAGTCTGGCGTCTAGCCGAACCCCTGGAGTATGGCATGGTCGGCATCAACACCGAACGCATAGCCGCAGCGCAGCATGCCTCGCGAATGAGGCTGAATTTCGCGTCGAGCTTATAGCCAGCCTCGTAGGCGAAGACACAGAATCCTACTGCCCTCGGCTATCTGTAGAAATCGCGACCGCGATGGCGTGCCGGCAACCAAATTTGCCAGACTACGCAAGTTTTAGCCGCTGCTGTGTCAACGAGCGCAACTCTGAAACCGCCTCTAATGCACTGGGCGCCCAGCGATCGAACTCGGCCTTGGTGCGCGGGCCATCTTCAAAGCCCTCGTTGTCGCGGGCTAGGCGCCGTAGAACGCGACTGAAGCTCTTGAGGGATGATGCTTCCTCTTCATCGACGACCTCCAGATATGACGCCAGGAGCTTGAGTCCCTCGATGGCGATCGGGAGGCCGTCAGGATTGTATTCGGTCGCGGCCGATTCAAGATCGGCTAGCGCCCGTTCCCATCCGCGCACTGCATCTCGCTGCGCTCCCTCGCGCACGCTTCCATGCACCAATGCGTTCGCCAGCAAATGAAGACGCTCAGGAGCTTGGTCCAGCCATCGATCGATAATCGGCATCGCAACCTGCGTCGGCGAGCGTGAGTGCGTCCGCGCGTCCGCGGCAATGGTCGTGATGCGACCCGGCAGAAACCCGAGGGCTTCGCAGATCTCCCACTGGAGATGGCGCATCTCGGCGATGTTGATCGGCCACCATCGGGCAAACTCCTGCGCACGATAGAACGCGATCACATCGACCGCGCGCTGCGCTCCGCCAAGCTCCCGGCGCTTGAATTCCACCAAACAGAACGATGCAAACTCCTCGTCCACGCCATCGGGCGTGAAATCTCGAAAGGGATCTACCAAAACCGCGAGCGCACGCGTGCTCGCCTTCGTCTTCAGCAGCTTGATCACTCGGTCAATCTGGTTGATTTTGCCACCATAGCGGCGGAGCCGAGTTCCGTGCACGAACGGCATTCTGTGCTCGAGGCCGGATCGCTCAAGCTGCCACCAGGCAACGAGTTCCTTTAGCCAGCGTCGCCGCTCGGGTTCCTCCATAGGTTCCGGCAACGGGTAATTTGTGGGAAGCGGCAATTCTCCGGCTGTGCCGGCCGGCAGGTCGAGGTGAACGATCAATGTGCCATTGGCAGCGTCATTCGCAGCCGCTTCACAAACGCGATCATAGACCTCATCAAGGTCAGTCCCCTGGATGACGATGGGCGCGCCAGGGACCACATCTGTCGACCATATCCTGCGGGTGACTGCAGGCGGATCCCGACGATCGACGCCGCCGCGCGGAACAGGCATTGGTTCTATCGTCACGGCGGGGCTGTTGGGCATTCCCTTGATGGTGATCAGACGAACCGCGTCCATTTCCCGACCGGGCTCGAACGTAGCTCCCGAAATCACAAGCGTGCGGTGGTCCTGGTCGCCCTCCTCATCGTAGATGTGTTCGAATTGGGCGGCATGCTCGTGCTTGTGCCCGTGCACGACGACCGCAATTCCCCGATCCCGCAAGAAGCCACGAACCTGCTCCAGGTTGGATACGTCTGCGAACGGCTTCAACTCCTCCCGTAAGCTTGGCGCTCGTAGGTGGTGGTGGAGCAACGCGATCCTGAGTTGGCGCCCTGCTGCGGGCTGTGGCGTGCTTTCAACCAAACCGCGGAGAATCTCTAGCTGCCGACCCGATACCCGAGCCATGTCATAGCGCGCCAACTCATCCAGCTGCGCACGCAGCTGCGCCTCTTTGGAGAGATCGCCAGCAGCCGCAAGCGTCGGCAGCGCAGCCCATGCGCTCGCCAACGGCTCCGGCAAAGTCCGGGTCACGTGCGACCAATTGCTGGTGTTTACGGGAAAGACCGCCCAGAGGTGGTCGCCACTTAGGAGCCGATGCGGCCCGCCGTCGTTTGCGGAGGCGTCTACACCGTCAAGCCATGGTGTCACGCATCCCGCCTTTCGCCAAACGTCTACGAAGCCCTCGTAACGGACACCTGAACTTGGCGGGCTCGCACGCGGTACGTCATGGTTCCCCGGCACTGCCACAATGTTGGCCGACGTCACACCCAAAGGGCCGAAGTAGCGCATGAGCAGGTCGAGCAGTATTTGATGCCCACCTGGTGTCCCCCGATCTTGCGCGTCTCCCGAGAACAAGACGCCGTTCAAGCACCGTCCGCTGCGCTCCAGCCGCTCGGCGAGGCGGCTGAGTGTCAGCTCGAGTGCGGACTCGCGCGTCCCGTGCTCGATGCCCGGAATGTTCACCTTATGATCGTCGCGCTCGAATGGCACGCCGGCCGACGCGAGATGAGGATCGGTCAAATGGAGAAATGTCGCTGAACTGAGCATAGTGGACTATCGTAGCGGGAAGCGGAGTTTTGGGACATGCTTCGGTAGTCGATCGGGAGCTACTGACGGGCGTGAATGTAATCGGACATGGAATCGATCTCGTGGAGGTTGCCGAACTTCGTCGCTGGATTGAAGATCCGCGCGATCCCTTGATCCCGCGCTGTTTCGTGCAGGCCGAACTCGAAGAAATCGGCGACGGTCCCGACCGCATCGAGCGTTTGGCCGGACGGTTCGCCGCCAAAGAGGCAGTGCTCAAGGCGCTCGGCACGGGCTTCGGTGCAGGGGTCGCCTTCAGCGACGTGATCATTCATCGCGCTCCAGGCGCGCCGCCGGAGGTCTATCTCACCGGGGGCGCCGCAAGGGCCGCCGCTGCGTTGGGGGTGACGGCTTGGCGCCTCAGCATCAGTCATGCCGCCGGCTTGGCGACGGCGAGCGTTCTCGCCTTGGGGGCGGAGATTCATGCAGGGGACTCCTGACTCGAAGCTCTACCCAAGAAACTGATGCGCCGGGCGTCCAGATCGACCGCGATGCGTCCACCCCGCGCGTCGAGAACTGCCCGCCACACCTCGAACCCTTGCAAGATCGCCTGTTCCCATTCGCCGGTCGTACATTGGCGCACTTCCAGATGAGAGGTCATGTCCTTGATCGTCCGCAGAAGTTGGAAGTCGAGGGCGGCGACACCGTCGAGGAACCGGTGGCGGCGCGCATAATCGAACGCCAAAGCAGCCACACCCTCTTCAATGACGGAAGCGCGGCCGCCGTCCTCCACCTCGTCGAGCAGCGGTTGGCTTTTGCGCTTTCGCCTGAGCAAGGCGCGCGTGGTCGGAGACCAGCCAAGTACGGCGGCGTATGCGAAGTGAAAGACATCGTGGAAACGATAACCATCCGAATCGTAGGCGTTGTCCGTGAGTTCGGCGCCGAACGGCTTCCCATCGATCAGCACGCGCACCCGCTGGCGCGCATCCACCTCGACGTCGATGAGCTCGACCTCGAATTGGCGTGGCAGGCGCTCGCCTTCCGGAAGTTCGGCGTCGAAAGTGAGGGGCTCGGCGCGTTCGCTCGCCCAGCGCTGCTTGACCTTAGCTAAGTTGCCGGCCGCGATGTCAGAGAGCGGAAGGTCGAACTTGCTGGCGACGTTTGCGATGTACCAGAGCAGGTCACCGAGTTCCTCGGACACACGTTCCTTGAAGAGGCGATGCGCTTCGCCGTCGCGCAGGTGCTTCTTGTACTCGCTGATCAGCTGACCGGTTTCGCCCGCAAGACCGAGCATCGGCACGACTATCGATGAGGCGGGGTTGCTACCGCGCGCGGGGACGCGATCGGTGCGCAAAGCCTCCTTTTGATAGCTGTTGAAATCCATGCTCGCCTCCTTCAGCGTCAGCCCGTTGCGGCGCGCCGCAGCGCGTCGACGTGGATCTTGTCATTCAGGTTCCACTTCGGGGGATAGAAGAGCTCAAACGGCTCCGGGGTCGGCTCGAACTTCTGCTTGATGCGGACACGGCCTGTCTTTCCCGCGATCTGCGGGTGCGCCACGCGCGCATATTTATCCACCTCGCAGAACAGATTCTGACAGTCGATCAACTGTAGCCGCCGGCCCCAGAGCGAACGGAAGTCGAGACCCAGCCGCTCGAACTCCTGCTCTTGCAGGTCTGCCATCAGTCGGATTAGCTCAGGCTCATTAAGGCCGCCCGGATCGACGAAGCATTTGCGCAAGCCGTCCCGTGCGCCCGGGCCAGGCACCACGAAGTCCATCTCACTGAAATCGGTGAGCTCGCTGTAGTTGATGTCGGTGATAAACTGATAAGCGAGAAAGTCGCCGATCGTCGGATAGGCGCGCAATTTCTCGAACCCCTCCTGCATCGTGCGGGTCTGGGCCAACCGCTCGGCAAGCCGATCTGCCATCATCCGTTCGAGCAGCAGCAGATGGTTCTGGTGCTTGGCCGACCGTCCGAAGGCGCGGCTGCCTGGCGGCATGATGTAGGCCGCCGAGTAGATGCGACGGCCGGCGTGCATCGCGCGCACAAGGACCGAGTCATAGGCGGCGAAACGATAGTCATCGAAGGTGATCGGGCCAAGCGCGCGTTCGAGGAGCTCCCAGGTCTCGATCTTGTTGAACAGCTTGAACAACAGGATCCGGAAGAACACTTCGGGCGGCGACTTGGGTAGGTCGTCGCGATAGATGACGTGTCGGATGAGATATTGGCTGACCCGATCGGAGGCGCGGTAGGCGTTGGTGAACTTGTAGATCGCCAGCACTGGATTGTCGGTCCACGGGCGCATCTCGCCACGCGCACGGCGGAAGAACACCGCCTGCCGTTCGGCGGCGAAGCGCCAATAGCTCTCATAGACCTCCGACACCTTGGCTGGCGCAAGGTGCCGCAGCACGATCGGCGCGGGCGGCACAAACTCCGCCGTCGGCCGAACCATGACAGGCAAGTCCATCGGCAGGGATGCAGTGGTCGCGCTCGATTTGGATTTTGGCGGGCGCCCACGCGGTCTTTTCGTGGGGGTTTTCGGCGACCTGGAACTCAAAGCGCGGCTCCTGCGGTCACGGCGGCGATCACGGGTTGTGCCACAGCCGCGCCGGGCGGCGTCACCAGGGCATGCGCAGCGGCAACGAGCGGTGCGAAATCGGGGTCGCTCTTGGTGATCCGCTCAAGCTTGGCGACCCCAACCATGACGTTCAGACGCGCCAGCGGCATGCCCATCTCATGGGCCATGAAGGCTCCGAGTTGGGCAAGGCCGAGATAGTTGCCATAGGCTTTGTCGAAGATCTGCTGGGTCGCGTAAAAGGCGTTGGTGACGAGCCCGGCCGCGGTGGGTTCGAAGCTCACCTGCTGCAGGCAGGGGAAGCCCAGTTGCGCGCTTGCGATATGGTCACGGCCGGGATCGAAGGTAGTGGCTTGGAGCATCGATCGGCGCACGCCCATCCGCGAGTCAAACTGAGACAAAATCCACTCCAGTTGATTGCCGTCACATGGGCCGCGCCCGTACATGATCATGCGCTCAAAATACAGCCCGCGGCCATTGGCCTTGCGGTTCATCGCCTGCCAGCGCGGGAATGTCGCGCGATAGAGCGTAAAGAGGCGGGTCCGGTCGCCGCGCGACATCTGCCAGAGGCGCTGCGGGAAGATCGTAAACGCGACATCGTCGACCGCGAGTCGGCCCTTGTGCTTGAGTAGCCGATCGAGCGCCTGGCGCACCGCCGGGTCTTCAGCGATAATGCCGTCTGGGGCGAAGCCGCTCAGGCTAAGGACCAGCGGCGCGACCTCAGTGCCGGCGCCGTCCAGAACCCGCAGCAGCAGTCGCGCCCAAGCGCGCGAGATATTGGTGTCGTCAATCACCAAAGGCGGCGGCGCCGCGAGCATCTTCGACTTACTCATCCGGGTCCTCCTCCAAATGGCGGTACTGCGCGAGACCGACATAGCCGTACCGCTGGTCTTTCTGGACCGGAGCAACACGGACGAAGGTGGCCCAATCGCGGGCGCTCGCCTGGAAGATCCCCGGCTTCACCCCCCGGAACAGGACTCCGGCCGCCAGAGCGCGCTCGAAAACCAGTCCGTCACCCGCTACCTCCGTTTCTGGTGGCAGTAGCAGCAACGTCTTGACCTCTGCGTCCAGCGTGGGCGCCGCACGGTGGCGGTCTACCACGATTAGCGGCTCGGGCGTCGGCGCGCCCAGGATGTCAGTGCGCAGCGCCTTGGGGGTGACGCGCTGCAGGGCGGCGGCGCGGCCATGCGACAGCATATTCACACCTACCGAAAGGTGAGTCACCAGCGTCGCGTAGCCAACGCCGAACTCGCAGGCGATGGTGAAGATCTGCGCCGGCGTCGCCGCTTCCGGAGTCCAGCGGCGGACGGCGAAGGCACGGCGCAGGCCGATGATCGGCATTAGAATGAACCCGGCGAAGGTATCGGCCAGGAACTCCTTCGGGTCTTCCCAGGGCTGAGCCTTCGCGTCCTCGCGCAGCTCGTCAATCGACGAGCCGTGGCCGAAGATGTGGTGGCCCAGTTCGTGCGCGCAGTTGTAGGCGCGCCGCGGCAACGGCCGTCGCGCGGAAAGATGGATTCTTGGCGGAATGCCGCGCTGATACATTCCCTCCATGTTGATGTTGTTGAAGCGCACCTGGACGCCCAGCGTTTCGCAGAGCCCGTAGATGCAAATCGGACCGGCTTGGTCGAGTTTGGCCTTGGCCCGCGTCGCTGCCGCGGCCTGCATCGCCTGGGTCGCCAGGGCACGACGATTGAAGCTGGGATTGGTGGTGCGCATCATGTTCATCAGCGATTGCCTCCGTCCGCAGGGGAATCGCTGCGCATGGCGGCTAACAGCTTGAGCAGGCGTTCCAGGTCATCGGGCTTGAGCTTGGTGAGTTCGCGCGCGGCAAGCTCCAGCCGCGGATCCTGGGCGTCGAGCGTCTGGGGCGCCTCGCCGAGCAGCCAGGCGACGCTGACGTCATAAATCTCAGCAAGCCCCGCGAGCTCGTCGGCCGAGACACGCCGGTTGCCGGCCTCCATCTCGCTGACCGAGGGGCGATGCAGGCCGAGCATCTTGGCGACATGGCCTTGCGACAAGCCCGCGAGCTTGCGCGCCTCCTTCAGTCGCTCGGCGATTTGGGCCCGCTTTGCCGAATCAACCTCGCTCATGCCGCCGCCGCTTCCTGCCCGGCTTGCTTCTTGAGCAGATCGCAGACGAAGTTGGCGGTCTCGTCGATGGAACGCGGGGTCTTGGTCGTCTCGTCGACGAAGATGTTCACGTCGTTGGGGATCGTCGCGCCAATCTCGGTGGCGAGTATCGTGGTCGCAACGGGCCAGACCTTGCTATCAAACTTGGGCAGGTTCTCGACCGGCCTGGTGTCGCCGGTGAGCACCGGGCATTCCAAGCCGCTGTCAGCCTGAATCTGGCTGAGGACGGTGATCAGTTTATCTTTGAGGGCGACAGGGTCCATAAGAGCCTCCTTGATCTGACAGGCGGTAAGATAATCTTACGCAGCCGAATTTCAAGGGGCGTCTGTGCAAAATCCACAGGTCCTACCGAATGCGACCCCCAAGCTCGACCTTGACAGTCTCTTCGGCGACCGGACCATCAGAAGAGCGCCGAGACGATCGCCGCTTGCTTGAGAGGACCCCTCTCGGTTCTCTTGGTCCGCCCCTCAGGCCAGTAGCCGCGCGAGCGCGTCCGATTGCTCGGCGAACTTTCGCGCGTTGGCCTTGCGCAGCCGCTCGAGGTTCTGCAGCTTCCATCGCAAGCCAGGGAGCTGCTCCAGATGCGGCACGCCCAGCAGTGACCATTCGGGCGCCGCGGCGACCAGTGACAGCAGGAATCGGCGCTCATCGGCTGTGAGGCCGTGCTGGAGTTCGCGTGTCATCCGCTCGCGCGCGGCCAGGAGCGTGTCGATCTCGACGGGCTCCACGGTCATGCCCGCGAAGTTGTGCTCGAACTCCTGGCGGATGTCGCGCATCGACGGAAAGAGAACCTCATGCACTGGCCTGTTGTGGCTTGCCAAGTACACGACGAAGGCACGACGGATATCGGCGGTGATCCCCTCGTGCGCGAACAGCTGCTGCACGTCAAACAGATCTCGCGGATGCTGCCGATCCATCGCCGCGACCAGCTTGCCGCCGTACATGTCCTCCAGCGATACGACCGGGATTTCGAGATCCGCCTCCAACGTCTCACGCGCGTTTGGGGTCAACGACGCCATATGGATGGGCTCGACCGTGCCGCGCATGACGAAGTTCACCTCGATCTTCACCTGGATGGCACCGCGCCGGACCAGCAGCTTGGTCTCGCCGGACTGTGGCGCCGCCGGCGCATGCGTCTGGAAGCCCTGCTTCTGCAGGCGGGCGGCGGACTGCCGGATCGCCTCGTTAATGCGCTGCAGCGCCTCGTCGCGCGGCAACGCCGGGTCCGGGAATACCAAGTCGAGATCGACTGACAGCCGCGGCATGTCGCGCACGAACAGGTTGATCGCCGTGCCGCCCTTCAGCGCGAACGTGTCGTCGACGAATACCAGCGGGGCCACGCGCGTCAGCAGGCGAGCGGTGTCGAGATAGAGCTGGTTCATGGCTTCAGCATAAGAAGCCCGTCGGCTGAGCGCGACACCCAGGGCCGGTCGCTCCCCTTGGGCAGTTGGGATGGATCGAGCTTGCCGACCCAAGGCTGCTGCAGCTCGCGACCGAGCTGCAGGCAGAGGCGCACGGTCTTCACGCTCAGGCAGCGCTTGAGCAGATCGCGCAGCACATCCGCGCGCAGACTGTAGGCGCTCTCGACCAGCTCGCGCGCCTCCTGCAGCGGCTGCCGTACACCGACCTCGCTCAAGACCTCGAGCAGCGCCCGCTCCGGCGCCGATACTAGCGGCGCGCCGTTGCGGCTCTCGAAAGGCCGGACATGTAGCAGCGCGCCGGGCTGCTCGTCGAAAAGCCGCTTGCGGTGATACTCGGCTGGAAACCGCTCCGTGAACCAGTCCGGGAGGCGTCCCGCCTTCCAGCCGTAGAGATGGAGGACCGGCCGTTGCGACACGTATTGGCGGATGCCATGCCAGTCCAGCGCGGACTTGCCGCCCACATGCAGACCCGCGAAGTTCCGCTGCAGCAGGGTGAGGCTCGGATGCAGAGCCGGTGGATCATTGGGCCGACAATAGACGCCCCGCGCCAACCGCTCAAGCCAGCCGGCCCGGACGTAGTGGACCGCCAGGTCGGCCGATATCCCGAGGGCGGCCAGATCCTCGGAGGCCAACGGCGTCCCGGGCGCTAGAAGGGTGTAGAGTTGATTTAGTTTGTTTCGTTGTATCGTAGCCATACTACGATAATATGAACTTTCCAAAGCGCTGGCAAGCTTGAGATCGATGCTCCAATCGTAGCTGGACTACGACAACCTAAATCTTTCAAAACGCCCGCCAGCTTCTGACCCGTCGAGCCGTCAGAAATATGCATACAAATTTCTGACAGCCTCCTCCCCCGGCGCTCACACCCCTCCCTCGCCCGTCACCGCAGCCACCCAGCGAACGCTTCCCGTGGTCATGTAGACCACCGCGCCGCGCGCCGCGCCGGTGGCGCGCAGGTAGTCCTCCAGCTGGCCGGCATGGAGGCGCATGTCCGCCTCGCTGGGGTCGATGTCGCTCTTCCAGTCGACCACCACCTCGGCCGCGTCGCCGGCAAAGGCGATCGCGTCGATACGCCCGGCGAGCGCGCTCGGATTCAGGCCGCCGGCCAGCAGACCATAAACCGGCCACTCCGGGATCAGCCGGTCGCGCAGCGCCGCGATCTCCGGCAGCTGCAGCGTGCGCCAGACCGTCGCGGCGATCTCTTGCGGATCCGGCAGCGCGGCGTCGTCGGTCGGGTCGAGCACCAGCTCGGCCGGGAGCGCCCGGGCGCGGGTGACGAATCCCGCTAGGTTCTCGCTGAGCTCCCCGGTCAGCACCTCTTCCATCAGCTTGTGCAGCAGCAGGCCTCGCACGCGGCCCGCCCCGACCGGCGCGTCGGCCTCCGGCGCCTCGCCCGCTTCCACGGCTATAACTTCCGTCACCGGCAGGCGATCGGGATCATGATCGCTCGGCCGATTCCAGGTCAGCGGAACGGCGGCGGCGTCGATGGCGGCGTCCTCGGCGGCGAACACGTCGGCGGTCTGGGTGTTCGGCGGGTCGGCGATCACCGCCGCTGGCGTCAGCGCCAGGCGCGAGACGTCGAGCTCCGGAAGCGCCCGATGCGCGAGGTCGACCACCCGCGCCCACGAATTCTGCTCCGCTGGCGGGAGCTCCGGGACGATCAGCAGCTCGCGTGCGCGCGTGCAGGCCACATACCAGAGCCGTTCCCGCTCACGCATCAGGCTCTCGTCGTCGGCCCTGAGCGCGGTGAGCAGATCTGGCGGAACGACGTCCCCAATTACCCAGTGCAGGGTGTCATCGTCCGCCCGATGTACGAACCGCTCGCGCGAGCGCAACATCGTTGCGGCGTTGATCGGAATTACCACCGGCCACTCGAGGCCCTTAGCGCTGTGGATCGTGATGATCTCGATGGCGTCGCCTTCCGCGTCCACACGGCCTTCGCTGCACGGCACCCCGAGGCGCCAGTCGCGGTTGAAGTCTCGGACGAACCGCTTCAGGCCGCGGACGCCGTACGGCCTTGCTCGTTCGAGCACCACTTCGACATTGGCGGCGGCCCGGCCGCTGCGATCGCCGTCGCGCGCGCTCAGGATGGGCCGCACCGATAGACGCTCCACAGCCTCGGCCAGCAACAGCGCCGGCGTGGTCGCGCGGGCGCGGCGTCGCAAATCCTGCAGAATCACGAGCACCGCGTTCGCCGTCGGGTGGCCGACATGGTCGGCCGGCGTCCTCACTGAAAACCGCGGCATGGCCTCGGGCCGGTCCGCCGGCGCGGGCAGCGCCGCGGTGATGTCGAGCAGCTCCTCCTCGGTCAGGCCGACCAGCGGCCCGCGCATCAAGGCGCCGAACGCGAGCGTGTCGCCGCCGTCGGCGAGCACGCGCGCGAGCGCCAGCAGGTCCTGCACTTCCTGGCGGCGGAAGAGCCCTTTGCCGGCCTGGGAGGCGATCGGCAGCCCGCGGGCTTCCAGCGCGCGTTCATAGCGCCACAGCTCCGCGCCGGTCGGCGCCAAGAGCGCGATGCCGCCAGGGGTGAGCGGCGCGAGTTCGCCGTCGTCGTCGCGGACATCGACGTTGCCGATCAGGCGCGTGCAGATCTCGGCGACCGCCTCGGCCTCGGCGTCGCGAATCTCCGACGAACGCGCGTTGGGCGGCAGCTCCATGGCGATCTTGGCCACGCAAGGCAGATCATGGTCTGGCGGAGCCAAGGTCGGCGTGAGGGCCACATAGCCCGGCTGATCAGGCCCAGAGAGCGGCGCAGCGAAGCAGCCATTGATGTGGGTCAGGATGGCAGGCCGCGATCGAAAGTTGGCGGTTATCTGGACGATGTTGCCAGGCCAGCGCCGCACGATCGCGCCCCGCGCCTCGGCGTAGGAGCCGACATCGGCGCCGCGAAAGCGGTAGATGGACTGCTTGGGGTCGCCGACCATGAACAGGCTGCCTTCGCGCAAAGCGCTATCCTGCCAGCGCGGCGCGCTGTTCTCGGCCCCGATCCGGAACAGGATCTCGGCTTGGATCGGATCGGTGTCCTGGAATTCGTCGACGAAGATGTGCCGATAACGCTGCCCGAGCGCGCGGCGCACAGCATCGTGCTCGCGCACGAGCGCTCGCGCCCGCTCCAGAAGATCATCGAAGTCGAGCACGGCGGCGGCGCGCTTGAAGGCCGCGTACTCGGCGAACACCCCATCGAGTTCATCGGACAGCTTCTCGACAAGAGCGGTCGCGATCTTGCCGACGATCACCCGGTAGCAGTGGTCCACCCGCTCAAAATGCTGGCTGGCGGCTTCGTTGAGCGCGGCACCGCGATCCTTGCCGGCAACGCGGTCCCAGGCCGTCTTGGTTTTCGGCGTCAACAGGTCGAAGGTGTTGCGCCGCATGCACGGCAGACGCTCCGGATGGGCAAGTCGCCAGAGCGCATCGAAGCCGGGAGGCGTCTCGAAGCTGCCGGCGAAGTGATTTGCCATCGTCTCGAGATGCCTGACCAGTTCGAGCGTCTTGCGCTCCGCAGGCTGCGCCGACAGCCAGCGGCGGAAATCGGCGACCGCCTCGACCAGATCGATGTCCGGCCGCCCGCCCAGATCGGCAGCCGGCGCGCGCGACCCGCGATGCTGCAGGCAAAACCGCGCGAGGCTCTGCAGCGTGTCAGCCACATGACGCGGGTCGTAGCGCGACAAGGCGGCAATGGGATCATCGGCTCGCGCCAACCCGCTCAGCCGCCGCCTGAACCATTGCTCGAACACGGACTCGAACGCCGCCTCGGCCTGGGTCGCTTCGAGGATGCGCGCGCCCGGATCGATGTCGGCCTCGACCGCGTAGCTGCAGATGATCACCTGGCAGAACGCGTGGATCGTCGTCGCCGTCAGCTCATCGAGCTGGCTCGCGGCCGTCGCCAGCGCCCGGCGTTGCGCCTGCGTCAGGCCGCCGGGCAAGGCGATCCGCAACGGTTTGGGGACAGATCCTGTGAGCAATTCGTGGACGTAGCGGTGGACGCGGGCGGCCAGCGCGCTGGCCGCAAGCTCTGTGAAGGTGATCGCCGCGATCGATCGCGGGTGTGCGCCGCTGGCCAGCAGCATCGTCACACGCCCCGCCATTAGCGCCGTCTTGCCGGTGCCGGCCGCCGCTTCGACCAGCAGCGTCGCGTCGAGCGCGCTCAGCGCTCTCAGCCGCGCGGCATCGTCGGCCAGCCAGGTCATCGCGCGTTCCATATATTGGCGAAGTCGCCGAAAGCACGGGCCAGCGCGGCCTGCTTGATTTGGAAATACATCGTTGGCGACGCCGGCAGCGCCAGTCGCAAGTCGTTCCAGTCCTCACGCGCATCCGGTCCCGGCAAAGCGACGCCGCGGTTCAGAAGGTCGATCGCTGACGTGACATGCGCGCCGATGTCGGCGATCGCCTGGTCGACGTCGGGCAGCCGGTATGGCTTGGGCTGGTCGGCGCCCAGGAACACCAGCCGGGCGATGACCCGCGGATCGTCCGGCACCAGCTGGCGCGCCGCGATCGCATAAAGGACGCGCTGCAGCTCGGCGCCGCGACCCAGCACGATCTCGTCGGCCTTCGTCGGCTCGGCGCCGGTCTTGTAGTCGGACACCCGCACGCCGTTGCGCGCCGCGTTGTAGTCGACCCGATCGATGCTGCCGCGGATCCGGACGGCCGTGCCTGGGATGATCACCTGCGCCGTTGGCGGCCACAGGAATTTCGGGTCGGCCGCCGCCTCCGTTTGGCCGAACGCCAGCTCGGTCCAGCTGCGCGTGCCAGGCTGAAACGCCTCGTCGAGCGTCAAAGCCTTCAGCGCGAGCTCGCGCGCTGCGTCGAGCGTGTGCCTCCATAGCAGAAGCGGCGGGGTCGAGCGCTCGAGCGGCCATTGGGCGCCGATCGCGGCGCACGCGGCGTCGAGCGCCGCTTCGATCTCGTGGCGGGCGGCCTTCTCATAGCCCGGGCCAGCTTCGAGCGCGTCGACCGCGCGCTTCAGAACGTCATGGATCAGCTCACCATAGGTGCGGGCATCGAGCGACAGCGGCTGCTCATCCTCGACCAGCGAACGCCACCCCAGGGCGTAGCGCCAGACAAAAGCCAGCGGATCGCGCAGCATGACGCGCAGAGAGGTCGCCGACTGAACGTCACCAATCGCTCGGGCCATCATCGGATGATTGGCCCGAACGCGACCGTCGTGGCCGGTCACGCCGGGGTTTCGCCAGTCCCGCCAGCAGGCATCAGCGATGCGCACCGACGGAGAGTTTGCCGCCTCCGGCGGCCGCGCAAGCAGGCGGTCGGCGGCGCTGAAAGCGTGGCCTGGGATGCGGGCACGCTTAAGGGCGGTGGTATTGGCGCCCTGCGGCACGAGCGGGCTTGCAGCCTGCAGGCCGCCCTGCGCGTTGCGGCGGCTTCGCGACAACACCAAGCCTCCGGTCGCATACGCGCAGACGAGCTCGAATGCGCGTCGGTCGTGGTCGCTGATCGACTCGGCGTCCAACGCCTCGCGCGACAGGATGTGGCTCGGCATCAGCGGATCCTCGCCGGCGCGGCGCGGCCAGGACCGCGTCGTCAGCCCCAGCAGCCGCACGAACGGCCGTGGCGCCGCGGCCAGATGACTCGCGGGGCACCAGACCGCGCAGGCGCCCGGGTCGCGGCCGTCGGGCAGGCGAAGTTCTTGCAGCGAGAATTCGAGCGCCTCCGGCGGCGCGCGCCGAAGCGCATCCGCCCAGAGCGCACGCGCGGCGGCGCCGAGCACCCGGTCGCCGGCTTCGGCGGCGGCTGCGGAACCTCGGGCGAGCAGCTCCAGCACCGGCGTCACGAGCGGGCGCATGTCGACGCCGTCGACCTTTCGCGCGTGCGCGTCGTCCAGGGCCCGACGCCATTGATCGAGCTCAAAGAGCGCAGCGCCCGGCCCCAGGCCCTCGGACCAGGTCTGCGGGAGCGCCTCCAAGGCCCGACTGCGCCCGGCCGCGTGGCCGAACAGCCGGCGGACGCGATCCTGGCTCAATCCGTTGCGCAGGACGTCGGCCAGCGCGGCGCACGCCTGACCCTCGCGCGAGGCCAGCGCGGGCACCCCGTGCGAGAAGTGCACAGGCAGGCCCGCGTCGGTGGCCAGCACCAGCATGTGCTCGTCCCAATCCGCGGTCGCGGTCGCGCACACCGCGATCTCGTCCGGGCGTGCCCGCCCCGACGCGATAAGCTCACGCACCCACCGCAAGGCCTCCACCACTTCGGCACGCGGCGCTGCGCAGGAGACGACTTCCGGCGCGGCCGGCGTGGGCCGCTCATCGCTCCGTACCTCGCCGGCGAACCAGGCGACCCCGGCGTCGCCGGGATTTCGCCAGCTGAGCGGCACGACACGGGCCAGGGCGGCCAACAGAGGGCGCCAGACTGGCGCGACCTGTGCGACGCGATCGAGCTCGACTGGCCCGAGCACTGCAGGAGCGTGCGGCACGCGCCGCAGGGCCGCATCGCGGAGATCGCGCGAGGTGAGCACGCCTGCAGGCAGATTTTCCTGCACCCGTGCCTCGATCATCGCGAGATCCTGAAGCCGCGCGCTCTCATGGGCGCGGTCGGCCAAGGAGAAATCAGCGTTCCACAATCGTGTCAGGGTCCACGCCGCGGAACGGGTCATACCCGGAAGGCTTCGGATGCTCTCTAGGTTGATGAAGCCGCCTGCCTCGAGCGCCGACCGGATTGCAGGATCGAGATCCTGCGATCGGGCCGGCCGCACGAAACCGCCAGCCAGCCGAGCCGCCAGTTGCGGCAGCGTCGTGATCTGCACGCCGGCTTCGGCGTTCCGGGCGGCCACAACAAGCCTCATGCGGAAGGCGAGCGGTCCTTCAACGACAACGGTCCGGCGATTCATCGTCCCCCTCTTTCCCCTCTTGGTCGCGAGTTCTTCGTCGTTGGGTCGTCAGCTTTCGCTATCCGCCATGTCGGCACCGACGTCGTCTTGGCCGCCGGCGAACTCTGGCAATATGTCGCCGGCCAACAGCCTTTCTTTCGACAGCAGCCCGGCGTCTTCCAGCGCCTCAAAATCCGGCAGGTCGCGCAGCGTGTCGAGCCCGAACTCGAGCAGGAATTCCTTGGTCGTCACATAGGTGTAGGGCGCACCCGGCGTCGGGCTGCGCGGTCCTGAGGCGATCAATTTGGCGCCGCGCAGATGGCCGATCAGGTCGCGAGAAACTTCCTTGCCAAAGAAGGACGACAATTCCGCGCGCGTGATCGGCTGGAAGTAGGCGATGCACATCAGCACGAGCACTTCGGACTGCGTCAAGTCGGTCGCCTTCTCAGCTCCGCCGACCGCGGCGCGGATGGCGTCGGCATAGGCGGGGCGCGTCAGGTGCTTCCAGCCACCGGCGACGGCGACTAGGTCGTAGGGCCGGCCGCGCAGTTCTTCCCGGATGTCGTCGATCAGAAGATCGATGCTGCAGCTCTTGCCGACGATGCGCGCCAGCGTTTCGCGCCCGACCGGTTCGCTGGCGGCAAAGATCGTGACCTCAACGCGGTTCATCCACTCGCGCCAGCGCGCCTCCGGGGGCAGATGATCCAACTCTCGATCGAACAGGGCATCTTCGTCCGCCCTGCCCCCCCGTTTGCGCGCAGCCTCCGCCATTGTCTTTACAGCCCGTAGATGCGGAAGGTCGGCCGGCCCGACAGTTCGCGCACAGCGCCGAATTCGACCAGCCGATCGAATAGGCGACGCAGGCCGCGGTCGCTCATGCCAGCGATTTTCTCGGACGCAACGATAGCGTCATGGGACAAAAGCTTGTCGACGACGGTATCGGCCGCCTTGGCCCTGAGTTTTGGCGCGACCGCGAGCAGCCGATCCGCCCTGCGCCCGAGTTCGGCGAACAGGTCGACGGCTCGGAGCGCGGCGCGGGCCTGCGCGGCCAGCAGGCTCTTCGCCTGCTCAGCTCCTACTTCTATTCCGGTTGTTGCAATGGGAAGAGCTGGCCGACGTGAACGACCCGATCCCATCGCATTGACATCCACACCGAGCAGCGGCACAGCACGCGGCCAACCGCAGCGCTGTGCGACAAGAGCGTCGGCAAGCCAGGCGCCGACGGCGCGCCCAAAACCTTGGCGCTCGGCGGCAATGAAGGCGCCAGCCACCATCTCGACCATCCCGCCTCTGGTAAGCCGGAGGAGTTCGCCTGCCAGATCGCCCAGCGCCTCGTCGTGGGGTGCGTGACCAAATTCCTCTAGCACAGCGCCAATGTTCTTTCTGGTCAGCAGATCTTCCGACGGCCGTGTTGCGAACCGGCGCCAGCCCAAAAATATGCGGCCGGCGGGGCCGACCTCGTCCCCCGGCCGCGTGAGCAGAACGGCGTCGCGCAGCGCATTTTCATCTTCGACGCGTCCCGCCTGCTTCGCCGCTACCACGGCGGCCGCAAGCGCCAGGCGCTGCCGCCATGCGCCGGCCCACCGCTCCTGGCGGCGGATGCTCGCATCGAGGGCGCCGATGGCGGCGCCGGCTATGAGCGCCACATCCTCAAGGCTGTGCACGGCAAGGCTTTGCGCGTCCGGTACGGCACGGCGCAGCCAGCCAGGCAATGCAATTGCCGGCATAGCCACGGCGGCTCCAAGCGTTGGCGCTTGCTGACGCGACAGTGATTTCGGACGCAGAATCATCGAAAGCAGCATGAATCATGGCGGCGCTTTTAGCAACAGAATTGCGCAAAAACCGCCGCGCCTGTCGCACGTCAATAACGACCGATAATCTTGCATTATCGGTCGTTTTTGAAAGACGCTTATCCCAGCACTTCAAGCCCGTGCTTTTCGACAACAGTCAGCAGCTTCAGCGCCATGCTCGGCCGCTTGGCGCCGGTTTCCCACTTTTGCACCGTCGATTCCGACGTGTTCAAATGGCGCGCGAACACCGGCTGACTGACGTGATTGCGCTCACGCAGCGCCTTGATCTGCTTGGCGTCAAATGTCGTCGGCCGGGACAGGCAGGCCTCGTCAAAGGAGCGCAGGGTCTGCTTGTCGACCGTGCCGGCACGCACCATATCCTCGACCGCGCTGTGGATGGCCTCAAAGGCATCGCTCTTGAATTTTCCTTTAGTGGCCATCAGCAATCTCCATCAACGCCCCGGCATTCAGTTCCGCATCTACATCCGCCGCGGATTTGCGCCTGTAGAGCGCTGCCAGCTCGCGGAACGCCCGCAATTCATCCTCATCGATGTTCGCCCGGTCCTGCTTGGCGAACAGATAGACGTAAACCCAGAACTCACCGCTTCTGGCGAGCAGGATCGAGCGAAACCGATTGTCGCCGAGCCGCTTCTTGAAAACGCCTCCCCCCAGATCGTCAGCCTTACCCTGCGCCGCCTCCCTCGCCGCTCGCAGCAGCGTGGCGTCTGGAAGCCGTGCCTTCCAGTCTCGTCATAGACATGCCTGCCCGAACGAATATCATAGGCGTCGGTGAACCGCGCGAACGCAAAGAAATGGCCATGGACGGGACTGAAGAAGACCTCCCCGACATCGTTGAGTTGGTTCGCGCCATGGGCATGCCTACGCCTGACGAGGCATTGCCGAGAAGTCAGGGCAAGGTCCCCTCCCCTGCCCTACCCGACACTGACTCTCGTGGCGGCACGCGTCTGCCTGGCCACCTTGAGGACCTGGCCGGCCGTGCGCGGGACTACGTCGAAGCAGCCAGCTCGGCGAACACGCGCCGCGCCTACGCTTCCGACTGGCGTCACTTCGCCAGCTGGTGCCGACGGCAAGGTGTAGAAATGTTTCCACCAGATCCTCAGGTGGTGGGGCTCTACATCACCGCCTGTGCGTCCGGCAAAGCGACTGGAGACAAAAGGCCGACCTCCGTCTCGACAATCGAGCGCCGACTTTCGTCGCTCTCTTGGAATTTTGCACAGCGCGGCCAGCCACTCGATCGCAAGGACCGGCATATCGCCACCGTCATGGCAGGCATCCGGAACAAACACGCCTCCCCGCCCCGGCAGAAGGAAGCTGTGCTGCCAGAAGATTTGATTGCGATGCTGGAAACGCTCGACCGCGGCACCCTCCGCGGCCTGCGTGATCGGGCCATGTTGCTGCTAGGCTTCGCCGGCGGCCTGCGCCGTTCGGAGATCGTCGGTCTCGACATTGGCCGCGACCAGACAGACGATGGGCGCGGCTGGGCGGAGGTTTTGGACAAGGGAATACTGGTGACGCTGCGCGGCAAGACGGGTTGGCGCGAGGTCGAGATCGGCCGCGGCTCCTCCGATGCCACCTGCCCGGTCGTAGCCGTGCAAACCTGGCTGAAGTTTGCGCGTATTGCCCATGGGCCCCTGTTCCGCCGGGTGACGGGTCAGGGCAAGGTCGTGGGATCGGAGAGGCTTAACGACCAGGAGGTCGCGCGTCTCGTGAAGCGGACGGCGCTCGCCGCCGGTGTCCGCGGCGATCTGCCGGAGGGCCAACGCGGCAAGCTGTTCGCCGGGCACTCGCTTCGGTCTGGCCTCGCCTCCTCGGCCGAGGTCGATGAGCGGTTTGTGCAAAAACAGCTCGGTCATGCCTCTGCGGAGATGACGCGCAAATACCAACGACGGCGCGACCGCTTTCGCGTCAATCTCACCAAGGCGTCGGGATTGTAGCGAATGCGAACGCGTTCTTTCAACGAAGTCGAAATATACGCTGTCGGCACCTAGGCGACTTTCGCGCTTGCAAGGCAAATGGGTATTGGGTTGACAGCCGAGTTGAGATTTCCGACGACGGCACTCGGTTTGCGGCCAACAAATTAGACGCTCATTCAAATTGCGGAAGCGTTCTCTGGAGCGATGACGTCGCTGCGCGCCGTTGCCCTTGAGCCCTGTTGGATAACTGAGGTCATTGCGACCGTCCATACAGGTGATGAATTCCGCTTCAGATGCTTCGGCGCCAAAGACATGGTCGGCGAGTCGAATCGGCACCTACTTACGAGCTACCCGGAACGGCCGGAAGTCTTCTGGAGATACGCTAGCGTTTCCCATTTCTTCCACGCGCCGCCGTCCTGCATGCATCGGGCGGCGCTTCCCGATCCGTCTGTGAGTCACCCGTCGAAATCTTCGGGGGCTAGGGCGTCCATTAGACCAAGACGACGCGCCGTCTCGGTTCCTAGAGGGAGTGTATGTGGTTTCGAATTCGTCGCGGAACGCCCTTGATCAGCGAACTGGCCCCGGAAACGCTCTATGGAAGTTCGATCCCGTGGCGGCCCGCAAGCGAAAGGATATCAGATGCAATAAGGAATTCGTTCTCTTAGCAGGATACAAGGCTGCGGGCGCCGTCGCTTGCTGCCTTGATGAGTTGCACGTGTACAACCCGAAGATTTCCCAGCGGCCTTTGACAAGGGTCATCATCCGCTCAAACGGCTGAGCGCGGACTCACAAAGTGAGTACGTCGATTGCGTGGAATCGGTGATGGGATCGAGTTGCACACGTACAACTCGGTTGCCGCCGACGAACAGGCGTTAACTTTCTGTTAGCTTTAAAAGGTTTGCCATCAATCTCCGAATCTGGCTTATTTCATCAGCGCATTTTTGGTGTTGACGTCGAAATAAGCGCAGATGTCGGGGACAAAGTCTTGGTGAACGCAAATCTCAACGCTATGGACGCAGTCGTTCCGACTTTGCGTAGCCAGATCATGGCTGACGCTAATGAGTTGTCGCGTCAGTTGCAGGCGCATCAGCAGCGAACTTTCCCCCCGACTTCCCAGAAGTCAATTCGCCTTTTCACGCCGGCCGAGGCGGCTGATTTCATTGGCATACATGAGGGCTATCTTCGCCAGATCGTCGCCGAGGGCCACGGCCCGGAACCCCTACCAAATGGCAGGCGCCTGTATTCCGTTGCCGATATCGAAAGCCTTCGGCTCGTTCTCGACGAGGGTGGGAAGGGGACTCCAAAATATGTCCGGCACCGCCGCGCTGGAGAGAAGCTCCAGATCGTCAGCGTAATGAATTTCAAGGGCGGCTCAGGGAAGACCACGACCTCCGCGCATCTTGCCCAGTATCTCGCGCTGCGTGGATATCGGGCTCTGGCGATTGATCTCGATCCTCAGGCGTCATTGTCGGCGCTTTTCGGTCACCAACCCGAACTGGATGTCGGCGACGGAGAAACGCTTTACGGGGCCATTCGCTATGATGAGAGCCGTCGTCACATCTCCGAAATTGTCCGCGAAACGTATACGCCTGGCTTGCACTGTGTGCCGGGCAATTTGGAATTGATGGAATTCGAGCATACGACGCCGAAGGCGCTGGCCGAGCGCACAGATAATTCGATGTTCTTTTCACGGATCGGGGAAAGCCTCGCCGATATCGAAAGCGCATACGACGTCGTGATCATCGATTGCCCTCCTCAGCTCGGTTTCCTGACGCTGTCAGCGCTCTGCGCTGCTACCGCGGTGCTGATTACCGTCCACCCACAGATGCTTGACGTCATGAGCATGAGCCAGTTCCTAACCATGACAGGAGACCTCCTGACCGTCGTCGAGAATGCGGGCGGCAGCACCGAATACGATTGGATGCGCTATCTGGTAACTCGTTACGAGCCGAACGATGGCCCACAGTCACAGATGGCGGGCTTTATGCGGTCCATTTTCGGTCAGCGGGTCCTGGAGCACTCAATGCTGAAATCTACAGCGATTTCGGACGCCGGGTTGACCAAGCAGACGCTCTACGAAGTCGAAAAATCGGCCTTCACCCGCGGTACCTACGATCGTGCCTTGGACTCCTTGACGCAGGTAAATGGAGAAATCGAAGGGCTCATCCGCTCTACGTGGGGGAGGAAGTAGCCATGGCGCGAAAGAACGTTTTCGATTTGGCACCGGATTCTACCGAAGTTGCTCCTGCGCACGCGCAGCCGAAGCTGGGACGTCCCTTGCTCGGTTTGGAGAGGCCAAACAGGCCTGCAAGTCCTCTTGGATCGATCTCGCAGTCACTGGAGAACATCAATTCTCGGGCATCGCGAGCAGAGGAAATCGAGAAGAAGTTGGCCGAAGGCCAGACCGTCATCGAACTCGATACTTCGCTGATCGACAGCTCATTCGTCGTAGATCGCCTTGGAGTCAATGCTGAGGACACCGCCTCCTTGATTGCCCAGATTAAGGAACATGGCCAGCAGGTACCGATCCTAGTGCGCCCGCATCCAGACAGCGAAGGTCGCTATCAGGTTGCTTACGGGCACCGTCGTCTAGCGGCCACCAAGGAACTTGGAAGAAACGTGAGGGCGGTTGTACGCGATCTCACCGACGAACAGCTAGTCGTCTCGCAAGGTCAGGAGAACAACTCCCGAACAGATCTCTCATTCATTGAGCGGTCGTTCTTCGGGGCACGTCTCGAGGATCGTGGGTTCTCCCGCGAAATCATCATGGCGTCGCTTGGCGTCGACAAGGCCGCCTTGAGCCGCATGATCGCGCTGATCAAGCGATTGCCGCCCGAACTGATCGAAGCAATCGGCGCTGCGCCGTCTCTCGGACGCCAGCGGTGGTCTGAACTAGCCGACATGCTCGAGGAGAACGGAGGGCAGAAAAAAGCTCTGAAATTCATTCGGGAGCCTGATTTCCTCACCCTGAAGAGCGATGACAGGTTCCAGGCCGTTTACGCGGAGCTGAAGACGCGGAAGGCCGCCAACACAACGGAAGCCAAATCTTGGGCGCCCAGCGACAAATCAGTAAGCGTTGTTGCGAAAACGCGCCCGAAAGGCGTCTCGCTCGATATCACGAAGGCGGAAGCCAAGCCTTTCGCCGAATGGCTTACAGGCAATCTGGACAGCCTCTTCGAGGCCTACAGGCAGTCGAAACAGGAGAACTGAAACCGCAAAAGAAAAAGGCCCCCGAACGATCTCTCGCGGAAGCCCTTCTCAACGTTTAGCAGCCTGAGAATCACATTTCCGCGAATCACTGTCAAGAGTCTTGGCGTCGTTTCGGCGAGCAGATTTCTTTTGCCTGATTGAAGGTGAAGGAAATGGAGAGGGAAATTGCAACGACTCCCTTCGGGAGCCGGCCGATGTCGCTTGCCCTTATGGCAGCGCAGATCGAAGCCAAAGAGATTCCGGATGGGAAAGCCGCTGACAAGTGGCAGGTCTATCGCGATCTCTGCGAAGGCAAGAGCATCATAGGCGTCGGTGATCGCTCGCTGGCTGTCCTGGCCGGCTTACTGTCGTTCCATCCGGATGATGAGCTTTCCGAAGAGAAAGGGCTGATCGTCTTCCCATCGAACAAGCAGTTGTCGCTGCGCTCGCACGGCATGGCGAATGCCACTCTACGCCGGCATCTTGCGGCGTTGCTCGATTGCGGCATCATCCTGCGCAGGGACAGCCCGAATGGCAAAAGGTATGCCCGAAAGGGGAGGGGAGGGGCGTTGGAGGACGCCTTCGGATTTTCTCTGGCGCCCTTGCTCGCCCGTGCCGAAGAGTTCCACCAGGCCGCCGAGCGCGTGCGTGCGGACAACCGGGCACTGAAGCTCATGCGCGAACGCATTACGTTGCAGCGCCGCGACATCGCCAAGCTGATCGATGCGGCGATCGAGGAGGGCGCACCGGGCGCCTGGCATGTCCTCTGGAGACGCTTCAGGCTCGTGGTGGATCAACTCCCGCGGAAAGCGAGCGTCGTTGAACTCGAACCGTTCGCCGCTGAGCTCGATCAGATCCGTGACGAAGTCGATATTGCATTGAAAGACTTCATGAATGTTACGAATCCGAGCGCCAATGAGTCTCAGAATGAGCGGCAGCAATCTGATTCAAATCCCGACTCTCATTTTGAATTTGAACCCGCTTTCGAGAAAGCCAGGGGATCGGCCGAGCCCAGACGAGAACCGAGGGAGCCGCCAAAAACCTATCACCTTGGCCTAGTGCTGAAAGCTTGCCCCGATATTGTGGATTACGCCGCCGCCGGGATCGGAAACTGGCGCGATTTGATGGCGACCGCCGCCCAGGTGAGGGGATATCTCGGCGTGTCGCCGTCGGCCTACGAGGATGCCTGCCACGTCATGGGGCCGGAAACCGCGGCCATCGTCGTCGCCTGCATTCTGCAGCGGGCCCAGCATATCAACTCGGCCGGTGGGTATCTCAGGGCGCTCACCGAGAAGGGGAGGGCAGGGCAGTTTTCGGTCGGACCTATGCTGATGGCGGCCTTCAAGGCCAATTCGTCGGCGCCTGACAGGAAGGCAGGGTGACCATGGCATCTTCCCAATGTTTGGGCCACAAGCCCGCGCCTGATCTGGTCACCGACCATCGTGTTGTGAGCAATCGTCATTTGACACTATTGCCTCGCTCGACGGAGATTGTCTTTCGGGAGGTGGTGTACGCTCTCGACCGGGGCCAGGACGTTATGGGCAAATACAGAGATCATCGCGAGCGACGCGGAAAACGTCGGGGCAATGCCGCGGATGACGGTCTTTTCGAGCCAACCGCTGAGCCTGGCTACTTTCAAAACGCGTCCCCCGCTGTTCCAGAAGTTCTCGATGCCGAAGTACTCTGGTTCAACGCCGCCAAGGGTTTCGGGTTCGTGAAACTGCCGGATGGCGCCGAGGCGTACCTGCACATTCGGGTGGTCGAAGCGGCTGGCCGCACAGACCTTCCCGAGGGGACGCAGCTGAAGGTCATGGTGGAAGATGCGCCACGTGGGCGGCAGGTCGTCAACGTCCTCGACATCCAGGATCCGAGAGCACCCGCTTCTGTGCGCCGGCTCGACGACAGAACGGACGGGACCGATGGGCAGTTGGAGATCGAAGGCTCAGTCAAATGGTACAATTCCGAGAAGGGTTTTGGCTTCATTTCCCCCGACAACGGGGCCAAGGATGTTTTCGTCCACGCCACCGGGTTGACGCGGTCGGGGCTCAGCCTGCTCGAAGAGGGACAGCGGGTGGTTTTCCAGTCCGCTCAAGGCAAGAGGGGCATGGAGGTGCGATCCATTCGCCTGGACTAGACGCCGAGCAGCACCATCATGAAAAAGCCCGCTGCCGGGAGGAGGTGGCAGCGGGCTCGATCTATGGATACGGCGCGGGAGGAGGTGCACCATATCCCAGCATCGGCATCGCATCTGGGAGGAGTAGATGGCCGATAGCGGAATGATACCTGCCGGCGCGGATATTGCAATGCACAATTTCTTATCGCACGTGCAAAAATACCAAAGCCAAATGCGCAATGTTCAGCGCAAGGGCAGGGGTGGCATCTCTTCCTCCGCGGCCCGCCAGATCCACGCGCCAATTTCCGGCCGCGACGCGATCAACTCTTCCAGCGCCTCCTCATAAGCCTCGTCCGCCGACGGTGGAACCACGTAAAGCGCGATCGGCTGCGGTTGCCGCTGCAGCATCGCTGCCGAGCTTGGCGTTTCTGCCGACAAATTGTAGCGTAAACCTTTGACGCTGCGGTCACGAAGCCCGGCCAATGCATCGACCAGCTTTTTCTCGTATGCGGAGTCGTAGGGCACCCAGTTTTCGGAAACGACCATCAGCGCCATGTCCTCGACGAAGGCCTAATCGGCCCGAAGCTGTGATTTTGGCCAAGTTGTGGAACGTTGCGGGAACGGATTGACCGCCCTGGTTTTCTCGCCTGACAATTTGCTCCTGGAACAGGGAGTGGATTTATGGGTCTGCGTGTTTCACCTGAGTC
>CAJPFN010000013.1 GCA_905339215.1 Rhizobiaceae bacterium
GGTCGTCGGCGATAACCTCGCCAACCGGCTCTACGGCCAGGGCGGCAGCGACACGATCTACGGCCAGGCCGGCAACGACATCCTCGACGGCGGCGCCGGCAACGACTTCCTGAATGGCGGGCTGGGCAACGACACGCTGACCGGCGGCGGCGACAACGACACGTTCTTCTTCAACACCACGCTCAACGCCGCGACCAACGTCGACACGATCACCGACTTCTCTGTGCCGAACGACACGATCCGCCTTGAAGACGCGATCTTCACCGCGATTGGCCCGGTGGGCACGTTGGCCGCGGCGGCCTTCACCATCGGCGCGGCGGCAACGACGGCCGCGCACCGCATCGTCTACAACTCCGCCACCGGGGCGCTGATCTACGACAGCAACGGCAGCGCGGCGGGCGGCGCCACGCAGTTCGCCATCCTCGGCACCGGACTTGCCCTCACCAACGCGGATTTCCTCATCACGTAGGACATTCGTAAAACGCCGCGGGGCTTTGACGCGCCCCGGGGGAAAGCAGATCGTTGATGGTGCAGAAGCTGCCTCGCGGACGCTTCCTGCAACAACCCATTTTGCGTTAGGCTATCTGCGGTCACAGCGAGGCAAGCTGCAAGCTCCACGCTGGACTGTTGCCTTTTCCGGCATCGTGCGCGATAGGCATCGAAGATTCGGGAACTCGTTCGTGGGTGGCAACGGCTCGGGCAAAGGTGACGCGGCCTTCTCGGAGGTCGGCAGGGCGCTGCGGAGCTGTGCCGGCGCGCTGCTCGGCGTAGGTCTGTTTTCGGCAATCGTCAACGTTCTCGGCCTGACCGGTTCGATCTACATGTTGCAGATCTATGACCGTGTCCTCACCTCCTCCTCGGTGCCGACGCTGGCCGTCATTTCCATCGCGATGGCAGGCCTCTATCTGGCCTACGGACTGCTCGACTTCGTCCGGCTGAGGCTTCTGGTGCGGATCGGCAACCGCGTCGACCGCCTCCTCCACCCCCGCGTGTTCGAGGTTTCGGTCACGCTGCCGCTGCGCAGCGGCCAGGAGGGAAACCGGCTGCAGCCGATCGCCGACCTCGACCAGATCCGCGGCTTCCTCTCCGGCGCCGGACCGACCGCGCTTTTCGACCTTCCGTGGCTGCCGGTGTATCTCGCGCTTATCTATCTCCTGCATCCCGTGCTCGGGCTGCTCGCGACTTTCGGGGCGCTGGTCAGCGTCGTCCTGACCATGGTCTCGGAGCTGCTCGCGCGCAGACCGGCGCGCCAAGCCGGCGAGACCATCATCAGCCGCCGGCTCCAGGCCGACGCCGCGCGGCGCAACGCCGAGGCCGTGCGTGCCATGGGTCTCACCGAACGGATGGGGGCGACCTGGAGCACAGTATCCGACCGCTTTCTCGACGACCAGCTGCGGGTGGCGGACGTCGTCGGCGCGGCGGGCGCGGCATCGCGCACCTGGCGCCTTATCCTGCAGTCCCTGATGCTGGGCCTTGGTGCCTATTTCGTCATCGGCGGGGAGGCCTCGCCCGGCATCATCATCGCCTCGTCCATCATGCTGGCGCGCGCTCTCCAACCGATCGACATCGCCATCGCCAACTGGCGCGCTTTCGCCGCCGCCCGACAAGCCTACGAACGACTGAACAAGCTGCTGCGGGCAAACCAGCGCAAGGAACGGCCGCTGGCCCTGCCGCGCCCCAAGCAGCGGCTTGCGGTCGAGGATCTTGCCATTGCCGCGCCGGGACAGCAGCGCCCGCTGGTGCACGGCGTCAGCTTCGCCCTCGAGGCGGGCAACGGCCTCGGCGTCATCGGCCCCAGCGGATCCGGCAAATCCACTCTCGTGCGGGCACTGGTTGGGGCCTGGCTGCCGCTGCGAGGCAAGATCCGCTTCGACGACGCCGCGATCGAGCAATGGGACGAGGCCGCGCTCGGCCGCGACATCGGCTACCTACCGCAGGACATCGAACTGTTTGACGGCACCGTCGCGGAGAACATCGCCCGCTTCGATCCCGAGGCGGATCCGGCGGCGGTTCTCGCGGCTGCGGAAGCTGCGGGTATCAAGCAGATGGTGCTGCGCTTCCCCGACGGATTCCAGACCCGGCTCGGCGAAGGCGGCGCGACCCTTTCTGCCGGACAGCGGCAGTTGGTGGGGCTGGCGCGCGCGCTCTACGGCAACCCGTTCCTCGTCGTGCTCGACGAGCCCAATTCCAATCTCGATGCCGACGGTGACTCAGCGCTAGCGGCGGCCGTGAAGAACGTGCGCGAACGCGGCGGCATCGTGGTCGTCGTGGCGCATCGGCCGTCGGCGCTGGTCAACATAGACCTGCTCCTGTTCATGGCCGGCGGCACGATGCAGGCTTTCGGACCGCGCGACGAGGTGCTCGCCCGCATCGCTCGCCCGGTCCAACCCCGCCAAGACGACAAACCGCCGACGGAGCCGAGGCCACAGACCGTCGTGCCGCTGCACGAGCGCCGGCAGGATCGTCCCTCGTGAGACGTCTTTTCGCCATCATCGGCAAGGAAAGCTTCCGGTCATGAGCGACGCCACGGCTGCCGATCTGGTCCGCTTACCCTCCGCGACGAAGGGGGGGCCGTCGCGTATCCGCAGCGACGGGGTAGCGTCCACCACGCTGTTCGGTCTGGCTGTGACAGTGGCGCTGCTCGGCGGTGCCGGCTACTGGATCGCGACGACATCGCTCGCGGGCGCCGTTATTGCCAGCGGCACTGTCGTGGTGGAAAGCAACGTCAAGAGCGTCCAGCACCATAGCGGCGGCATCGTCAGCGAGATCAACCTGCGCAATGGGGACTATGTCGAGGCCGGTGCCGTTCTGTTGCGGCTGGACGAGACCGCGACGCGTTCCAATCTTGAGGTCCTGAGCGACCAGTTGGACCGGGCCAGCATCCGGCGAGCCAGGCTCGAGGCGGAGATGGCCGAAGCGGACGACGTGACTGTCCCTCCGGCTCTCGCAGAGCGCGAGGACGAGCCGCGCATCGCCATGCTGATCACGGGCGAGCGCGCACTCTTCCTCAACCGGCGCAGATCGCTGGAGAGCCAGATTACGGCGCTGCGGTCTCGCAACGATCAATATCGCCAGCAGATCGTTGGGCTAGAGGCGCAAAGGGAGGCCTCGGACCAAGCGCGGGTCGTGCTCGAGCGCGACCTCGTCACGGTTCGGGCACTTTACGAACGCAAGCTGGTACCGCTTGATCGGCTGTCGTCGCTCGAACTGGGGATCGCGGAACGCATCGGAGAGATCGGCCGCCTCACCGCCGCCGTCGCCGAGGTCGAAGGGCGCATCAGCGAAAACGCGCTTCAGGTGATACAGCTGGAGAACGATTTCCGCGAGACAGCCAATGCGGAGCTACGAGAAGCCGAAGCGCGGGAGGTCGAACTTGCCGGACGTCGTTCCGTAGCACAGGACCAGCAGGCACGCACCGTCATTCGCGCGCCGCTGTCGGGCACCATCCAGGGGCTCACCGTTTTCACGGTCGGCGGCGTCGTGACCGCGGGACAGACGTTGATGACGATCGTTCCGCAGGAAGATACCCTCGTGGTCGACGCCCAGGTGCATCCGGCGCGAATCGACGAAATTGTGCCCGATCAGCCGGTGGCGATCCTGTTTTCCGCCTTCGACCGCAACACCACGCCGGAGTGCCACGGCAAGGTCGACCGCGTTTCGCCGGACCTCATCCGCGATGAAGTGAATAATATCGCCTATTATGCCGCGCGGATCCTGATCGAAGATCGCGATAGCTGCCTCGAAAAGTCACAGCGTCTGGTACCGGGTATGCCGGTCGAGGTGCACATCAGAACCGGCGAGCGCAGCGTCTGGTCCTATCTGATGAAGCCGCTGATCGACCAGTTCAACCGGGCGGGGAGAGAATAAGACCGGCCGACCGCGCGGTCGGGCCAGGGAATCTCATCGCCCACTGGTAAACTCGAACAGGATCTTCCGCGCGCGGACTTCGTCGCCGCAATTCACGGCTTCGGCAAGCTGTCCGATTGCCTCTTTCACCTGCCCGTTATCGTTTCGGACCTTCTTGCCGAACATGATCTTCGGATGCACGGTTTTCTCGACGCGGTCCGGATCGTAGAAGAGTTCCTCGACCACCTTCTCGCCGGGACGCGCGCCGACCACTTCGATAGCAATGTCACCTGTCGGATTGTCGTCGTCCCGGACCGACAGGCCGGCGAGACGGATCATGTTCTCGGCGAGGTCGCGAATGCGGACCGGCTCTCCCATATCGAGCAAAAAGGTCTCGCCGCCACGCGCAAGGCTCGCGGCCTGAATGATCAGTTCAACGGCTTCGTTGACCGCCATGAAATAGCGCGTCATTCCGGTATCCGTCAGCGTAACCGGGCCACCGCGGGCTATCTGCTCCTTGAAGAGCGGAACCACGGACCCTTGAGAGCCGATCACGTTGCCGAAACGGACGGCGCAGAATCGCCTTCGGCCGTTCTGGACGGGCTGCGTCCTTGCGAACGAATGAACGATGAGTTCGGCCCAGCGCTTTGTCGCACCCATGACGTTGGTTGGCCGGACCGCCTTGTCGGTGGAAATAAGCACGAAACACTCGACTTCGTGATTGAAGGCGATCTCGGCAAGTATCCACGTTCCGAGAACGTTGTTTTCGATACCGGCGAGCGCGTTCTTTTCCACCAGCGGCACGTGCTTGTAGGCGGCTGCGTGAAAGACCGTGTCGATGCCGTACGCGCCAAACAGGCGTTCGAGTTTCCGCCGGTCGGCCACCGAACCGAGAACCGGTATAACCGGAGCGCTGGCGCGCGGCCCCAAGTCACGCTCGATCTCGTAGAGCGAGAACTCGTCGATATCGAGAAGAATCAACGCTTTAGGTTCTAGTTCAACAATCTGGCGACACAGTTCCGAGCCGATCGACCCGCCGGCGCCGCTGACGAACACGGTCTTGCCCGCCACCGCCGCGCGGAGAAGCGCCGGATCCGGAGCCACCATCGGACGGCCGAGCAAGTCGTCGATACCGATATCGCGGATGCGACCGACGAGGTCTCCGCCCCATCCGCTCACTGCCGTCGGCAGGAATGCTATGCGGACGGGCGTCTTCGCCAGCTTCCGGAAGAGAAGGGTCTTCGACTTCTGGTCGACCGCATCCGAGCAGACGATGATCTCGCCGACTTGTAGTTCCTCGACCAGCGCGCCGATGTCGCCTGGCGCGTGGACGCGAAGACCCGCCACCTCGGCCCCATGAAGCACCGGGTCGTCGTCGACGAAGCCGACGGGCCGGTTGCGCGGATCGATCCGCAACGCGGCAGCGAGTTGCCGGCCAACGGGCCCGGCTCCGTAGATCAGCATCCGCTTCTGATTGACGACCCGTTCGATCGTCGCACCGAATGCCCATTTAGCGAGAAACCGGCTACCGGCCAGGAGGATGGTCCCGACAATGAAATAGATCGCGGGGATGGAGCGGGGAACGCCCTGTATGCCGCGCAGCTCAGTCATGTAGGCCAGACCCAGCCAGAGCACGATCGACAGCGCCAATCCCTTTATTATCGTCCATACCGTCACGTCGGTGACGTAGCGAACGACGACCCGATAGAAACCGAACCGGTACAGAATCGGGAGCGCGATGAAAGGCGCCGCGGCAATGAGCCCGAGTTGGGCCGCACCCGGCGAGAAACCAAATCCCAGCCGCAGCTTGTAGCTGATCCAGAGCGCGAAGAAGAGAAGCAGGAAATCGAAGACGGCTAAAAGCATGCGCTTTCGCCAGCGCGGAAGGGAGATCAGCCGGTTGGAAAACGAACTGAACAAAACCGCCTTACTACCCCCCGCGATCCTGGCCGCATATTGCGCGACCGGACCGGACCCTTGCCTTCCGGGGCGGCCTGAAAATGCTGCCTCCCCCCATCAACGACACTCGACGCTACCGCGATGTGGGGAAGTTATCCCCCGAAAATCAATACAGATCAACGTCGAAGCAGTGTTGCGCTTCGCCCAGGCCGGGCATTATCTGTTGACCTGAAGCACCGACTGGACCGAATCGATGATGAAGTCCTGTGTCTCCTCATCGAGATAGGCATGCATCGGCAGACTGAACACTTCGCCTGCCGCGCGCTCGCTAACGGGCAGCGATCCCCCGACGACGGGGAATTCCCGGTACGCGGTCTGCTGATGGAGCGGCTTTGGATAATAGACCGCGGTCGGCACGCCCCGCGCCTTGAGGGCGGCCGTGATGGCATCGCGGTCGCGGCCGGGCGCACGAAGCGTATACTGAGCCCAGACTGACGTTGATCCGTCAGGTACATGGGGCGCGACGAGAAGATTGGAGAACCCCTCCGAATAGCGGGCCGCAATGCGGTTTCGCGCCTCGATCTCGTCCGGGAAGATCGCCAGCTTCTCGATCAGTACGCCGGCCTGCAGGCTGTCGAGGCGACCGTTCATGCCGATACGGACGTTGTCGTAGCGATCGTCTCCCTTGCCGTGGAAGAGCAGCGAACGCACAAGCGCAGCCATGTCGTCGTCGTCGGTGAAGACCGCCCCTCCGTCGCCGTATGCGCCGAGCGGTTTTGCGGGGAAGAAGCTGGTCGTCGTCGCCACGCCGATGGTACCCACACTCCGGTCCTTGTAGGTCGCACCGAAACCCTGGGCGGCGTCGCAAAGCAGCCACAGGCCATTCTCCGCGACAATTGGCTCGATCCGGTCGTAGTCGGCCGGCAGGCCGAAGAGGTCAACGGAAATGACACCCCTCGGCTTCAGACCGGCGGCCCTGGCCTCGCCGATCGCCGCACTGAGGCTCACCGGGTCCATGTTGTACGTATCTGCTTCGATATCGACGAAGAAGGGCGTCGCGCCCAGCCAAGCGACCACTTCCGCGGTCGCGGCGAAGGTGAAGCTCGGGCAGAAGATCGCATCGCCGCTTCTGACGCCTTTCGCCATCAGCACCAGCGCCAGAGCGTCGGTTCCGTTCGAGCATGCAATCGCGTGACGTGCGCCGCAAAAAGCCGCAAGGCCGGCCTCCAACTCCCCGATCTCGGGACCCATGATGTAGGCGCCGTGATCGAGCGTACGACGCATCGCGGCTTCGACGCGGTCGCGGATCCGCGCCTGTTGAGCGGCGAGATCGATGAATGGGATAGGATTCTTCATGGAAGGTGTCCGCTATTGTCCGTGCCGGGCGCTACGGCTCGATAGACCCGACGCGCGCTTTTTTCCAGCGGCGCAGCGTCGCAATCCTTCGGCGGTCGGTGACGAATTGTTTCGTCTCGAAAGGTCAGGCTCATGGCAAAACAGGCGCCATGCGGCGCCTGTTTCGGAGACAAGCTGGACAGTCGATCAGGCCTTGAAGCGCGCCAGGAGGCCCCATACGGCCGGAACGATCGCCGCAGCGAGCGCCACCTTGACGACGTCGGTGACAATAAAGGGGCCGACGCCGAAGGCGATCGCCTTCTCCGCCCCGAACAGCACCGCGAGCCAGGCCGCGCCGAAGCCGAGGATCGCGACCTCGCCGACCAGCATGGCACCGAACAGCTTCAGCGGATTGCGGTCGAGGCCGCGATCAGCCGCCCATCCCGCGATCGCCGCAGCGACGACGAAGCCGACGAGATACCCGCCAGTCGGTCCGGCCATATAAGCCAGGCCCGCACCGGTGGCAAAGACCGGAAGGCCGGCCGCGCCTTCGGCGAGGTAGAGCAGCAGCGTGGCGACGGCAAGGTTGCGTCCATAGGCAGCGCCGATCAGGAATACTGCGAGGACCTGAAGCGTCATCGGCACCGGCCAGAAGGGGACCGTGACCTTGGCCGAAAGAGCGAGCAGGATCGACCCGGCGACGGCAGCCATCGCCTGCATGGCAAGGCGGCCGGAGCGGTCCTGAGGAAGCGTCAGGGAAATGAGCGGACTGGAGACTGCTGCAACGGTCATGGAGGATCCCTTCGTTATCGGATGACGGAAACCGACTTCAGGTTTGCCTATATTGGCTTCCATGATAAGCGGCAATCGCTTTCCTCCAAAGCCGCTTTGCAGGCCGACCTATGTCCCTGGATTTCGATATGACCTTCGATCCCGCCTATGGCGAAGCGGTTGTCGTCGCGCCGGGCGTTAGGCGAATCACGGTGAACAATCCGGGGCCTTTCACCTTTCATGGCACCAACACCTATCTCGTCGGTAGCGATACGCTCGCCGTGATCGATCCAGGTCCCGACGATGACGCGCATATGGCGGCGATCCTGCGCGCGACACAGGGGCGCCCGGTCAGCCATATCCTCGTCAGCCACACGCACCGGGACCATTCACCGCTTACCCGACGCCTGAAGGCGGAGACGGGGGCGGTTGTCTGCGCCGAGGGACCACACCGGGCCGCGCGCCCATTGCGGATTGGAGAGGTGAACCCCCTAGACGCCAGCGCCGATTTCGATTTTGCGCCCGATCTCGCATTGTCCGACGGAGCGGTCGTCGCCGGGGACGGATGGGCGCTGCGCGCCGTGCACACGCCCGGCCACGCGGCAAATCATGTCTGCTTCGCGTTGGAAGGGACCGGCCTTCTCTTTTCGGCTGACCATGTGATGGCCTGGTCCACTTCGATCGTCGCGCCTCCGGACGGCGCCATGTCCGACTACATGGCATCGCTCGATCGTCTGCTCGATCGCGACGACCGCCTTTTCTTGCCCGGCCACGGCGGGCTGGTGACCGCGCCGCAAGCTTTCATCCGAGGTCTCAAGGCTCACCGCAAGATGCGAGAGCGCGCCATTCTGGAGCGGCTTCGTCAGGGCGACCGCCTGATCCCAGACATGGTCCGGGCGATCTATCGTGAGACAGATCCGCGCCTCCATGGCGCCGCCGGCCTTTCGGTACTCGCACATCTCGAGGATCTCGTTGGCCGTGGCGCCGCCGTGACGTCGGGAGAGCCGTCGTTCGAGAGCGAATATCGACCCGCGTGAAGCGACTGGCCGAGCGATGCGCACGGCGTTTCGATTGCAGCTATTATTCGGAAGGTTCGTCGACCGTTACGCCGACCTGCAAGGACGCCTCCGCGTCGAGGTCCGAGAGGAAGGCCTCGATGGTGCGCGCGTTCTCGCCAAAGTCGTGCAGACCGTAACGGGACGCCGAACGCATATCGACATAGGTCGATCCCTGCTCGTCGACGATCCGGATGGCTACATCCGACGGAATAGCCAGCAGCAGGGAATAAACCACGGCCTCTATTGTAGTGTCCGCGGCGATGGGCTCGTCGCCCACGGCGTCGGAGGAGAAGACGACCGACCACGAACGCGCTGCGGCCAGTTGCCTGACGATCGCGAGAGTGCGTTCGGCGGCGAGGTCGTAGCGACGCCCGGTGATCTCGGGATAGTTGTGCTGCTGGACTGCCGCGGCCTCTTCGCCGATCGGGCCGATCTCGTTCATCTGAGGCATCCTCATACCCTGGAGAAAGGCGAAGCGGGGCGGATCGACGAGGTCGGTGGAAATGTCGACGAGGGCCGGGTAGGCGAAGAACCGGTAACCGGCGATGAGGAACGGCATCAGGACAACTAACGCCACGCCCGCGCCAAGAAGACCGTCGCGTGCGCCGGTCCAGCCCTCACGCCAGATCTGCGACAACCCGGCCATGGCTAGGGTAAGGCCGAGCAATGCCAGAACACCGGCCGCACCGACGATCCAGAACAGGGAAACCGTATCGATCATGCCGTAGCGGTGGGTGAGCCCCGCCATGGCGAGGAGCACCGCGGAGAAGACCGCGACCCGCCGCGACCACCACGCGGAACGGGATCGCCGTTCCAGAATCAGCGCCATAACAAAGCCGACATCCATTTGATCGGGCACCGTGCATAGTGCGGATTCCGCCGCGTTTGAAGCGGCAATCGGCCAAGCGCAGCGATGCGATCGCCGCCAAGAGCGTCAAGGCACCCGAGCCTTGGTCCAGTCGCCGCCCACCTCAAGCGGTCGGCAGCCTGTAGCCCCTGAACTGCTCGCGCAGCGTAGTCTTCTGAATCTTGCCAGTCGCAGTGTGCGGGATCTCGGCAACGAAGGCGACGTCGTCGGGCATCCACCACTTCGCCACCTTGCCTTCCATATAGCCGAGGATATCCTCCCGCGACGGCTCCCTGCCCGGCTTGCGCACGACGACGAGCAGGGGCCGCTCGTCCCACTTCGGATGGGAAACGCCGATCACCGCAGCTTCGGCTATATCGGGATGGCCCACCGCCAGATTCTCGAGATCGATGGTCGATATCCACTCGCCGCCCGACTTGATCACGTCCTTGGCGCGGTCGGTGATCTGCATGTAGCCGTTGGGATCGATATGGGCGACGTCGCCGGTGTCGAACCATCCCTCGCTGTCGAACTGTTCCTTGCCAGCACCGCCGTAATAGGCCTTCGCCACGGCCGGACCGCGGACCTTGAGGCGACCGAAGGTCTTGCCGTCCCACGGCAGTTCGGTATCGTCGTCGTCGGTCACCTTCATCTCGACGCCGAACGGCGCGTAGCCCTGTTTCTGCTGGATATCGAGACGGGCATCGCCGCTGAGGTCGGCGTACTCCGGTTTGAGGGTGCACAGGGAGCCGAGCGGGCTCATCTCGGTCATGCCCCAGGCATGGATGACGTCAACGTCGTAGTTCTCCTGGAACTTCTTGGTCATGGCACGCGGGCAGGCGGAACCGCCAATGACCACTTTCTTCAAGTATGTCAGTGGCTTGCCGGTTTCCTCGAGATACTGGAGAAGCATCAGCCACACTGTCGGCACGGCGGCGGTGAAGGTCACCTTCTCGGTGTCGAGGAGTTCGTAGATCGACGCGCCATCCATCTTGCCGCCCGGCATGACCAACTTGGCACCGATCATCGGCGCGCTCTGGCCTAGACCCCAGGCATTGGCGTGGAACATCGGCACGACGGGCAGAATGACATCGCGCGAGGAAATTCCCATGGCGTCGGGCATCGCCGCCATCATGGCGTGAATAACGTTGGAACGGTGGCTGTAGAGCACCCCTTTGGGGTCTCCCGTGGTGCCGGACGTGTAGCACATGCCCGCGGCGGTGTTCTCGTCGAAGCTCTTCCATGCAAAATCGCCGTCAGCGTCTGCCAACCACTCCTCATAAGGCACGGCATTGGCCAGCGATGTCTGCGGCATATGCGCAGCATCGGTGAGAACAATCACCTTTTTCAAGGACTTAACCGCCGGCGCCAGCTTCTCTATCAGCGGGACGAAGGTAAGGTCGACGAAGACCGCCCTGTCCTCGGCGTGATTCATGATCCAGGCAATCTGTTCGGGAAAGAGCCGGGGATTGAGCGTATGATAGACGCCGCCCATGCCCATGATCCCGAACCACGCCTCCAGATGACGTGCCGAGTTCCAGGCGAGTGTCGCAATGCGGTCGCCGAGCCCATAGCCTTCGCGTTCGAGCTTCTGCGCCACCTTGAGAGCGCGCAGGCGCAGGTCACGGTAGGTGGTACGGACGATGGGCCCTTCGACCGACCGGGAGACGATCTCTCGGTTGCCATGTTGCCGTGCGGCATTGTCGATGATCTTGTGGCAAAGTAGCGGCCAGTCCTGCATCAGTCCGGGCATGTGAAAACCTCCCTCCGGGCGAATGGCGGCAATCTTGGCTCCGCGCGCGGCTTTGTCCAGAGGGTAGAAGGCGTTACGCAAAGGCAGCGACAGAGTCACCGCGACCGTGCCAGACGGCCTCAGCCGGTCCTGCCTTATTGCGGCCATGCTGCTCGAAGAAACCGGCGGGCGGCAGGGGGTTATGACGGCGCAAGCCGCATTCCACAGCGAGGCCTCCATGGACACGCCCCAGCCCCCCGCCGATACGACCCCCCTCCCGGTCCCGGACCAGATCGCGGTGACGACCGGCGAAGCCGGTTCTGCGCCTACTTCCGAGCCGGCGGTCGACGTCGGCAGTTCCCCTTCCATCGAAACGGAGCAACCCGAGGCGGAAGCCCAACAGCAGGTCTCGATGGCGTCGCACTCGGCGGCCAACGCGCCGGAACCCGACCTTGCGCCGGCACATCATGGTAGCGCGCCCGTGAGCGCCGGCGCAGGAGAAGATCCGTCGGAGGGCAATGCCGAAGCCAACGACGCCGAGGGGGCCACCAAGGCGTTCGATCCAGAGGCCTTCGACGAGGCGCTGAAGCAGGTTCTCTCGTCCGCCGGCGGCGAACTGCTGTTCCGCTTCACGGAACACTCCGTCATCGGCGAGAAGATTGCGGCGGTCCGCCTCGGCGATGGAGAAGCCAGGCTTATTGCACTCGTCATCCTGCCACCCCACGGCGATCCGCTACGCGTCGAACCGGTTGAAGACAGCGAGAATCCGCTTGCTCCCCTGGCGAAGTCCTACGCCTCGCTGGTCGACGCGTGGGAGGCTGCGGCCTGACGATGCCCGGCGATAGCTCGCGACGGCAGTTGCAGCCGATCCTGGACCGTACGTTTCCGTCGTCGCGGCCTCTTACGCCTGTACCCGGATCGACTAGGGTGTCGCCGACGCCTAGGAGTTGCCGAGCATGAACAGCCTTCCGCCCCTTTCCAACCTCGAGACGCGCGACGTCGAGTCGCTACTTCATCCTTACACGCCCATCCATCGGCTGCGGTCGATCGGCGCGATGGTGATGGAGAGGGGGGCCGGCGTCCATGTCTACGACACGAGGGGCCGGGCATACATCGAAGGCATGTCCGGTCTCTGGTGCGCCGGTCTCGGCTTCGGTGATGAGGAGATGGTGGAAGCGGCGATCGAACAGATGCGGACCCTCCCCTTTTATCACGTGTTCGGCGCCAAGAGCACAGAACCGGCAATCGAACTCGCCGAGAAGCTCAAGGAGATCGCGCCGATGCCGGTCTCGCGCGTACTTTTCACGTCCTCGGGCTCTGAGGCCAACGACACGCAGGTGAAGCTCGCCTGGTACTACAACAACGCACTCGGCCGACCGAACAAGAAGAAGATCATCTCGCGGGTGAAAGCCTATCACGGCGTCACGGTCATGGCCGGGTCGCTGACCGGCCTGCCGGCCAACCACCTTAACTGGGACCTGCCGGTGGACAGGGTCCTGCACGCCGACTGCCCGCACCACTACCGGTATGCAAAGGACGGGGAAACCGAGGTGGAATTCGTTTCACGGCTGGCCAATTCGCTTCGCGAACTCATCGAGAGGGAGGGACCGGACACGATTGCGGCAATGATCGCCGAGCCGGTGATGGGCGCAGGCGGCGTCATCGTCCCGCCTAAGGATTACTTTCCTGCAATCCAGCCGATCCTGGAAGAGCATGACATCCTTTTCATCGACGACGAAGTGATCAACGGCTTCGGGCGCACCGGTAACTGGTGGGGGTGCCAGACGCTCGGGATGAAGCCGACGACCATCTCGGCCGCCAAGCAGCTGACCGCGGCCTATGCCCCCCTCGGCGCCGTGCTGGTCCCGGAAGAGATCTACCAAGCTTGCGTCGACAATTCGGCCGCGGCCGGAACCTTTGGCCACGGCTTCACCTATGGCGGACACCCGCTCGGCTGCGCGCTCGGTGTCAAGGCAATCGAGATCTACCAGAAGAGGGATATCCTCGGCCGCGTACGTGCCTTGGCCCCGGTGTTCGCAGCACGGCTGACGCGGATAGCCGAGCATCCGCTAGTCGGCGAAACACGCTTCTGCGGTCTCGTCGGGGGGGCCGAACTGGTCGCCGACAAGGCGACGAAACGGCCCTTCGATCCGAAGCAGGGCGTCGCCGCCCAGTTATCGCGCTTCGTTGAGAACCACGGGGCGATCCTGCGCTCCCTCGGCGACACCATCGCGTTCTGCCCACCTATGATCATCACGGAGGCGGAACTCAACGAGCTGTTCGATCGATTCGAGCGGGCGCTGGCCGACACCGAGGCCTGGGTACACAAGGAAGGCCTGAGGGCATAGTGTCGTCCGGCGCGACGCAGACGCTCGGGCGGCACGCCGCCATGTCTTTTCATGCCGCAAACTCATTTGCCCGAGGCGTCGCTTTGTCGTAGGGGCATTTCGTCCTTGAAGTCGTTTTCAGCGTGGGCGATCGGACGGGGTGTTGGTGACAGGACAATACCAAATCGGCGTATCCCCCCTGAGGTGGCACTATCTGTGCGCCGCGTTCGCCAGCCTCGCGCTTTCGGCGTGGAGCATATGGATCGGTACCATCCCCAATCCCGATGCCGTGCTCTACCTCCGTGCATCCGACTACCTTGCCGCGGGGCGCATCTACGACGGGCTGGCGATCTACAAATGGCCGGCCTACAGCGTCGTTATCGCACTCACCCAGATGGCGACAGGCCTGGAGGCGCTCGTCGCTGCACAAATCGTCAACGCGCTGTTCGCACTTGTCACGACACTCGTCTTCATCGCCCTGGCGTCGGAATTCTCCAACCGGGACCGCGCCGTGGTCACGATCGCGACGGCCTTCATCGTCTTCCATCCGCAGCTGCTGCAGTTGCGTTCATGGATCATCCGCGACCACGGCTACATCGCGCTGTTCATGGCGGCGGTGTACTTGGCGGTTGCCGACAACGAACGGCCGACGGTGTGGCGGAAGCTAGCTCTCGCGGCGGCGCTCCTCGGCGCGAGCTTCTTCCGCGTAGAAGGTCTCTACCTCATCCTTCTCGTGGCCGGGTATTATGTCCTGAAGAGGCTGCGAACGCTCACAGCGCAGGTATCGACCATCGCCGTGTTCATTTTCGGGGTAACGCTGCTGCTGCCTTTCGCCTTCGGCGTCTGGGTCAACGGGACCTTCGGCAAATGGGTCGCCGGCAAGGCCGCAACGATCGACCTTACCCTATTCACGGATGTCATCCAGCGTCGGGTCGACATACTCGCGACGGAAGTCCTACAGGGCGGCTCGGGCCGGAAATGGTCGGCCTACGCGAGCGTCGTCCTTGGCATGACGGTGATGGACACGATTCGCGCGATCACGCCGGTCTTCGCACTCTATGGCCTTTTCGCCTTTATTCCCAACCGGCTGGTACCCAGAAAGGCGATCCTGCCGATCGCGTGGTTTACTCTCGCGCAGATACCGATGCTATTCCTCTTCGGGTTCATCAACGCACTGATGGACTGGCGCTATCCGATGGCATTGGCTCTGCTCGCCATGTTCGGGATCATTTTTTGCGCAACGGCGAGTTGGCGGGAACTGCTCATGTTCCGGCCGCGCGCCTTCCTCGTCTTTCCTTCGCTGGTGGTCGCGAGCCTGGTGACACTCATCTACGATATGCCGCAGCCGAGCGCGTCACATCACATCAAGGACGCGGGCCAGTGGATTCGAACGAACGTCCCCAAGTCATCGAGAATCTGGATCAATGAAACGAGGGTTGCCTACTTCTCCGGGCGCCCCTACCGGACAACGGGTGGCGTTACGCATCTTCTTGGACTGCCGCCAACCGAATTTGAGAAGACGAAAGAATTCGACGTGCTCGTCGTATGGTCCGGGGGCGATCAGAAGACGGTCCCGGTTCCTATCGACCTGGGCGGCCTCCCGCCGATCGCGACGTTCGCCTCGAACAGCGAGAGCATCCATATTTACGCGGTCTGCGCAGAAATGATCCGCTGCGACATGGGTGGATAAGCAGGCGAGTGGATGGGTGGCGACAAGACGCTCCTCCAACTCCTGGGGAACGTCCAGCGCGAGCAGATGGATGGCCGCGCCGCGCTTATCACCGTGAAACGTCGGGTCGTTGCACCATCCGCCTTTGTGCAGCCATCCGCAACGTCGCTCGACGCCCGCCGGCGCGACCGCGCGTCCCGAAAGCGCGGGGATTGTGCATATCGGCCGGTCCGGGAGGGCGGCCGCGCGATTCATGCACAGTCGCTGTCGACGGACCGAATCACCACCGGGCGAGCTTGTTCATCAGCCGCCGAATTCCTTTGGATTCCTGCCTATGTTGCCGGATGAGATGCTGCTTTGGCGAGGGGACCAGGATAATCGCGTCCAAGCCGTGCATTTGCCGCGCGAGATCGTAGTAACCTGAAACGCGGGCTCGATATCGAGAATAAAACCGCGTTCGCAGCGGATAGTGTTCGACGAAGACTTCGGGGCGGATGGTTACCCTGCTCGGTCTGGCAGAGTGCAGCCGATAGAAGAATTCCTCGTGTTCCCTCAGCTTGAGTTCGGGCCGCCAAGGATTCTCCTTCAAGAAAGATGTGCTGGCCAGGAACGCATTGTGGCAGAAATCATAGACTGCAAATCCCTGGCGATGCCCCTTCATATGCTCGATAAGTAGCTTAAGTGTATTTTCCTGCAAATCAAATACGCCATGATATAGTATCTCATCTCGGCCGAAATTCATCACGCGACAGCCGCAAATATCGAACTCCCCGGTTGCAAGCGGTTCTTTTAACAAATCCAAACGGGTATTGTTTGTGAATAACATGTCGTCATCGATAAGCATCGTATACTTTGTATTAACAGCAGAAACACCTAGATTGCGTCCAGCCGAGAGACCTATGTTGAAATCCGTCTTGAGATAGGTTGTCAGGCGATCGAATTCGGCGGAGTCGATTGCTAGACGGCTGTCGTCGACAACGACGATCGGCGTCAGTGGGTAGAATGTACGAATCGAAAGGTAGCTCGCCCTGACGGCTTCCGGGCGCTCGAATGTCTTTATCACGATGGTGATGTCATCCATCACCGGGCGATCAGAGGATTCACGCATCTACAAGCTCGCTCCCCGCAAAACAGCGGTCCCCGACAGGATCGTTATGGAGACAAGTGAATCGTGATTCAAGGCGGCTCAGAAGTCGAGCGGTTCGTCGCATACCGAAGCGAACAGAAGAGCAGCCGTTCCACATGAGCCAACGGTCGCTGGTCCATCGCAGATCGCCAAATAATCGCCTACCCTCGAGCGGTCTGAAAGCGTTGACATCTGCGATCGGCAAGAAATCGTCTTCGACGAAGCCGAACGCCCGCGGACGGCTGGGGCGGTTCAGACATTTTGCCACATCCCATTCAACCCGACACCGTGAGAACGGCTGTCATTCCGCTCGGACCCGGGACTGTTGGGGGAATTGTCAACCACAACATGGACGTTGTGGGTGATTTCGCGCCGACCAGCGCAAGGTGCGTTTCGAGCATTCCCGGATCTTCGAAGGCGACAGTTGCGATCAAATCTCGGCCGGCGGTACCGCGTTGAACCCCGTCTCGTTTTCGGAAATCGCGCAAACGCATATACTTTGCGTCGCTCCGACGATATCTACGCGTCTTGATAGCCTGGGTGAGGGGTCGCAGGTGCTAAAAGCCAGGAAGCGAATATCCGGATAGGCGTTTCGCCATAGAGCTGCGCGTCGTTTGAACTACAAGCCTCCATCAGCAAAACGACCGATGTATTAATCTTAGTCGGTCTCATCGGCATCCGGTAAAAAGTTCGATACCCCATCGCCATGCGGATCGCATTAGGAATTCAGAAGCTCCGGCCGGTCGGCGGTCTCGAAGATAACTGCCTGCGCATTGCCGCAGAGTTGGAGCGGCGTGGCCACGAGGTGACGCTGTTCACGTCGGCAAGGGATGATGTTCCGTACCGGCACGTCCGCCTGAAACCGCCGACCTTCTCGATGACCAACCACGGCCGGGCTCGCGCCTTCGCCAGAAGCTTCGTCGCGGCGAGCCGCGGTCGTTTCGATCGAACCGTCGCCTTCCAGCCGGCGCCGGGAGCTGACATTCTGTTCCTGGCCGATGTCCTGCGCAACAGGACCGACGCCCCTTTGCTGAAACGGCTGACGCCCCGTTTTCGCAGTCATGCCGCGCTCGAAGAAGGCTGCTTCGGTCCACAGGCAAACACCCGCATCATCGGGTTGGCCCAACCTCAGATGCGCGCCTTTGCCGAACGCTACCCTTCGAGCCGCGAGCGGATAGCGATCATTCCGCCGACATTGCCGCCGTCGCGGCGCCGCGCCGACCTGCGCGGGTCCGAAACGCGCCTGGCGGCAAGGGAACGCCTCGGCCTCGATCCCCGCTCGATCGTCTGGCTGTGGCTCGGCCTCCAGCCAATCGTCAAGGGACTCGATCGCGTTGTCGAGGCGCTGGCGCGCAGTCCGAATGCGGTCCTGCTGGTGGGTGGCCTGACCTCTACGGACGGCAAAGCGCGCAAGGATTTCGCGCGCGCGACCCGGCTTAGCATCGGGGAGCGCATTCGCTGGCTCGGCTACGTCTCGGAGGACAGATACTTCGATGCCGTCGCAGCCGCCGATCTGCTCGCCCACCCGGCAAGGGTCGATGTCACAGGCGGGGTCATCCTTGAAGCGATCGTCAACGGCCTGCCGGTCGTGGCAACTGACGTCTGTGGCTTCGCTCCCCATATCGCGTTGAGCGGCGCGGGACGGGTGGTGCCGTCCCCGTTCGATCCCGAGACGTTCGTCACCGCGCTGAAGGCGGTCGGCGAAGAGGACGGCGCGGCGCTGACTGCCCGCGGCGTCGCGTATGGCGCCGATCCCCTCCTCTACTCCGGCATCGAATCCGCCTGCGACCTCATCGAAGCCGAGGAGTGGCCGGCATCCCGCGACGTCCTCTGATACCGTCCGGTCAACCGCGACCGCGCACCGCGGCCTGGGCCGCGGCAAGCCTGGCGATCGGCACGCGGAACGGCGAACAGGAGACGTAGTCGAGACCGACCTCCTCGCAGAAGGTGATCGAGGCCGGATCGCCGCCGTGTTCACCGCAGATACCGAGCTTGATGTCCGGGCGCGCCGCGCGTCCCTTATCGGCGGCGATGCGCACGAGTTCGCCGACGCCGTCGACATCGAGCGAGACGAACGGATCCTGCTCGACCACGCCCTTCTGGCGATAGGTCTCGAGGAATGCCGCAGCGTCATCACGCGATATGCCGAAGGTCGTCTGCGTGAGATCGTTGGTACCGAAGGAGAAGAACTCGGCCGTTTCGGCGATCACATGGGCGCGGATGGCCGCGCGCGGCAGTTCGATCATCGTACCGACGAGGTACTCGATTTCGACGCCGGTCTCGGCGGTTACCGCCCTGGCGACGTCGTCAATCCTGGCCTTGACGAAGTCGAGCTCCTTCTTCAGCCCGACCAGCGGCACCATCACCTCGGGTACGATCGGGCTCCCAGTCTTGCGCCCGGCCTCGACCGCGGCCTCGAAGACGGCGCGCGCCTGCATTTCGGCGATCTCCGGATAGGAGACTGCCAGACGGCAGCCGCGATGGCCGAGCATCGGATTGAACTCGTGTAGCCCCTCCGTGCGTTGGCGCAACTTCTCGGTCGGCACGCCCATCGCGATAGCGACCTCGGCGATCTCATCTTCGGACTTCGGCAGGAATTCGTGCAGCGGCGGGTCGAGCAGCCGAATCGTCACCGGGAGACCGGCCATGATCTCGAACAGTTCGACGAAGTCGGAACGCTGCATGGGAAGCAGCTTGGCGAGCGCCGCGCGCCGGTCCTTCTCCGTGTCGGCGAGGATCATCTCGCGCATGGCGACGATGCGCTCGCCCTCGAAGAACATGTGTTCGGTACGGCAAAGACCGATGCCCTCGGCGCCGAAGGAGCGCGCCATGCGCGCATCCGCCGGGGTCTCCGCGTTGGTGCGCACCTTCATACGGCGGATATCGTCGGCCCATTCCATGATTGCGGCGAAGTCGCCGGACAGTTCCGGCTGCAACATCGGTACGGCGCCCCGCAGCACCTGGCCGTTGGCGCCGTCGATAGTGATCACGTCGCCCTTGCGGAAAGTGGTGCCGAGCGCGGTCATCGTCCCGGCCCGGTAGTCGATCCTGAGCGACCCGGCGCCCGAGACGCAGGGCTTGCCCATGCCGCGGGCGACGACCGCCGCATGGCTTGTCATGCCACCACGCGTCGTCAGGATACCCTCGGCGGCGTTCATGCCGTGGATGTCCTCCGGGCTGGTCTCGATACGCACCAGGATCACCTTGCGGCCGTGGGCCTTCAGGTCCTCGGCCTCGTCGGAGGAGAACACGATCTCGCCGGTAGCGGCGCCCGGCGACGCGGGAAGGCCGATGCCGATGACATCGCGCTTCGCCGCGGGATCGATGGTCGGATGCAGGAGCTGGTCGAGCGAGGCGGGGTCGATGCGCGCCACCGCTTCCTCACGGGTGATCAGGCCTTCAGCGGCCATGTCGACAGCGATGCGCAATGCCGCCTTGGCCGTGCGCTTCCCCGAACGGGTCTGCAGCATCCACAACTTGCCGCGTTCGATGGTGAACTCGAGGTCCTGCATGTCGCGGTAGTGGTTCTCCAGGCGGTCCGCGATGGCGACAAATGAGCGGAACGCTTCGGGCATGAGCTTCTGCAGTGATGGCTTGTCAGAGCCGGCCGCGATGCGCGCCGCTTCGGTAATGTTCTGCGGGGTGCGAATCCCCGCAACGACATCCTCCCCCTGGGCGTTCACCAGGAACTCGCCATAGAGCATCTTCTCGCCGGTCGACGGATTACGGGTAAAGGCAACGCCGGTCGCGGACGTGTCGCCCATATTGCCGAACACCATCGCCTGGACGTTGACGGCCGTTCCCCAACTCTCCGGAATGTCGTGCAGGCGCCGGTAGGTGATGGCGCGGTGGTTCATCCAGCTGGAGAAGACCGCTCCGATCGCCCCCCAGAGTTGTTCGCGCGGATCCTGCGGGAAATCGCGTTCCAATTCCTCGCGCACCTTCGCTTTATAGAGCGAAATTACGTCGAGCCACTCACCGGCCGACAGGTCCGTATCGAGCTCGTGGCCGAGCCGAGCCTTCTCGTCTTCGAGGATTTCCTCGAAGACCTCATGGTCCAGCCCCAGCACGACATCCGAGTACATCTGGATGAACCTGCGATAGCTGTCATAGGCAAACCGCGCGTCACCGGAATCGGTCGCGAGCGCCTCGACTGTCTCGTCGTTGAGCCCGAGATTGAGCACGGTGTCCATCATGCCCGGCATCGAAGCCCGCGCGCCGGAACGGACGGACACGAGCAACAGCCGTGTCGCGTCGCCGAAATGCCTGCCAGTTATCGCGGCCACATGATCCAGGGCCGCATCGACCTGATCGGCAAGATCGGACGGATAACTCCTTGAGTTGGCGTAGAACCAGTTGCAGGCTTCCGTCGTTATCGTAAAACCAGGCGGAACAGGGAGACCAAGGCTGCACATTTCGGCGAGATTGGCACCCTTTCCGCCGAGGATGTTCTTGTCTTCGGCGCGCCCTTCGGCCGCGCCGTCCCCGAACAGGTAGACCCATTTCGTCATCGCGCGTCCTCGCCAAGGGAATCTGGTGCCGACGTCATATTCGTTCGAAGTCCGGCCTGCCACGGAAAAATCGGTTGAAAGGATCAAGGTTTCGACGCACTGACGACGCCGGATTTCGTGAGGTTTCATACGGTGGCAAGGTACTCACGCTTGTGAGGATCGCGGCATGCAGTCGGCCTCGTTATGCGCTTTTGACAATCGAGGAAGACAGCGGCTCCGGGAACGCGGCGGGCGGAGCTGCAATGAAGACAGGAACCGAGCCCGCGCCGGAAACGCTACCGACGGTGCGAATCCTCGAGATCGGCGAGACCGGGCTGTTCCACTGGGCGTTGCCGGACAGGACGGATACGTTCTACACGAGTTACCGTGCGGATTTGCGCAAGACGCGGCCGTATCTCGGCCTGCGCAGCTTGCTCTCGGCTTTTCGCGACATTCGCGCGGGCCGGTACGGGCTCGTAGTCCTGCATCCGCCGCTCTATCCAGGCTGGCACTCGCGTTCGTTCCTCGCCGCCTTCAAGTTCACGGTCCTGAAGGGGCGGCCGGGTGACCTCTATGGCGCCGTCACGTGCCCGATCTACTTCGCCCTGCTGCGCCTCCTGCCGTCCTGCGGGATGATCGCGATCGAGCGTTCGGACGGTTTCGGACTTCCCCGCCACGCCTTTAAGTGCAGGATCTTCCAGGCATCGACAAGCGAGGTCTACAGCGATCCGACGGTACATCCGCAAACCGAGGAATATTGGGGCAACGTCAATCCGATCGGTCCTCGCTCCTGCTACGATAAAAGAGTGCGCTGCGCCGAAACACTGTTCTTCGACTATCATCGCCAGTGCGGCCTCCCGATCAAGGTGGTGCGTATCTTCAAGACCTATGGTCCGCGTATGCATCATGCCGACGGGCGGGTGGTCTCGGACTTCGTCATCCAGGCGCTGCGCGGCGAGCCGATCACCCTCTACGGTGACGGGTCGCAGACGCGGTCGTTCTGCTACGTCGACGAGATGATTGACGGTTTCATCCGCCTCATGGACACCGACGAAACGGTGACCGGTCCGATAAATCTGGGCAATCCCTTCGAATTCTCGATCCGCGAACTCGCCGAAATGACCGTGCGGCCGACGGGATCGCGCTCGCCGATCGAGTACCGCCCGTTGCCCCAGGACGATCCGCGCCAGCGGCGCCCCGACATCACCAGAGCTAAGGAAACGCTCGGCTGGGAGCCGAAGATCGGTCTCGAGGAAGGGCTGGCGCGGACGATCGCTTATTTCAGTGACTTGTTGCCCCAACTGCAGATGGGCTGATCAGCTCGCTTCCCGCATGAGTTCCGCGGCTTGGAGGTCGACGGAGACGAGTTGGCTGACACCCTGCTCGGCCATCGTCACGCCAAACAGGCGGTTCATTCGCGCCATGGTGATCGGATTGTGCGTGATGATGACGAAACGCGTCTCGGTCGACGTCGCCATCTCGTCCATCAGGTTGCAGAAACGCTCGACATTGTGATCGTCGAGCGGAGCGTCGACCTCGTCCAACACGCAGATCGGCGCCGGATTGGTCAGGAACACGGCAAAGATGAGCGCCATCGCGGTGAGCGCCTGCTCGCCGCCGGAGAGCAGCGTCATGGTCTGCGGTTTCTTTCCGGGAGGCCGGGCAAGGATCTCCAGACCCGCCTCAAGGGGGTCTTCGGACTCGATGAGCTGCAACTCGGCCGTTCCGCCGCCAAACAGGTGCGAGAATAGTCGCTGGAAATGGCCGTTGACCACATCGAAGGCGGCAAGCAGCCGCTCGCGCCCTTCGCGGTTCAGGCTCTGGATGCCCTGGCGAAGTTTCCTGATCGCCTCGATTACGTCCTCGCGCTCCGACACGATGGTTTCCAGCCGTTCCGAAAGTTCCTTCTGCTCTTCCTCAGCGCGCAGGTTTACGGCACCGAGCCTCTCGCGCTCAATCTTCAACCGGTCAAGCTGCCGCTCGACGTCGGCCATCTCGGGCATCAGCGCATCGGCTTCGAGACCGGTATGTCGGATCACAAGATGAGGCGGCGTGTTCAGCGCCTCCTGGATACGTGCCTCGATCTCGCGCCGCCTGTCATCGGCGGCGGTCAGGCGCTCTTCCGCGCGCGCGCGCTCCTCGCGTGCCGTCGCGAGGGACTGGATGGCGCTGGTGGCGGCCTTGTCGGCGGCCTGCTGGCGGGTTTCGGCTTCATGCAAGCGGTCGGCAGCGGCTTTGCGTAGCGACTCGGCCTCCGAAAGCTGACTCAGCAGAGCCCGGCGCCTAGCGTCGAGCTCGTCAGGCGCGTCGGCAAGCGTGTCGCGTTCGCCGGCTGCCTCGTCGCGCCGCGCGGCTAGGATGGCGATCTGGCGATCCGCATTTTCTGCGCGCACCTTCCAGCCCTCCCGTTCACCTTCGATTGCGGTGAGCCGGCGCAACCGCGCCTCGGCCTCGCGTCGCAATCCCTCGTAGTTGGCCCGGGCTTCGGCGAGCGTGGCTCGGTCGCGGGCGACGTCGGCGGCGGTGCGATCAAGCCGTACCTGGAGATCGCCGAGATCAGGCAAGGCGGCCAGTGCCCGTTCGGCTTCGGCATGAGCCGCATTCACTTCCAACTGACTATCGTCAAGACGCAACCGCGCCTCCGCAAGGGCTGCCCTCCGACTGGACAGCTCGCCGGCGGCGCGCTCGGCCTTTGCCAAGGTGTCGCGCGCGCTCTCGACGTGATGTTGGGCATCCCGCCAGGCCTGGCGGCAGTGCTTTTCATTCTCCACGGCAAGGCGAACCCTCGCCTCAGCCGCGCCAAGAGCCTCCTCGGCTGTGCGGAGCGTCCTGGTGGCGGCGACGGCCTCGGCATCGAGCTCAGCAAGGCGGTTCTTCTGCGCCAGGCGCTGTGCGGCAGCAGTGGGGGCGTCGGCGCTGGCAACCATGCCGTCCCAGCGCCATAGGGCACCGTCGCGGCTGACAAGGCGTTGTCCCGGCTTTAGAAGCGGCCGCATCCTATGCCCGTCGCCCGGCTCGACGATACCTATCTGCGCCAGCCGGCGGGCTAGTTGGCGGGGTGCCTCGACCACCGAGGAGAGCGGCTGGACTCTCTCTGGCAGGGCCGGATCGGAGGAATCCGCCTCGGCGCCCGCCCAATGCGCCGGCGCCCCCGGATCGAGCGGCAGGTCGAGATCCTCACCGAGCGCTGCACCGAGCGCCGTCTCGAAACCCTTGCGGACGCGGATCTGCTCGAGGACGGCCGGAAAGAGCCCGCCGCCGGAAGCGTTGAGGATCTTGGCCAGCGTGCGCGCTTCCGTCTCGACGCGTGCGAGTACGGCCCGCGCCTCCTGCAGCGGCGCGCGAAGGCTGCTTTCGGCCGACCGCGCCTCGGCGACGGCCCTTTCGGCGGCGACGGCCGCGCCCTCGGCGAGTGCGAGCGCCTCGGCGGCGTGGTCGACCAGACGACGCTTCTCGACCGGATCGGCGAGCCCGGCAATCCTCTGCGCAATCTCTTGGGTCTCGCGATCGACGTCGGCGATCTGGCGGCGTAGGCGGTCGCGCCTCTCCGCGCTGTCGCGTAGCGCGCGCTCGGCCTGCTGGCGGGCCGCAGCGGCCTCGGCGCGCTCCGCGGTCAGCTTGGACAAAGCGCCTTCGCTCAGCGAGAGCTTCGTCGTGGCTTCTTCGAATGCGACTCGCGTTGCGATCTCGCGTTCGGTCGCGCCGGCGTTGTCCGCCTGGAGCGATGCTTCCTCCGTGCACAGCCGCGCAAGTACGTCGGCGTTGTCGCGGACCATCTGCTCCTCGCGGCGGATGTCCGCATCGAAGTGGCCAATGCGTTTGTCGAGCTCGGCCTGGCGGGCGCGGATGCGCGCCGCCTCCTCCTCGATCTGGGTCCGCGCAATGGAGAGACGCTGCACGGCCGCCGCCGACGACGCCTCGGCATCGCGAAGCTCGGGCAGGCGGTGCGCACCGATCGCCTGTTCCTTGGCGGCGTGCATCTGGGCTTCGGCGCGCTCGCCGACCAGCGAGGTGGCAACGGCGAGTGCCGACTTGGCCTCGGCCTCCTGGGCCTTGGCGAGCGTCCAACGCAGGTGGAGCAGCGTCGCTTCGGCCTTGCGGATGTCGGCGGAGAGGTTCTTGAAGCGCGCGGCCTGGCGCGCCTGCCGCTTCAGGCTTTCGATTTGGGATTCCAGTTCCCCGACTACGTCGTCCAGGCGTTCGAGGTTCTGCTCGGCGGCGCGCAGGCGCAGCTCGGCCTCGTGGCGGCGCGTGTGCAGGCCGGAGATGCCGGCGGCCTCCTCAAGCAGGGCGCGGCGCGCCTGCGGCTTCGCCTGGATCAGTTCGCCGATGCGACCCTGCCCCACCATCGAGGGCGAGCGCGCGCCGGTCGACTGGTCGGCGAACAGGAGTTGTACGTCCTTGGCGCGGGCTTCCTTGCCGTTGATGCGGTAGACAGAGCCAGCCTCGCGCTCAATCCGCCGGGATACCTGCAGTTCGTCGGCGTCGTTGAAGGCGGCGGGCGCCGTACGGTCGGTGTTCTCGAGGAAAAGAGTGACTTCGGCCGTGTTACGCGCCGGACGCGTACCCGAACCCGAGAAGATGACGTCGTCCATGCCTGACGCGCGCATGTTCTTGTACGAGCTTTCGCCCATCACCCAGCGCAGCGCCTCGACGAGGTTCGACTTGCCGCAGCCGTTGGGCCCGACGATACCGGTCAGACCGCGCTCGATCACGAACTCGGAAGGCTCGACGAAGGACTTGAAACCGAGGAGACGTAGCCGCGAGAACCTCATGCGCTACTCCCCGCGCCGGCGCGGCATAGATGGAGACGTGCGAAGGCCGGATCCCCCCGGCGGCCGTAGACGCCGGGGATCAGCAGATCAGGAAAGCAGCGGATCGATGATCGCCGACAGTTCCGCAATCGACAACGCTCCCGGGTACCTGTTTCCGTCGATGAAGAAGGTGGGGGTGGAATCCACGCCGAAATCCTTCGCACCGCGCTCCCGCACAGCCCTGACATCCTCCAGAAGCTTCTGGTCCGTCAAGCACGCCTCGAAGGACTCCTGTGAAAAACCGGCCAGCTTGGCAATCTGGAGGAGCGCGTCCTTGGCGTTCTGCACCGCCGCCCAGTTCTGCTGCTGCTTGAACAAAACTTCGATCATCGGAAAATAGTTGTCCTTCGCGCAGCGCGCCAGCATGAAGCCGGCCTCCGCCCGCGGATCGAAGGGGAACTCGCGGAAGATCATACGGACCTTGCCGGTATCGATGTATTTAGTCTTCAACTCGGGAAGCGTCTTCTCGTGAAAAGTCGCACAGTGCGGGCAGGTCATCGAGGCGTACTCGACGATGGTGACCGGGGCGTCGGCCTTTCCCAGCGCCTGCTCGGAAAGCGCCCCAGGTTCCAGCAGCTTTGCCATGTCGACCGCGCCGGCCGACTTTGGCGCTTCGACCTTGGGCTCGGCCGGAGCCGCCGGCTCCGCGGGCTTCGGCGCCTCGGCCTTGTCGCCGGAATCGCTGCAGGAAGCGAGCAACAACGCCGCAGGCACGACGGCTAGCGAGGCAAGGACGTAACGACGGGGAACGGAACGGATCATCGAATCACCTGGAATATGGAAGAATACTGCGGCCGAAACCGACAGAAAGGCGAGAGTAGGCGCGAATTAAGGCATGCTTTTCCTCATACCAATCCGCCTTCACGTCAATACCGATCACGTTCGCGAGAGATCGGCGCTCAACGGGAACCGGAGCTTCGGGAGCCGAGGATGGATGTGCCCAACCGCTCGAGTGCCTGGCGCAGGCCATCGTCCTCGATACCGCGCACCGTCGTGGCGAGATGCGCCTTCTCCGATGGCGTCAGCGCGCGCGGGCGCTGCCTCGGCTCTTCCTCATTCCGGCGGACGGGTTTCTGTACGATGCGGATGCGGCCGATCGCCGGGAAACCGAGATAGGCATTGACCCGCCCGATCACCTCTGCGGTCTCATGCTGGAGATGCAACGCGGCAGCCCCTTCGCAGGCAATCAACAGTACCGCGGGTTCGAACGGGTCGTCGTCGCTCATGCGTCGGGGCCACTGGATTTTTTCCGGCCGGGTGCGCCCGGCGAGATGTGGACCGACAATCTCGTCCCAAGACTGCACCAGACCGATCGACACACCCGCGCGGCGGCGCATGACCGGGTCGAGGATTTCGGTGGCGAGATCGCCGACCGGCACGGGATTGCCGCTTCCGCGTTTCCCTGTCATGGCTTCCAGCAATCCAATGGATCAGACCAACGTTCGAAACGAGACCATGATAGCGGCAAAGCCCGGCGAAAGCACGCCCGGCAACGATTTCGCGCGACGTCTCCTTTCCTGGTACGACGAGCACCATCGCAAACTGCCATGGCGGGTCGGTCCGCGCGACACATCGTCCGGTATGCGGGCCGATCCCTACCGGGTCTGGCTCTCAGAGATCATGCTGCAGCAAACGACCGTCGAGGCCGTAAAGCCCTATTTCCGTGCCTTCGTGGATAGATGGCCTGACATAACGGCGCTGGCTAATGCCGCCGAAGAGGACGTGATGAAGGCGTGGGCCGGGCTGGGCTACTATTCGCGCGCTCGCAACCTGAAGAATTGCGCCGACCTCGTCACCACCGTCTACGGTGGCCGTTTCCCCAACAGCGAAGAAGGGTTACGGACACTTCCCGGCATCGGTGACTACACGGCAGCGGCAATCGCCGCGATCGCGTTTGGTCGGCCGGCCGCCGTCGTCGACGGTAACGTCGAGCGGGTGATGACGCGCTTTCGCGCCATCGAGATCCCGCTGCCCGAGGCGAAGAGGATCGTACGCGAGGCCCTCCGCCCCCTGGTCCCCGCAGACCGGCCAGGCGATTTCGCGCAGGCGACGATGGATCTCGGCGCGACGATCTGCACACCGCGGCGGCCGTCCTGCTTTCTGTGCCCGCTGCGTCCGGAGTGCTCGGCATTGGAGGCGGGCGATCCCGAGCGCTTCCCGCTGCGCGCGGCGAAAGCAGGGCGGCCGCTGCGCCGCGGCGCCGCCTTCGTGGCGATGCGCCCGGACGGCGCCATACTCTTGCGCCGGCGCCCCGACAAGGGCTTGCTCGGCGGCATGAGCGAGGTGCCGACATCGGGCTGGTCGGCCCGCGTCGACGGCGACGCCACACCGCAGGCCGCGCCGCTGGCGGCGGACTGGATCGCAGCCGGGAAGGTTTTGCACGTTTTTACGCATTTCGAACTCGAACTCTCGGTCTATCGCGCGGCCGTACCGGATTTCGCGCCGCCACCGGGGCATCGCTGGGCGCGGCCAGACGATATCCACGACGAGGCGCTGCCGACTGTCATGAAAAAAGCGATCGAAGCTGCCATACCCGGCGTGACGCGGCAGAGACGACCGCAAGGGTGACCGAGACATGACCGAAATCCGCCACATCGTGTTCGACATCGGTAAAGTGCTGATCCACTACGATCCAGACCTGCCCTTCAGCCGGCTGATCCCCGACATCGAGGATCGGCGCTGGTTTTTCGAAAACGTCTGCACGCACGACTGGAATATCGAGCAGGATCGCGGGCGGACCTGGGACGAGGCTGAGCGCCTGCTCATCGCCCTTCACCCGGACCACGCAGAGAACATACGGAATTTCCGCCGGCACTGGCACGAGATGGTCCCACATGCCTACGAGGACAGCGTCGCGCTGATGCTCGAACTTCTCGACGCCGGCCATGACGTCACCATGCTCACCAACTTCGCGGCGGATACGTTTGTTGAAGCGCGGCGGAAGTTTCCCTTCCTAGACCGCCCGCGCGGGGTCACCGTCTCCGGCGAAGTCGGCCTGATCAAGCCCGACCGTGGCATATACGACCTTCACGCCGCCAGCTTCGACCTCGATCCGGCCGCCACGATCTTCATCGATGACAGCCAGAGGAACGTCGATGGCGCGAAGGCCGCCGGGTGGCAGGCGGTCCTGTTTAGAAACGCCAAAGCGCTCGAGGAGGACCTCGAGCGCTTCGGGATCAGGCCGTGACTGGATTAACGGCCGACCGGTAAACCGTCAGGCTCCTGCGCGCTGCATGCCGACCCGCGCTATGCGGCGCAGTTCGTCGATGGGAGTTAGGCCGCCGTTGCGTTCATAGTGCCAGAAGGTCCAGCCGTTGCAGGCGTCAAGCCCCTGGACCAATGCGCCGACGCGGTGGATCGATCCCGCAACATCGGCGCTTGCCAACGTGCCATCGGCACGAACGATCGCGGAATGCCGGCGCCGGGCGTCGAACAATCGGGTCCCCGGCGCGATCAGCCCATTGTCTATGAGGCTAACGAAAGCGACGCGGGGCTCGGCGCGTTTGCCTGTCATCGTTTCGACTTCAGCGGCGCCCAGCGGCTTGACGGAGGCGATCCGCAGTTCGGCCGCGTCGATGTAGGACTGTTCTCTCTCGACGCCGACGAAATGGCGTCCGAGCCTCCGGGCAACGGCACCGGTGGTGCCGGATCCGAAGAAGGGATCGAGGACGACATCGCCGGGCCGGGTGGAAGCCAGCATGACCCGTGCCAGCAGCGCCTCGGGCTTCTGTGTCGGATGCAGCTTGTTCCCGTCGTCATCCTTCAGCCGCTCATGACCGGTGCAGATCGGGAAGAGCCAGTCGGAGCGCATCTGCAGGTCGTCGTTGGCCGCCTTCATCGCTTCGTAGTTGAAGGTGTAGCCTTTCGCGTCCTTGTCGCGCGAGGCCCAGATGAGGGTTTCGTGGGCGTTCTGGAACCGGCGGCCGCGGAAGTTGGGCATTGGATTGGTCTTGCGCCAGACGACGTCATTGAGGACCCAGAAGCCGAGGTCCTGCATCGTCGCGCCGACGCGGAAGATATTGTGATAGGAACCGATGACCCAGATCGTGCCGTTCGGCTTCAGCACCCGGCGCGCGGCGAGCAGCCATGCGCGGGTGAAGGCGTCGTAGGCGGCGAAGCTCTCGAACTGGTCCCACGCGTCGTCGACCGCGTCGACCCTGGACTGGTCGGGCCGGTGAAGATCACCGTCGAGTTGCAGATTGTAGGGAGGGTCGGCGAAGACGACATCGATCGACTTCTCCGGGAGCCGTTCAAGCGCTGCGACGCAATCGCCCTTGAGGATCGTGTCCAGCCAATCGGCGTTCGCGGCAGGCGCAGACCGATCGGTTGCAGAACGCACGGCTGACATGAGGGTACCCGGGATTACGCGTTACTCTTTACTGCCTGTTATGGTTACCGGATCGGGTAAAGATTTCATGAAGCGGCGCCTCGGAATTTGCGGTCGCCGCGATGATCGTGTATCGGCCCCGCTGCTGCCGGCTCACGCCGACCGCCCCACGGATCAAGGAACAATGGCCGCCTTCGACCTCGTCATCTTCGATTGCGACGGAGTCCTCGTCGATTCCGAGATCGTCGCGGCCCGCGTGGAGGCGGAACTGCTTACGTCCGCGGGCTATGAAATCGCGGCGGAAGACCTCGCCGAGCGGTATGCCGGCTTGACCTTCAAGGACATCCTCCTTTCCATCGAAAGGCAGGCGGCGATCCCGTTTCAAGCCTCGCTGATCGAAAGGGCCGAAGCGCTCGTCGACCAGCGTCTCGCAAGCGAGGTGCGCGCCATCGACGGCGCCCATGCGGCCGCTTCTTCCGTCAACGTGCAACGCTGTATCTGCTCCAACTCGACCGAACACCGGCTCGAGGCAATGCTCGAACGAACACGGCTTAAGCCGCTGTTCGAAGGCCGGGTCTTCTCGTCAAGGGCGATCCCCTCGGGCAAGCCGAAGCCAGCGCCAGACGTCTTCCTCTATGCAGCGAAGACCATGGGCGCCGATCCGCGCCACACGCTGGTCGTGGAAGATTCGGTACCGGGAGTGCACGGTGCGCGAAGTGCGGGGATGCGGGTCGTCGGCTTCACGGGCGCGTCGAGCAGCTATTCCGGACATGCGGATGCACTGACAGAAGCCGGCGCCGAGACGGTGATCCGCCGCTGGGCGGATTTTCCCGGCGTAATGACTGCGTTGTCGGAGTGGTCCGATGCCTGAACGGCGGGTACCGCCCGCCGAGTCCTACTGGTTGTAGGGACCCTCGTCGTAACCAACGAAGATCTGGATGGTGCCCGGCTCAGGGACCGGAATGACGACGTTCGGGTCGTTGAAGACGAACTGGGTTGCTCCGGACCCGGCGGCGACGGCGACCTGGTACTTGTGCAACTGGCTGTAAAGAACGCTCTCCCCCTTCACCACGACAACACGGATCGGCATGGTGATAGTGCCGGGAGCGCCGGCGGGACCGATGATGACCCTGCCCGCGGCCGCAGTATTGATCGTCATCGTCCCGGCGGAGCGGGAGCAACTGCGCGTCACGTCGGATATCGACGCCTGGTAGATCAGCTTCGCGGGATCGTCCTTCGCGCCTTTGGCATAGGTACGGAAGAACGCCGTACCTTCACGCAGCACGATCGGCGGACAGTAGGCGCGCAACTCGCTTTCCAGCACCTTGTCGCTTGGCGGAGGCGGCGCGTCGGCCCCGACATTGAGGACGCTGTCGCTCGATTGGCATCCAGCGGCGGCGAGGATAAAGCCGGCCAGGACGAAACCGGACAATACGCGGACGGAGTTCTTACTGGACTTCATCAACTGCACTTCCCTGTCACGAGTGAGCCGTCTATAGCAACGGCGCGGTAAAAAAGCGACGGATGGACCAGGATTTTCGGGCGCAGCTGAGCCTGGCTGCGCGCCGCAACGGACGGATGGCGATGAGATATGTCAGCACGCGGGGCCATGCCCCGGAACTCGGTTTCTCCGATGCCTTGCTCACCGGGCTTGCCCGCGACGGCGGCCTCTACGTGCCGAAAGAGTGGCCGGTCCTCTCCGCCGATGAAATCCGCGGCCTGCGCGGTCTTGCCTATTCCGACCTCGCCATCAGGTTGCTGTCGCCCTTTATCGGCGAAGAGATCGCACCGGAGGCGTTCGAGCGCATCGTACGCGAGGCCTATGCAACCTTCCGGCACGCCGCGGTCTGCCCGATCGTCCAGACCGGAGCGAACAGTTTCGTGCTGGAGCTCTTCCACGGTCCGACGCTCGCTTTCAAGGACGTGGCCATGCAGCTACTGGCGCGGCTCATGGACCACGTTCTCGCCGAGCGCGGCCTACGCGCGACCATCGCCGGGGCGACATCGGGCGATACCGGCGGCGCGGCGATCGACGCCTTCGCCGGCCGCGACCGAACCGATATCTTCATCCTGTTTCCCAACGGACGGGTGTCGCCCGTCCAGAAGCGGCAGATGACGACCTCGGACGCGGAAAACGTGCACACGCTCGCCATCGAAGGTGACTTTGATGACTGCCAGGCGTTGGTCAAGGACATGTTCAACGACCATGCATTCCGCGACCGCGTTTCGCTGTCGGGTGTCAACTCGATCAACTGGGCGCGCATCATGGCCCAGATCGTCTACTACTTCTCGTCAGCGCTATCGCTAGGTGCGCCTGACCGGCCGGTTTCCTTTGCCGTCCCGACGGGCAATTTCGGTGACATCTTCGCCGGCTATGCCGCCAAACGAATGGGCCTGCCGATCGAGCGGCTCGTGATCGCGACGAACGACAACGACATCCTCGCCCGCACGCTGGCGACCGGCGTCTATGAGACGCGCGGCGTCGTCGCGACCACCTCGCCGTCGATGGATATCCAGGTTTCCTCGAATTTCGAACGCCTCCTCTTCGAGGTGTCTGGCCGCGATGCTGCGGTCGTCCGCCGTTACATGGACGAGTTGAAGCAGTCCGGCTGCTTCAAGCTGGAGGCCGGAACGCTCGCCGCGATTAGTGGGGAGTTTTCCGCGGGGCGCTCGACCATGGACGAAACGGCGGCCACAATCCGCGACATGCTAGAACGCACGGGCTACCTGCTCGATCCGCACACGGCGACGGCCGTTCGCGTTTCATCGGCGATGCCCGTTTCGGCAACGCCGACCGTGGTGCTCGCCACTGCGCACCCGGCCAAGTTCCCGGCTGCCGTGGAGGCCGCGTGCGGCGTGTCGCCAGCCCTACCCGCCTGGCTAGGCGACCTCATGTCCCGCCATGAGCGGTACACGGTCCTTCCATCGGACCTGAAAATGATAGAAGATCACATCAACCGCCATGCGCGTGCAGTGCGTTAGGGAGCGAATTCTATATGGGTGTTGAGGTAAGCCGTCTGTCGAACGGCCTCACAGTCGCCACCGAAACCCTTCCTCATTTCGAATCCGTCGCTCTCGGGGTGTGGGTCAAGTCCGGCTCTCGCAACGAGCACGAGGACGAACACGGCATCGCCCACCTACTTGAACACATGGCTTTTAAAGGCACCGAGCGACGCAGCGCCCTGAAGATCGCTTCCGAGATCGAGAACGTCGGCGGCGAAATCAACGCAGCCACCAGCGTCGAGACGACGTCCTTCTACGCTCGCGTGCTCTCCGACGACGTACCGCTGGCAATCGACATCCTGTCCGATATCCTGACGGAATCGCGCTTCGACCCGGACGAGTTGGAGCGCGAGCAGCACGTGATCCTCCAGGAGATCGGTGCGGCTCACGATACGCCGGACGACATCGTCTTCGACCGGTTCACCGAGACGGCGTTCCGTCACCAGACGATTGGCCGCTCCATCCTCGGGACGCCGGAAACAGTTAAATCCTTCACGTCGCAACAGCTGCACTCCTTCATGGAACGGCAGTACGGCGCCGACCGGATGGTCGTCGTCGCCACCGGAGACGTAAAACACGACGAGATCGTCCGCGAGGTGGAGAAAAGACTTGGCGGCTTCCGCGCGAGGGCCGAGAGCGCCATCCCGCAATACGCCAATTACGTCGGCGGCGATTTTCGCGAGGACCGCGACCTGATGGACGCCCAAATCGTGCTGGGCTTCGAAGGTCGAGCCTACCACGTGCGCGATTTCTATGCCTCGCAGGTGCTGTCTATGGTCCTCGGCGGCGGGATGTCGTCGCGGCTCTTCCAGGAGGTCCGGGAGAAGCGCGGGCTTTGCTACTCCGTCTACGCCTTCCACTGGGGCTTTTCCGATACCGGCATCTTCGGCATTCATGCCGCGACGGGTCAGAGCGACATCGCCGAACTCGTTCCACTCATCGTCAACGAACTGCAGAAGACCGGAGAACACATCACGCAGGAAGAACTTGACCGGGCTCGGGCGCAGTACCGCGCCGGCCTCGTCATGTCTGCGGAGAGCGCGGCCAGCCGCGCGTCGCAGATCGCCCGGCAGATCCTCCTTTTCGGCCGGCCCATTCCCAAGGAGGAACTGGTCGAGAGGCTTTCCGCGCTGACCGTCGACCGCCTGACCGACCTTTCGGGACGACTGTTCTCGACGCGCCCGACGATCGCGGCGGTCGGCCCCATCGGCTCGCTCGCCGCCTACGAAGCGATCCGCGACGCACTCCCGGGAACCGGCCCAGCGGTGCGGAAACTCGCGGTCTGATACCTTCCCCCGGCGATGTTCGCGTTTCACTGGTTTCGCCGAGAACGCCCGGCGCTCCGGGCCAGGAACGTATCACTGCGCCTTCCGGTCCGCGGCGACTATCGCGAGTGGGCGGCATTGCGCGATGCCAGCCGATCATTCCTTGAACCATGGGAACCGAGCTGGTCACCGGACGAACTGAGCCGAGCGGCGTGGCGCCAGCGCCTTCGCCGGTATCGGGAAGATTTCTCGGCGGGATCGGCGGTCGCCTTCCTCGTCTTCGAGAACTCGACAGGCCTTCTGGTCGGCGGGATCACCCTCGGCCACATCCGCCACGGGGTCGCCCAATCGGGACAGATCGGCTACTGGATGGGCGAACGACATGCGGGAAAGGGTTACATGTCCGAGGCGATCGGTCTCGTCGCATCCTACGCGTTCGATACGCTGCGGTTGCACAGGATCGAGGCAGCCTGTATTCCCGACAACGCGCGCTCGATCCGCGTACTCGAAAAAGCCGGATTCCGGCGCGAAGGACTTCTCCGATCCTATCTCAGGATCAACGGAAGCTGGCAGGACCACTACCTTTACGCCTTGATCGCCGGCGATCATCGAGGCGGCACCACGCGGGGCTGATTGCTTGGCGCTCACGATCCGGAAACGCTCGATGCTGGCGCTGCTGCTCGCAGCACTGGCGCTATTGCTTCCCGCCGCCGCTGCCTGGGCCGTCGAACCGATCAAGATCTCACGCGATGACATAGCCCTCGACCTTTCCGGCGCAGTGGAGGTTTATCGCGACCAGGGCGACAACTTCCAGGTCTCAACCGCTCCGGGTCTAGACGGCATTGTCCGGCGCATCGAGGTCGAGGCGAATGACGAGCGCTCGACGGGCGACTGGGCGGTGTTCGCGCTGGCCAATTCCAGCGACCAGCAGCTCGACCGCCTCATTGTCGCCCCGCATTTTCGCCTCGCGCGCTCGGGGATGTTCTGGCCGGACCTCGGCTCGAACCGCATCGCCGCGATCACACCGTCTGAGGGCTTTGCGCTCGACCGGCAGGCGAGTCCGGATTCCGACGTCTTCCTCGTCACCTTGGACCCCGGCGCGGTCATCACCTTCGTCGCCGAACTGGCATCGCCGCGGCTGCCGCAGGTTTATCTCTGGGATCCGGAACCCTACAAGGACACGATCAATTCCTACACGCTTTACCGCGGCATCGTGATCGGCATCGCCGGGCTGCTGGCGCTGTTCCTGACGATCCTGTTCGTCGTCAAGGGGACGTCGATGTTCCCGGCCACCGCCGCGCTCGCCTGGGCGGTGCTCGCCTATATCTGCATCGATTTCGGCTTCCTTAACAAGGTGATCGAGATTTCGCCCGGGAGCGAACAAGTCTGGCGCGCGGGAACGGAGATCTCGCTTGCGGCGACCCTCGTGGTGTTCCTGTTCACCTATCTGAACCTGAACCGATGGCACGGCCATTTCAGCTACGGGGCGCTCGCCTGGATCCTCGGCCTCGTCCTGATTGCCGGCGTCGCCATCATCGATCCGTCGGTGGCGGCTGGCATCGCCCGGCTGTCGTTTGCCGCGACGGCAGTGATCGGCATCGGGCTGATCGTCTATCTGGGCATCCAGGGCTATGACCGCGCCATCATGCTCGTGCCGAGCTGGTTGATGGTGATGGTATGGCTGCTCGGCTCGTGGATGGCGGTGACCGGGATTATCGACAACGACATCGTCCAGCCGGCGCTAGGCGGCGGCCTCATCCTGATCATCCTTCTGATCGGCTTCACCGTCATGCAGCATGCCTTCGCCGGCGGCGCCTTGCACCATGGCCTGTTCAGCGACATGGAGCGCCAAGCGCTGGCGATCACCGGATCGGGCGACATCGTCTGGGATTGGGACGTGCTGCGCGATCGCGTCATCACACGCCCGGACGTGAGCCTGCAACTCGGTCTAGCGCCGAACGCCCTCACGGGTCCCGCGCGAAACTGGCTGCCGGTCCTACACGGCGACGACCGGGACACGTTCCGCACCACGCTGGACGTCGTGCTCGAGCATCGGCGCGGCCGGGTTTCGCAGAATTTCCGCCTTAGAGGAGCGGACGGGCACTATCACTGGTTCTCACTGCGCGCTCGACCGGTTGTCGGCTCCGACGGCGAGGTCATCCGCTGCGTCGGCACACTCGTCGACGTCACCGAACAAAAGAAGGCCGAAGAGCGCCTGCTCCACGACGCGGTGCATGACAATCTGACCGGCCTGCCCAGCCGGGAGCTGTTCATGAACAGGCTCGAGGGCATGGTCGCCATCGCCCGGTCCGAGGAGAAGCTGCGTCCGACGGTCTTCGTCATCGACATCGACCGCTTCAAGCAGGTCAACGACGGGCTCGGCATTTCCGCCGGCGACACGATCCTGCTCACCGTCGCTCGCCGCCTGCATCGCCTGCTGAAGCCGCGCGATTCGCTGTCACGCTTTTCCGGCGACCAATTCGCCATGATGATCCTCTCCGAACAGGAACCGGCGCGCATCGCGGCCATCGCCGACGCCGTCAAGCAGGCCATCCGGGCTCCGATAACTTTCGCCAAGCGCGAAATCGTTCTGACCGCGTCGATCGGCCTGCTGACCTGGACGGATACGCAGATGACGGCCGAAGACATGGTCAAGGATGCGGAACTCGCAATGCACCAGGCGAAGCGCTTCGGCGGCGACCGCATCGAGCCGTTCCGCCCCGCGTTCCGCTCGATTGGCACCGATCGCCTGCAACTCGAGTCGGACCTGCGCCGTGCCGTGGAACGCAAGGAGTTCACGCTCGCCTACCAGCCCATCGTCCGGCTGGAGGATCGCTCCATCGCGGGATTCGAGGCGTTGATACGGTGGGAGCATCCGCGCCGCGGCACGATTGCGCCGTCGGAGTTCATCCCGATCGCCGAAAGCTGCGAACTCATCGTCCAGATCGGGCTATTCGCCATGCAGAAGGCCGCAGACGACTTCTCGAACTGGCAGCGGCAGATCGGCAACGCTGCCCTATCGGTGTCAGTGAACCTCTCCAGCCGCCAGCTGTTGCGCCGCGACCTTGTGAGCGACGTCAAGTCGGTGATCGCCCGCTCCAACATCAAGCCGAGGTGCTTCCGCCTGGAACTGACCGAGTCTCTCGTCATGGATAATCCGGAGCAATCCGCGCACGTGCTCGTCAAGCTCAAGCAGATCGGCATCGGCCTGTCCCTTGACGATTTCGGCACAGGATACTCCTCGCTCGCCTACCTGACGCGGTTCCCCTTCGACACGATCAAGATCGACAAGAGCTTCCTCGACGATTCATCACCCAAGCGCGACGTGCTCTTGAGATCGATGGTGAGCATGGCCCACGAACTCGGCCTGTCGGTCGTCGCGGAGGGCATATCGGACGAAAACGATGCTCTGCAACTGCGGCAGATGGGCTGCGAATATGTGCAGAGCTTCATGTTCGGCGCGCCGATGGCCGCCGACGCTGCACTCAAGCTCTTGAAGGAGCAGTATCCGCTCGCTCAGGCGTGACCCGCGCTGTTGCTGAGGTGGGCGAGATCGATACCGAGCGTGGCGAGGACGCGGTCATACTTCCGGTCGAGATCACCGTCGAAAAGCAGGTCCGGATCGGCAGCACAAGTCAGCCAACCGTTGTCGGCGATCTCCTGCTCCAATTGGCCGGCGCCCCAACCGGCATAGCCTAGCGCCATCAGAGCGCGACGGGGTCCGCGGCCGGTGGATATAGCGCGGAGGATGTCGATCGTGGCCGTCAGGCAAACCTCTTCCGAAATCGGCATGGATGACTCCACGGTGTAATCGTCGGAGTGGAGTACGAACCCGCGGCTGCGATCGACCGGCCCGCCGTTCCGAATCGGGAAATCGCGCGCGATTGCAGGTAGCCGGATTGCTTCCTGTTCGTTGACGATCCCCAATTGCACCAGAAGGTCGGGAAAGCGCATCGGTTGCGGCTGGTTGATGATCAGGCCCATCGCCCCCTCGGGACTGTGGGCGCAAACATAGATGACAGAACGCGCGAAACGGTCGTCCTTCATGCCAGGCATGGCAATAAGGAACTGGTCGTCTAGAAAACCACCGGAGGAACGCTTCTTGTGCCGCAATAGATCCATGATTTCAATCTAACGGCTTTCGCGGGGGCTTAAAAGGCGGCTTTCTCCCGGTGCGACACTGGCGATAACCCCGTTCACGCGAAAATGAACCCGCAAAGCCCGCAAGACATTGCCGGAGCGCAGAAAGCCGACCACATCAGAGCCATGAAATCTACTCTTGCGATCCTGGCGCTCCTCCTTGCAACGCAGGCGTCGCCGGCCTATTCGGCGTCCAGCCAATGGCTGGAGGCGCAGGGCGCGCGGGTGCGCCTCGTGACAACCGGGCTGCCCGACCATGACGGCGTTCTGACCGGCGTAATCGAGATCGCGCTTGCGCCCGGCTGGAAGACTTATTGGCGCGATCCGGGCGAGGTCGGGGTACCGCCCAGTCTGAACCTCGACACGAGCACCAATATCGCCGGCGCGAGCTTATCGTTCCCCGCACCGCAGCGCATCGTGGACGGCTACGCCAGTTGGGCCGGCTACAAGAAATCGATTGCCTTGCCCGTCCGGCTGACGCTGAAAAGGCCGAACGATCCGATTTCGGCGAACGTCTTCCTCGGCGTGTGCGAGGCCATCTGCATTCCCGTTCAGGGCGCCCTCGAGGTCGATCCGGCTCACGACCCCGAGAACGCCGAGCATGCCTCGATCGTCGGCGCGGCACTTGCAGACCTGCCGGCACCAGAGCGGCCGGGCTTAGGCGCAAAGATCGTGGAATCGACGCCGGAGCGGATCATCGTCGAGGCCAGTTTCCAGGGAAATCCGGACTCCGTGGACTTCTTCCTCGCGGGCGAAGGTGGATATGCCCTCGGCACGCCGGAACGACTGAACGAGAACGGCAGGACGTTCTTCTCTATCGCGCTGCTCGACCGGCCGGTATCGCGCCCGGCCGAAGGCGGCTTGCCCTATACCCTCATCACGGCGACTGGCGCGGTCGCGGGTATCATCCCTTACCCCTGACGAAATGTTCATCGTCGTGCGATTGCGGCCTTTGAACCGAACGGCTAAACGCGACGGGCAAATCCACCGAGGCAGGACATGATGATTGCAGAAGGCGAGAAGCTACCCGAGGCCACTCTGAAACTGGTCACGGAGGACGGTTCACAGGACGTTACCACGACCGAATTTTTCGGCGGCAGGAAGGTGGTGCTGTTCGGCGTACCCGGCGCCTTCACACCGACCTGCAGCAACAATCACCTTCCCGGCTTCATCGAGAACCACGACGCCATCCTAGACCGCGGCATTGATGCGATTGCGGTCGTTTCCGTCAACGATCAGCACGTGATGCGCGCGTGGGCGCGCTTCAGCGGCGGCGAAGGCAAGATCGAGTTCCTCGCCGACGGCAACGGCACCTTCACGCGCGCGATCGGTCTCGACGCCAACATGGAGGCGGCCGGTTTCGGTATGCGCTCCAGGCGCTTCTCGATGATCGTCGAAGACGGCACCGTGAAGAAGCTCAACGTCGAACAGGCGCGCGGAGCAGCAATTGACTCAGGTGCGGCGCGCATCCTCGAGCAGCTTTAGAGCTACGTACGGCCAGATTGTATCATTCGGCCGGAGGCGCTCGCCTCCGGCGAGTCGCTATCAGCCCTGCCGAGCCGGCCGGGCTTTAAACGGCGCCATGCCGAGGCGGGCGAGCTCGTCCGCCCGCTCGTTTTCGTCATGACCTGCATGACCCTTGACCCAGTGCCAGCGGACCTTGTGGCGGCGCCTCGCCTCGTCAAGCGCCTGCCATAACTCCATGTTCTTGACCGGCTGTTTGGACGCGGTCCGCCAGCCGTTGCGTTTCCAGCCCTCGATCCAGCCTCCGATGCCGTCCTTGACGTAGTTGCTGTCGGTGTGGAGGTCGACAACGCACGGTTCCGTCAACGCATTCAGGGCCTTGATCGCCGCCATCAGCTCCATGCGGTTGTTGGTGGTCAAAGCCTCGCCGCCGGACAGCTCCTTGACCTTGCCGTTGTAGCGCAGGAGCGCGCCCCAGCCGCCAGGGCCGGGATTGCCGGAGCAGGCACCGTCGGTGAATATCTCGACCTGCTTTCTGGGTGACGCGGCCGTTTCAGACATCGATGCCATACTCGCGCGCCGACGTCACCCGACGCTGGAAGCGCAGGCGGCGGATGTACTCGTGCGGATCGCGTTTCTGGACCAGCGCCCCGTCGGGAATGGTCAGCCAGTCATAGAGCCGGGTCAGCATGAAGCGCAGGGCCGAGCCGCGAGCGAGCAACGGCAACGCCGCCTTCTCCGCCGGCTCCAGTGGCCGGACCGACTGATAGCCGGCAAGCAGCGCGATCCCCTTGGTCAGATTGAAGGCGTGATCCTTCTCGAAGCACCAGGCGTTGAGGCAGGTGGCGAGGTCGTAGGCGTAGAGGTCGTTGCAGGCGAAGTAGAAGTCAATCAGCCCGGATAGTTTCTCGCCGATGAAGAAGACGTTGTCAGGAAAAAGGTCGGCATGGATGACGCCCGCGGGCAGGTCGGCCGGCCAGTTGCGGTCGATCTCTGCGAAATCGGCGTCGACCTCCGTGGCGAGACCCGGTTCGACCTCGTCGGCGCGTTCCCGCGAAGCCTCCCACAGCTTGCGCCAGCCGGCGACCGACAGGGCGTTGGGGCGGGTGAGCGGGAAGTCGCGGCCGGCAACGTGGAGGCTCGCCAGCGCGCGGCCGACCTCGCGGCAGTGGTTGGCGTTGGGGCGGCGCATCCACACGCCTTCGAGGAAGGTGATGATTGCGGCAGGACGACCCGCCAACCTGCCGATTAGCTGGCCGTCGCGGCGGACGACCGGCAGCGGGCAATTTATACCGCGCTCGGCAAGATGCTGCATGAGGCCGAGGAAGAACGGCAGATCGGAGGCCTCGACGCGCTTCTCGTAGAGGGTGAGGATGTGGGCGCCGCCGCTGGTATGCAGCAGAAAGTTGGAGTTCTCCGAGCCTTCGGCGATTCCCTTGTAGGAGAGCAGGCTGCCGATCTCGTACTCCCCGAGGAACGCTTCGAGATCACCTTCGCTGACGTCGGTATAGACGGCCATAGTCAACGCACGCCGTTGACGAAAGCCATGTCGGCCGGGGTCAGTTCGACGTCGCGCAAGGCTCGCATGACCGGAAAGTTCTCCGTTTCGGTGGCGGTGACCGCAAGCTCCACCTCTACGTCGAAGCGCTCGCGGAAGGCATCGACGATCTCGTCGACGATGATCTCCGGCGCCGATGCGCCGGCCGACAGGCCGAGGATCCTGATGCCATCGATCTGATCCCACGGAATGTCGGAGGCCCGCTGTACGAGAAACGACGCTTTCGCGCCGGCCCTCTCAGCAACCTCGACCAGGCGGCGCGAATTCGACGAGTTAGGCGCGCCGACGACGAGGAAGAGGTCGGCGCCTGAGGCGGTCTCCTTGACCGCTTCCTGGCGGTTGGTCGTGGCGTAGCAGATCGATTCCGCAGCCGGCGCCTTGATCTCCGGGAAGCGCTCCTGAAGGACGCGGATCACGCCGGCAGTATCCTCGACCGACAGGGTGGTCTGTGTGACGAAGCCGAGCGCCGTCCCTTCAGTTGGGCGGAACGCGCGCGCGTCGGTCTCGCTCTCGATCAGCGTGACGGCGCCTTCCGGCAACTGGCCCATGGTGCCGATGACCTCCGGATGACCGGCATGGCCGATGAGCAGCACGTGGCGGCCGAGGCGCTGGTGGCGCATGGCCTGTTTGTGAACCTTGGAAACGAGCGGGCACGTCGCGTCGAGATAGAAGAGATGACGCGCCTCGGCATCGGCCGGCACCGACTTCGGTACGCCGTGGGCGGAAAAAACGACGGGCGCATCACGGTGTTCGGCTGGAATCTCGTCGAGTTCCTCGATGAACACGGCGCCGAGCTTCTGCAGCCCTTCGACGACATATCGGTTGTGGACGATCTCGTGGCGGACGTAGACCGGGGCCCCGTATTTTTTCAGAGCCAGCACGACGATCTGGATGGCGCGGTCGACGCCGGCGCAGAAACCGCGCGGCTGGCAGAGCCGGATCGTGAGGGGCGGTCGGGGGGCGAGGTCAGGCATGGCATCCCGGAAGCAGACGGTCCGCAGATGCGGTCTGGCCCGGCTGCTGTCAAGGGCGCAAGCGGACACGCCCGCGGATGAAGAGGACAAGGATGACCACGAGCGCAGCGGCGAGCCCATACCATGTGACCGCGTACTGCAGGTGATTGTTGGGCATGTCTACCATCGTCACGCCGCCGACAGGCAGCCCGCCGGGGTTTGGAGCGGCGCCGGCGTCGACGAAGAAGGGGACGAGACGCGCCGGATCGATGCCGGCGCGGCCCGCCATCGCCGCGATTTCCTTCCAGTAGAAGACGTTCTTCGCCAGATCGTTGTCGGGAACGATCCACGACGGTTTTTCCGTCAGCGGATTGCGGGCGAGTCCGACAATCCCAACCTCGCCTTCAACCTGACCTTCCGGACGGGCTGACGAATCCTTGCGGTCGAAGGGAACAAAGCCGCGGTTGACGAGGATCAGCCGCCCATCGGCGAGTTCGAGCGGCGTGTAGACGAAATAGCCGGACGCACCCTTCCACGTGGCGAGGAAGTGGCTCTCGTGGTCGTGGAGGAAGACACCGCGTAACGCGACGGGCCAGTAGTCGACGTCGCCGGTGTCGGCGTACAGGCGCTCGATCTCGGCAAGCGGCCCGGGCGCCAAGGCGATTCGCTGATCGATCGTGGCGATCAGCGCTTCCTTCCAGGCAAGCCGGTTCACCTGCCAGGTACCAAGCGCGAGAAGCACCGCCAGCGCGGCCAAACCAACGGCCATGACCAACCAGGGGAACCCCCGTAAGGACCTGCCGCCGCTGTCGTCGACCTCAGTCATTCCGGTCGGTCGATCCGGCCCTCGGCCGCCTTGTTACGGTATTGGAGCGTAATCAGAATGCCCTTGATCAGGCGGAGCGCCACAAGTGACGAGACCACCGTAAGCGGTATCCAAAGGAGCATGTGGAGCCAGAGCGGCGGCCCGTAGGAGACCTCCAGCCACAGCGCCAGGCCGACCACCAGGAAGCCGATGAGAAGGATGACGAATACGGCCGGCCCGTCGCCCGCATCGGCGAAGGAATAGTCGAGGCCGCAATTGCCGCAGCGCTTGCCGACGGTGAGGAAACCGGAGAAAAGCCGCCCTTCGCCACAACGGGGGCAGCGCCCTTTCAGGCCGGCGGCGACCGGTTCTACCGGCGGCCAGTGCGCGTGATCTTCGTTCATGGGACTATCTCTATCGGGGTTCCGTTGCGCACCATGGTCCATATCTCGGCCATGTCCTCGTCGGTAACGGCGATGCAGCCGTTCGTCCAGTCAAACCTCTGAAGGAGCCAACTCCACCAGCCGTATCCGTTGGGCTGGCCATGGACCATGATCATGCCGCCGGGATCGACGCCGACCGCCGCCGCAGCGGCGCGGTCCCGGGCATCAGGATAAGAGATATGGATGGACCGGTAGAATCCGCTGGCCGGGTTTCGCCAGTCCAGCACGTAGCGTCCTTCCGGCGTCCGTTCATCGCCTTCGCGCCGCTTGTGCCCAACCGGGCTGCCGCCCAACGCGACGCTATAACTTCGGACCAGTAACCCGCCGGCGCGAAGCTCGAGAGTGCGCTCCGACTTGACGACACGCACGAGGTCGATGGGCGGCTGTTCGGACGCCTGGGAGGGCGGCGCGAGCAGTATGAGGAGGCCGACGGCGGCAACCGGAAGGGAGGCCATGCGTGACCTATCGGCGACGATTGGGCCGAAAATGCGAAGGGGCGGCGGTGTCGCCACCGCCGCCCCAATTCGAGGAAAAGGCCGGGCTTCAGTGGCCGTGGGCGATTGTCGCGCCGGCGGACGCCCAGACGTAGACGCAGGCAAAGAGGAACAGCCAGACCACGTCGACGAAGTGCCAGTACCAGGCCGCCGCCTCGAAGCCGAAATGCTGCTTCGGCGTGAAGTGGCCGGCCATGGCGCGCAGCAGGCATACCAGCAGGAAGATCGTGCCGACCAGCACGTGGAAGCCATGGAAGCCCGTCGCCATGAAGAAGGTGGCACCGTAGATGGAATCCTTGAAGCCGAATGGAGCGTGAATGTACTCGTAGGCCTGGACACAGGAGAACAGGACACCCAGCGCGACGGTCAGCGTGAGGCCCCAGATCAGACCCTTGCGATCGTCGTGCAGCAGCGCATGGTGCGCCCAAGTCACCGTCGTGCCCGAGAGCAGAAGGATGATCGTGTTGTAGAGCGGAAGGTGGAAGGGGTCGAGAACCTCGATGCCCTTCGGCGGCCAGACGCCGCCGGTGAACTGCTCGCGAGCGACCTGCGCCGCCTCGTTGGGGAACAGGCTGGCGTCGAAGAAGGCCCAGAACCAGGCGACGAAGAACATCACCTCGGAGGCGATGAACATGATCATGCCGTAGCGCAGGTGCAACGAGACGACGCGGGTGTGGTGCCCTTCGTGGGCCTCCTTGATCGTGTCCGACCACCACGAGAACATGGTGTAGAGGACGACCAGCAGGCCGACGAAGAATATCCAGGGCGTGGCAATGTTCAGCCCGAACAGGTGGAACTCGTTGCCCTTGAGGTACTGCATCCAGGCAACGCCGCCAAGCGCCATGATGAGCGCGCCGACAGACCCAAGGAAGGGCCACGGACTAGGGTCGATGATGTGGTAGTCGTGCTGTGGTTTGGCGTGGGCGTCGGCCATTTTATCCCCCGAGTTTCCCGTCGGTATCCGTGGCGGTGTCGTTGTCCTCCCCCCGGGGCGCCGATGCAACCGGCCTGGCGCTTTCGATGGGGAAGAAGGTGTAGGAAAGCGTGATGGTCTTGATATCCTTCAGCTCCGGCACGTCGACAATGTCGGGATCGACATAGAAGACGACCGGCATGTCAAGCGACTCGCCGGGCGCGAGTGTCGTGTCGGTGAAGCAGAAGCACTCGACCTTGTTGAAGTAGGCACCGGCCATCTCCGGCGTTACGTTGAAGGTGGCGCGCCCGTAGGTCGGCACGTTGAACGGGTTGACGGCCCGATAAGTGGCCTGCAGCGTCTCACCAATGCGCCCCGTGATCTCGCGCGCGGCCGGCTGGAACTCCCAAGGCAGGCCGCCCGCCGTGTTGGCGTCGAAGCGGACGGTAATCGTGCGGTCGAGCACGCGGTCGGCATAGGTTTCGGTTCGTTGCGTCGTGCCGCCGTAGCCGGTCACCTGGCAGAACAGCTTGTAAAGAGGAACAGAGGCATAGGCCATCCCGACCATGCCGGCGAAGAACGCGACGCAGGCCCCGGCGATCAGCAAATTGGACCGCTGCTTGAAAGGCACCGACTGGGCCCTCGTTTCTCCGTGAGCCATCATCACATCGCCCTGTTCAGGATCGCCGGGCCGAACTTGGCGATCGTAGCGACATAGAAGACGATGACGAGCACGCCGAGCGCTATGCCGATAGCGAGCGAACGGCTGCGCCGCGCCTTCCTCTGGGCTTCGGTGAGCGTCACCATGTCCTTGCGCTCCTCCGCCACGTCAGATGCCCGCGAGCCCGGCCGCGCGCTCATAGACCGCATCGCCGAGATAGGCGGCAAAGATCGCAAACAGGTAGAGCAGCGAATAGCCGAACAGCGCTTTGGCGGGGCGCATGGCGCGGTCGGCGTCAGTCATGGCGAACACCGTCCACGCGTAGTAGACGAAGCCCACCCCGAGCAGGATCGACGTGATCCCGTAGAAGACGGTCGTGTAGCCGAGCCCCCACGGAAGCACGGCGACCGGAGCGACGACCACGGTATAGGCGAAGATTTGGCGGCGCGTCGACGCCGCCCCGGCGACGTTGGGCATCATCGGGATGCCGGCGCGCGCATAGTCCTCGCATTTGAACAGCGCGAGCGCCCAGAAATGCGGCGGCGTCCACAGGAAGATAACCAGGAAGAGAATGACGCTTTCGAAGCTGACCGAGCCCGTCGCGGCGGCCCAACCGATCATCGGCGGGAAGGCGCCGGCCGCACCGCCGATGACTATGTTTTGCGGCGTCGAGCGCTTCAGCCACATCGTGTAGACTACGGCGTAGAAGAAGATGGTGAAGGCAAGCAGCGACGCGGCGAGCCAGTTGACCAGCACGCCGAGCGTCATTACCGAAAGGCCCGAAAGGACGACGCCGAAGATCAGCGCCTCGCCGGGCAGGACCCTGCCGCTTGGAACCGGGCGTGACGCAGTGCGCGTCATCACGGCGTCGATGTCGGCGTCATACCACATGTTGAGCGCACCCGACGCACCGGCGCCGACCGCGATCGAGAGGATCGCGATCACGGCGATGAGGGGATTGGGCGCGACGGGCGCCGCGAGAAACCCGACAAAGGCGGTGAAGACGACGAGCGACATGACGCGCGGCTTGAGCAGCGAGACGAAATCGCCGGCCGTCGCTTCCGATATGCGGAAGCGGTCCTCGTCGTATCTGCCGTTCTCGACAAGTGCCATCAGTACCCAGTCCAACTAATTCGGGCAGAACCGCCGGGATGGCCGGCGGTTCCGCTTTCTTCGAGTGCGGCGTTACCGGATCTTCGGCAACTGCTCCCACTGGTGGTAGGGCGGCGGCGACGACAGCTGCCATTCGAGCGTCGTGGCACCCTCGCCCCAAGGATTCGGCCCGGCGACGCGCTTCTTCGAGAAGGCTTCGAACACGCCGTAGAGGAACACGATCATGCCGAGGGCGGAGAGATAGGAGCCGTAGGAGGAGACCATGTTCCACCCGGCATAGGCGTCCGGATAGTCGATGTAGCGACGCGGCATGCCGGCCAGGCCGAGGAAGTGCTGCGGGAAGAACACCAGATTCACGCCTACGAACATCACCCAGAAATGCAGCCGGGCGATGAACGGCGAATACATGTAGCCGGTCATCTTCGGGAACCAGTAGTACCAGGCGGCGAAGATCGCGAACACGGCGCCGAGCGAAAGCACATAGTGGAAGTGCGCGACCACGTAATAGGTGTCGTGGAACGAGCGGTCGAGGCCGGCATTGGCGAGCTGCACGCCGGTGACGCCGCCGACGGTGAACAGGAAGATGAATCCAACCGCCCACAGCATCGGCGTGCGGAAGGTGATCGATCCGCCCCACATGGTGGCGATCCACGAGAAGATCTTCACGCCAGTGGGCACAGCGATGACCATCGTGGCGAACACGAAGTAGCGCTGCGTGTCGAGCGACAGGCCGGTCGTATACATGTGATGCGCCCACACGATGAAGCCCACGGCGCCGATCGCGACCATGGCGTAGGCCATGCCGAGATATCCGAACACGGGCTTCTTCGAGAAGGTCGAGACGATGTGGCTGACGATGCCAAAACCGGGCAGGATCAGGATGTAGACCTCCGGGTGACCGAAGAACCAGAACAGGTGCTGGAACAGGATCGGATCGCCTCCGCCTTCCGGCGCGAAGAACGCCGTGCCGAAGTTACGGTCGGTCAGAAGCATGGTGATGCCGCCGGCCAGCACCGGAAGCGACAGTAGCAGCAGGAACGCGGTGACCAGCACGGACCAGGCGAACAGCGGCATCTTGTGCAGCGTCATGCCAGGCGCGCGCATGTTGAAGATCGTCGTAATGAAGTTGATTGCGCCGAGGATCGACGAGGCGCCGGCGATGTGCAGCGACAGGATCGCGAGATCCATCGCCGGGCCGGGCTGTCCGGTGGTCGACAGCGGCGGATAGATCGTCCAGCCGCCGCCGACGCCGAAACCACCGGTCGGGCCGGGGACGAACATCGACAGGAACAGCAGGATGAAAGCTGGAGGAAGCAGCCAGAACGAGATGTTGTTCATGCGCGGGAACGCCATGTCCGGCGCGCCGATCATGATCGGCACCATCCAGTTGGCGAAGCCGCCGATCAGGGCCGGCATGACCATGAAGAAGATCATGATCAGGGCGTGGGCGGTGGTGAACACATTGTACATGTGCTTGCCGCCATCGATCGCCGCATCGCCCTCGAAGCCGTAGACCATCGAAGCGAGGCCGTGGAAGATCTGAATCCCCGGTTCCTGCAACTCCATGCGCATGACGATCGACAGGATCGCCCCAACTACGCCCGCAACGATCGCGAAGATCAGGTAGAGCGTACCGATGTCCTTGTGATTGGTCGAATTGACCCACCGCACCCAGCCGCGAGGCTTGTGGTCGTGGTGTTCGTGAGCTGCAGCGCCTGCCATGTTCCGCTCCGTATTCTCCCTAAGCGATCCGGCAATCAGTTGCCGGCGACCGCCATCGTTCCGTCTTCGCCGGCCGACGCCATCAGCGCCTTGTTGGCGCCCGCGAGATCCGCCTTGGCGGCCGCCAGCCAGCTGTTGTACTTTTCCTCAGAGACGACCCGGATCGCGATCGGCATGTAGGCGTGGTCCTTGCCGCAGAGCTCGGAGCACTGGCCGTAGTAGAGGCCTTCCTTCTCCGGCTTGAAGAAGGTCTCGTTGATGCGGCCCGGAACGGCGTCGACCTTGACGCCGAAGGCCGGCATCGCGAACGCATGAATGACGTCCGACGCAGTCACGAGAACGCGCGTGGTGACGTTGACCGGAACGACGAGTTCGTTGTCGACGGCGAGCAGGCGGGGATATTGCGCGACATCCTCCTTGCCGAGGGCGGGGCGGTCGGACTCGGGAAGCATGGCCGAATTGAAGCCGAGCGGATCGTCCGATTGGTATTCGTAATCCCAGTTCCACTGGTTGGCAGTCGCCTTGATTGTCAGCTTCGGCTCCTCCGGAGGCGTGTATTGTGCGGTCAGGAGTTGGAAGGACGGCACGGCGATCGCCAGGAGTACGACGACCGGCCCGACGGTCCAGATCACCTCGATCATCGTGTTGTGGCTGGTTCGCGACGGCGTCGGGTTCGCGCTCGCGCGGAACCTGAGGATACAATAGGCGAGCAGGGCGAGGACGAGCAGCGTGATCGGCACGATGAACCACAGCGTGTACTGCTCGAACCAGGATATCTGCGCCATGACCTGCGTCGCCGCCGGTTGCAGGCCGAGCTGCCACGGGGTCGGTTGCGCGGCAAAGGCCGCCGTCCCGGAAAGCACCGCTGCCAAGGCAACGGCGCCCGCGAATATCTTCTTCATTTCCCTCATGTCTCCCATCCTGCCAGGTTCGCGCCACCCGGCCGTCGCGGAACGTTACGGGACTGGAATCCCGCCGATCTTTCCGCGTTCAAACCATACTCTCTTTCCGACCGCAAGAAAGGAGGGCGACATTCCGTGCGGCATTTTTGCGCGCGACGACTGGTCCGAACCAGAGTTCCGCCAACCAGGCGGAAACAGGTCGTAAAACGGCATCCGGACCCTGGCGCGGGAATGCCGGGCATTCGCGTGGTGTCGCAATTCGGGCGGAATCTTGCGTTGATAAGGTCGGTCGGCGGATGCCGGAGGGGACAGCATTGCGTCGGCGGCTTGTCCTTTACATGGATGTGTCGGCCACTAGAGTGCCGTGATTCGCAACGGAGCCGCGATATGCAGGGATTATTGAAGCCGCTGGGGTGGATCGTCGTCGCATTCGTCTCGGCGTTCTCCTTTCCGGCTGCCGCCCAACAGACCGGCACGGTAAAATCGACGCACGGCGCCTGGTCGATTATTTGCGACACGCCGGCCGGAGCCTCCGCGGAGCAATGCGCGATGATGCAGAACGTCGTCGCCGAGGACCGCACGGAGATCGGCCTTTCGGTCGTCGTACTGCGTACCGCCGACAACAAGGCCGAGATCCTGCGCGTGCTCGCGCCGCTCGGCGTTCTCCTTCCCAACGGGCTCGGCCTCAACGTCGACGGCAAGGATATCGGGCGCGCCTATTTCGTCCGCTGCTTCCAGGATGGCTGCTACGCCGAGGTAATCCTGGAGAAGCCGCTGCTGGATACTCTGAAGGCCGGTGTTTCAGCGACCTTCATCGTCTTCCAGACTCCGGAGGAGGGCATCGGCATTCCCGTCGACCTGAAGGGTTTTGCCGAAGGATTTGCGGCACTTCCCTGACTTCCCCGCCCTTGCGGAATCCCGGATTTCGGCGCAATCTTCGAAGGCTGCCGTTGGGGGATATTCCGGCCATGCGTCTGACGCCCGTCCTGTTCTGCGCCTTGGGAATGACGGCGCTTTCCTCTCATTCCGTCCTTGCCGAAGACATTCTCACGCATCCGGAACCGGAGTTGATCCTGGAGATCGCCAAGGGCTTCGGATCAGCCTCATTGGATAAGGACGGCAGCGGCGACCCGATGGTCGCCGGTCGCATGCAGGGTATGAAATACGTCATCTATTTCTATGGCTGCAAAGAGGGCAAGAACTGCCGCTCGATCCAGTTCTCGAGCGGCTATACCGACGACTTCTCGGCAGAACGCGCCAACGAGTGGAACCTCAAGTTCCGTTGGATCCGCGCCTATTCGAAGGAAGGCTCCAACTTCAAGATGGACGTCGACTTCGCCGGCGGCATCACGAAGGCCAATGTCGAAGCCCAGTTCGCCACATGGGAATCGTTCATCAGCGAAATCAAGGACTTCGTGTCCGAGTAGCACGCCTGCCGTACATCCGCCGATACGTCGCGTTTCGGACGCCCCAGCGCCGCCCCTCGGATGCACTTGCTGCGGCTCTCGGCGACGGTGCAGTTGCGCCCGAAGGGCCAAGATCCTAGATGACGGCGGAAACGGGAACCGCGCCATGGACATGATCAACGCGTTCGACATCGATCGGGCGACGATAGAGAAGATTGTTGCCGAAGTGCTCGACGGCGCCGACGACGGCGAACTCTACCTGGAACACAGCGAGGCAGAATCGCTGATGTTCGACAACGGCCGGCTGAAGACCGCAAACTACAACACCGACCGCGGCTTCGGCCTGCGCGCCGTCGCCGGCGAGGCGACCGGCTACGCGCATTCTAGCGAGGTGTCGCGGAACGCGTTGCGGCGCGCCGCCAACGCCGTCGCCGCGGTGAAGAGCGGCCATTCCGGCACGATGTCTGCGGCGCCGGCGCGTACCAACCGCCATCTCTACGGCGAGGCGAACCCGATCCCCTCACCTGCCTTCGCCGAAAAGGCGAAGCTGCTCCAGGAAATCGATGCATTCCTGCGCAACAAGGAACCGCGCGTGCGTCAGGTGACGGCATCGATCGCCTCCTCCTGGCACCACGTCGAGATCCTGCGTGCCGACGGGCACCGGGTCCGCGATGTGCGGCCTCTTGTGCGGGTCAACGTCTCCGTCGTCGTCGGCGAGGGCGACCGTCAGGAGACCGGCTCCTACGGAATGGGCGGACGCAAGGGCTTTGGCGAGTTCCTCGCCGAGGACCGCTGGCAGTTCGCCGCGGACGAAGCGCTGCGCCAAGCGCTGGTCAACCTACGCGCAGTGCCCGCGCCGGCCGGCACCTTCGACATCGTCCTGTCCAGCGGCTGGCCGGGCGTGATGCTGCACGAGGCCGTCGGCCACGGCCTCGAAGGCGACTTCAACCGCAAGAAGACGTCCGCCTTCGCCGGGCTGATAGGCCAGCAGGTCGCCGCCAAGGGCGTTACCGTGGTCGACGACGGCACGATCCACGAGCGGCGAGGTTCGCTGACGGTCGATGACGAGGGTACACCGACGGCGCGAAACGTGCTCATCGAGGACGGCAGACTGGTCGGCTACATGCAGGACCGGCTGAACGCGCGCCTGATGGGCGTCGCGGCCACCGGCAACGGCCGTCGCGAGTCCTACGCCCACCAACCGATGCCGCGCATGACCAACACCTTCATGACCGCCGGCGACATGGAGCCAGACGAGATCATCGCCTCGGTGAAGAACGGCATCTATGCCGTCTCGTTCGGCGGCGGCCAGGTGGACATCACGTCGGGCAAGTTCGTGTTCGGCTGCACCGAGGCCTACATGATCGAGGACGGCAAGGTGACCCAGCCGATCAAGGGCGCGATGCTGATCGGCAACGGACCGGACGCCATGCACCGTGTGACCATGGTCGGCAACGACATGAAGCTCGATCCCGGCATCGGCATGTGCGGCAAGGCCGGCCAGGGCGTGCCGGTCGGCGTTGGCCAGCCGCATCTGCGAATGAACCAGATGACGGTCGGCGGGACGCGGGTGTAAGTTTCGAACCCGCAGACACGATCGAGGCGCATCCTGCAGTCCCCCTCATCCCTCTTCATCCTCACCGGCGCCGGCATCTCGGCCGAATCGGGCATGGAGACCTTCCGCGACCGGCGCGGCATCTGGTCGAGGGTCGACCACAACGAGGTCGCCACGCCGCAGGGCTTCGCGCGCAATCCGGCCAAGGTCTACGATTTCTACAACGAGCGACGGCGCAACTTGCGCGACGTCTATCCAAACGAGGCGCATCACGCGCTGGCCCGGCTGGAAGCCGGCTTCAAGGGTCGCTTCCTGCTGGTCACGCAGAACGTCGACGACCTCCACGAGTCCGCCGGGTCGCGCAAGCTCGTGCACATGCACGGCGAACTTCGCTCGGCACTCTGCCAGGGCTGCGGCAAACGCTGCCGCTGGGGCGGCGACATGGACATCGACTCCGAGTGCCCGCATTGCGGCCTGCGCGGCCGGATGCGGCCCGACATCGTCTGGTTCGGCGAGTTCCCCTACCACATGGACGAGATCCACGCCGCCCTGGCCACCGCCGACCTGTTCGTCGCCATCGGCACGTCGGGAAGCGTCTATCCGGCCGCGGCCTTCGTCAAGGAAGCGCGGATGAACGGCGCACGCACGCTTGAGCTCAACCTCGAACCGTCCGACCTGATCGGCGACTTCGACGACGCCGTCCACGGCAAGGCGAGCGAGATCGTGCCGGCCTTCGTAGACCGGCTGCTCGCCGGAGCGCCGATCTGACGGCTCAGCGCCGGCGCTTCGTCTTTTCGAGAAGCGCCACGGCCTCGACGTGCGGAGACCAGAGGAACTGGTCGACCGGGGTGATCGAGACGACTCGGTAGCCGCCGTCGAGGAGGATTGCGAGGTCGCGGGCGAGCGTGACGGGATTGCAGGAAACGGCGGCGACCCTGGATACGTCGGAACGCGCGATCTGCTTCGCCTGGTCTTCGGCGCCGGCCCGCGGCGGATCGAAAACGACCCCGTCGAAGAGACTGAGTTCCTTGAAGGTCAGCGGCCGGCGAAACAGGTCGCGCTTCTCCGTGGTGATCTTGCGCAGGCCAGTAGCGAAGCGGAAGCCGCGGTCGAGCGCGGAAAGTGCCGCGGCGTCCGCCTCGACGGCATGCACCTCCGACCGGGCCGCGAGACGCAGCGCGAACGTACCCGAACCGCTGAAGAGGTCGGCGACGCGCTTCGCCTTGCCGAGATGGCCGCCGACGAGCTGGGCCATCGCTTCTTCGGCCGAGACGACAGCCTGGAGGAAGGCGCCCGGCGGCGGCGCGACGGTGGCGGAACCGAACGAGACGGCCGGCTTGACCGGTTCGACGACGACCTCGCCGTCAACCGAGAGACGCGCGAGCCGTTCGCGGATGACGAAGTCGCCGGCTGCGCGTCGAGCGGCCTCCGAAAGCGGGCCGGATCCCTCGGCGGCAACGTCGAGGCCCGTATCGGTCTGCGTCACCGTCAGATGGAAGGGGTCGCGGGTGGCCGAGACGATGCCGGCAAGATGCTTTAGCAAGGGCAGCGCGGCGACGATGGCCGGGACCAGGATCGGGCACTCGGCGATGTCGATGAGATCGTGGGACAGGGCGCGGTTGTAGCCGAGCACGATTCCGCGGTCGCTGCGGCGTGCCGAAAAGACGGCGCGGCGCCGTGACGCGGGCGCACAGGGGACGGTCTCGCCGACCGGCGCTTCGACCCTGCGGGCGGCCAGCGCCTCGATGACCCGATCACGCTTCCAGACGAGGTAGGCCGGATGGGAGAGATGCTGGAGCGCGCAGCCGCCGCATTCGGTGAAATGGCGACAGGGCGGCGCCACGCGCAGAGGGCTGGTTTCGAGTACCGCAAGCAGCGTGGCACGGTTCTTCTCGCGTGCCACGGTGACGGTCTCGCCTGGCAGCGCGAACGGAACAAAGACCGGGCCCTCAGCGGTGTCGGCGACGCCGTCGCCCCGGGCGCCTAGACGCGCAATGCTGAGGCGGCAGCTCATTTGCTTTTCGCTCCGGCGAGCAGGAACTCGCGATTGCCGTCGCCGCCCTCGATCGGCGAAGCAATCAGTCCGGTGGACCGCCATCCGGGAACAGCGTCGAGCCATGCGCGCAGCCGCTCGGCGACACGCGGCGCCTCCCTCGGATCGCGGAGCAGTCCACCCTTCCCAATCGCCTCGCGTCCGGCTTCGAACTGTGGCTTGACCAGGAAGACGCCCGCCGCCCCGCGCGCGGCGAGACGAAGCGCTGGTGGCAGGGCCAGTATCAGCGAGATGAAGGATACGTCGCTGACGAGAAGATCCGGGCGGACGCCGCCGAGATGCTCTTCACCGAGATCGCGGACGTTCAGCCCCTCGATGACGGTGACGCGGGGATCGGCGCGCAGGCCGGGGTCGATCTGGCCGTGGCCGACGTCGACAGCGAGGACATGCGCGGCGCCGCGTTCGAGGAGCACCTGGGTGAAGCCGCCGGTCGAGGCGCCGATGTCGAGCGCCGTGCGCCCGGCCGGATCGACGGCGAAGGCGTCGAGGCCGGCGATCAGTTTCAGCGCTGCACGCGAGACGTAGTGGCGCGCCGGATCGTCGACCGCGATCGCGGCGTCCTCGGCGACGGCAAGGCCCGGCTTGCTCGCCGGCATGCCGCCGACGGTGACGGTGCCGCGCTCGATGGCGTCTCGGGCACGCGAGCGGGTGGCGAAAAGGCCGCGCCGGACGAGCAGTTCGTCCAGCCGGGAGCTGCCGCTCTTGGTCTGCGCCTGTTTCATCGGCCTTCCTTGGCGAAAGCCGGGTGCGATGGCAAGTGGAGGGCTGGTTCAGAAGAGGATGATGCGCGAGATCCGGCGTTCCACGGCGGGTGCAAGGTCGCGTTCCCACTCCTTGTCGCCCACGGCAACTGCCGTCGGTCCAATCGAACCGGTGACGGTCTGGTCGCGCTGATGTTCCGGATCGGCGGTGACGAAGGCCAGCCTGGCATCGAAAGAGAAGCCGCCGCGTAGCGCGCCCATCTTGGCGGCGACGATCTCGATGGCGGCCTGCTCGAGCTTCCTGTCGTACTGTGCCCCAGCGAAAGCCGGCATGGCGACGGCCGCCGAAAGCGCGGCGAGAATCAGCACTTTGTGCATTCTTGTTGGCTCCCTGTCCCGGGAGCGTTCTACCAATGCGGCGCTAAGATTCGCCCAAGAGAAAGGGTAAGCAGAACGCCAAAAGCCAGCGTAAACAGAGGGTTAGAATCGCCCCTCCGAGAGCCTAGGCGCGGGCGGCGCGGCGGGCGCCGCCGAGCGCGGCAAACACCGTGCGCACGATACCCGCCGCATCCAACCCGGCGTCGGCGTACATCTTCTCTGGCTTGGCCTGCTCGGTGAATGCGTCGGGGAGGACGAGCGGCCTGACCTTCAGGCCGTTGTCGAGCAGGCCTTCGGTGGCGAGGAAATGCAGGACGTGGCTGGCGAAGCCGCCGACAGCACCCTCCTCGATCGTGACCAGCACCTCGTGCGAGCGGGCCAGGCGGCGGATCAGATCGTGGTCGAGCGGCTTGGCGAAGCGCGCGTCCGCGACTGTCGTCGACAGGCCGGCGGCCTCGAGTTCTTCGGCCGCCGCGAGGCTATCCTGGAGACGGGTACCGAAGGACAGCAGCGCGATCTTGGTGCCCTCCTTGACGACACGACCCTTGCCGATCTCAAGCACCGACCCGCGCTCGGGCATGTCGACGCCGACGCCGTTGCCGCGCGGGTAGCGGAAGGAGATCGGGCCGCCGTCGTAGGACGCGGCGGTGCGCACCATGTGCTTCAATTCCGCCTCGTCGGCGGCGGCCATGACGACGAAGCCGGGCAGCGTGGCGAGATAGGTCGTATCGAAGGCGCCGCAATGCGTCGGGCCGTCGGCGCCGACGAAGCCGGCGCGGTCGATGGGGAAGCGAACTGGCAGTCCCTGGATGGCGACGTCGTGGACGACCTGATCGTAGGCGCGCTGGAGGAAGGTCGAATAGATCGCGCAGAACGGCTTGAAGCCTTCGGTCGCAAGGCCCGCGGCGAAAGTGACTGCGTGCTGCTCGGCAATGCCGACGTCGAAGGTACGTGACGGGAACGCCTCGCCGAACAGGTCGATGCCGGTACCGGACGGCATGGCCGCAGTGATCGCGACGATCCGGTCGTCCTCGGTGCCTTCCTGGACGAGGCTCTCAGCAAAGACCCTGGTATAGGCCGGCGCGTTCGCCGGCGGTTTCGCCTGGGTACCAGTGATGACGTCGAACTTGTTGACGCCGTGGTACTTGTCCGCAGCTGCTTCGGCGGGTCCGTAACCCTTGCCTTTCTGCGTGACGACGTGGATCAGCACCGGGCCGTCGGCATTGTCGCGGACGTTCTTCAGGACCGGGATCAGATGCTCGAGGTTATGACCGTCGATCGGGCCGATGTGAAAGAAGCCGAGTTCCTCGAACAGGGTGCCGCCGGTGACGTAGCCGCGCGCATGTTCGACTGCCCGGGTAATGGCGCGGTCGACGCGCTCGCCGAGGTATGAGGTCAGCTTTTTGCCGAAGTCGCGCAGGCCCAGATAGGCTTTGCCCGAGCCGAGGCGAGCTAGATAGGCGCTCATCGCGCCCGTCGGCGGCGCGATCGACATGTCGTTGTCGTTGAGGATCACGATCAGCCGCGCATCGAGCGCACCAGCGTTGTTCAGCGCCTCGTAGGCCATGCCGGCCGACATGGCGCCGTCGCCGATGACGGCGATGACGTTGTTCTTGCCGCCTTTAAGGTCGCGTCCGACGGCCATGCCGAGGCCGGCCGAGATCGACGTCGAGGAATGCGCGGCGCCGAAGGGGTCGTATTCGCTCTCGGCGCGCCGAGTGAATCCGGACAGGCCGCCCTCCTGGCGCAGCGTCCGGATGCGGTCGCGGCGGCCGGTGAGGATCTTGTGCGGATAGGCCTGGTGGCCAACGTCCCAGATCAGCCTGTCGGCGGGCGTGTCGAAGACGTAATGCAGGGCGACGGTGAGTTCGACGACGCCGAGCCCGGCACCGAGGTGTCCGCCCGTGTGCGAGACCGCGTCGATCATTTCGGCGCGAAGTTCGGCGGCGACCTGCGGAAGATCGCTCTCGGAAAGCTGGCGCAGGTCCGCGGGGATGCGGACCTTGTCCAGCAATGGAGACGGGGGTGGGCCTGGATTCACGTCTTGGCGCCTGTCTTGGCCGTAGATTTCGCCGGGAAATAGGCCGTTAACGTGGCAAAGTAAATGCGCGGGGCAATCACGTCTCAGTTTTCCGGCAGCGGGACGAACTCCTCCTCGTCGCCCGGTATGATGTCGAAGCGGCCGGTTCGCCATTCCTCCTTGGCCTGCTCGATGCGCTCGCGCGAGGACGAGACGAAGTTCCACCAGATATAGCGCTTCGAGCCGAGCGAGGCGCCGCCGAACAGCATGAAATGCCCTCCGCCCTCCGAACCTACGACGATTTCGTCGCCCGGGCGCAGGACGAGCAGCCGGTCGGCCGGGAACCGGTCACCGGCGATGTCGAGATCGCCGGCGAGCACGTAGAGGGCCCGCTCCTCGGTCGCTGCAGGAATCTGGATCTGCGCACCGGGTTCAAGGCGGATATCGACGTAGAGCGTCTCGGAATAGGTGGTTACTGGCGAACGAAGGCCGTGGAAATCGCCGATCACCACACGGCCTGAAACGCCTTCCGCGGAAAATTCCGGCAAGTTTACTCGCGGCGTATTGGCGAAGTCGGGCGCGATCTCCTCCCTATCGTCGGGCAGCGCCAGCCAGGTTTGCAAGCCGGAGATGGACAGCGGGCTTCCGCGCATTTCCTCCGGCGAGCGCTCGGAATGGACGATGCCCCTGCCCGCAGTCATAAGATTCACGTCGCCGGGCTCGATAACGATTTCAGTGCCGAGCGAATCGCGATGGCGGATCCGCCCGTCGAAGAGATATGTGACGGTCGAAAGGCCGATATGGGGGTGCGGCCGAACATCCAACGCTTCGCCCGCGCGCAGGATAGCCGGCCCCATGCGGTCGAAGAAGATGAACGGGCCGACCAGCCTGCGCCTTGCCGTCGGCAGCGCGCGCCGCACCGCGAAACCGCCGATGTCGCGGGCGTTGGGGATGACCATCAGTTCGATCGCATCGCAGGCGAGCCTGTCGCCGGGTTGCGGGTCGTTTCCGGGAAAGAAGCTCATTCGCCAGCGCCCTTCGTCATGACCAAGTCAGCAGCGGCACATCATAGCGCGAAAGGTTTCGGTCGTAGGTCACGAATAGCATAACCTCGATGATGGCCTGCGCCAGCATGAGGCGGTCCAACGGATCGGCATGCAACGGCGGCAGGCGCTCGACCATTGCCACGTGGGCGGCGGTCACTTCGAGCGACGCGAATCCCACCCGCTCAAAATAGCTGATCGTTTCATGACCGGAGAAAGGTGGGCTGTCCGGCCGAGCGAGGCGATGCTTGATCGCGACCTCCCAAACGGCGACGGCGGAAACCGTGACCTTATTCTCAGGGTCGCCGATCGCCTCAAAGATCTTGGGTGCGATCCGCCTAGGCTCTGTGAGCGCCCACATAGCCACATGAGTGTCTAGCAGAAGTCTCACTTGTCCTCGTGTTCGCCGAGGAACATGGCTTCGATCTCCGCATCCATGGCTTGGAACGCCTCGAAATCCATCGGCGGATATTTGCCGGCAAGCAGGCCCAACTGCCTCTTCCGTTTCGGCTCGGCATCAAGCGGCACGAGCTTTGCCGCCGGCTTGCCGTTGCGGGCGATGATGATCTCGCTCTCGGCGCCGCTTTCGACCGCGTCGACTAGTTTGGAGGCACTGGTCTTCGCCTCGAGCATGTTCACGGTGGTCGTCACGGATATCGCCTTAGCCAATCCTGACTGAGGCAGGCACGGCGATACGCCGCGTCAATGGCGCACAGAAGGATGGGAACGGCGCTTCCTACTCCCCGTCGAGCGGCTCCGTGCCCGCGGCCTTGCCGTCGCGCGACAGGCGGATCTTCTCGACCTTGTCCTCGGCTGCCTTGAGCAGGCGGTCGCAGTGCGACTTCAGCGCCTCGCCGCGTTCGTAGATGCGGATCGACTGGTCGAGCGGCACGTCGCCCTTCTCGAGATCGTCGACGATGCGCTCCAGCGCCTGAAGCGCCTGCTCGAAGCTCATCGCCCTGATGTCGTCGTTGGTCTCAGCGGCCATCGTCTAACCCTTCATCAAGCGCCCGACATGCGCGCCGACCGAAAACGCCAATCCCTGGAGGTCGTAGCCGCCTTCGAGCAGGCTGACCACCCGGTTGCCGCAGAGGCGCGCGGCACGGTCCATCAACTGGCCGGTCGCCCAGTCGAAATCGGCCTCGGTCAAGTTGATTTCGGCCAGCGGATCCCGGTGATGCGCGTCGAAGCCCGCCGAGATGATGATCAGATCCGGCCGGAAGGAATCGATCGCCGGTAGAACCCGCGACAGGAAGGCGTCGCGGAAAAGCTCGCCGCCAGAATCTGGTGACAGCGGCGCGTTGACGATGTTGCCGACGCCCTGCTCGCTGACCGCGCCGGTGCCCGGATAGAGCGGCATCTGGTGGGTCGAACAGTAGAGGACCGTCGGGTCCGCCCAGAAGATATCCTGGGTGCCGTTGCCGTGGTGGACGTCCCAGTCGACGATGGCAACGCGTTCCGCACCGTGGCGGCGCTGGGCATGGCGGGCGGCGATCGCAGCGTTGTTGAACAGGCAGAAGCCCATCGCGGTGGCCCGCTCGGCGTGGTGCCCCGGCGGACGGGCGGCGACGAACACGTTGTCGGCGCGGCCTTCGAAGACATCGTCGACGGCGGCATTGGCGGCGCCGACCGCAGTCAGGGCCGCCTCCCAACTCTTCGGACTCATCGAGGTGTCGGCGTCAATGCGCGCCAGGCCGGATTCGGGAGCCAAGGCCTCTAGCCGCGCCACATAGTCCTCGGGATGGCCGTGGAGCAAGGTCGGGCGATCGCATAGCGGAGCCTCGACGCGATCGAGCGCTGAATAGCGCTCGTCCTCGAGCACGCGCGCGATGGCGCGAAGCCGGTCGGGCCGTTCCGGATGGCCGGGGGGCGTCAGGTGGTCGAGGAAGACCGGGTGGGAGTAGAGGCGGGTGACCATGCCCCGATATAGGCGCTGCGCCGCGCTTTGGCCATGGCCGCGGCGCCGCCTGCGTCCGTGTTCAACAGGCTTTGGCGCCGCCGCATCAGCGCACCGCGGAGCCCGCCGCCGGGTCGCCACCGCCCAGCGCGGCCAGCGCGCGGTCCTTCAGCTTGCGGAATTTCGCCGAGGCATCGGCCAAGCGGCGATCCCAGTCGGGATTGGGTACCTGCCCCTCGATGGTGCGGAAGTAGACCTGCATCAGCGCGGCGATGGCGAAGGGTTCCAGCAGCGCCGCCTTGAGCGCCCAGGCGAAGACGATGGCGAGCACGAAGGCCCAGCCACCCGCCTGGCCGGGCATGAGGTAGAGCAGCGCGCCGGCCGGCGCGATCATGACCAGGAAAACGACGAACGACACCAGCCACATGATGACGGCGAGCCAGATCGCGTTCCTGATCATGGCCTTCGCATTCTGCGCGTAGAGGACGACGCCCTGTCGCGCCGTTTCCCACGGATTCCTGCTGTCGGTGCGGATGTTGTAGCCGAGTATGATCTCGTCGACATAGGTCAGCGACAGCCTGATCACCGTATTGATGAAGCGAACGAGCTGATCGAACCCAGGGATCGGGATGAAGGAAGCGATGCCGCCGATCAGGCCGGTGATGGCGGCGATGGCGCCCTTGACGAGCTGGTCGAGCACGAAAAGCACGTTCGCTTCGGCGAAACGGTCGGTGACCACCTGCTGCGCGTAGGCGATCTGGCCCTGGCCGCCGGGAATGTCCCGCCCGTCGATCAGCTGCACCATCGCCGCGATGTGGCCGGCCTTGACCATGTAGAGGATGTACTCGCGCAGCCAGTAGACGATTGCCGAAACCAACACGAAGCCGCCGATGCCGCCCCATACCGCGAAGGTCGCCGGACCGTCCGGGTCGGACGAGACATGGCCGACGCCATAGCCGACGCCGGCGCCTGCACCCGTCGCGAGGACATAGGCGGCCGTTATCACGAAATAGACGATCAGGCGCAGGACGATGAACGGCCACGTGCGGGCCATGATGGCGAGCGTTCCACCGATCGAGAAATCCCACATGGCCGCGTCCCTCCGCCATGGCAGGCAACCATTCAAGACACCTGTGTGTCAATCCGCCGACCGGCTCCTTCGGGGCCGGTGCCTCCGCAGCCCTGGCGGCGGAACGTGGGTCCAAGGTGGGCCGGCAGGCACGCGGGATCGAGCGGCTTCGAGAACAGATAGCCCTGGCCGAAGTCGCAATCGCAGGAGCGCAGGCGTGCTAGCTGGTCCTCCGTCTCGATCCCTTCAGCCACGACCGTCATGTCGAGGCTGTGTGCCAGACCGATCGTCGCCTTGACGATCGTATGGGCGGCGGCGTCGTCGCACATGTCGCGGACGAAGCTGCGGTCGATCTTGAGCCGATCGACGGGGAAGCGGCTGAGATGGGACAGCGAGGCATAGCCGGTGCCGAAGTCGTCCAGAGCGATCGAGAAACCCATATCACGGAACGTCTGGAGAGCCTCCGATATCCGGCTTCCATCCTTGTGCAGCAGGATGTTCTCGGTGAGTTCGATCTCGACGTCGCACGGGGAGAGCCCATGTTCCTCCACGAGCCGGCGGACGAGTGCGGGGAACTCCGCGATCTTCAACTGCGCGGCGGCGATGTTCACGGCGACCGCGCCGACGACAAGGCGCCGCCGTCGCAAGTTGCGGACCATCTCAAGGCTCTTGCGCAGCACGCGCCAGCCGAGATCCACGATCAGCCCGATCTCTTCGGCGATGGCGATGAAATCGGCCGGCGCGACATCCGCGCCGTTGTGGCGCCAGCGCGCGAGGGCCTCGAAGCCCACATGGCCGCCGTCCTTCAACGAGACCTGCGGCTGGAAGGCGACATCGATCCTGTCGTTCGCCACCGCCGCCGAGAGCGCATCCGCGATCTTGCGCCGCGCCTCGAGTCCCGACCTCATGTCGCGGGAATATACCCGGTAAGTGCTCCTGCCTGACGCCTTCGCTTGATAGAGCGCAATGTCGGCGTTCTTGAGCAGCACTTCGGTCTTGCGCCCGTCGCGCGGAAAGAGCGAGATACCGACGCTCATGTTCGGCGTGATGGCGCGGCGCTGGATGGTCAGTGGCTGCTGGACCGCAGCCAGCATTTTCTCCGCGACCTTTCCCGCGGTCTGTCGGTCAAAGACGTTGGGCAGGATGATCGCGAACTCGTCGCCGCCGAGCCGCACGATCGTATCGGATCGGCGCAGCGCCTGGCCGAGGCGTCCGGCCACCGCGACGAGCAGCGTATCGCCGGCACTGTGACCCATCGTGTCATTGACCGCCTTGAAGCCGTCCAGATCGAGAACGAGAAGTGCGCCCGACTGTCCGGAACGGATCGCCCCAGATACCGCCTCGGAGAGGCGCGATCCGAGGACCGAGCGGTTGAGAAGCCCCGTGAGTGGATCGTGTTCGGCGTGATACTTGATCGCGGCCTCCGAGCGTTTCAATTCGGTGATGTCGGTCCGCGTACCGACGATATGACCGGAAGTGGAACGGCGTTCCTGGATCTGGATCCAGCGGCCGTCTGACAACGCCTGGACAAGCTTTCGCCCGGGATTGCGATGGGCCTTGATCCTGGCGCGCAACCAGGCATCGCGTGCTTCGGAGGTGTTCTTCTGTAGCTGGTATTCGCCCTTCTCCAGGCCCGCCTTCAGGATCGCCGCGAACTCCGATCCGATTTGGATTGCTTCCGTGGAGACGGGGAAACACTGCTTGTAGGCCTGGTTGAAGAGAACCAGCCGGTCGTCGGGATCGAAGGCTGCGATGCCGTCGGGAACCGTCTCGATGACGTCGACAAGGAGTGTCTCGGCCTTCCGGCGCCGCTCGACCTCCTCGAGAAGGGCAGCCTCGGCGGCTTTTCTCTTCGTGATCTCGTAGCGGACCGATACATAGGCCTCGATCCGGTTCCTCGGTCCCACGAGCGGAACGATCGTCGTGTCCACCCAGTAGAGCGCACCGCTCTTGGCCCGATTGCAAATCTCTCCGTGCCACACCTCGCCGCGCGAGACGGTTCGCCACATGTTGGCGAAGAACTCCTTGGGGTGATGGCCGGAGTTCACCAGCCGAAACGACTTGCCCAGCAATTCACCTTCGGAGTACCCAGTCGTAGCGCACAGCATGCCGTTGACATGGACGATGCGGCCGGCCCGGTCGGTCACCGCGAGGATCGCATGCCGATCAAGCGCCGCCTGGTAGGCGTCAAGAACGCGGAACAGGCGGGATATCTCGAGGTTGGCGGCTTCGAGGTCACGCAGCCAGTTTTCCCGATCAGGTGCGCTCTGGCGGCCGAGCACACGCGCGATCGCAAGCCCGGTCTTGGTTGTCTGGAAATCCGTGACAATCCGACTGGCGCGGACGTCCGCCTGATAGGGCGACTCCTCGCACGCTTCGACGACGACGCCCTCAGACATCGTCGCGTCCCCGGCAGGAAGTTGCGCGCGAGGTGGATGCGGCTGCCAATGTCATAGAGATCAGGTCCATGCGTTGTTCAGGACAGATCGGCCCGCCCTGGATCAGACTCGCTCCATCCTTTGCGCGGAAGAGGCGGCGGTTGCGTCGAAGTGCGATAGGCTTGCGGAAGATGGTTGAGCAACCCACTGGGACCTACACCAAACGCGATGGTTTAAGAACGGTATCGTACATATAAGTAGTTAAAGGGATCTTAACGTTGCTACTTTCAATATTGCGAACATTGAATAGAATGCCCGAATCCAGGTAGCCGGAAAAATCAAAAAATACTCGAAGATTGACATGGAAAACAGCGTACTGTCATGGTTACAGCCCGATGCACAGAGGTTTTTTCGTGAAAACGCGATAGTTAGACATCTGAATAGTGGGGATCTGATTTACGATGACGAAGCAGTCGTAACGCACACGATATTTCCCCACGACTGCGTCATTTCGATTATGGCCGAGATGGCCGACGGGCGAAGTGTCGAAAAAGCGTCGATCGGCAGAGAAGGCTTCGTCGGCCTTCCCGTTATCCTTGGTGGCGGCAGGACCTTCGGACGCTGTGTCGTCCAGGTCCCCGGCAAGGCTTCCTGGCTCTCCGTCGCCGATCTCGACGTCGCGCTTCAGGAATTTCACTGCGTGCGGCAGGTGATGCTGCGCTACGCCAAGTCGTTCACCTTGCAGTTGATGGAATCCGTTGCCTGCAACAGCCTACATACGGCCGATCAGCGCGTGGTACGATGGCTCCTGCACGCGCACGACCGCGTCGACGGAGACACCTTCTACCTTACGCAGGAGGCGATCTCGAACCTCCTCGCGCTGCGGCGCGCAACGGTGAATGCGGCTTGTTCCGATCTGCAGCAGGCCGGCGGGATTTCCTATCATCGGGGCCACCTCACCATCACCGATCGCCAGATCCTCCAGTCGCGCGTCTGCGAGTGCTACGATCGCGTCCGCCGGGCCGCACTTTGTACGGCGCCGTGATGCCTGGGCGGGACCGGCGCGCCGCGATTCGATGCGGAGTTACACCGAAGCCAACCGCTGCTGCGTCAAGGCGCCGATCGCCGCCGCATTCGGCGGCGTGTCCTGTCTGATCCGGTTGTTCTCGCTCGCGGCCGATCCGCGGCCGTTGCCAGGGCCGTCCTTCTCGAGACGAAACGCAGCGACCAACTCCGCCAGTTTCTCGGCTTCCAAGGCCAGCGTACGGCTGGCTGCCGAGTTTTGCTCGACCATTGCCGCATTCTGTTGGGTCGCCTGATCGATCTGACCGATCGCCGCCGTAATCTCGCCGATCCCGCCGGCCTGCGACTGGGCCGAGGCGGACATCTCGGCGACGATGTCGCTGATCTTGCGGAAGGCGTCGGAAATCTGTCCCAGCCAGTTTTCCGTCTCGCCGACCAGCCTGACGCCTTCGCGAACCTGGCTCGAACTCGTGCTGATGAGGGCGTTGATCTCCTTCGCTGCTTCGGCCGAACGTTGCGCCAGCGCGCGGACTTCCTGTGCGACGACGGCGAACCCCTTGCCCGCCTCGCCGGCGCGCGCCGCCTCAACACCGGCATTCAAGGCGAGCAGGTTCGTCTGGAAAGCGATTTCGTCGATCACCGTGATTATCTGCGAGATCTTACGCGACGACGCATCGATCTCGCCGATGGCAATGACGGCCTTCTTCACGACATCTGCGTTGCGTTCGGCATTGGAGCGGATTTCGGAGACTGTCCTGCTGGCCAGCCCCGCGCCTTCGGCGGTGTTTCGGATCGCCGACGCGAGTTCCTCGACCGCCGCAGCCGTCTCTTCCAACGCCGCCGCCTGCCGTTCGGACTGGCGTCCCGACGACTCGGAAGCCTTCGCGATCTCGGTCGAGCCGTCGCGTACACTGGCCGAGGACGATGCCACCGCGCTGATGACCGAGCGCAGGCTCCCCGCCGCAGCGTTGAAAGCGGCCGCGAGATTCTCCGACTTCGCCGAGAGGGCGGCGTCGACCGTGACGTTGAGATCGCCCGAAGAAAGGCGATCGAGAGCGGCGGCGATATTTTCGAGCGCAACCACCTGCTGCGCCTCGGTGGACCGCCGCTGTTCGTCCAGGCGTTCTAGATAGACCGATACGGCGAGCTCGACATCGAGCAAGACCGCCTTGACGAGGGTACCGACCTCCTTTGCCAATCTCGGCGCGGGATCGGTTTTGCCCTTCCGTGAGAAAAAGCCGGCTCGCATTTGCGGTAGTCGCTCGCGGATGACCGCCGAGACCAGGCGATCGGCGACAAGCGCATAGCCGCCGATGTACCAACGCGGCTCGAGGCCGATGCGCGCGTGGACGGAGCCGATCGCCCTAACCGCCTCTCCATAGCTGGCCGCGTATTCGGCCCGCATGATCGTATCCCAGTGTCTGCGCTGCCGCCCGCTTGCCGCCTGGGCATGGTGATCGTCGGTGAAGAAATGGCTTGTCTGTGGGTTGGCGCGAACCTTGCGGTAGAACAATTCGAGCGCGGGTCCGATCGCGTTCGAGACGACCGGGGCAAGGTTCCTCAATGTCTCTTTCTCTGCGTCGGCCAGTTCCATGAAGGCGAGCCGCTCGTCCAGTTCGTTTCCTGCTGAGATGTTCATCCTACCGTCCCTCGTCGGTTATTGTGCGCCGTCTACTCCCACAAGTTCTGCTCGACAAAGTTGTGTACGAATCCGTACGTTCTGAAACGTACGGTCGTATGGTTAACAGGGAATTAAGAAGGGACCGAGGGTCGCGGCTTGCAAAATCAGCGTATGTCGGTGCGCGCTATGCGGATGCCAAAACCTTCGAGGCCGACATAATGTCTCTCGCGCGACGCGATCAGATTGATCGACGTGATGCCGAGATCCTTCAAAATCTGTGCCCCGAGGCCGATTTCGCGCCATTCGCTTTCGCGACGCTTCGCCTCCTCGTGATCCTCGCCCCCGGTAGCCGGACGGCCGCGAACCTGATGGCCGACGCCGACGGATCCCTCGCGCAGGTAGACGATCACGCCGCGCTTGTCCTCGCCCATCCGCTCCATGATGCGAACGAGGCGGTCATCCTTGCCGAACACGTCAGAGACGACGTCTTCGGGGTGCAAGCGCACGGGAACGTCGACACCGTCGCGGATGTCGCCGTAGACCAGCGCCAGATGCTGCATCGGATCCCAGGGAAGCGTGTAGGTGAATGCCCGGGCCGGTCCGCCCGGTGTCTCCACGTCGAAAGCCGCGACGCGCTCGATGAGCGTCTCCTGGCGCTGCCGGTAGGCGATGAGATCCGCAACCGATACCTGCTTCAATCCGTTGCGCTCGGCGAACGCCTGAACCTGCGGCCCGCGCATGACCGTGCCGTCGTCGTTGACGAGTTCACAGATGACCCCGACAGGCGGCAGACCTGAGAGTTTGCACAGATCGACTGCAGCTTCGGTATGGCCAGAGCGCATGAGGACGCCGCCTTCGCGTGCGATCAGGGGAAAGATATGGCCGGGGCGGACGAAGTCTGAGGCTCCAACGTTGCCGTTCGCCAGGTTGCGCGCCGTCAGCGTCCGGTCTTCGGCGGATATGCCGGTCGTTGTGCCGTGCTTGAAGTCGACGCTGACGGTAAACGCTGTCGTATGCGCCGAGTCGTTGTCGGCGACCATCGGCGCCAGATTGAGACGCCGGGCGTCCTCGCGCGTCATCGGCGTACAGACAATGCCGGACGTATGGCGCACGATGAAGGCCATCTTTTCGGGCGTGCAGTGGACCGCGGCGACGATCAGGTCGCCCTCGTTCTCGCGTCCGTCGTCGTCCATCACCACGACGACCTCGCCCCGCTCGAAGGCCCTCAGGGCGTCGACGACTTTCTTCTGATCATAAGGCATGAGCGGCACTCGTCGTTGTTCGTTGTTCGTCGATCGTGAGCCAATTAGATCTTTCGGAGCGCAAACGGAGATCGGCCTTCACGACCGACGACCGACGTCCGACAACCGATAGTCCCCCACCTGGCCGCGATGTCTGAGATAGTGATCGGCGATCGCGCACGCCACCATCGCCTCGCCGATCGGCACGGCGCGGATGCCGACGCAGGGATCGTGGCGGCCCTTGGTGACCACGTCGACCTCATTCCCGGCAGCATCGATCGAGCGGCGCGGTGTGAGGATGGAGGATGTGGGCTTGACGGCGAAGCGGGCAACAACCTGCTGGCCGGTCGAGATACCGCCGAGGATGCCGCCGGCATGGTTGGACAGGAAAACCGGGCGGTCGTCGTTGCCCATCCTCATCTCGTCGGCGTTTTCCTCGCCCGTGAGGCGCGCGGCGGCGAAGCCTTCGCCGATCTCGACGCCTTTTACGGCATTGATCGACATCAGATTGGAGGCGATGTCCTGGTCAAGCTTGCCGTAGACCGGCGCGCCGAGGCCGGCCGGCACGCCATCGGCAACGACCTCGACGATCGCTCCGACGGAGGAGCCCGACTTGCGAATCCCGTCCAGATAGCCCGAAAAGACGGGAATCGACGCCGGATCCGGCGAGAAGAACGGGTTGTCGGGGTGTCCGACGAAGTCCCAGTCCCAGTTGGACCGGTCGATATCCTTCTCGCCCATGGCGACGAGCGCACCGCGCACGACGAGACCGGGCACGACGCGCCGGGCGATGGCGCCGGCCGCCACCCGCGCCGCGGTCTCGCGCGCCGAAGAACGGCCGCCGCCGCGATGGTCGCGGATGCCGTACTTCACGTCATAGGCGTAGTCGGCATGTCCCGGCCGGTACTGGCGGGCGATCTCGCCATAGTCCTTTGAGCGCTGGTCGACGTTCTCGATCATCATCGAGATGGGCGTGCCTGTCGTGGTCAGCGTTGCGCCCTCGGCGTCGGGCAGGACACCGGAGAGGATCTTCACCTCGTCCGGCTCGCGGCGCTGGGTGACGAAGCGCGACTGGCCGGGCTTCCTGCGATCGAGTTCGGCCTGGATGTCGGAAAGCGTGAAACGTATGCCGGGCGGGCAGCCGTCGACGACGCAGCCGAGTGCGGGCCCGTGGCTCTCGCCCCAGGTGGTGACGCGGAACAGGTGTCCGAACGTGTTGTGCGACATCGCAGCGATGGCCCCTGCCGGCGCCTGCCGGCCTCACGGCTGGCTTCTATTGGCGTTTTTCGGGGCGGTCAAACACCGTGAACGATTTTAGTTTTGACACAATGGGCATGTTACTGCTCATGTCGCGTTCGCCCGAACAGAGGGTGCCGGGCGGGGCCCAGGGCCTGGAAAGACAAAGAGGACTGCAATGCGTATCGTGTCTGGCGCGCTGGCCGCCGTACTCCTGATCGCCACGAGCGCCTTCGCCGCCGAGGCGGAAGGCCGAATCAAGGCGATCGACCGAGACAATTCGACGATTACTCTCGATGACGGCAAATCCTACAAGCTGCCGGGCGAGTTCGATGTCGACCAGTTGAAGGAAGGCATGGACATCCTGCTCGCCTACGACAAGGTCGGCGGCGAAAACCTGATCACCGACATGGAACTGTCCGAATAGCATGGCGGCACCGCCGGTCTACCGGACCGGCCCTGTCACCCCAGCCACTCCAAGCCGCCGTCCTCGATGCGCAGGACCCTGTCCTGAGGGATGTCCATGACGGCGCATTCCTGCGGCGAAAGCCCCCCGACGATGCGGAATACCGCCCTGACGATGCCGCCATGGGCGACGCATACGGTGGGGCGGTCGAGCGTCGCCAGCCAGTCCGAGACGCGCGCCGCCAGCGTCGCATAGGTCTCGGCGCCGGCACCGGGCGGCAGGAAATTCCACTTGTCCACTGAGCGCCGGGCGCCCGAGCCGGGCTGGCGAACTTCCAGTTCGGGATAGGTGAAGCCCTGCCAATCGCCGAAATGGATCTCCTTCAGCCGCTCGTCGGTGCGATAGTCCGCGGGGTCGAGGCCCATGGCGGCGCGAATGCGCTCCATCGTCTCGCGCGTCCGGCGCAAGGGGCTGGCGACGAAGTCGAAGCCCCCGGCATCGCCGACGATCGCCGCCAGCAACGCGCCGTTTGCCGTCGCCTGCCGGCGGCCGACATCGTTGATGTCGGTATCCGCCTGCCCCTGCAGGCGCCGCTCGACATTCCAGTCGGTCTGGCCATGTCGAACCAAATAGACGAGCGGGAGCGTGCCCATCGGCCGCGGTATCCCTGTTCGCGAGAGGGCGAGACTATTCCTTGACCACCGAGAGGTCAGGCGCGTCGACCGACTTCATGCCGACGACGTGATAGCCGGAATCGACGTGGTGGACCTCGCCGGTCACGCCGCGCGACAGGTCGGACAACAGATAGAGCCCGGCGTCGCCGACCTCCTCGATCGTCACGGTCCGCTTGAGCGGGGCGTTGTATTCGTTCCACTTCAGGATGTAGCGGAAGTCGCCGATGCCGGAAGCGGCAAGCGTCTTGATCGGACCCGCAGAGATGGCGTTGACGCGAATCCTCGAGCCGCCGAGGTCGACCGCGAGGTAGCGCACACTCGCCTCGAGCGCGGCCTTGGCGACGCCCATTACGTTGTAGTGCGGCATCACCTTCTCGGCGCCGTAGTAGGTCAGCGTCACCAGCGAGCCGCCGTCGGGCATCAAGGCCTCGGCGCGCTTGGCAATGGTGGTGAAGGAGTAGACGGAGATGTCCATGGTGCGCAGGAAGTTTTCCCGCGTCGTCTCGACATAGCGGCCGTCGAGTTCTTCCTTGTCGGAGAAAGCGATGGCGTGGACGAGAAAGTCGATCTTGCCGAACGCCTTCTTCACCTCGGCGAAGACCGCATCGAGCGTCTCCGGCTCGGTGACGTCGCAGTGGCCGACGACATGGGCGCCGAGTTCGGCGGCGAGCGGCTCGACGCGCTTGCGGAACGCTTCGCCCTGATAGGTGAGCGCAATCTCCGCACCCTGGTCGGCGCAAGCCCTGGCGATGCCCCAGGCGATGGATCGGTTGTTGGCGACGCCGAGAATGAGCCCGCGCTTGCCGGCCATCAGGCCGCTACCATTCGCCATGTGGACGCTCTCCCTGACCTGTCATTCAGGCACGCCCTATCGCACAGGCCATGACCGCCTTCAAGCGGGAGGCGCGGGAGGAAGAAGCGCCGGCTTCGCGTCCGCCCGCCGGAGACGGTCCGACAAAGCGCCGTTTCGAGGTGCGATTGACCCAGTCGTGCGGGTTCTTTCGCTCAAAGGGTGGCTTTCCACCATCGCGACACGGCAGACGCGCGCGGTCGGCTGCGCCCGGGAGTTCGGGGCCTGCTACTCGAAGTCGGCGGGCGATATCCCTTGCGATAGGGTCGCTCGTGACCCCCAAACCTAGTCCCCCCGGCGCCGCATCAACGCCTCAAGCTCGGGATCGGCGTCGGGGAGCATGATGCGCACGTGGACGTAGACGTCGCCGTGGCCTCCGGCCTTCTCCGGCAGGCCTTTGCCGCGCAGGCGCAGGACCTTGTCGGAACTCGACCAGGCCGGAACGTTGACGGCGAGCTTCCCCGTCGGCGTCTCGACGGGCAGCTTGGCGCCGATGACGGCGTCGCGTAGCGGCACCGGCAGGTCGACGTGAAGGTCGCGGCCGTCGACCGTATAGCGCGGGTGCCTGCGAAAGCGGATCTTGACAAGCGCGTCGCCGGCGCCGCCGGGACCGGCGTCACCCTGGCCCTTCAGCCTGATCGTCTGGCCGTCCTCGACATAGTGCGGCAGCTTCACCGCGAGCTTGCGGCCGTCGGGGAAGAGCGCGGTTACCTTGGCCGCGGACGCGACCTCCTCGACGGTCACGTCGAGCGTGGCGTTCAGATCGGCGCCGGCCGGCGCATGGGCGCGGCCTCCGGCTGCGCCGCGCTGCTGTGCGAAAGCCTGGCCGAAGATGTCGCCGAAGATGTCGCCGGCATCGAAACCGCCCGGGCCGCCGGAGCGGAACTCGAATCGCGTGCCGCCGGGGCCGGCCTGGGTGCGCCGGAAGCCGGCGAACGGATCGCCGCCGGCAGCGCCCTCGAAGCCGTGGAAGCGTTGCTTGCCCTCCGCATCGATCTCGCCGCGGTCGAAGGCGCCGCGCTTCTTGTCGTCGCCGACGATCTCGTAGGCCTGACCTATTGCCGCGAAGCGGTCCTTGGCCTTGGCGTCGTTCGGATTCTGGTCGGGATGGTACTTCTTGGCGAGCTTGCGGTAGGCCGCCTTGATGTCTTTGGCCGAGGCGTTCTTGGCAACGCCCAGCACCTCATAGGGATCGCGCATGCCGATGTCTGCCGAAAAGGTGGATTCGTTGCCACATATATGCGGTCAGCTAGGAACAAATTCCAGTGCCGAAATCCGGCGACGGCGGCCTTTTTGACGAAACCGGGATCAGCCTTCCTCGAATGACCTGACCTGCCACAGGTCGCCGACTGCACGGCAGATCTCTCCGGCGTAGCGCTTGACCCCGTCGAAGCTCTCGCGCGAGGCGACGAAGCGGCGGCACGGCATGCCTTTCCGCGTGGTTTCGACGAGAGCAGTCACCGTGCCGCGCGAACCGGTACGTTCGTTCCCCCAGGCAAGACCCGTTTCGCCCAGCGCCCCGGGATCGACCGAGGAAACCGCGTCCCGGATGGCGAACTGGTCGGAAAGCAGAGCATCGGTGGGCTGCGCTGCGGAAGAGGCCACGGATCCCGTGACGATCGTCTCATCCACCGCCGCCTTGCGCAGATCGACGCCGCCTGCGCAGCCGGCCAGGACCACGGCCACCGCCGGGGCGGCGAACAGGAGCAGCGGACGGGCAGCGCGGCAAGGCGACGGGCGGCCGTGCCGGCATGCCGAGCCTTGCGTTTCATGCGGCAATCGGCCATCTCCCGCATCGGCTTCACAACAAGAGCGTCGACTATGGGCGAAACAGGGTTAACAAGCGGTGACTTCACCGAACGCGACGAGCCCTTCCGCCTGTTCGGCGAATGGCTGGCCGACGCGACGGCGCACGAGCCGAACGACCCCAACGCGGTCGCGCTGGCGACCGTCGACGAGGACGGGCTCCCAAACGTGCGCATGGTGCTCCTGAAGGGCTTCGATGCGGCGGGCTTCGTCTTCTACACGAATTTCGAGAGCGCCAAGGGCCGCGAGATCCTCGGCCAGCGCAAAGCGGCGATGTGCTTCCACTGGAAGTCGCTGCGCCGGCAGGTGAGGCTGCGCGGCCCGGTCGAGATCGTCGCCGACTCCGAGGCCGACGCCTATTTCGCCTCGCGGCCGCGCGGCAGCCGGATCGGCGCCTGGGCGTCGAAACAGTCGCGACCGCTGGAAGGGCGCTTCGCGCTTGAGCGGGCCGTCGCCGAATACACCGCGCGCCACGCCATCGGCGAGATTCCCAGGCCGCCCTACTGGTCGGGTTTCCGCATCGTGCCGGAGACGATCGAATTCTGGCACGACCGGCCGTTCAGGCTGCACGACCGCATGGTCTTCTCGCGCGGCGACGGCGGCGGCTGGAACAAGACGCGCCTGTTCCCCTGAATCCCGGCGCCGAGCCTTGGTCGGCGAAGAAGGCCGGTGCTGAACGCTCAGCCCTTCTTGCGCGACATGAAGGCGATGAAGGCGGCGCGCGCCTCGTCGGACTTCAGCCGGGCGCGGAAATGCTCGCCTTCCTCGCGAATACGTTCGACAACCGGCGTCCGGTCGCCGCGCATCAGGTCGCGGGCGATCTTGAGGGCTTCCGGCGGCTTGGCGGCAATCTCCCCGGCCGCGGCAAGCACCGCCGCCTCCAGTTCCGTTTCGCCGACGACCGCATAGATCAGACCCGCATCCCTGGCGCGCTCGGCGGAGAAGCCCTCGCCGAGCGCGAGCAGCGCGAAGGCCTGCTGGCGGCCGAGGACCTGCGGGGCGAGCAGGCTGGAGCCCGCTTCCGGAACCAGGCCGAGGTCGACGAAGGGCGTGCGGAAGACCGTACGCGGCGTGGCGAAGGTCAGGTCGCAGTGGAGGTTGATCGTCGTACCGATGCCCACCGCGATACCGTCGACGCCCGATACGATCGGCTTCTGCGACTGCGCGAGCGCCTTGAGGAAGTCCCACACTTCCGTGCCGCCCTCGCCGCCCTGGGCGACGATCATGAAGTCGGCGAGGTCGTTTCCGGAGGAAAACGCGCCCGGCACGCCGAGGAAGACGTGAACTCGGATCGCGGGGTCGGAGTCGCCCGAGGTCAGCGCGGCGGCCATCGCCGCGTACATCGCCCGGGTGATGGCGTTCTTCTTGTCGGGGCGGTTCATGCGGATCACCTGGACCGCGCCCCTGCGTTCGACGATCACGTGATCGGTCATACTCCCCTCCCTCTATTTTTGCAGCCCGGTCAGCCGGCGATCAGCGCCGCGCCGGCGGCAGCGAGGCTATCGGCACCCTCGACGACGCGTTCCTTCAAGGCCCGGCACTCGCCGACCATGTTGTCGGCGAAGAAGCGGCAGAGCGCGATCCTCTCGGGCGACGAGCCGGCCAACGCGCCCCGCGCGAGATAGGCGCCGCCGGCGGCGAGTGCGAACAGGCGCAGGTAGGGCGTGGCGCCGGCAAGCGCGGTCTCCATGCGGCCTTCGGCCATCGCCGCCTGCAGGAAGCGCGTCGCCTCGTCGAGATCGTCGAGCGCGGCAGCGAGCTTGCTCGGCGCCCGGCCAAGTTCGACGACGTTGGAGCCGCGCAGTTCCTCGACGATTGCCTTCAACTCGGCGACATAGCCGTGGACATGCTCGCCCCCCGACTGCGGCAGCTTGCGCGTCACCAGGTCGATCGCCTGAATGCCGTTGGTGCCCTCGTAGATCGGCGCGATGCGGGCGTCGCGCAGCAGCGCGGCCGCGCCCGTCTCCTCGATGAAGCCCATGCCGCCGTGGACCTGGATGCCCAGCGACGCGGCCTCGACGCCGATGTCGGTGGCGTAGGCCTTGGCGATCGGGGTGAGCAGGTTGGCGCGCTCCTGCCAGTGCGCCGACGCGGCGCCGCCGCCGGCGCGTGCCATGTCGATGGCGTGGGCGCAGGCATAGGCGATGGCGCGCGAGGTCGCGGTCATCGCCTTCATGGTGAGCAGCGTGCGCTTGACGTCGGCGTGGTGGACGATCGGCGCCATGCCCTCGCCAGAATAGGTCGCGGCCTTGCCCTGGCGGCGCTCGTTGGCGAAGGCGATCGCGTTCTGCGTCGCCGTCTCGGCGATCGCCACTCCCTGCATGCCGACGGCGAGGCGGGCGTTGTTCATCATGGTGAACATGCAGGCCAGCCCGCGGTTCTCCTCGCCGACCAGCCAGCCGATGGCGCCCGGCGCCATGCCGTCGACGAAGCCGTCGCCGTAGACCATGGTGCAGGTCGGCGAGGCGTGGATGCCGAGCTTGTGCTCGATCGAGGCGCAGTGGACGTCGTTGCGGCCGCCGATGGCGCCATCGTCGCCGACGAAGAATTTCGGCACGAGAAACAGCGAGATGCCGCGCGTGCCGGCCGGCGCGTCGGGCAGGCGCGCCAGGACGAGGTGCACGATGTTGTCGGTGAAGTCGTGCTCGCCGTAGGTGATGAAGATCTTCTGGCCGTAAATACGGTAGCTGCCGTCGCCGACCCGCTCGGCGCGGGCGCGCAATGCGTTCAAGTCCGAGCCGGCCTGCGGCTCGGTCAGGTTCATCGTGCCCATCCACTCGCCGGAGACGAGCTTTTCCAGATATTTCGCCTTGAGCTCTTCGGAGGCGTGCTTGTCGATCGCTTCGGCGGCGCCCATGGTCAGCGTCGGGCCAAGCGCGAAAGCCATCGAGCCCGAGTTCCACATTTCCAGCGCGGCGACGCCGAGCATCATCGGCAGCCCCTGGCCGCCGAACTCGAGCGGGCCGGAAACCGCGTTCCAGCCGCCTTCGATCCAGCGGCGGTAGGCTTCCTTCCAGCCGGGCGGCGTGGTGACCACGGCGTCCTTCAGCACCGCGCCGACCTCGTCGCCGACCTTGTAGAGCGGCGCCACCTCTTCACTGGCGAAGCGGCCGGCCTCGTGGAGAATGGCGTCGACGAGATCGTCGGAGAGATCCGGAAAGACGCCGGCGTCGATCGCGGCCTGGAGCCCGACAACATGCCTGAGGGTGAAGGCGATTTCGTCGACTGGAGCGCGGTACATGACGTCCTTTCCAACGGCCGGTGCGGGAGCTTGACGCGCCCTCGCTAACGCCTTTTTACGCAAGGGTCAAACAGTTCCCTTTACGTAAACGTAAATTACGCCGGTTTGCCAGCGGCCTGGTCAACAGCTAGACTTCTTCGACGCGCAGATCGACACGGGACAGCACCAGATGCTCGCACGACCGGAACCCAGCCGCTGCATCGAGTGCGGGCAGCCCTACGGTAGCGACCTCTTCCACTATTGGCACGGCAGGGTCGAGGACGGGCCGGCCTACTGGTCGGATCGCGGCGTGCTTTGCTCGCCGCGTTGCGCGGTCGCTCACCACAAGAAGCGCCTCGCCGAGGGCACTGCGCGCCAGGAGCCGGCGCCGGATCCGATGGAAGCGATGGCGCCGCGCTTCCGTCGCTGAGGCCGGCTGCTCGCCGAGGCGATCAGGCCCCCGCCTTTTCCCGAGCCACCGCGCGCCAGCCGATGTCGCGCCGGCAGAAGCCCTCCGGCCAGTCGATGCGGGCGACGGCGGCGTAGGCTTTTCGCTGCGCCTCGGCGACGCTGCGGCCGGTCGCCGTGACGTTGAGCACGCGGCCGCCATTGGCGACGAGTTGTCCGTCGTTCAGGGCGGTCCCGGCGTGAAATATCTCGACGCCCTCCGCCGCAGCGGCGTCGATACCGCGAATGACGGAGCCTCTATCAGGCGTTCCCGGATAGCCCTTTGCGGCCATCACCACCGTCAGAGCCACCTCGTCGCGCCAGCGCACCGACATGTGCGCCAGCTGGCCGTCGGCGGCGGCCTGCATGAGTACCAGAATGTCGTCCTTCAGGCGCATCATCAGCACCTGGCATTCAGGATCGCCGAAGCGGACGTTGTATTCGATGAGCTTCGGCCCCGCCTCGGAGATCATCAGGCCGGCAAAGAGCACGCCTGAGAACGGGCAGCCCATCTCGGCCATGCCGCGCATTGTCGGCTCGACGATCTCCTTCATGGTGCGCTCGACCATCGCGGGCGTCATTACCGGCGCGGGCGAATAGGCGCCCATGCCGCCGGTGTTGGGTCCGGTGTCGCCATCGCCGACCCGCTTGTGGTCCTGGGCCGAGCCGAAGGGCAGCGCCGTCGTGCCGTCGCAGAGGCAAAAGAAGCTTGCCTCCTCGCCTTCGAGGAACTCCTCGACCACCACCTCGGCGCCGGCAGCGCCGAACGAACCCTCGAAGCAGGCGTCTATCGCCGACAGCGCCTCGTCCAGCGTCATGGCCACGGCGACGCCCTTGCCTGCGGCCAGCCCGTCGGCCTTGACGACGATCGGCGCGCCGTGTTCGCGGACATAGGCCTTCGCCGCCGCCGCGTCGGAGAAGCGGCCGTAGGCGGCGGTCGGAATGCCGTAGCGGGCGCACAGATCCTTGGTGAAGCCTTTCGAGCCTTCGAGGCGGGCCGCAGCGGCCGAGCCGCCGAAGACGCGAATACCGGCCTCCCTGAGCCGGTCGCCAAGGCCGGCCACCAGCGGCGCCTCCGGTCCGACCACGACCAGATCGATCGACTTGTCCCGGCAGAAGGCGGCAATGGCCTCATGATCGTCCATGGAAAGCGGCACGCATTCTGCCTCCGCCGCGATGCCCGGGTTGCCCGGCGCGGCGAAGAGCCTGGTCAGCATCGGCGAAGCGGCGATCTTCCAGGCGAGCGCGTGCTCGCGCCCGCCCGAGCCGATGAGAAGTACGTTCATGGCGATTCTCTCGAGCCTTTGGTCGCCACTGCGGTAGGGCCGCAAACGGGGAGGGTCAAGGCGGTTCGGTTTCGCTATCGTCCGTAGTGGAAACGGCAGGCGGCAATCTCGAGCGCCTGGGCTTCCCCCGATCCGCTGACTCGATAGACCAACCGATGCTCGTGGGTAATGCGGCGGGACCACCAGCCGGTCATCTCGTTGCGAAGAGGCTCCGGCTTGCCGAGGCCGGAGAACGGGGACCGCTTGGTGTCCTTGATAAGTTCGTTGATGCGGGCGAGGATTGCCCGGTCGTGCTCCACCCAGAACAGGTATTGCGACCAGGATATCTCTGAGAACACCAGCCTCATCCCTCGATGAGATCTCGTTCGCGTCCCTTCCCTGCGTCCAGTTCCGCGATCGAGGCGCGCAGGCGCTCCGCATTGGCTGGCGTACTCAGGAGATGAAGCGTTTCCTTCATCCCCTCCCACTCGGCCAGGGAGACGATGACGACGGGTTCGTGGTTCTGACGTGTCACCACGAGTTCCTTCCTGTCCAGCTCGACCCGGTCGAGGTGGGTGGCGAGGTTGTTCCTGAGGTCGGTAAAGGTGACATAAGACATCGCCGTTCCTCGGTCGTTGGCGATGTACATATATATGCACACAAACTGGACGGCAAGCACAACATCCCAAGCGCGTCGGCCCGCTTGACGCCTCCCTCCGCGCCTGCCACTCCCTCTTCCCATGGAAACCATCCAGTCGAAAGCCGCGCGCGGCCGGGTCGCCGACGCGCCGAGCGGACATTGGGTCTACCGCTTCCTTCCGCGCGGGCTGTGGCCCTACGCGCAACTGGCGCGCTGGGACCGGCCGATCGGCTGGTGGCTGCTGCTATGGCCGTGCTGGTGGTCGGCTGCCCTCGCCGCGGTCGCCTACGCGCGTCCCGGCGAGCCGCTGTCGACGCTGTTGCCCTCGCCCTGGCACATCGTGCTCTTCCTCCTCGGCGCGGTCGCCATGCGCGGCGCCGGCTGCACCTACAACGACCTCATCGACGAAGACATCGACGCCATGGTCGAGCGGACGCGCTCGCGGCCGCTGCCGGCCGGACAGGTAACGCGGCGCCAGGCTTGGACGTTCCTCGTCCTCCAGGCGCTCGTCGGACTTGCCGTGCTCCTCCAGTTCAACGACTTCGCCGTGCTTCTCGGCGTTGCCTCGCTTGCGGTGGTGGCGATCTATCCGTTCATGAAGCGTATCACCAACTGGCCGCAGTTCGTGCTCGGTCTCGCCTTTTCGTGGGGTGCGCTGATGGGATGGGCGGCGGTTTTCGCCGATATCGACGCGCCGGCGATCCTGCTCTACTGCGGCTCGATCCTTTGGGTAATCGGCTACGACACGATCTACGCCCACCAGGACAAGGAGGACGACGCCATCGTCGGCGTACGCTCCACGGCGCGGCTGTTCGGCGACAACACGAAGTCCTGGCTGGCCGGGCTCTATGGCGGCGCGCTGATGCTGTTCGCGTTGGCCTTCGCCGCCGCAGAAGCGCCACTGCCGGCACTCGCCGGGCTGGTGGCGGCCGGCGCGCATATGGCCCGCCAGATCGCGGTGCTCGACATCGACGACGCCGATCAGTGCCTGAGGCTGTTCAAATCGAACGGCGTCGTCGGCTGGCTGGTCTTTGCCGGTCTCGTCGGCGGCGGCCTATGGCAGGCCTTGAAGCCGCTGGTCTGAGGGCGGCCGGCGCTGCGCCTTCAGTCGCGAGCGATGATCTCCTGACCGTCGACGACCAGGCGCAGGCCGAGCGAACCGATCTTGCGGCGGGCGAGGAAGCGCGGGCGGCGGGCGTTCGCGGCCTTGCCCTGGCGGCGCTCGCGGACCGGCGCCTTGCGCACCGCGCCAAGAGACTCCTCCAGCGTCCGGGCAATACCATCGGCTTCGATCAGGAGCATCGGCAGGCGATAGGCATCGGCCCAAGCGCGCCAGTCCGCGGCAACGTCGTCGAGGTCGTCGGCGACGAGCAGCGGAACCGAAAGCATCGGATCGTTGTGCAGCAGTTCCAACGTGACGGTAACGTTACCGTCCCCGTCTTCGAGGGCGCGGGCGGCAACGCCGCGGAATGCCTTTGCCGGCAGAGCGATGATGGCGGGCACGCCACTCATTTCGAGCAGCCGGCGGACGACGGCACCGCGCTGATCGATGGTGAAGGTGACATCGCCGAAATCGTCACGGGTGGCGTAGCTGACCACCTGCGGGAGACGGAACGGGTCGAGGCGCATGTTGCGCCCCGCCCAGACTGGCTTCAGTCCGGTGTTCATGGATGTGCCTTCCTGTTATTCCCGAGAGCCGGTCTTCCCGGTCTTCTCCGAACCGGGTTTTCCCGGTCTCGTTGGAAGCCACAGTAGCGCGCCTTCGTTACCGGCGCGCTTAAGGAGTTCGGTTAAATTTTGCTGATCTCGCGGATGGTTATCGGAATGCGACTGCCAGTAACGGCAGAGAAAGCTTGTTGAACAGCAGCTTAAACTCCGGCAGGCGGCCGGCCGATCAAATAACTTTACCGGGGTTCATGATACCGGCGGGGTCGAAAGCGGCCTTGACACGGCGCATCAGGTCGATCGCCACGGGCGGCGCGGTGGCAATCAGCTCGTCGCGCTTCAGCCGGCCGATGCCATGCTCGGCCGATATCGAGCCGTTCATGGCGCGGACCACGTCGTGCACAGCCTTATTCATCGGCCGGTATAGGGCGAGGAACTCGTCCGCCGACGCGCCGACCGGTTGCGAAATGTTATAGTGGAGGTTGCCGTCGCCCATGTGGCCGAAGCAGACCACGCGCGCCGCTGGCGACACCGAGGCAACGGCGCGGGCGGCCTCGTCGATGAAGGCGGGGATCGAGGCGACCGGCACGGCAATGTCGTGCTTGATCGAGGCGCCTTCCGGCTTCTGCGAGTCCGACAGGGCTTCGCGCAGGCGCCAGAACGCCGCCGATTGGGAAAGGCTGGCGGCGATGACCGCATCGGTCACCCACCCTTCCTCCATTCCTTCGGCAAGGATCTGCTCGACGAGATCGCGGGCGTCTTCGGGCGAACGGCCTGACGAGATCTCGACGAGGACGTACCAGGGCGAGCGCGAGCCGAGAGCTCGGATAGCCCCCGGCACGTGGCGGACGGCGAAATCGATGACGATGTCGGCGACGAGCTCGAAGGCGGTGAGACCGGCGCCGCCGCGGTCGACGGCACGGGAAAAGAGCGCCAACGCAGCGGAGGGCGACGGCACGGCGATCCAGGCGACCTCCCTGCCCTTCGGCCTGGGAAAGAGTTTCAGCACCGCCGCGGTGATGACGCCGAGCGTGCCCTCGGCGCCGACAAAGAGGTTCTTCAGGTCGTAGCCGGTATTGTCTTTCCTCAGCTTACGAAGGTCATCGAGGATCTCGCCCGTGGGCAGCACGACCTCGAGGCCCATGCAGAGCTCGCGAGCGTTGCCATAGGCGAGCACGCCGGTACCGCCGGCGTTGGACGACAGATTGCCGCCGATCTGGCAGGAGCCCTGGGCGCCGAGCGACAGCGGAAACAGGCGGTCGGCGGCGTCGGCCGCTTCCTGGAGGTGCTGGAGGACCACGCCGGCCTCGGCAGTCACGGTGTTGGAGAGCGGATCAAGCTCGCGGATTCGGTTGAGACGCGCCAGCGAAAGTACGACCTCGCGGCCCTCGGGACCGGGAATCTGGCCGCCGACGAGGCCGGTGTTGCCACCCTGGGGGACGATCGGCGTTCGCGTCTCTGTCGCGAGCGCCAGGATACGGCTGACCTCGGCGACGCTGCCGGGGCGCAGTACGAGCGGCGTGTGCCCGTGCCAGAGCCCGCGGCGCTCCACGACGAACGGGGCGATATCGGCCGGCTCGGTCAGCGCGTGGCCGCGCCCGACGATCGCGGCGAAGCGGTCGAGAAGTGCTGCGTCGATGCCGGAGGCGACCATCCGCGATCCTCCCCGCCTATTCCGGCACCACGGGTGCGTCGCGCGGCGCCGCGGCCCGAGCGAGCCGGTCGTTGATCGCCTCGCCAAGGCCCGAATTCGGCACCGGCTCGACGGCAATCGTCGCCGCTCCGCTGCGGTCGAGCGCATGGAGATGGGAGAAGAGATTGGCCGCCGCCTCGCGCAGATCGCCGGCCGGCGACAGGTTGAGCACCGCGCGCGCGCGCTCCGCGCCGGCGATCCGCAGCGGGCCGAAGGCGAGCAGGGCCTCGCCCTCGGAGACGCCGGACGCATCGGTGCGCACGGCCGCTCCGGGCGCATAGTGCGAAGACAGCATGCCGGGCGCCTGGATGCCCGTGGCCCCGCGTTCGAGCGGCATGCCGGCTGCCGCCTCGATGTCGTCCGCAGCGACGCCCCCCGGACGCAACAGCACGATCCGGCCGTCCGCAACCTTCACGATCGCCGATTCCAGCCCGACGGTCGTCGCGCCCCCGTCGACGACGAGCGGTATCCGGTCGCCGAGATCGGCGACCACGGCCTCAGCCGTGGTCGCACTGACGCGGCCGGAAGAATTGGCGCTGGGCGCGGCGAGCGGCCGGCCGAACGCAGCGATCAGGCTGGAGGCGAAACCGCGCGGCATGCGCAGGGCGACCGTGTCCAGCCCGGCCGTGACCAGCGGATGGACGACCGAACCGGGGCGAAGCGGGAGGACCAGCGTCAGCGGACCGGGCCAGAACGTCGCCGCGAGCTTCCGTGACAAAGGATCGAACACCGCGATGTCTTCGGCCATGGCCATCGAGGCGACGTGGACGATGAGCGGGTTGAAGCGCGGCCGACCCTTCGCCTCGAATATCCGCGCCACGGCAGCGCCGCTGGTGGCGTCGCCGGCGAGGCCGTAGACCGTCTCCGTAGGCAGGGCCACCACCTCGCCGGCGCGCAGAAGCTCGACGGCGCGTGGCAGCGCTTCCCCGGCAGGCAGGATCTCGGTCACGTCAAAGGTTTCCCGAAAGGCTCTCGGCAAATGCGGTCGTGGGTATCGCGGCATGCCCTGCACGGCAAGTACCCTTACGTAACGGATTCATAATCTGTCGAATGCTACCTATTGGCGAAATCCGGCAGCAAGACCGAACTGCTATTTGTCTCCCCTAACTTCATGCGGCCGGGAAACCCATGAAATTCCGAGTGGCCTATCTCGTTTGGGGAGCGATGACGACCGGCGCGCAGGCGTCGTCCTTCGTCGTGCTCGATCCCATGAACGAACCGCTCGGACCGTCCATGATCGTGCTCGGTTCCGCGGCGCCCGCCGCGCCGACGCTGAAGACTCCCCGCGTTGCCGCGGCGAATCCGGTCGAAATCGGGACGCCGCTCTCCTACCCGTTCCCGGGCGAAGACGCGCAAGATGGCGCCGGCAGGGTGGTGGTCGCCGCGTCGCCGCCGGCGGAACCGAAGCGGGCAGTGGCCGGCGCGCCGCCGCCGGACGCGTCCGCCTACCAGGTTCCGCTCCCACGTGTCCTCAGCCCGTCCATCATCGCCTTCGGCGACGTCCAGCCGCCGGTTTCTTACGAGCGGCTGGCTTCGATCGGACCCGCGGCGGAGCAGAAGGTCCGGCGGCGTCCGGAACAGTTGCCGATGGTGATCCGCGGCGGCCTCATCGGCGATGCTTTCGCGCGTCCGGCCGCTGCCATGCCCGCCGCACCCGTCAAGGTCGAGGCGAAGGCGCCTGAAGCCGCAGGCGGCGCGCCACGGCCGAAGGATGCGCCGCCCAAGCGCGAAACCCCACCGGCCGCACCGCCGCCGCCCGAGCCGCCGACGCGCAAGCCGGAATAGCTTCCTTCGCTGCCCGCAGAGGGAGAATCGGCCCGAACCGGGCCGAGCCATTGATTTCGCGCAATGCGGCCGCCGCCGCAATGTCGTCGGAATGGGTGCGGTAAATCCGCTTTCACTCCTGGGACAACGGGGCTTTGGCCATGATCAGCAAGAGATTTTTCCTCGCAGCAGCCGCATTCGCCGTCCTCTCGGCGGCAGGCCCGGCAATGGCGGACCAGTTCCTCGGCTCGTATGTCGCCAGGATCTCGTCGTCCGACCACTATGCCAGCGACGGCTACGCACTCGACACGGCGGCGCAGATGGTCCGCCAGGATCGGGCGAACTTCCACAGATTCGGCATCCGCGACCCCGAGGACGACAGCGATCCGTGGTTCCGCACGACGGCTGCGCGGGCGCGCTTCGAGAAGATGCTGAACAAGAGCAGCGCCATGAGCGGCGCCACGCGCAACGCGATCGCCAACGGCGAGCCGCTGGTCGAGGTCGAAGTCTACAGCAGCAGCGTCAGGGTTCGGATCATCGGCTATTGAAGGTCCGCGGCCGGCTCCTCAGGCCGGCCGTGACCATCCGCCGCCGCACCGCAACAGGCCGGACGGCCGTTCAGCCGGCGATGCGCGAGAAGTCGGCGACCTGCGCGGTCGCCGCGTGGATGCGCGCCAGCAGCGCCAGGCGGTTTGCGCGGACCGCCGGATCCTCATCGTTCACGAGAACGTCCTCGAAGAATGAATCAACGGGCTCGCGCAGTGCTGCAAGCGCCCGCATGGCGGCTGAATAGTCTTGTCTTTCAATGGCTTCGGCGGCGGCCTTCTCGGCGTGATTGACCGCGTCGAACAGAACCGTCTCGGCCGGGTGGCGGAACAAGGCGAGGTTGACCGCATCGGCGACCGCCGTGCCCTTCTTCTCCTCGGCGGCGAGGATGTTTGCCGCGCGCTTGGTCCCGGCGAGCAGGTTCCTGCCGGCGTCGGTGTCGAGCAGCGCGCCAAGCGCCTCGACGCGGCGGACGATGGCGAGGAG
>CAJPFN010000014.1 GCA_905339215.1 Rhizobiaceae bacterium
CTGTCGTGCAACGCGCCTTCCATCGACGGGCCCTCCTTCGGCCACGCGAATGGTACGGCGGGCTTTGCGGAGGGGGATAAGATCGTCGCCGAAACGGCGAGAAATCGCGGAAGCCGTTGATTTCGTTGAACGGGGTGGAAACTTTTATCCCCGTGTTTGCGGCCGCCTCCGGTCGCCCGCCGCCTCACGTTTCCGCGGCGTTCCGGCATGGTTTCCATGGTCTCAGCCTTCGCATCGCTGCGGCTTCGCCATGGGACGACGAGGCGGGCGGCGGCAGGCCCCCTTTCCGTCGCCGCTGCGCGGCGCCACCAGCCGGGTCCCCGCGGCTTCGCAGCGTCCTAGCCCTTCAGGCGCTCGACCCCTTCGAATGGTCCACTGGACCTTTCGATCCGCCCGAGGGCGGACCGCGGCCTCACCGTTCGCCTGCCTTTCGGCGTGCCACTGGCGCGCCGAATTCGCCTTCGGCGAACCGGCCGCTCACCCCCCACTTCGTGAGGGCGAGGACGGGCGCCGGAGTGGCTCAGACCTCGTGCAGGTAGAGGTGGTAGTCGAGCTCGCTGACGGTGCGAGCGACGCGCAGGTATTCCGCCTGCTTGATGGCGGTGAAGGTGCGGTGGAGGTCCTCGCCGAGAGCCTCCTTGAGGAAGGCGGACGCCTTCGCCGCCTCGATCGCCGTCTTCCAGTCGGCGGGCATCGCGGCGCCGGCCGGGGCCTCGGCCTCATAGCCGTTGCCGGTGGTCTCGGGGCCCGGATCGATCTCTTCGTCGAGGCCCTTGGCGATGCCGGCGAGAACGGTGGCGGCGACCAGATAGGGGTTGGCGTCGACACCGGAGGGCCGGTGCTCGATGCGCCGGTTCCTGGCATCTCCGGCCGGCACGCGCAACGCCACCGAGCGGTTGTTGACGCCCCAGGTCGGCGCCACCGGCGCGTAGGACTGCGAGACGAAGCGCCGCCAGGAATTGGCGTGCGGCGCGAAGACGAGCATGGATTCGCCCATGGTGGCGGCGAGCCCGCCGAGCGCACGGAGCAGCGGCAGCGACCAGCTCTCGCCGCCGGCTTCGGAAAAGACGTTGCGGCCGGCGCCGTCGCGCAGCGAGACGTGGAAGTGCATGCCCGAGCCGGCGTATTTCTCGATCGGCTTGGCCATGAAGCAGGCGGTGACGCCGTGGCGGCGCGCCTGGGCGCGGACCAGCCGCTTCAGCATGACGAGGTCGTCGGCGGCGCGCATGACGTCCTCGCGGTAGTGCAGGGTGAGTTCGTACTGGCCGGGCGCATATTCGGAGATGACCGTCTCGGCGGGGATGCCTTGCGCGCGCGCCGCGGCGTAGATGTCGGAGAACAGCGGCTCCATGCCGTGCAGGTGGTCGACCGAATAGACCTCGGTCTTGCCCGAGGCGCGGCCGTCGAGCACGGCGCGCGCCGGCTGGACGCGGCCGTCGGCGTCGCGCTCATTGGCGAGCAGGAAGAATTCGAGCTCGAAGGCGCCGGCCGGGTGGAGGCCGCGCGCGGCGAGCCGCTCGACCTGGCGCTTCAGCGCATGGCGCGGGTCGGACGACATCGGGTTGCCGTCGAGGCCGTACATCGACATCAGCACCTGGCCGCGCTGCGGGCTGGTGCCGTGGAGCGGCGCCAGCGTGCCGGGGATCGGCCAGGCGCGCAGGTCGCCGTCGCCGGAATCCCAGATGAGGCCGGTCTCGTGGACGTCCTCGCCGGTGATGTCGAGGCCGAGGATCGAGATCGGCAGGTGGCGGCCGCCCTCGTAGAGGCCCGTGAGCTCGTGGCGGCGGATGATCTTGCCGCGGCCGATACCGTTGGCGTCGATCAGCACGATGTCGAAGGCCTCGATCGCCGGATGGGCTTCGAGGAAGGAGACGGCCTCGTCGACGGAGGAACCGGAAGGGGAGGTCATGGGGTTGTTCCGAGCGATCGGTGCAAGGGGGTGTTTTGGACGACGTCCGACATCGGAGAGCTCACCCCGCCAGCTCCGCGCAGATGGCGGCGAAGGCCGCAACGAGACGGTCGACCTGGCGGACGGTCGTTGCCGGCGAGACGAGCATCATGTTGTGGAAGGGGGCGATGAGCACGCCGCGGTTGACCAGGGCGACGTGGATGGCGGCTTCGAGCGCCGGCGCGTGCGCGCCTTCGGCCTCGCCGCCGGTCCTCAAGGGGCCGGGCGCACAGATGAACTCGACGCGGGCGCCGACGCGCACGGCGTGCCAGGGGAGCCCGTTCTTCGCGATCGCCGCCGACAGGCCGTCGACGAGGCGCGCGGCGAGGCGCTCCATGTGCGCGTAGTTCGCCTCGGTCATGACCTCCTCCAGCGTGGCGCGCATGGCGGCGAACTGGAGCGGGTTGGCCGACAGCGTCGTGCCCATGCCGGAGTAGCCGGGGGTCTTCTCCTTCTCGTAGGCGCGGAAGCGGGCGGCGACGTCCTCGCTCATGCCCCACACGCTTGCCGGAACGCCGCCGGCGACCGGCTTGCCGAGGACGAAGAGGTCGGGGCCGAGACCGTGCCGGCGCGTATAGCCGCCGAGCCCGGTGGAGATGGTGTGCGTCTCGTCGATGAGGAGCAGCGTGCCGGCGGCGCGGGTGAGGCGACGCAGGCCGTCGTGGTAGCCGGGGTCGGCGAGCACCATGCAGGAATTGGTCAGCACCGGCTCGGCAATGACGCAGGCGACGTCGCCGCCGGCGAGCGCGGCTTCGAGCGCGGCGAGGTCGTTGAACTCGATCACCTTCGTGCCGGCGGTCAGGTCGCGGAACTCGCCGGCGAGGCCCGGCCGGTTGGCCGGGCGGCCATCGACAATGCGCACCATCGTCTCGTCGACGGAGCCGTGGTAGCAGCCGTTGAAGACGAGGATCTTCGGCCGGCCGGTGACGGCGCGGGCGACGCGCAGCGCGAAGCGGTTGGCGTCGGTGGCGGTGGTGGCGATCTGCCAGAAGGGCAGGCCGAAGGTCTTCTTCAAGAGGCGGCCGACGGCGATGGCGTCCTCGTCGGGCAGCATGTAGGTCAGGCCGCGGCCGGCCTGGCGGCGAATGGCGCGGGCGACGGGTGCCGGCGAATGGCCGAACATGGAGCCGGTGTCGCCGAGGCAGAAATCGGCCAGCATGTTGCCGTCGACGTCGGTGATGCTGGCGCCGCGCGCCTTCTCGACGAGGAGCGGGAACGGGGTCGGCCAGTCGTTCATCCAGTGCATGGGAACGCCGCCGTAGAAGCCGTCGATGCCGCCGGAAAGCGCGTTTGCCGCCTTCGGCCGGGCGCGGGCGTAGGTTTCGGCCTCGCGCGCCTTCAATGCGACGATGCGGTCCACCGGAATGCCGCCGATGCGGCCGGCCTTTTCGCTACCGGAACCCAAGATGTCGTTTCCCCCGTTCGGCACGGCTTGGGCGCGTCACGCCCGCCGGCCTGGAAATCCTCTAGCCGGGTGGCAGGGCCGAAGCAATCGCCCGCGGCGCGGCTCGGGTGTGCCAGCGCGGCGCCGGCGTCAGCCGGCGATGTCGACGACGCCGCAATCGCCCTCGGCCGAGCCGAAGGCGAGACGCCGGCCTTCCTCGTCCCACATCATCGAGGTGATGGCGCCCTTGCCGGGCCGGCGCAGAAGCACTTCCTTCTGGTCGGCGAAGCGCGCGGCGAGGATCATACCGTCGTCATAGCCGATCGCGGCGATCTCCTCGACCGGGTGGCAGGCGACCGCCGTGACCATCATGTTGCCGCGCGTGCCGAGTTCGAGGGGCGCCTTGCCCATCGGACCGTCCTTGCCGTGGAAGGGCCAGACGATGGCGGCCTGGGCGCCGGAGCTCGCCAGCCAGCGGCCCTTCGCACTCCACGACAGGCTTTTAACCTTGGCCGGGTAGCCGGTCATCTTCATGTGCTTGCCGTCGGCGAGCCTCCAGCCGTGCAGCGCGTTCTCCTGCATGGTGGTGACGACATAGGCGCCGTCGGGCGAGAACGTGATGCCGGTATGGGCACCCTCCCAGTGCAGCTCGACGGGCTTGCCGTCGGCGGCGGGGAAATGCAGCGTGGCGCCGTTGTAGCGGGCGACCCCGATCCTGATACCCTTCGGCGAGAAGGCGACGCCCTCGACGGTGCGCGGATGGTCGAAGCTCTTCATCCTGCCGTCGGCGAAGCGGACATGCGCCGTGCGGCCGGCGCCGTAAGCGACCGCCTGCTGCGGCCCGGCGGCGACCGAGGAGATCCACTTGCGCTCGACGGCGCCGAGGTCCTCGACCGTGCCGTCGCGGCGGACGGCGCGCACCCTGCCGTCCTCGCCGCCGGTGATCAGGCGGCTGCCGGCGGCGTCGAGCGCCGCGCAGAGCAGGCCGTCATGGACGGTGTCGGCCTTGTGGCCGTGATCGAGGCGGTGGACGGCGCCATCGGCCAGCGCGAAGAACGGCACGTCGCCGACGAAGGCGGCGGCGACGCAGTGGCCGTCGAGGTCGAGGGGAGCGACGGTGGGCATGTCGTGGTCTCGTCTTCTTCGACGGCTTTGCGTTTCCGGCGGATACGGGTGGGATCAGGCGGCCTGGCAGGCCTCGAAGCTCTTCCTCAGCTTCTCGGCGTCGAGATCGCGGCCGATGAAGACCAGCCGGCTCTCGTGCTTCTCGTCGTCCTTCCACGGGCGCTGGTGGTCGCCCTCGATGATCATGTGCACGCCCTGGATGACGTAGCGGTCCGGATCGTCCCTGAAGGCGATGATGCCCTTCAGGCGCAGGATGTTCGGCCCCTCCATCTGCGTCACCTTCTCGATCCACGGGAAGAACTTGCGGGAGTCCATCTCGCCGCCGCGCAGCGAAACGGAACGAACCGTCACGTCGTGGATCGGCGAGGCGGCATCGTGGCGATGGTCGTGATCGTGGTGGTCGTGATCGTGATCATGGGCGTGATCGTGGTCGTGATCGTCGAGAAAATGCGGATCGTTCTCCAGCACACGCTTCAGGTCGAAGGCGCCGCGGTCGAGCACGGCGTCGAGGGAAACTGCGGCGCGCTCGGTCCTGTGGATGCGGGCGGTCGGGTTGATGGCGCGGACGGTCGCCTCGACCGCGGCGAGCTCGTCCGGCGTCACCAGGTCGGCCTTGTTCAGGACCACGACGTCGGCGAAGGCGATCTGGTCCTCGGCCTCGCGCGAATCCTTGAGGCGCAGCGGCAGGTGCTTGGCGTCGACCAGGGCGACCACGGCGTCGAGCTTCGTCTTGGCGCGGACGTCGTCGTCCATGAAAAAGGTCTGCGCCACGGGCGCCGGGTCGGCCAGGCCTGTGGTCTCGACCAGGATGGCGTCGAAACGGCCCGGCCGGCGCATCAGGCCCTCGACGGTGCGGATCAGGTCGCCGCGCACCGTGCAGCAGACGCAGCCGTTGTTCATCTCGTAGATTTCCTCGTCGGATTCCACGATCAGGTCGTTGTCGATGCCGATCTCGCCGAACTCGTTGACGATGACGGCATAGCGGCGGCCGTGGTTCTCGGAAAGGATGCGGTTGAGGAGGGTCGTCTTGCCGGAACCGAGATAGCCGGTCAGCACGGTGACGGGAATCGGGGAATGCGCGTTCATGGCCTGCTCGCGGTGGGTTCGTTGGCCTCCATATAGGGGGTGGCTCGCGGATTTGCACGCGCCAAGAACGCGGCGCCGGCCGCCGTTCCCGTGCGACGGCGAAACTGTCATGCGCTTGAAACACTCGTCTGCCATGAGCGTTCCGGCGCGGGTCATGTTGCCGGCAAAACGTCGGCGCGTTTCCGGTGCGAAGCCATGGATTGGCGGCAGCGATTGCCAGGGGCTATTGTGCGTCGACGAACGAACATCCCGCCACAGGAGAAGACAGTGGCCAAGGCAGACAAGACAGCGACGATGACGCGGCTGCATTCGGCCGCGAGGCTGGCGCGGACGGCCCTTGCCGCTCGCCTGCTGACGCACGGCTTCTATGCCGGACAGGACCAGATCATGCTGGCCCTCGACCGGCACGACGGGCTGACCCCCGGCCAGCTCGCCGCGCGCCTCGGCGTCAGGCCGCCGACCATCACCAAGACCATCAACCGCCTCCAGGTGCAGGGCTTCCTCGAGAAGCGCGCCTCGGAAGAGGACGCCAGGCAGGCGCACATCTCGCTGACCGACACCGGGCGCGAGGCCATCCGCGCCATCGAGAAGTCGGTGCGCAAGACCGAGAAGCAGGCGCTGAAGGGTCTCGACAAGAAGGAGCAGAAGCAGCTGCAGAAGCTGCTCGCGCGCATCGAGGCCAATCTCTCGGGCAACGGGGAGGCCGAAGCGAGCGAGGAGGCCGAGGCCGCCGAGGAAACAAGTCTCGCCTGAGGCGACATTTCACCTTGCGGCGGGCCGCCGGTTCGGCCAGTTAGGGCGCAAGACAGACGCCTGAGCGGCAGGATCTTGAGCGCAGCCGGAAACACAGAACACGCCACCCCCGGGGCGGCGATCCTCCTGGTGATCAGCGCCGGGTTCTGCTTTTCGCTGCTCGACGTCAGCGCGAAATACCTCGTGCTTTCCGGCGTGAACGCGGTCTTCGTCTCGTGGACGCGGTTCCTCGTCCACCTGCTGCTGGTGCTCATGCTGTTCCGCGGCTGGAGCAACCGCGGCATGTTCCGCGTAGCCAGCCTGCCCAAGCAGATCGTGCGCGGCATCTTCCTGTTCGGCTCGACGGTGTTCAACTTCCTGGCGCTGCTGACGCTGCAGCTCGCCGAGACGATGTCGATCTTCTTCTTCGCGCCGGTGGTCATCACCATGCTCGCCGGGCCGCTGCTCGGCGAGCGCGTCGGCTGGCGGCGTTGGGCGGCCGTCATGGTCGGCTTCGCCGGCATGCTGGTGATCGTGCGGCCGGGCTTCGGCGCCTTCGGCATCGGCCACCTCTACGCGCTGACCTCGATGCTCAGCTACTGCTTCTACGTGATCATGACGCGGTCGATGAGCGCCACCGAATCGTCCGCGAGCCTGATCTTCTACTCGGCGCTGGCGCCGGTGGCGCTGCTCGGGCCGGCCGTGCCCTTCACCGCGACGCAGCCGCCGGATCTCTGGCACCTCGTCATCCTGCTCTCGCTCGGCTTCTACGGAGGCATCGGCCACTGGCTGCTGATCCGCGCCTACCGCCAGGCCACGACCTCCGCGCTGGCGCCCTATCCCTATCTCCAGATGGTCTGGATGGTGGCCTTCGGCTACCTGATCTTCGACCAGTTCCCGGACGCCTGGACGATCGTCGGCGCGACGATCATCGTGTCGAGCGGCCTCTACATCATCTACCGCGAACAGGTGCTCAGGCTGCGCCGCAGCGCGGCGCCGTCCTCGGAGACCGGGGAACTGGCCGAAAAACTTTGACTCCCCGCCATTCCATGCCGTAAGCGCGATTTAAACACTTTAAATCCGACGGACCCGGGCGGGAGACCATTCGCTGGCACAGAAGATCAAGCTCTCGACGATTGCCGACGCGCTCGGCGTCTCCACGGCGACAGTCTCGCTCGCGCTGCGCGACAGCCCGCTGGTCGCCGGCGCGACGCGCGACCGCATCAAGGAGCACGCGCGGGCCATCGGCTACATCTACAACCGCCGCGCAGCGAGTCTCAGGACATCGCGCTCCGGCATCGTCGGCGTCGTCGTCCACGACATCATGAACCCGTTCTTCGCCGAAATCCTGAAGTCGATCGAGACCGAACTCGACCGCAGCCGGCAGACCTTCATCCTGTCCAACCACTACGACCAGCTGGAGAAGCAGCGCACCTTCATCGACACGCTGCTGCAGCTCGGCGCCGACGGCGTGATCATGTCGCCGGCGATCGGCACGCCGCCGGAGGACATCCGCATGGCCGAAGACAACGGCCTGCCGGCAGTGCTGATCGCGCGCACGGTCGAAGGGGCCGGCGTGCCCGCCTTCCGCGGCGACGACCGCTACGGCACCGGTCTCGCCACAAACCACCTGATCTCGCTCGGCCACCGGCGGATCGCCATGATCGGCGGCACCGACCAGACGTCGACGGGCCGGGACCGCTACCAGGGCTATCTCGACGCCATGCAGGCCGCCGGCCTGGAGGTGAGGCCGCATTGGCGGCTTCCCGGGCCGCGGACCAAGCAGGCCGGATTCGAGGCCGCCGGGCAGTTCCTTGCCATGAAGGACAAGCCGACGGCGGCCGTGTGCTGGAACGATCTCGTGGCGATCGGGCTGATGAACGGCATCGCCCGGGCAGGGTTGGTGCCGGGGATCGACGTCTCGGTGACGGGCTATGACGACCTGGAGGAGGCGGCGATCGCGACGCCGGCGCTGACGACCGTGTGGAACGGCCAGCGCGAGGTCGGCCGGCGGGCCGCCCGCGTCCTGCTCGACCGGCTGAACGGCGCGGCCGTGCGCGCCTCGCAGGAACTGATCAGGCCGGAACTCCACGTCCGCCAGTCGACGTCGCGCCCGGTCGAGCGCGGCTGAGGTTCGGCTAGAGAGTGTCGCGCCCCGAGGCGCGGGGATGGCGGGAGGCTGTCCCGCCATCCCAGGCAGCCTACATCTGGCCGATCTGGGTGCACAGGCCCTGGGTGATCGTGCCGTAGGAGCCGCGGTCCTGGTCGACGCGTTCGCAGGCCGCCTTGATCTGGGCCTGGTCGTCGGCGCCCATGCCGGAGAACGCGGCGCGGAGCTCGGCCTCTTCCTTGACCGTCGACATCGAGTCGTCGGTGAAGAAGTTGCTCCACATCTCGCGGTTCTCCTCGTACATCGACTTCTCGCTGTCCGAGGTCCAGTTGCCGCCGATCGAACCGGTGGTGCCGGTGTCCGTGCTGTCGGACGCGGCCGGTTGGTCGACGTTCGGCGAGGTGACCGGAGCCTGCTGGGCCAGCGCCGGGACGGAGAAGAGGCTGAGGGCGACTGCGGCCGCGCCGAGGAGTCTGAGCTTCATCGTTCTGTTCCTTCCGGTCTTCGGGGACGTGACGATTGCGCAATCGGGACCTCAACGTCCCCGCCGATCCATGGTTCCGCCCGATCCCGGCAAAGCCCGCCTCTGTCGATATCGTGATCGGGAAACGTCGCGGGTTGCCCCGGAGGCGGCCGCTCCGCGGGGTTGCCGCGACGCGGATTGGCAACTACCGTCCGCGTCGTCGCCAGCAAACAGAAAGCGGTAGTCGCTCGAAAATGTCCGCACTCCAGGAAATCGTCGTCGTCGTCCCCGGCCGCCTCCACGAACACGCCGTGCAGCGGATCGGCGCGACGTTCAAGCTCGTCCGCCTGGACAAGGCCGATGCGGCGCTCGCCGCGCCCGAGGTCCTGCGCGAGGCGAGGGCGATCGCGGCGATGACGACGATCGACGCGGCCTTCATCGACGCCTTCCCCAATCTCGAAATCATCGCCAATTTCGGCGTCGGCTACGACGCAGTCGACGTGCGGCACGCCGGCGAGAGCGGTGTGATGGTGACGAACACGCCCGATGTGCTGACCGAGGAGGTTGCCGACACGGCGGTCGGGCTTCTGCTCAACACCGTGCGCGAATTCTCGAAGGCAGAGAAATGGCTGCGCGACGGAAACTGGGTGGCCAAGGGCGGCTACCGGCTGACGCCCGGCACGCTGCGCGGACGCAAGGTCGGCATCTTCGGCCTCGGCCGCATCGGGCTGGCGATCGCCCGGCGCCTGGAAGCGTTCGGCCTGCCGATCGCCTATCACAACCGCCGCCCGGCCGACGGCGTCGCCTATGCCTATTACCCGTCACTCGTCGCCCTCGCCGAGGCGGTGGACACGCTGATCTCGGTGGCGCCGGGCGGCGCCGCCACCGAAAAGGCAGTGAACGCCGAGGTGCTGAAGGCGCTCGGGCCCGACGGCGTCTTCATCAACATCGGCCGCGGCAGCACTGTCGACGAGGCCGCGCTCGCAGCGGCCCTTGCCGACCGCACGATCTTCGCCGCCGGCCTCGACGTCTTCGCCGACGAGCCGCGCGTGCCGCAGGCGCTGCTTGACGCGGACAACGCCTGCCTGTTGCCGCATGTCGGCTCGGCCTCGGTCCACACGCGGCGCGCCATGGCGGACCTGTGCGTCGACAATCTGGTGTCCTGGTTCTCGGAAGGGCGCGCGCTGACGCCGGTCGGGGAAACGGCGCACGTGGCGCCGTCCGCGACGGCCTGACGGAAGTGCCGACCTGACGCGGCGGCCCGGCCGCCGCTATTCCGCCGCCTGGCGCACTCCGGTACGCGACGCGGCGCGTTCGCGCGCGGCATCGCCGAAGGCGCGGAAGATACGCGCCGACGCGTCATCGGTCTTTGCCCAGTATTCGGGATGCCACTGGACGCCGACGGCGAAGCCGGCCGAATCCCTGACCGAGACCGCCTCGACGGTACCGTCCTCGGCCGTCGCCTCGACCTCGAGCCACCGGCCCAGGCGGTCGATCGCCTGGCGGTGGACCGAGTTGACCATGAGCTCGCCGGCGCCAAACACCCCGGCGAGGCAGCTGCCGGGCTTGATCGACACCGACTGGCGGATGGCGAAACGCTCGTCCTGGATATCGCTCACCGGGGCGCGGTGGTCGAGGGCACCTTCGCGTTCCTGGATCTCGGTGGCAAGCGTTCCACCGAGGGCGACGTTGAGCTCCTGGATGCCGCGGCAGATGGCAAGCAGCGGCACGCCGCGCTCCACCGCCTTGCGGATCAGCGGCAGCGTCGTCGAATCGCGCGCCGGGTCGTAGGGTCCGTTCGCCTCGCTGGGGTCGCCGCCGTAGAGGGAGGGATGAACGTTCGACCGCGATCCGGTAACGAGCACGCCGTCGACCGAATCGAGCAGGCTGTCGAGATCGAGCCTTTCGCCGAAGGAGGGCACCAGAACCGGCAGCACGCCCGCCGCCGATATCGCCGCCTCCAGGTACTGCTGCGGCGCGGCGTGCCAGGTGTAGTTCTCGAACTGCTTCACATCGGTCGAAACGGCCACTACCGGCTGTCGCATTCTCGTCTCTCGTCCTCGATGGGGCCGCACCGAACGCGGTCCCCGGTCGGCCGCAAGGTATGACTTTTCGGCCGCGTTTCCAACTCCCCGCCGCGGGGCCGAAGACGCGCCTCCGCAACGGGCTAAGACCAAAGTCGCATGGGCGCCTACCCGCCATCCGTATTTTTACGGTAGCGGCGGAGGTTGAGGGCGACGCTGCGACGCAATAGATTGACGGCGCCCTAGCCGGGCCTTTCGCTGCACGGCCTGCGGCACTGCACCATGCTGGACAGCGCACATGCGTCTGTGCATCTATTCACGAAGGTACCGGGCCCTTCTCGACAAAAACCAAACATCGGGCGGTCCGGGCCGCAACTCATCTGGGAGGATACCGAATGGATCGTCGTTCATTTATCAGGAAGGCCGGCTTCGCCGGCGCAGGGGCGGCCGCAGCCACCACCTTGGCGGCCCCGGCCATCGCGCAGTCGATGCCAAAGGTGTCGTGGCGCGTGACGTCGTCGTTCCCGAAGGCGCTGGACACGATCTTCGGCGCGGCGGAAACGATGGCGAAGTATGTCCGCGAGGCGACGGACGGCAACTTCGACATCCAGGTTTTCGCCGCTGGCGAGCTGGTGCCGGCCCTGCAGGCTGCCGACGCCGCGGCGGCCGGTACCGTCGAGGCCTGCCACACCGCTTCCTACTACTACTGGGGCAAGGACCCCACCTACGCGCTGGGAACGGCGGTTCCGTTCGGCCTGAACGTCCGTCAGTTCAACGCGTGGAACTACTACGGCGGCGGCCAGGACCTGCTCAACGAGTTCTACGCCACGCAGGGCCTCTACGGTCTGGCGTGCGGCAACACGGGCGCCCAGATGGGCGGCTGGTACCGCAAGGAGATCAACACGGTGGCCGATCTCCAGGGCCTGAAGATGCGCATCGGCGGCTTCGCCGGCAAGATCATGGGGACGCTCGGCGTCGTGCCGCAGCAGATCGCCGGCGGCGACATCTATCCGTCGCTTGAGAAGGGCACCATCGACGCGGCCGAGTGGGTCGGTCCTTACGACGACGAGAAGCTCGGCTTCTACAAGGTCGCCAAGTACTACTACTACCCGGGATTCCGGGAAGGCGGCCCGGCGCTGCACCTGCTCATGAACCTCGCCAAGTGGAACGAACTGCCGAAGAGCTACCAGGCCGTTCTGACCGCAGCGTCGGAGGCAGCCAACTGCGACATGATGGCGAGCTACGACCACAAGAACCCGGCCGCGCTGCGCAAGCTGGTCGCCGGCGGCGCCGAACTGCGGCCGTTCAGCCAGGAAGTCCTGCAGGCCGCCTTCGACGCGTCGAATGCGACCTATACCGAGATCATGGGCAGCAACGCGGCTTTCAAGAAGATCTACGAGAGCCAGAGCGCGTTCAAGAAGGACGCGTACCTCTGGGCGCAGATCTCGGAGTACACGTTCGACACGTTCATGATGATCCAGCAGCGCAACGGCAAGCTCTGAGCCGCAAGCGAGCCGGTCATTCGACGGCCACGAACGAAGAACCCCGGGCGGCGACGCCCGGGGTTCTTTTTTAGTCCCCTCGCCGCCGGTTCAGTTGAACTTCGGCGGCTGGCTGAGGTCGTTGGCCGGCGGCGCCGCACCGTCGGCAGGCGGTGCGCCGAAGGGCGGCAGGCCGAGGCCGGGCAGGCCCGGCTGGTCGCCGCCGCCGAAGGGCGGGATCACGATCTCGACCTCACCGGGATCGGCCACCACGCCCTTGTAGTGCATCACCATCTGCGGGAAGCTAATGGTCAGCGCCACCATGATGATCTGGATGCAGACGAACGGCACCGCGCCCCAGTAGATCTGGCCGGTGGTGATCGGCTGGATGGTCTTGCCGGTGATGCGGTCGAGATAGGGCACGCGCGCCGCGACCGAACGCAGGTAGAACAGCGCGAAGCCGAACGGCGGGTGCATGAAGCTCGTCTGCATGTTGATGCCGAGCAGCACGCCGAACCAGATCAGGTCGATGCCGAGCTTGTCGGCGGCAGGTGCGAGCAGCGGCACAATGATGAAGGCGAGCTCGAAGAAGTCGAGGAAGAAGGCGAGCAGGAAGACGAGGATGTTCACCGCGATGAGGAAGCCGGTCTCGCCGCCGGGCAGCGACACCAGAAGGTGCTCGACCCACAGGTGCCCGTTGACGCCGTAGAAGGTCAGCGAGAACACCCGCGCGCCGATCAGGATGAACAGCACGAAGGCCGACAACCGGGTGGTCGAGGCGAGCGCCTGCCTGATCACGTCGAGCGTCAGCCGGCCCTTGGCGGCTGCCATGATCAGCGCGCCGACGGCGCCCATGGCACCGCCCTCCGTCGGCGTCGCGATGCCAAGGAAGATGGTGCCAAGCACGAGGAAAATCAGCGCCAGCGGCGGGATCAGGACGATGATGACCTGCTGCGCCAGCCGCGACATCATGTTGAAGCCGAGGGCACGGTCCAAGATCGCCAGGATGTAGACCACGATAACGCCGACCGTGGCGCCGAGGATGTCGGCATTGGCGCCCTGCGTCGGCGACAGGTAGACGTGCGCACCATAGGCGATGACCGTGGCGAGCAGCACGGCGACGATCAGCGACGTGACGCCGTGGCCGAGCGTGCGCGCCTCCAGCGGCAAGGCGGGCATGGAGTCGCGCCGGAGGAACGACATCAACAGGATGTAGCTCATGTAGAGCCCGGTGAGCACGAGGCCCGGGATCAGCGCGCCCTTGTACATGTCGCCGACCGAGCGGCCGAGCTGGTCGGCGAGCACGATGAGGACCAGCGAGGGCGGGATGATCTGGGCGAGCGTGCCCGAAGCGGCGATGACGCCTGAGGCGACGCGCCGGTCGTAGCCGTAGCGCAGCATGATCGGCAGCGAGATCAGGCCCATGGCGATGACCGAGGCGGCGACGACGCCGGTGGTCGCCGCCAGCAGCGCGCCGACGAGGACGACCGCATAGGCGAGGCCGCCGCGGACCGGGCCGAACAGCTGGCCGATCGTGTCGAGCAGGTCTTCGGCCATGCCCGATCGTTCGAGCACGATTCCCATGAAGGTGAAGAAGGGAATGGCGAGCAGCGTGTCGTTGGACATCACCCCCCAGAACCGCTCGGGGAGCGCGTAGAGTAGCGGCCAGGACAGGTTGATGGTGTTGTTGGAATAGGGTGCCAGCTCGACGCCGATGAAGAAGAAGAGCAGGCCGTTGGCCGCCAGCGAGAAGGCGACCGGATAGCCGAGCAGCATGAAGACAATCAGCGAGAAGAACATGATCGGCGCCATGTTCTGGGCGATGAACTCGATCACGACCGCACCTCCTCGGCGAGCGCCTTGGCTTCGAGTTCGGCCTGTTCATGCGTCGAGACGAAGGGGGTCGGGTCCTCCATGTCGCCGCGCATGACGGCGATCTTCTTGATGATCTCGGAAATGCCCTGGAGGCCGAGAAGGAAGAAACCGAGGAGCAGCAGGAACTTGGCCGGCCAGATGATGAGGCCGCCGGCGTTCGTCGAGATTTCCTGGGTGCGGAACGACAGGAGGAAATAGGGGACGAAGTAGTAGATCATCAAGAGGACGAACGGCATCAGGAAGAAGACGTGGCCGAACAGGTCGATCCAGTGCTGCACCCGCCGCGACCAGAGGCCGTAGACGATGTCGATGCGGATGTGCTCGTTCTGCTTCAGCGTATAGGCGGCCGCGAGCAGGAAGGCGGCCCCAAACAGATACCACTGCAACTCCAGCCACGAGTTGGACGACATGTTGAACGCCTTGCGGACGACGGCGTTCACGGCACTGATGATGATCGACGCCAGGATCAGCCACCCGACCCATTTGCCGATGAATTCGTTCAGACGATCGATCGCTCTGGAGAGAGCCAAGAGCCCTGCCATGGATTTCCTCCCGATGTTTCCCCGTTCGCGCCGGATGTTCCCTGTTCTTCGCCGACGCGCCGGCCTCGATACCGGTATGAATGGACAGGGGGCCGGCGTCAACATGACCCGACGTTGCCGGGCGCGCGCGCCATAGCAACCCCCGGCTCGCGGCGAAAGATCGTGAGAATACGGTAGAACACGCCGGATTCAGCCGGGAACGGCGCGTCCGGAGTCTTGTGCGGCGCCGCGCCGCAACACGAGGAACGCGATCAGGCCGGAAAAAACGGCGGCGTCGCGCCACTCGATCGGGAAATAGCCGGACCACAGCGCCTCGGCCATGCCGAAACAGGCAGCGCCGAACGCGGCGCGCGGCGGCGAATCGTAGCCACCGGCGGCCGTTAGGAACAGCACTTTCAGCCCGAATACCATGCCGTCGCCGAAGCCGATGTTGCCGAAATGCAGGGCGGTCAGGATGCCGGCTCCGGCCGCCGCGGCGGCGCCGAGCACGATCGAGCGGCGGAACACGCGGCCCGTGTCGACGCCGCATAGCGCGGCGGCCGCCGGATCGTCGGCGACGGCGCGCCATTCCCGGCCGTATCGCGAGGCGGAGAGCCCTGCGGAAGCGATCGACAGGACTGCGGCTATGGCGCAGGCGTTGACGATCTGGATGACGGTGAGGGTGGCGGCAAAGGCGCCGTCACGGGCGAAGACGACGGGAATGGCGAGCAGGGGCGGCAGCCAGAAATCGTGGGTCTCGGCGGCGATACGGCCGAGTTCCATGAGCACGATCGAAACACCGAGCGTCGCGGTGACGACCGCATTGGGCGACCGCGCGGCAAGGTGCGAGAAGACCGAGCGCGCCAGCACCCAGGCGGCCAGCAGGGCGAAGGCGAAGCCCGCGAGGGCGCCCAGCGCGACGGTCGCCGGCAGCGTCAGCCACAGCGCGTGCCAGCCGAACACGGCGACGAGGATGGCGGTCTGGCCGGAGAAGGCGAACAGGGCGCCGTAGGAAAGATTGGTACGGTGGACCACGCCGTTGGTCAGCGCGTAGCCGAAGGCGAGGGCCGCATAGAGCGCGCCGGCGTAGAGTCCGTTCAGCACCTGTTGCAGGAGGTAGATCATGCGCATCACGCCGGTCGCGGTGTCAGCCGGACTCTGCCGATCGATTCTAACTTGTCAAATTGTATTTACAGGTTAGAACTCTCGCATGGCCGTCGATTGGACCCCACATCGCTTTTCCGGAGGCGCGCTCGCCCTCGACACGGCGAACACCGTCGTCCTGCGCGGCGATCCGCGCGGCTTCGACCGGTTCGCAGACGCGGCCGAGATCGCCCGCTTCGCCGACGCGGCGGCGCACCATCGCGGCGAAGAACTGGTCGGCAGGCCGATCGTCGTCGCGGACGCCGAGGCGATGAAGGACGGCGTCGTCGAGTTGCGCGAAGCGATCGACGCACTGTTTCGTGGCCGCGCCGCTGGCAACCGGACGCCGGCCGGAGCGCTACCGCGGCTTCTGCGCGCCTGCGCGGTCGCGCTGGAGGGCGGAAAGGATGCGGCGTTTGCCGGGACCGGCCCGGCGGCGGCAGAGCCTGTCGCCTTCGAGGCGGCGGTGGCGATGTCGGCCCTGTCGCTGCTGTGCGACGACGCCTCGCAGCGGATCAGGATCTGCGCCAACTGCAACTGGCTGTTCCTCGACCGCAGCCGCAACGGCAGCCGGATCTGGTGCGACATGGCGGTATGCGGGAACCGGCAGAAGGCCAGGCGGCACTACGGCCGGCGCAGGGCGGAGGAGAAGAAGCATGTCTGAGAGGCCCCGGCGGCGCCTGGCAGCATTGTCGGTCATGGCCCTCCTCGCGCTTGCCGCCTGCCGCGACACCGGCGCGGAGGGCGAGGACTTCGAGATCGCCGGCAAGCTGTTCGTCTTCAACTACCGCGTCGCCACGGCGACCTACCTCGTCACGCTGAAGCCGGTTCGGCCGATGCGCGACGGCGACGTCGCCGTGGCGACGTTCGAGGATCCGGCCGGCGGCGAGCCGATCGTGGTGCGCCAGAAGATCTGGCCGAAGCTGGAGAAGACTGCAATCGAAAGTCCGCCGTTGCGCTGCGTACGCAAGGGGCGGCCCTATGCGGTGACGATCCGCATCGAGGATGCGGCCGGCGCCGTACGCCAGACCATCGAGACGACCATGACGTCGTCGGAGGACCAGGATCTCCTACCCGACCGTCCGCTCGTGCTCGGCCCCGTCTATACGCCCAATCCCGAACTCGCCGGCCGCCCCGACGGCAAGCTCGACGATCCCGGGCCGCCGTGTCCGGGCGGCTAGCCCTGGAAAGGCGGCACTGCGCCAGGCGGGCCGAGGCTCGATGCAGGGGAAGAAAAGTGCGCCAAAGCGGGCCTGCGCGCCATGATGTTTCGCGGCGGGCGCCGGTTCGTACCGCCGGCTTGCTCTTTTGGTGCACGGCGGATTATCCATTGACGTTGCGGGGCGTGCCATAAAAACTGGCCGCAGCGAAAGGGTACTGCAAGCCCTTCGAATCGGCCGGCATTCGCAGGGGAGATTTCGGTGACTCTTCACGACGTCGCGCTGAACGATAAATACGATCTCGCAAAAAATCGCATCTTTGTCTCCGGCGCCCAGGCCGTCGTGCGCATGCTCCTGATGCAGCGCGAGCGCGACCGCATGGCCGGGCTGAACACGGCCGGCTTCGTCTCCGGCTATCGCGGCTCTCCGCTCGGCGGGCTCGACCTGCAACTGTGGAAGGCCAAGGCCCAGCTCGCCCAGTCGCACGTCGTCTTCCAGCCGGGCCTCAACGAGGAACTCGCCGCCACCGCCTGCTGGGGCTCGCAGCAGACGGAACTGCTCGGCGAGGGCAAGTACGACGGCGTCTTCTCGGTGTGGTACGGCAAGGGACCGGGTGTCGACCGCTCCGGCGACGTGTTCCGCCACGCCAACCTCGCGGGCTCGTCGAAGCACGGCGGCGTGCTGGCGCTGATGGGCGACGACCACACCGCCGAATCCTCGACCAACGCCCATGCCACCGAGTTCCTGTTCGTCGACACGATGATCCCGATCCTCAACCCGGCGGGCGTGCAGGAACTGGTCGACTACGGCCTCTACGGCTTCGCCCTGTCGCGCTTCGCCGGCACCTGGGCGGCGATGAAATGCGTCAAGGACAACATCGAATCGACGGCCTCGGTGGATGTCTCGCTCGAGCGGCTCGGCATCGTGACGCCCGAGTTCGACATGCCGCCGGGCGGGCTGAACATCCGCCACGAGCTCGACCAGCTCGGCCAGGAGGCGCGCCTGCACGAGCAGAAGCGCGCCGCTGCGGCTGCCTTCATCCGCGCCAACGGATTGAACCGCGTCGTCTATTCCGGCGGCGCCAACGCCCGGATCGGCATCATCACGGTCGGCAAGAGCTATCTCGACGTGCGCCAGGCGCTCGACGACATCGGCGTCGACGAGGCGCGCGCCAACCAGCTCGGCATCCGCCTGTTCAAGGTCGGCTGTCCATGGCCGCTCGACTACGAGCACATCAAGGATTTCGCCCGCGGCCTCGAGATGATCATCGTTGTCGAGGAGAAGCGCTCGCTGATCGAGGTGCAGATGCGCGAGCATCTCTACGGCATCGCGCAGCCGCCGGTGATCGTCGGCAAGAAGGACGAGCGCGCCGACTGGCTGTTCCCCGCCAAGGGCGCGCTCGACCCCAACGAGATCGCGATCGCCATCGGCGAGCGCGTGCTGAAGGTCATCGGCCCGTCGGAGGAAATTGCGGCGCGCATTGCCCAGTTGCGCCAGTTCCAGGCGATGCTCGCCGACACCAAGGACGTCGCCTCGCGGACGCCCTATTTCTGCTCCGGCTGCCCGCACAACACCTCGACCAAGGTTCCCGAGGGATCGCTGGCCGCCGCCGGGATCGGCTGCCATTTCATGGCCTTGTGGATGGACCGCTCGACCGTCGGATTCACCGCCATGGGCGGGGAGGGCGCGCAGTGGGTCGGCCAGGCGCCGTTCTCCAAGCGCGGCCATATCTTCCAGAACCTCGGCGACGGCACCTACAACCACTCCGGCGCGCTGGCGATCCGCTTCGCGCTCGCCTCGAACGCCAACATCACCTACAAGATCCTCTTCAACGACGCCGTGGCGATGACCGGCGGACAGCCGCACGAGGGCAGCCTGACCGTCGACATGATCGCCCGCCAGGTCCGCGCCGAGGGCGTCGACCGCATCGCGATCGTCACCGACGAGCCGGAGAAATATGCCGGCGTGGCCGATTTCCCGGCCGGCGCGACTGTGCACCACCGCGACGACCTCGACGCCGTCCAGCGCGAGCTGCGCGAGGTGAAAGGCGTGTCGGTGCTGCTCTACGACCAGACCTGCGCGGCGGAGAAGCGCCGCCGGCGCAAGCGCGGCACCTTTCCCGACCCCGACAAGCGCGTCATCATCAACGAGCTGGTCTGCGAGGGCTGCGGCGACTGCGGCGTGCAGTCGAACTGCGTCTCGATCCAGCCGGCCGAGACCGAGTTCGGCCGCAAGCGGCGCATCGACCAGTCGTCGTGCAACAAGGACTTCTCCTGCATCAACGGCTTCTGCCCGTCCTTCGTCACCGTGCACGGCGGCAAGATCCGCAAGGCCGAAGGCGCGGCGGGCCGCGCCGACCCGCTCGCCGGGGTGCCGGACGCGCCCGCCTTCCCGCTCGACCGCGACGGCTGGTCGTCGATCATCGACGGCGTCGGCGGCACCGGCGTGGTGACGGTCGGCGCCATCCTCGGCATGGCCGCGCATCTCGAAGGCAAGGGATGCGGCATGATCGACATGGCCGGCCTCGCGCAGAAGGGCGGCGCCGTTTTCACCCACGTTCGCATCGCCAAGACACCGCAGGACATCCACGCGATCCGCGTCTCGGCCGGCAAGGCCGACCTCGTGCTTGGCTGCGACCTCGTCGTCTCGGGCTCGAAGAAGGTGCTCGCGGCGGTGCGCGAGGGCCATACCATCTTCGTCGCCAACACGACGGAAGTGATGCCGGGCGACTTCGCACGCTCGGCCGACTTCTCGCTGCCGAGCGAGCGGCTGAAGAAGGCGATCCGCACGGCGGCGGGCGAGGAGCGAGCGCATTTCTTCGACGCGACCAGGACCGCCGCCGCACTGTTCGGAAACTCGCTCGGCGCCAACATGTTCATGCTCGGCTTCGCCTGCCAGCATGGCGGGCTGCCGGTCGCGGCCGAGGCGATCGAAAAGGCCATCGAGCTGAACGGCGAAGCCGTGGCGATGAACGTCGCGGCGTTCCGCTGGGGCCGCCGCGCCGCGCACGAGCCGTGCGCCGTGCGCGATCTCGTGGCCCAGGCCGCGGGCCGCAGGATTGAGGCTTCTCCGGCGGCGACGCTGGACGACGTGATCGCACGGCGCGTCGCGTTCCTCACTGCCTACCAGAACGCCGCATATGCGCGGCGCTATGCCGACAGGATTGCCGCGGTTCGCAAGGCCGAGGAGGCCGCGGCACCCGGCTCGACCGCGCTCACGGATGCGGTCGCGCGCAACCTGTTCAAACTGATGGCGATCAAGGACGAGTACGAGGTCGGCCGGCTCTACAGCGACGGCTCGTTCATGCGCCAGCTCAGCGCCCAGTTCCAGGACTTCGACCGGCTCGAATTCCACCTCGCGCCGCCGATCCTCGGGCGCAAGGACGCCGACGGCAAGCCGCGCAAGTCGAGCTTCGGACCGTGGATGATGCGCGGCTTCAAGGTGCTGGCCGCCCTGCGCGGACTGCGCGGTTCTCCGCTCGACGTGTTCGGCTACAGCGCCGAGCGCCGCATGGAGCGCAGCCTACTCGCGCAATACGAGCGCGACGTCGACATGATCCTCGGCAAGCTGTCGGCAGAGCGGCTGGACGCCGCGGTCGCGCTCGCCTCGGTGCCGGCGTTGGTGCGCGGCTACGGGCACGTCAAGGCCGCGGCGGCGAAGCGCGCCGAGGCGGAGCGGGCAAGACTCGTGGAGCGGCTGTCGGCCGCAGGCGAAAACCGCGTCCTGGCGGCGGCGGAATAGCGAAATCCCTCGAAAAACCAAGGCCTCAGCTAAACTTTTATTAATGCGGATGTGGCACAGCTTGGCCTTACGCTAGGCGCTGGTGATGGGTAAGAAGACCGACAGCCGCATCCCGGACGACGTGTACATCCAGTTCGTCCGCTCGTTGTTTGACAACGCGCCGATGCTTCTCGTTGGCGCGGCGTGCCATTCCATCATCGCGTACATGGTCTATTGGGAAAACGGCAGCCCGATATTTCTCATCACGGCAGCCGTATTACTGGCAATCGGTATCTGGCGTTACTCTGATCTTCGCCGTTTCGCCAGATCAGGAGGCCTGACCGACGCCGCTTCCGCGTGGGCGTGGGAGCGCAGCTACCTCGTGAAGGGGAGCATCCAGGGCTTTGCGCTCGGATCCTTCTGCTTCATCGCGATCGGCAGTTCCGATCCCTATGCCGCCATCGGCGCGATATCCGTGACGCTGGGTTCGATCGTCACCGTCGTCGGGCGCAATTACGGTTCGCCGCGCATGGTGGCGATCTTTGCAACGACCTTCGTCGCGCCGATCGCGACCGGACTCATTCTCCGGCTCGACCTGCCGCACGTGGTCCTGGGCCTGCTCATCATCCCGTTCTTCTTCATCATCAAGGCTAGCGCCGACAATGTGCGCAGCGTGCTGTTCTCGGCGGTGATCGGCCACAAGCAGGCGCGCCAGATCGCGCACCGCTTCGACCGCGCGCTGAACACGATGCCGCACGGCCTGGTCATGCTCGATCCCGACGGACGCGTCGTCGTGGCGAATGCGGAAGCCGCCCACCTCCTGGCCATGGCATCGCCAGAGGCGATCATGGGACGCTCGATCGAGGTTCTGTTCCGGCGTGCCGTCGCGGCGGGACTGCTCGACCGCAGCGAGTGCCGCTACGCGGTCGCCCAGATCACCCGGTCGCTTCGCGACGGACGCGACCGCAAGGTGCTCGTCGGCCTCGCCAACGGCCGCCATTTCGAGCTCTCCACGCGCGAAGGTCACGACGATCTCGGCGTGATCACTTTCGAGGACGTCACCCAGCGCGTCGAGGCGGAGGAGAAGATCCGCACGATGGCGCGATACGACAGCCTCACCGGCCTGCCCAATCGCGCCTACCTTCACGAGCTGGTCGGAGAGTGCATGCAGTCGGGCGACGGCGACCGGCTCTGCGGCCTTGCCGTCCTCGACCTCGACGACTTCAAGAGCGTCAACGACACGCTCGGCCATCCGGTCGGCGACGGCCTGATCTACGCGGTGGCGGAGCGGCTGTCGCGCTTCGCCTCGGAAACGGTCAAGGTCAGCCGGTTCGGCGGCGACGAATTCATGATCTACTTCGACCGGCTGGAGGACGAGAGGCATATCAGCCAGACTCTCGAGGCGATCTTTGCCGGCCTGCAGGGAGAGGTCGATGTCGCCGGCCATTCGCTCAGGATCCAGGCGAGCGGCGGCGCGGTCCTGTCGAAGGTCCGCGACTCGGACGTCGACACGATGATCGTCAAGGCGGACCTGGCGCTCTACAAGGCCAAGGAACTCGGCAAGAACGGCTGGAAGCTGTTCGAATCGGTCATGGACGCCGCCTTCCGCACCAAGCAGCGCATGAAGGCCGACCTGCGCAGCGCGGTCGAGGCGAGGGAACTCCGGGTCGTCTACCAGCCGATCGTCGCCATGGAAACGATGCGCATCGCCAGCTGCGAGGCGCTGTGCCGATGGGACCACCCCGAACTCGGCCCGATCTCGCCAGCCGTGTTCATCCCGCTCGCCGAGGAGATGGGCATCGTCTCGGACATCAGCGTCTTCATGCTCGGCGCCGCGACGCTGGAATGCGCGAAGTGGCCCGATCCGATCAACGTCTCGATCAATCTTTCGGCCAAGGATTTCCGCGACCGCGGCATCGTCGGCAAGGTCCGGGAGGCGCTCGAGGCGTCCGGACTGGCGCCGCACCGGCTGGAGATCGAGGTCACTGAAACCGCCCTGCTCGACGACAAGTCGCTGACCCGCGAACTCATCGAGGAGATCAAGGGCCTCGGCGTGCGCATCGCGCTGGACGATTTCGGCACCGGCTACTCGAGCCTGAGCTACCTGCACAAGCGGCCGCTCGACAAGGTCAAGATCGACCGCAGCTTCCTCATGGACGTGACCCAGAGCGAGCGCTCGCTCGAACTGCTCAAGGGCGTTGTCGGCCTTTCGCGGCGGCTCGGCCTTCAGGTCACTGTCGAGGGCGTCGAAACCTTCGATCAGCTCAAGGCGCTGGCGCTCGCCGTCAAGCCGGACCATGTGCAGGGTTTCCTCTTCGGCTCCGCGCTGTCGGCTTCGGGCATCGAGACGATGTCCAAGACCGTGTGGCCCTTCGCCGAGAAGATCCGCACCGCGCGCCGCGCCGCCCGCGCCTGATCCCTTTCCGCCCGCGTCACTTCGTCCCATCCGGGGGCGGCGGATGGTTAACAACTCTCTGACGCCGTTAACGAATTGGTAAGGTTAACGAATAGTATCCAATTTTTCCTCAAGTTTTAACTTCCGCAACCGTCGTGCCTCGGTTAACGTTTTCTTCACCAGACGTTAGAGGAAGCCCGATGAATACGAAGGGTCTGCAGGTTCCGGCGGTGTTCGACCGGAGTAACGATCGGTCGGGCGCCTCGGCATTCACGCGGACCGTTCTGTCGGTGATGGACCGGATCGAGTACCGGTTCTGCGACAGCGGCGAGGATCTCGAGGCGATCTACCGGCTCCGCTACGAGGCCTACCTGCAGGCGGGCATGCTGAAGCCCAACGCCTCGCGGATGGTGACCGACAAGTTCGACGACCTGCCGAACTCCTATCGCTACGGCGTGTTCTTCGAAGGCCAGCTGGTCAGCACGCTGCGCCTCCATTACGTCAGCGCGATGTATCCGGTGTCGCCGAGCACCGAAGTCTTCGCCGACGTGCTCGGCCCGCGCCTCGCGGCCGGGGAGACCTTTGTCGACCCGAGCCGCTTTGCCGCAGACAGCGAATGGTCGTCGACGCTGCGCGTGCTTCCGTATGTCACGCTTCGCCTGGCGGTGGTCGCCTGCGCCTATTTCAGGCCGACCTACTGCCTGACGGCAGTGAAGGAGGAGCACGCGGCATTCTACAACCGGATCTTCCTCTCCGAGGAGGCTGCGCCCCTGCGCAGCTATCCGGGGCTCGTGGTGCCGGTCAGCCTGTTCCAGTCCGAGTGCGCCGTCAACCAGTCGAAGACGGAAGCCCGCTTCCCCTTCTTCAAGTCGACGCCGCTCGAGCAGCGCATGCTCTTCCAGCGGCCGAAGCTCGGCGAACTGGCGCCGCTGACCATCCTGCCGAGCGCACGCCATTTCGCCGACGCGGCCTAGGCCGGCCGTCATTCCCGGCGGCTTGTCATCGGCACGGAGGGCGTCCATAAGCGTCGGGTCGGCCGCGGGCCGACCTGATGGTCGCTTGGGAATGGTCACGTCGCACGATCTCGTCAGGACCGCCATCTGGGCGCGCGAACTCGCGGAAGACGAGATCGAGCGCGCTCGCCGGGGCCTCACCGAACGGCAGTTCCCGAAGGGCGCCTACATCTGCCATCGCGGCGACCGTCTCGACTACTGGACCGGCGTCATTACCGGGCTGGTCAAGATCAGCGCCATCTCGCGCGGCGGCAAGGCGATGACCTTCGCCGGCGTCGGCCCCGGCGGCTGGTTCGGCGAGGGTTCGATGCTGAAGGACGAGACGCGCAAATACGACCTCGTGGCGTTGCGCGATACCAGCCTGGCGCTGCTCAACAAGTCGACCTTCCTGTGGCTCTACGAGAACAGCAAGGCGTTCAACCGCTTCCTCGTGCGGCAGCTCAACGAGCGCATGGGGCAGTTCATCGCCACCATTGAGCAGGACCGCATCCTCGATCCGAAGGCGCGCGTGGCACGCAACCTGTCGTGGCTGTTCAATCCGGTACTCTACCCGGGCACCAGGGGGCACATCGAGATCACGCAGGAGGAACTCGGCCTGCTTGCGGGCGTATCGCGCCCGGTCGCCAACCGCAGCCTGCAGGCGCTCGAGGATGAGGGTCTGATCAGGGTCGAGCACGAGCGCATCACCGTACTCGACCTCGGCAGGCTGGCTGTCTACGACGGCTGAGGGAAGGGTGTGACGGCTTTCCGACTTCTGCGAAAAACACAGATCGCGACGGCATCACACATTCCCCTGTCCCGTCTGTCAATGCACATGTTGTCGCATTGATTTCGAGACGCTAATTTTCGTCCAATAAGCAACGGAGCGCCGCGACAGCGGACGCGCCGAGCGGCGGCAGAGAGGGGCCGCCGAAACCGGGAGGAAATGTATTGGCGCCATCGACTGCGCAGGTCGTAGCCTATCCGACGATCGATCCCGGCCGCGGCGCGGCAGGGCGCCGCGCGCCGGCTGGTGGAAACGTGTCGTCCACGGTAGCGGGGTGCCCGGAATGACCGGGCTCGACACGTTCCCGAAATACCTCCTGCGCAACGCCGAGGCGTTCGGTGCGCTGCCAGCCATGCGCCACAAGGACCACGGTATCTGGCAGAGCTGGACGTGGAGCGAACAGCTCGAAGAAGTGCGTACCCTCGCGCTCGGCCTGAAGGACCTCGGGCTGGCCCGCGGCGACAAGCTCGCCGTCATCGGAAGCAACCGGCCGCGGCTCTACTGGACCTTCGTCGCCGCGCAGTCGCTCGGCGCCGTTCCGGTCCCTGTCTACGCCGATGCGGTCGCCGAGGAACTCGCGCACGTCCTCAACAACGCCGAGGTACGTTTTGCCGTCGTCCAGGACCAGGAGCAGGTCGACAAGATCCAGTCGTTCGCGGCCGATATCCCGAACCTGTCGCTGATCGTCTACGACGAGCCGCGCGGCCTGCGCGACTATGATCCCAAGGGCCTGCTCGCCTTCTCCGCCGTCCAGGAACGCGGTACGGCGCTGCTCCGCGCCGATCCGGCGCGCGGCCGCCAGTGGGAGGAGGGTATCCGCGCAGCGAGCGGCGATGACGTTTCCGTCATCCTCTACACGTCGGGCACGACCGGCCGCTCGAAAGGCGTGATGATCAGCGCCGCCGGCGCCGTGAAGGCGGCACAGGACACGGTAGCTTTCGACGGCATCAACGAGCGCGACAGCGTGCTGGCCTACCTGCCGCTCGCCTGGGTCGGCGACCACTATCTCAACTATGCCCAAGGCTACGTGTCCGGCTTCTGCGTGAACTGCCCGGAAAGCCCGCAGACGGTGGCGCACGACCTGCGCGAGATCGGGCCGACCTTCTATTTTGCCCCCCCGCGCATCTTCGAGGGCCTGCTGACGACCGTGACCATCCGCATGGAGGACGCCGGCTGGCTGAAGCGCAAGCTCTACCAGACCTTCATCGGCGTCGCGCGCCGCCACGGCGAGGCGATACTGGAGAAGCGGAGCGTGCCCCTGTCGGGCCGGGTCCTCTACGCGATCGGCAACCTGCTGATCTACGGGCCGCTGAAGAACATCCTCGGCTTCTCGCGCATCCGCACGGCCTACACCGCGGGCGAGGCGATCGGCGAGGACCTGTTCTCCTTCTTCCGTTCGCTCGGCGTCAACCTGAAGCAGCTCTACGGGCAGACCGAGGCGTTCCTCTACGTGACCGCGCAGAAGGACGGTGCGGTGCGCGCCGATACGGTCGGGCCGCCGGCCCCAAATGTCGAGGTGAGGATTTCCGACGCCGGCGAGGTGCAGTTCCGCTCGCCCGGCCAGTTCGTCGGCTATTTCCGCCAGGAGGCGCAGACCGCCGAGGTGATGACGCCGGACGGCTATGTGAAGACCGGCGACGCCGGCTTCTTCGAGAAGGATGGCCAACTCAGGATCATCGACCGCGCCAAGGATGTCGGCAAACTGCGCTCGGGTGCATTGTTCGCACCGAAATACATCGAGAACGTGCTGAAGTTCTTCCCCAACATCAAGGAGGCGGTGGCCTTCGGCGACGGCCGCGACTTCGCCGCCGCCTTCATCAACATCGACCTCCAGGCGGTCGGCAACTGGGCCGAGCGCAACAACATCTCGTACGGCTCCTATCAGGAACTCGCCGGCCATCCCGAAGTGTACAAGACGATCGCGCGCCACGTCGCCGAGACGAACCGGCGGCTGGCGAAGGAGCCGATGATGGCGGGCGCGCAGATCCGCCGCTTCCTGGTGCTGCACAAGGAACTCGATCCCGATGACGGCGAACTGACGCGCACGCTGAAGGTTCGCCGCTCGACCGTCGCCGAACGCTACGCGCCACTCATCGAAGCCCTCTACGACGGATCTTCGGAGAAGTACGTCGAGACCGAGGTCACCTTCGAGGACGGTCGCAAGGGCCATGTCCGCGCCACCGTGAAGATCATGGACGCCGAGGCCTTCGCCGTTCCCGCCGAGCCAATGCGGGAGGCCGCGGAATGAACGCGATCGCCGAGCCGCCCGTGCTCGCCGCCCCGGACGACGGCATCAAGCCCGGGGAGGTGCTGCTCGAGGTCAAGAACGTCTCGCTGTCGTTCGGCGGCGTGAAGGCGGTGACCAACATCTCCTTCGACGTGCGCAAGGGCGAGATCCGCGCCATCATCGGCCCCAATGGCGCCGGCAAGACCTCGATGCTCAACGTCATCAACGGCTTCTACCATCCGCAGGAGGGCGAGATCGTGTTCCGCGGCGAGAAGCGGCGCAGGATGCAGCCCTACGAGGCGGCGGCGTCGGGCATCGCGCGGACCTTCCAGAACGTGGCGCTGTTCAAGGGCATGTCGACGCTCGACAACATCATGTCGGGGCGCACGCTGAAGATGAAGCGCGGCTTCCTCTGGCAACTGCTGCACTACGGCCCGGCGCGCGACGAGGAGATCGAGAACCGGCGCAAGGTCGAGGAGATCATCGACTTCCTCGAGATCGAATCGATCCGCAAGACGCCCGTCGGCAAGCTGCCCTACGGCCTGCAGAAGCGTGTCGAGCTCGGCCGGGCGCTGGCCATGGAGCCGGACCTGCTGCTCCTCGACGAGCCGATGGCGGGCATGAACCTCGAGGAGAAGGAGGACATGAGCCGCTTCATCCTCGACGTGAATCGCCAGATGCGCACGACGATCGCGTTGATCGAACACGACATGGGCGTCGTCATGGACCTTTCCGACCGGGTGGTCGTGCTCGACTACGGCAAGAAGATCGCCGACGGCACGCCCGACGTGGTCAAGAACAACCAGGACGTCATCGACGCCTATCTCGGCGTGGCGCACTGATGGGGACGAAGATGCAGGCTGCACCATCGACGGATCTGCCGCGGCTCGTCAGCCGGCGAACCGCCGCGACGGCAGCCGGGCACGGCGCGCCGGCGCGCGATGAAAGGCGGGGGCTCTGATGGACTTCCTCCACGACATCCTGCTTCGCCCCTTCATGGACATGGCCGGCCAGCCGGACTTCTTCATCCAGGTCATCTGGGAGGGCTTCGTCGCCGGCATCCTCTATGCGCTGATCGCGCTCGGCTTCGTGCTGATCTACAAGGCGTCGGGCGTGTTCAATTTCGCCCAGGGCATCATGGTAGTGTTCGCCGGGCTGACGCTCGTCGGCCTGCACGAGAAAGGCGTGCCGGCCTGGCTGGCGCTGATCCTCACCATCGGCGTCATGGCCCTGCTGGCCGTCTGCATCGAGCGCTTCGTCATGCGCAAACTGGTCGCCCAGCCCGACATCATCCTGCTCATGTCGACGATCGGCATGACCTACTTCCTCGTCGGCCTCGGCGAGTTCGTGTTCGGCGGCGAGCCCAAGCAGATGATCACCAGCCAGCTCGGCCTGCCGACGGGATCGACGGCCGTCGAGATGGGCGAGCGCGGGCTGATCATCTTCCAGCACATCGACATTGCCGCGGCCGTCATCGCCATCATCATGGTCGCCGCGCTCGCAGTGTTCTTCAACCGCACGCGCATCGGCCGGGCGCTGCGCGCCGTTGCCGACGACCACCAGGCGGCGCTTTCGGTGGGTATCTCGCTCAACCAGATCTGGGCGATCGTCTGGTTTGCCGCCGGTATCGTCGCGCTCACCACCGGCATCATGTGGGGCGCGCGCTCCGACGTCTCTTTTGCGCTGGAGATCGTGGCGCTGAAGGCGCTGCCGGTACTCATCCTCGGCGGCTTCACGTCGATCCCCGGCGCCATCGTCGGCGGCCTGATCATCGGCATCGGCGAGAAGATCGGCGAGATCTACTGGGGTCCGCTGGTGGGCGGCGGCATCGAGAGCTGGTTGGCCTACATGATCGCCCTGATCTTCCTGCTGTTCAGGCCGCAGGGCCTGTTCGGCGAACGCATCATCGAGCGGATCTGAGCGGGCGGAGCGACCATGTTCTACAGGGAAGTCGGCCAGTTCAAGACCAGCTACGCGGCGGACCAGCAGGTCTTTCCGATCCGCCAAGACCGCGTCGGCGTCGTCGTCATCCTGCTCGTGGCGCTGGTCGTCGTGCCGTGGGCCGGGAACGATTTCTTCCTCTCGGCAATCGCCATTCCCTTCCTGGTGCTGGCGCTCGCGACGATCGGATTGAACGTACTCACCGGTTATGCCGGACAGCTCTCGCTCGGCACAGGCGGCTTCATGGGTGTGGGCGCCTACGCCTGTTACAAGCTGGTGACGCTCTTCCCCGACGCGCCGATCATCGTCCATGTACTGCTTTCGGGCTTCGCCGCGGCGGCGGTTGGCATCGTCTTCGGCCTGCCGTCGCTGCGCATCAAGGGGCTCTACCTGGCGGTGACCACGCTGGCGGCGCAGTTCTTCTTCGAATGGTGCTTCATCCGCATCCCGTGGCTCTACAACTACAACGCCTCGGGCGCGATCGAGGTGCCGGGGCGCTCGATGTTCGGCGTGATGCTGACCGGGCCGTCGGCTTCGAGCACGGCGCGGTACTACACCGTCCTCCTCGTCGTGATCGCACTGACGTTCCTGGTGAAGAACCTGATCCGCGGACGCATCGGCCGGCAGTGGATGATGATCCGCGACATGGACATCGCCGCCGAGCTGATGGGCGTGCGGCCGCTGCACGCCAAGCTGTCGGCCTTCGCCGTGTCGTCCTACCTGTGCGGCGTCGCGGGGGCGATGTTCGTCTTCTTCTATCTCGGCGCGGCCGAGCCGTCGGCCTTCTCGGTGACGCTGTCGTTCCAGGTCCTGTTCATGGCGATCCTCGGCGGGCTCGGCTCTTTGATCGGCTCGTTCTTCGGTGCCGCCTTCATCTGGATCCTGCCGATCCTGCTGCGCTGGGGCATGCCGCTGGTCGGCATGCCGTTGCCGTCGGAAACCGTGACGCAGCTGACGTCGATGATCGTCGGCGCGCTGATCATCGTCTTCCTCATCCTCGAGCCGCACGGGCTCGCCAGGCTGTGGCAGATCGCCAAGGAGAAGCTCAGGGTGTGGCCGTTCCCCTACGCCTGAGCGAGCAATCGGCGGCCGGCCCGGCCGCCCGAGAGGACATCCAGGCTTCGAGCCTTGCCTGGACCCGGACATCTGAAGGCTCGGCAACGGCCTCGCGGCCAGACTATCGGGAGGAAACGACATGATGAGAAAATCGGTGATCGTCGGCGGTCTTTTGGCCGTGCTGGCGGCGTCGGCGGCCGTCCCCGCCTTTGCGGAGGACAGCGTCTACGTTCCGCTGTTCAGCTACCGGACCGGACCGTATGCGGGTTCGGGCATTCCGATCGCAAACGGCATGAGCGACTATCTGACGATGCTCAACGAGCGCGACGGCGGCATCAACGGCGTCAAGATCGTCGTCGAGGAGTGCGAGACCGGCTACGACACCCAGAAGGGCGTCGAATGCTACGAACAGGTCAAGGCCAAGAATCCGGTCGTGATCAATCCGTATTCGACGGGCATCACCCTCCAGGTCATCCCCAAGGCCGGCGTCGACAAGATCCCGGTCCTGTCGATGGCCTACGGCCTGTCGGCCGGCGCCGTCGGCGACACCTTCCCGTGGGTCTTCAACCCGCCGGACACCTACTGGGACGGCGCCTCGGCGATCATCACCGATATCGCCAACCGTGAGGGCGGCCTCGACAAGCTCGCGGGCAAGAAGATCGGCTATATCTATCTCGACGCCGGCTACGGCAAGGAACCGATCCCGCTGCTGGAGGACTTCTCGAAGAAGTACGGCTTCACGCTGACCCAGTACCCGGTTCCGGGCAAGGAGATGCAGAACCAGTCGTCGCAGTGGCTCAACATCCGCCGCGACAACCCGGACTACATGATCATGTGGGGCTGGGGCGCCATGAACCCGACCGCGGTCAAGGAAGCGACCAAGATCCGCTATCCGATGGACCGCTTCTACGGCATCTGGTGGTCGGGCGGCAACGACGACGCGGCGGCCGGCGGCGACGCGGCCAAGGGTTATCGCACCATGAACTTCCACGGCGTCGGCAAGGACTATCCCGTCATCCAGGACATCAAGAAGTATGTCGTGGACGCCGGAAAGAGCCATGTCGACCCGGCGAAGTTCGCGGACAACCTCTACAACCGCGGCGTCTACAACTCGATGCTGATCGCCGAAGGCATCCGCCGGGCGCAGGAGATCTCCGGCAAGAAGGTGATCACCGCGGCCGACATGCGCGACGGTCTCGAGAACCTCAACATAGACGAGGCGCGCATCAAGGAGATGGGCATGGAAGGCTTCGCCGCGCCGGTGAAGCTGTCCTGCTCCGACCACTCCGGCCACCACAAGGTCTATGTGGTGGAGTGGAACGGCAGCGACTGGCAGAAGGCGACCGACTGGTTCGCGCCGATGACCGACGTCGTGCGTCCGATGCTGGAAAAGGCCGCCGAGGAGTACACGGCCGCCAACGCGCCGTGGCCGAAGCGCGAGGAAGCCTGCAAGTCGAACTGACCGCGCGACAACCTGCCGGCCCGCGCCCTGCGCGGGCCGGTTCCTCCGATCCCCCAGAGCGGAACCGACGCATGACCGCAGTGGCACAAACTCCCGAGACGGCAACCGACGCCATCCTCCAGGTGAACAACATCGAGGTCATCTACGACCACGTGATCCTGGTGCTGAAGGGGGTTTCGCTCGTCGTGCCGAAGGGTGGCATCACGGCGCTGCTCGGCGCCAACGGCGCCGGCAAGACGACGACTTTGAAGGCGATCTCGAACCTCCTGCAGGCGGAACGCGGCGAGGTCACCAAGGGCAACATCGTCTTCGAAGGGTCCGAAGTGCAGTCGCTTTCGCCCAACGAGCTGGTCCGGCGCGGCTGCATCCAGGTCATGGAGGGCCGCCACTGCTTCGGCCACCTGACCGTCGAGGAGAACCTCCTCACCGGCGCCTTCACCCGGCGCGACGGCGGTGCGGCGATCCGCGCCGACCTCGAGATGGTCTACGAATATTTTCCGCGCCTCAGGCTGCGCCGGCAGAGCCAGGCCGGCTACACGTCAGGCGGCGAACAGCAGATGACGGCGATCGGCCGGGCGCTGATGAGCCGGCCCAAGATGATCCTGCTCGACGAGCCGTCGATGGGACTGGCGCCGCAGCTCGTCGAGGAGATCTTCGAGATCGTGCGCAAGCTGAACGTCGAGCAGGGCGTCTCCTTCCTGCTCGCCGAACAGAACACCAACATCGCGCTGCGCTACGCCAACCACGGCTACATTCTCGAATCGGGCCGGATCGTGCTCGACGGCGCCGCCGCGGCGCTGCGCGAGAACGAGGACGTGAAGGAGTTCTACCTCGGCGTCGGCGGCGAGGGGCGCAAGTCGTTCCGCGACGTCAAGCACTACAAGCGGCGCAAGCGCTGGCTGGCATGATCCCGGCCGCTATCCCCTCGGGATAGGCGCCGCCGCCGTCTTGCGGACAGCGGACCTTGCATCCTACGGTCCGCGTGGCGCGACCGGGCGGGCCGGCGCGAATCGAAGTCGGGCCGGGCGGGAGCATGGCGGGAACACTCGTGTCGATCGTCGTCGGCCTCGTCGGGCTCGTGATCGGCGCCGATTTCCTCGTCCGCGGAGCGGTGGCGATCGCAAGACGGCTCGGCGTCTCGTCGCTGGTGATCGGCCTCACCCTCGTCGGCTTCGGTACGTCGGTGCCCGAAACCGCCACGGCGATCCACGCGGTCCTAGCCGGCGCGCCGGGCATGGCGGTCGGCAACATCGTCGGCGCCAACATCGCCAACTGCCTGCTCATCGTCGGGCTGGCCACGGCGATCGCGCCAGTCGCGGTGCCGGAATCGCTGATCAGGCGGGAAGGATCGGCGCTGACCGTCGCCACGCTTCTCTTCGTCGCCTGGGGCACGTCGTTTCCGCTTGGCCGCGCCTCCGGCGTGGTCATGATCCTGCTCCTCGGCCTCTATCTTTGGCTGACCTTCAGCCAGGAATCCACGCCGGACGACCACGACGACGAGACGACGACGGCGGACCTTGCCCGAGAGGAGGGATGGCGCTTCGCCTTCTGGCGCTGGGTCGGCGCCTTCCCCCTGGCAAGCGCGCTGATCATGGCCGCCGGCGGCGTGCTGCTCATCATCTACAGCGGCAGCGTCTTCGTCGACGGGGCGACAGGGCTCGCACGCCTGCTCGGCGTGTCGAATTCGGTGATCGGCCTCAGCGTGGTCGCGATCGGAACGACGGCGCCGGAGATGGTGACCTCGGTGGTCGCGGCCATGCGCGGCCGCCCCGGCCTGGCGATCGGCAATGCCATCGGCTCCTGCTTCTACAACCTGCTCGGCATCGGCGGGCTGATCGGCCTGATCGGGCCGGTGCCGATCCCCGAAGGCGTGGCGCGATTCGATTTCCCGGTGCTCGTCGCCGCGACCCTGCTCGTCCTCGTGCTCGCCTCCACCGGACGCCGCATCGCGCGGCCCGAGGGTCTTGCCCTGATCGCCTGCTACGCCGTCTACCTGTTCGCGCTTTTCCGCTGACCGGGATTGCTGTGCGATGCACGACCTGCGGCACTTCCCGCCATTGCCCTCGATCCCGGTTTTCGCTATGTGCCGATCAGTGGCTTTGCGAGGGAAACACGATGGCTGACCATGCGCCGACCGGACCCGTCGAACTGGGTGCGAAGATGGACTATGCGGAACACGAAAAGACCTATTCGATGTTCCTCACACTCGCCAAGTTCGGCACGCTCGTCTGCGTGGCGCTGATGATCGCCATGGCGTTCGGCTTCTTCACCACCGCGGGCTTCTTCTCGGCGACGATCCTGTTCATCCTGATCAACGTGGTCGGCTTCTTCCTGCTGCGATAGGCCGATCCACCGCTGCGCGCCGGACGGATCCGGCGCGACGCAGAACGGGATCCGACCGGAGGGAGCATGGCGGTGGGACAGACAGTTTTCATACCGAAGGAAATCGACGGCAACGAGCCGCGCGTCGCCGCCTCGCCGGACACGGTGAAGCGCATGGCGGGGCTCGGCTTCGACGTGGTCGTCGAGGCCGGCGCCGGACTCGGCTCGCGCATTCCAGACGACGACTTCGCCAAGGCGGGGGCGACGATCGGCAAGGCCTCGGATGCCGCTTCGGCCGACGTGGTGCTGAAGGTGCGGCGGCCGACCGAGGCCGAGCTGAAGGGCTACAAGGCGGGGGCGGCCGTCATCGCTATCATGGACCCCTATGGCAACGATGCGGCGGTCGCCGCGCTCGCCCGCGCCGGCGTGACGGCGTTTGCCATGGAGTTCATGCCGCGCATCACCCGCGCCCAGGTCATGGACGTGCTCTCCTCCCAGGCGAACCTCGCCGGCTACCAGGCGGTGATCGACGGGGCGGCCGAATATGACCGCGCGCTGCCGATGATGATGACCGCGGCCGGGACGGTGCCCGCGGCAAAGGTGTTCATCATGGGCGTCGGCGTCGCCGGCCTGCAGGCGATCGCCACCGCGCGGCGCCTCGGCGCCGTGGTGACGGCCACCGACGTGCGGCCCGCGGTGAAGGAACAGGTGCAGTCGCTCGGGGCGAAATTCCTCGCAGTCGAGGACGAGGAGTTCAAGGCGGCGGAGACCGCCGGCGGCTACGCCAAGGAAATGTCGAAGGAATACCAGGCCAAGCAGGCGGCGCTGACCGCCGAGCACATCGCCAAGCAGGACATCGTCATCACCACGGCGCTGATCCCCGGACGGCCGGCGCCAAAGCTGGTGTCGGCGGCGATGGTCGCCTCGATGAAGCCGGGCTCGGTGCTGATCGACCTCGCCGTGGAGCGCGGCGGCAATGTCGAGGGCGCGGTACCCGGACAGGTCGTGACCACCGCCAACGGGGTCAAGATCGTCGGCCACCTCAACGTGCCCGGCCGCGTCGCCGCGTCGGCCTCGCTGCTCTACGCCAAGAACCTCTTCGCCTTCCTCGAGACGATGGTCGACAAGGCCTCGAAGTCGCTCGCCATCAAGCGCGACGACGAACTGGTCAAGGCGACCATGCTGACCGATGGCGGCAAGGTCGTGCATGCCAGTTTCGCCGCGGCCGCGGCTCTCGCCGAGGCGGCTCCCGCCGCCGGGGACGAGCCGACGAAAAAGGCCCCGGCAAAGGCGGCCAAGGCCGCCTCGAAAGACGAGGCGAAGCCGGCCAAGGCGGCCCCGGCCAGCGCCCGCGCCAAGGCCGCGCCGCCGCTTAAGGCCGGGCCCGTGGCCAAGGGCGGCAAGTCGGCCAAGTCGAAATCCGGGGGGGACGCGTGATGGAAAAGACGGCTCTCGAAAAAGCCCTCGAGCAGCTCGACCAGGCCGCCGCCGCCGTGAAGGCTGCGGTGACGGACCTGGCCGACGCTCCGGGCGCCGCGGACGCGGCGGGCGACGCGGCACATGCCCTGTCGGGCGGTGCGATCGATCCCTTCGTCTTCCGCTTCGCCATTTTCGTGCTGGCGATCTTCGTCGGCTACTACGTGGTGTGGTCGGTGACGCCGGCGCTGCATACGCCGCTGATGGCGGTCACCAACGCCATCTCGTCGGTCATCGTCGTCGGCGCGCTGCTCGCGGTCGGCATCTCGGCGGCGGGGCTCGCCACCGGCTTCGGCTTCGTCGCGCTGGTGCTCGCCTCGGTCAACATCTTCGGCGGCTTCCTTGTCACCCAGCGCATGCTGGCGATGTACAAGAAGAAGGAGCGCTGACGTGAACGCTAATCTCGCTTCCTTCCTCTACCTCGTCTCCGGCATCCTGTTCATCCTGGCGTTGCGCGGCCTGTCGCACCCGACGACGAGCCGGCAGGGCAACCTGTACGGCATGATCGGCATGGGCATCGCCATCGTCACGACGCTGGCGCTGGCCACGCCGTCGTTCAACGGCATGGCCCTGATCGTCGTCGGCCTCGCCATCGGCGGCGGCGTCGGTGCGGTGACGGCGCGGCGTATTGCCATGACCTCGATGCCGCAATTGGTCGCGGCCTTCCACAGCCTGGTCGGCATGGCCGCCGTGATGGTGGCGGCGGCCGCCATGTACGCGCCGGAGAGCTTCGGCATCGGCGTCATCGGCGACATCCACAGCCAGGCGCTGGTCGAGATGAGCCTCGGCGTCGCCATCGGCGCGATCACGTTCACCGGATCGGTCATCGCCTTCCTCAAGCTCGACGGCCGCATGTCAGGCAAGCCGATCCTTTTGCCGATGCGCCACGTGGTCAACGCGGCTCTGGGTGCTGCCCTGGTCGTGCTGATCGTTCTACTGGTGACGACCGAGAGCTACACGATCTTCTGGCTGATCGTGATCGCCTCGCTGGTGCTTGGCGTGCTGCTGATCGTGCCGATCGGCGGCGCCGACATGCCGGTCGTGGTGTCGATGCTGAACAGCTACTCCGGCTGGGCAGCGGCCGCGCTCGGCTTCACGCTCGGCAACCTGGCGCTGATCATCACCGGCGCGCTGGTCGGCTCCTCGGGCGCGATCCTGTCCTACATCATGTGCAAGGGCATGAACCGGTCCTTCATCTCGGTCATCCTCGGCGGCTTTGGCGGCGAGACGGCCGCGGCGGCGGACGACGGCATCCAGCGCACGGTGAAGACCGGCGCGGCGGACGACGCCGCCTACCTGATGATGAACGCGCAGAAGGTGATCATCGTGCCCGGCTACGGCATGGCGGTCGCCCAGGCCCAGCACGCGCTGCGCGAGATGGCCGACAAGCTCAAGGCGCACGGCGTCGAGGTGAAGTACGCCATCCACCCGGTGGCGGGGCGCATGCCCGGCCACATGAACGTGCTCTTGGCCGAGGCCAACGTGCCTTACGACGAGGTGTTCGAGCTGGAGGACATCAATAGCGAGTTCGCCCAGGCCGACGTCGCCTACGTCATCGGCGCCAACGACGTGACCAACCCGTCGGCGCGCGACGACAAGTCCTCGCCGATCTACGGCATGCCGATCCTCGACGTCGACAAGGCGCGCACCTGCCTGTTCGTCAAGCGCAGCCTGGGCTCCGGCTATGCCGGCATCGACAACACGCTGTTCTACAAGGACGGCACCATGATGCTGCTCGGCGACGCCAAGAAGATGACGGAAGAGATCGTCAAGGCGATGGACCACTGAGGGTCGTTATCCGACATCCCAAGGACAGATAGAACGGCGCCGCGATACCACACGGCGCCGTTGGCATTCGTCAGAGCATCGCTCCTCAGGCAATCGCCGTCGCGCGGCGCGGGCGAGCGAGGCAGACGAGCCCGGCGCCGACGAGAATGGCGCCCATGGCGAGGAGGAGGCCGACATCGGCCGCGGTCGGTTTCAGCACCATCACGGCCGCGACGAGTACGATCGCCACGTAGTCGAACACCGCCGTACGCAGGATACGGCGCGAAATCGCCGCGGCTGTGGGCGAGGAGCCTTCGGTTGCGAATGTGGCCGCCACCTTCTCGGCCATCGGCTTGATGATAAAAACGCCGGTGACGAATGTCAGCGCGAAGCCGCCGAGCCCGAGAACGATCCACAGGTCGGCGAAGCTGTGGGCGAACCAGACCATCGCGGCGCCGAAAATCACGGTCAGCAGCGACGAGGGAATGTAGAAGCGTTCCGAGAGCCAGACGACCTGCAGGACGACGCGCACCAGTCGGTCGTCGTCGCGCGCCAGCGCGGCCGCAAATCCCAGCAGGATCATGGCGACGCCGCCGCCGATCCAGAAAGCTGCGAAGATGATGTGGAGGAGCTTCGCGTAGGGGTAGAAATCCATGGTCGCCTCCCGCTGTGGTTTGATCACGTACGCGCGAGGATCGATCGGCGCCGTCGGGCTTTCAATCAACGATGTTGCGCGGGCGTTCTGCGAAGTTGCAGAATGTTGCATGTTCAACTGGAACGACCTGCGCTATTTCCGATCCGTCATGCGCGAGGGCAACACGCTGGCCGCCTCCAGGGTGCTGCATGTCAGCCAGACGACCATCGCGCGCCGCATCGAGGCGCTGGAGGCCGCGATCGGCCTGGAACTCTTCGACAAGCGCCGAACCGGCTATGTGCCGACGGAATCCGCACGCGCGCTGGCAGACGCCGCCGATGGGGCCGAAGCCGCGGTCCTGGGCTTCGCGTCGCTGGCGGAACAGATGCGCCGCGGCGAAGCCGGCAGCGTCCGGCTGACGACCAGCCAGATCATGGCCGACATGCTGCTGACGCCTGCGCTGGGCCGCTTCCATGAGATGCGCCCCGGCCTGAAGCTCGAAGTGGTCGCGGAAGACCGGTTCCTCGACCTGGCCAAAGGCGAGGCCGACATCGCGCTGCGGGTGGTTATCGCCAGGAAGGACCAACCCGGCCTCGTCGGCCGGCGGCTCTGCGGCGACCGCTTCAGTGTCTACTGCAGCCGGGCCTATGCGTCGCGTCACGGCATGCCAAAATCCGGCGCCGAACTGCGCGATCACGTGCTGATCATGAGCGAGCCCGGGCGCTACCAGGTGCCGATCGCGACATGGGTGTACAGCCAGGTGTCGGCGGCTGACGTGGCGCAGTTCCGCAACAACGTCGCGGGCATGTTTTCCGCCATCAAGGCCGGCTACGGCGTCTCGGTGATGTCGGATCTCCTGGCCGCCTGCGACGACGACTTCGTGCGCTGCTTCACGCCGAACATCGAGCAGCCGCACGAGGTCTGGTTGCTGACCCACGAGCGGCTGCGCGACGTGCCGCGTGTGCGGGCCGTCCTCGACTTTCTCGCAGCTTACTTCGCCGAGCATCCCGCCGTCCGCCAGGTTTCGGCCTGAACCTGGGGACGACCGGGTCGGCGTCGACCTCGCGAAGGCCCGGCCTCGCGCCGGACTTTGTCGCTGAAGCGCTTGCCTTTGACGGCGGTTTGGGAAACGCTCTCGCCTTCGGGAGCGGCGGCCGGTCAAGGACGCCGAGGGGAGGGAGATCGTGAATTCGGGAGCTTGCCGGGGCGCTTGGGCGTCGACATGACCGGCGCCGTCAGCCTGCCGTTCTGGATGGTCGCGCTGCTCGTCGCGTTCGCCACGATCGGCGTCGTCGACCGCATCTTCGCGCCGTCCGTGCGCTGGTTCTTCCGCCGCAGGGTCAACCAGGCGATCGATGAATTGAACCAGCGGCTCGACACGCGCATCCAGCCGTTCCGGCTGACCAAGCGGCAGACGCACATCGACCGGCTGATCTACGACCCGAAGGTGATCGAGGCCGTCGACGCCGAGGCGCGCGCCACAGGCACGCCGCGCGCCGTGGTGATGAAGCGGGCCGAGCGCTACGCCCGCGAGATCGTGCCGGCGTTCTCGGTGACCACCTATTTCGGCTTCGGCACGAAGGCGGCGCGCTGGATCTCGGAGTTCGTCTATCGCGTTCGGCTTGGCTATTCCGACGACGAGGCGCTGAAGGCGATCGATCCGGAGGCGACGGTGGTGTTCGTCATGAACCACCGTTCCAACATGGACTACGTGCTGGTGACCTACATGGCGTCGAGCCGCGCCTCGCTGTCCTATGCGGTCGGCGAGTGGGCGCGGGTGTGGCTGCTGCAGAACCTGATCCGCTCGATGGGCGCCTACTTCATCCGCCGCAACTCCGGCGACGAACTCTATCGCAAGGTGCTCGGCCGCTACGTGGCGATGGCGACGCGCGAAGGCGTCACCCAGGCCGTCTTCCCCGAGGGCGGGCTCTCCCGCGACGGGCTGCTCAAGGAACCGCGGCTCGGCCTGCTCTCCTACATGGTCGCCGGCTTCGAGCCGCGCTCGTCGCGCGACATCGTCTTCGTGCCGGTGGGCTTGAACTACGACCGCGTCATCGAGGACCGGATCCTCACCGCGAAGGCGGAGCGGGAGGTCACCGGCCGCGACTTTCGCGTACGCACCGGTTCGATAATGGGATTCATCTGGAACCTCGTGAAGCTGCGCTGGCAGGGCAAGCTCTACCGCTTCGGCTATGCCTGCGTCAGCTTCGGCCGCCCGCTGTCGCTGGCTGCATGGCAGAAAAGCAACGGCGTCGACTTCGCTTCGCCCGACCGGGAGCGGATGTTCGACGGCGTGCAGCGGCTCGGCAACGACCTGATCGCCGCGATCGGCGAAATCGTGCCGGCGCTACCCGTGGCGCTAGCGTCGTATGTCTTCCTCGAGAACGGCGAGCGCTGGATCAGCGAATTCGAGCTCAAGTCAGCCGTCTTCGGCCTGATCAAGCATCTCGAAGGGCGCGGCGCGCATGTGCACATCCCGCGCGCCGACCGCGACTATGCGGTGAGTTCCGGCCTGCGCATGCTCACACTGCGCCATCTGGTCGTGGTCAACGACGAATGGCTCTACCGTGCCAATGCCAACGAGCGGCTTCTGCTTTCCTACTACGCCAACTCCATTGCCCACCTGCTGAAGCACTGAGCGAAGGAACGCGCGGGGCAAGGCCGGAAGGGCCGTGTCTGAGGCTCAGACAGCGGCGAAGCACTTCGTCTTGCGGCAGGTGAGCGGCCGTTGACACCCTCAAAAACTAATGCTATTAGTTTTTACACTAACAGACTTAGAAAGGAGCCCCCCGATGTCCACCAAGCTCGCCGCCGCCGCCGCCGCCGCCGCCGCCGCCGCCGCCGCCGCCGCCGCCGCCGCCGCCGCCGCCGCCGCCGCCGCCGCCGCCGCCGCCGCCGCCGCGGCCTTCGCCGTCACTGCCGCCGCCATTGCCGCCCCCTCCCTCCAGGCCGAAACCAGGAGCACCACCATGACCGCCGCCGCCCCGCACTATCTCGTCCGCCCCGAAGGCAGGATCGCCTATGACGACGCCGGGCAGGGACCGCTCGTCGTCATGGTGCCGGGCCTCGGCGACCTGCGTGCCGAGTACCGCTTTCTTGCCCCGCGCCTCGTCGAGGCCGGCTACCGTGTCGTCACGGTCGACCTGCGCGGCCACGGCCAGTCGAGCACGGGCTGGAGCGACTACACCTCCTCGGCAATCGGTTCGGACGTCGTCGCCCTTGTCGGCGAGCTGAACGCCGGCCCGGCGACTCTGGTCGGGACGTCGATGGGCGCTGCCGCGGTCGCGTGGGCCGCCGCCGAGAAGCCGGAGGCGGTTTCCGGCGCGGTGCTGATCGGCCCGTTCGTGCGCGACGTACCGCCGAGCTCGTGGATTGCGGGCATTGCCCAGACGGCGCTGATCAAGCTCGCCCTCTGGGGTCCGTGGGGCGAATGGGCCTGGGGCCAGGTCTACGGCACCTTCTACGGCGAGAAGCCGGCCGACTTCGAGGCCTATCGCGAAGCGCTGGTCGCCAACCTTGGCGAGGACGGCCGCATGGACGCGCTGCGCGGCATGATCGCGGCGAGCAAGAAGGACGTCGAGGTGCGGCTGCCCGAGGTGAAGGCGCCGGTGCTCGTCGTGATGGGCACGAAGGATCCCGACTTCGCCGACCCGCAGGCGGAGGCCGACACGGTGGCAACGCTGCTGCGCGGCCGCGCCGTGATGGTCGAGGGCGCCGGGCACTATCCGCAGGTCGAGCAGCCCGACGCCGTGGCCGGCGCGATCCGCGCCTTCATCGCCGGAGGCGAGAGCTGATGGCGCGGGCGGGGCTCGACCGCAACGCCGTGCTCGCCGCGGCGACCGCCATCGCCGACACCGAGGGGCTGGAGGCGCTGACGCTCGCCGGCCTGGCGCGCGCCCTCGGCGTCAAGACGCCGTCGCTCTACAACCACGTGCCGAGCCTCGGCGCGCTGCAACGGGATCTCGCGCTGGCCGGCATGCGTGAGGCCAACGCGCGCATGACCCGCGCCGCGGTGGGGCTTGCCCGCGAGGACGCGCTGGTCGCCATCGGGCTCGCCTATCGCGACTTCGCCCGCGAGCGACCGGGCCTCTATGCCGCGTCGCTGCGCGCCGCACCCGCGGGCGACGCCGAGTTGCAGAGAGCGGGGGGCGAGGTGGTCGCCACGGTGCTTGCGGTGCTTTCGGGCTACGGCCTTTCCGGCGACGACGCTCTCCACGCCACGCGCGGCCTGCGGGCGATCATCCACGGATTCGTCGCGCTCGAGGCGGCCGGCGGCTTCGGCCTGGCGCTGGACCTGAAGGAGTCGTTGACACGGCTCATCAAGGCTTTCGGCAAGGGGCTGGAGAGAGGAAGTTGACCTTACAGCAATACGTGTATTCCTTCGGCCTTCTACTGCAACTCGTTCCGGTATAGTCTTCGACCACAACGAGCGGGTGGAAGATGGCCAAGACCTCTTCAGGAAGATCCGGTTCGGCAACTGGCAGACGCCGGAGGACCTCGGGTCTGGCCGCGCCTCCGCCTCCGGAATCTGCCCTGCCGACGGGAATGCCGGAAACGCCGACAGCCGCGTCCAGCCGGAATGAGCCGCGCAAACGCAAGCAGGCCGTGGTGATCGTCCACGGCATGGGCGAGCAGAAGCCGCTGGAGACGCTACGCGGCTTCGTCGAGACCGTGTGGGGTGCAGCACCCGTTCCGCGCGACGAGCCTTCGCCGGACGACGTTTGGCTGGTGCCGGACATGCGCGCCGGGCTGAAGGAACTGGCGCGGGTGACGACGCGCCGCAACAAGGACGGCATCGCCACCGACTTCTACGAGCTCTACTGGTCGGACCTGCTCGTCGGCAACACGATGGCGCAGATCAACGCCTGGGTACGCGGCCTGCTGCTGCGCTGGCCGCACCAGGTACCGCGCGAATCCTTCGCGCTGTGGCTGGTCCTGTGGGTTCTCGTCGGCGTGATCGTGGCGCTGGCGGCCTATGTCGGCCTGACCGGCTCGCTGACCGAATTGTGGAAACTGATCAGCGAAGCCGAGGCGATCCAGAACCGCTGGACGGCCGCTGCGAGCGTCGTGGCCGGCGTGGTACTCTTCCTCCTCCTGCGGCGGTGGCTGGCGTCTGCGCTCGTCGCGTGGACGAACGCCGATCGAGTCTTTCCCGGAATCTGGGCGGAAACGACACCGCGCCAGGCGTCGGCGAGCACGACGCTGTCCTGGATCGCGGCGATCCTCGTTCCGGCGGCGGTGGGCCTCGCCTTCTACTGCTGGTTCCCATGGAGCGTGCTGGCGACGCCGAAGGCCTGGGCGCTGATTGTCGCCGCGCTGATCGCGGCCGCGCTGTCGGCCTGGGTCGTGCCGGTGTTCGGCGACGTGGCGCGCTACGTGCGCACCTCGCCCGACGCGGTTTCCGCGCGCTCGCAGATACGCGAGCGCGGCGTCGAACTGCTGCGGGCGCTGCACGGGCCGACCGGCGGCGCGGCCGACCGGCGCTACGACTACGGCGACGAAACCGGCTACGAGCGCATCGTCGTGGTCGGCCACAGCCTCGGCTCGATCGTCGCCTATGACGTGCTCAGGCTGTTCTGGGAGGAGCGCGGCCCGACCAGCCGCAATCCGGCGAAGGACGAGGCGCTTGCGCGGCTGCGCGCGACCGACGGCTACTGCCGGTCCGCGGCGGCGAAGGGCACGTTCGACGCGGCGGCGTTCCGGGTCCAGCAGGGCAAGCTCGCGGCCATCCTGGCCGAGCAGCCGGGAACCTGGCGCATATCCGACTTCATCACGCTCGGCTCGCCGCTGACCCATGCCGAGTTCCTGGTGTCGCGCGACCGTGCGGCGTTCGAGGAGCGCAAGGCGGAGCGGCTGTTCCCGACCTGCCCGCCGATGCTGGAGCCCGGCAAGCTGCCGTCCTTCCTCTATTCGAACCTGCAATACGCTCACCACGCTGCGATGTTCTCGGCGATGCGCTGGACGAACATCCACGATCCCGGCGCGATGCCCTTCCTTGGCGACTTCATCAGCGGTCCGTGCCGGCCGAACTTCGGGCCGGGGATCGTCGACGTCGCCGTCGCGATCGACCGCGGCGGGCCGTTCGGGCGGCTGGTGACGCACACCGACTACTGGAACCCGCGCGCTGCCGGCAGCGCCTCGGACGCGGAAGGCGAGAAGCTCGGGCTGAGCGGCCTCGGCAGCGACCCGAAGGCGCACATCACGCTGCTGCGCAAGGCGCTGGACCTGCGGTAGGCAGCCGCCGCGCCTACGCGGATTTCCGCGGCGCGGCCCGCGACGCCCTGACCGCCGCGGCGACGCCGAGGAGCGCAAGCGGTATGGGCGCGAGGAACAGTACCGTCGCCACCGCGCGGGCGCTGCCGGGGCTGAGACCATCCGAAAAGCCGGCCGCGTTGGCGACGATGCCGATCGCCGCCGAGCCGGCCGCATAGCCGATGCGCTGCATGGTCGGCACCGCCGAGGAGGCGATCGTCTGCTCCCGCTCAGGCGCGGAGGCCACCACGATGCGCGTGACGAACGGCCAGGCGATGCCGAAGCCGCCGCCCTGCAGGATGGCGCAGACGAGGATCAGGGGGATCGATCCGGCGGGAACGGCAATGGCGAAGCCGGCGCTGCCGGCGGCGATCATGACGGCGCCGCCGACGATGATGGCCCGTTCCCAGCGCGGCGGGGCGTTGGCGACCAGGATCGACAGCACCGACCAGGCGATCGATTCGGCGGCGATCAGGTAGCCGGTCGTCAGGATCGGGATGCCGTGCAGGCTGGTCAGCAGCAGCGGGCCGTAGAGGGCGAAGGCGCAGGTCGCCACCGAGAAGGCGGCAACCATGGTCATTCCACTGCCGACCGGGGTCGACCAGTCGAACAGTCGCGACGGAAAGAGCCGCGCTTCGGGCCGCCGCGCGTCGAGGACAAAGAAGACGGCGAGGCCGGCGAGGCCGGCGAAGAGCAGCAGCGTCGAGCGCAGCAGGGCGATGTCGACGCCGGCCGCGGCGATCAGGAGGATACTCGCGGCCAGAACGGCGAGGATGAAGAAGGGGAACGGCGGCAGCGCGCCGGGGACGCCGCTCGGCCTCGTTGCCCGCGGGCCGCGCAGGACGAGCAGCGTCACCGCTGCCATGGTGAAGCCCGCCGCCGCGAAGATGCCGAACGCCCAGCGCCAGGAAAGCGCTTCGGAGACGAGGGCGCCGAGCAGGGGGCCGCCAAAGGCGGCGACGCCCCACACCGCCGACATGACGGCGAAGAGCTGCGGCCAGATCGAACGGTCGAACAGCCGTTCCACCGAGACGAAGGCCAGCGCCACCAGCGCGCCGCCGCCGAGACCCTCCAGAAGCCTTCCGGAGAGGAACCAGCCCATCGAGGGCGCCGTGGCGCAGACGCCGGCGCCGACAGCGTAGAGCAGGGCGGCGACTGCCATGTTGGTACGCAGCGCGACGAAGGAGACGAGCCGCCCGGCCGCGGCGCCGGCGACGATCGACCCGAGCTCGTAGATCGCCAGCGACCAGCCGACGAGCTGGACGCCCGACAGCTCGCCGACCATGGCCGGCATGATGGTTGCGATCATCGTCTCGTTGGTGGCGTGGAGAAGGATGCCGAGGCTGATGAAGCAGAAGCGGCCGAGGTCGCCCGAGCGCCACAGCGCCGCCCAGTCGACGCGCGCGGCGCGTTCCTCGCCTACCGCTTGTCCGCCGCTCATGAGCGCGGCCTCGCAGGGTGTGAGCCGGGTGACACGGCGCGGAACCAGCGGGCCGCGGAGAGATTCGGCGAACGGTCGGGCATCGCGGGGCGCTGGCGGACAGCTGCTACTGGGCCGCAGAACGCAGCTGGAACTGGCTGACGCCGATGGCGAGGTTCACCCCGGTCTGCGCCTGGAGGCTGAGCGGCTGCAGGACGAGGCCGGCGTCCTGTCCGGCGCCCACCAGCAGATTGGCGCCGGCGCCGATCGCGGCGGTCACCTCGGCGCTGGCGCCGACATAGTCGCCGGCGAGCATGCCGGGCGCATAGATGTTGGAGGTCGGCGCAAGAACGAGCCACTGCATGACGGTCGTCGAGGTCACGCCGATGTCGAGGCCGTATTTCGTGACGGCGCCGAAATAGGGTTCAGGCGCGAAGGTCGGGTCGGCCGGCGCGAAGGTGCAGGAGAGGTCCTTCTTCGAGCCGAAGACGAAGCCCGCGCCGCCCTCGATGGCGCAGTCGAGCATGCCGAGCTCGATCCCGCCCTGCTGGGCGAGACCTGTCCCCGGAAGGACGGCGAGCGCCGCCGCCAAGATCAATCTCATCGCACGGTTCCTCCCGTCACGCCGTGTCGGCTGACGCGGAGGCTACACTGGCCGCCGGCCGAACGATAGACGCGCGGCAAGACCGAGAGGCCTCGTCGCGATGCCTGCAATGAAAAGCTCGGTCAGGCGCCGCGGGTGCGGTTCAGACCCTCGGTGGCCGGCTTGTACTGCGGATCGAGTTGGGCGGCGCGGGCATAGGACTTCGCCGCGCGGGCCTTGTCGCCGCGACGCTCGAGGATGAGGGCCTGGTTCGCCCAGCTCTCGGCGGCGCGATCGTTCAGCTTGATCGCCATGTTGAAGTCGGCAAAGGCATTGTCGTCGTCGTTCAGAGCGACGTAGGACAGACCGCGGCCGTTGTAGGGCTCGGGCGAGTCCGGCGCGAGCGAAATGGCGGTCGAGAAATCCTCGATGGCGAAGGCGTGCTGGCCCTGGCTCTGATAGATCAGTCCGCGATTGTGGTAGGCACGGGGATCGGTCGTGTCGAGCTGGATGGCGCGCTGGAAATCGTCGAAAGCTTCCCTGACCTTGCCGGCCTTTCGATAGAGATTGCCACGACCGATGTAGGCCGTGTCGTAGTTGGCGTTGATCTGGATGGCACGATTATAGTCGCGCAGCGCCGCCGCCTGGTCGCCGAGGAAGCGATGGATCAGGGCGCGGTTGGCATAGGCCTGGTAGTAGCTCGGATTGAGCTGGATCGCCTTGTCGAAATCCTGGAGGGCTTCCTTGTATCGGCCGCCGCGACCGTAGGCCGATCCGCGCGTGTTGTAGGCTTCGGGGTCGTTCTGGTTTCGGGCGATCACCGCCGAGAGCGAGGCGATGTTCTCCTCCGAGCCCTGGGCGGCCTCGATCGGGGCGACCTCGCCCATGGGGCCGGTCTGGCAGGCGGCCAGCGGGATGACAAGCGCGACGACAAGTGCCGCGGATGCACTGCGCCACGTGACCTTGCGGCCGCTTTCGCACACCATGCTCATCAAACCTCTCACGCGAAGCGTCCGCCCGTCAGGTCCCGCCGTGGCAGGACGAAAGAAAAAGGTGGCGGCGATTCGGCATCGCGCCACCTTCCAGTTAGATTCGGAAAAGGACGAAAACTTGGCGGTCAGCGCGCCGGCCGGGCCGGAGCCGCGGCTGCGGCAGGACGGCCGCCCGGGACAAGGCCCTCGCGCTGGGCACGCTTGCGGGCCAGCTTGCGGGCGCGGCGCACGGCTTCCGCCTTTTCGCGGGCGCGCTTCTCGGAGGGCTTCTCGTAATGTCCGCGCATCTTCATTTCGCGGAAAATGCCTTCGCGCTGCATCTTTTTCTTGAGCGCGCGGAGCGCCTGGTCAACGTTATTGTCGCGGACGAGTACCTGCACGTGTGTTCCTGTCTTTTCCGTTAGGATTCAAGAAGCAAACGGCCGATAACCCGTTTGCTCCGCGCCGACCGGCGACGCGAATTGGCAGGCCCTTTAGCAGAATCGGCGCGCAATGTCGAGAGCGAGGGCGCCGGATTCACGTTATTATTCCGCAGCCTGCCAAGATTCCGGCGCGTCGGCGTCGCCAGCAGCGGTCTCGCAATCGAGGTCGGGGAAGGCGGCGATGCGATGGCCGCGCAGGTCGTTGCGCAAAACAACCAGGCCGCGCTCCTCAAAATAGGCGAGCAGGCGCCGGGCGCGGCGCGGTGAATGGGTGCCGTAGGCCCTGGCCAGTGCAGCGTCGGACGGGCACGGCTCGTGGGCGACGGCGGCGCGCGCGACGAGCAGGAAGACGCCCTGGAGGTCGTCGGGAAGGCTTTCCGACAGGCCAAGCGCGGTCTGCCACCGGTCGCTTCCGGCGTGCTCGTCGCGAACGCCTGCCCGTGCCACCGCAAGCCGGCGGCGGAAGGCCGACAGCGACAGCGCTTCGCCGGGGACGCGGCGGATGCGGCAGCGCACGAGGAAGTCCTGGTAGAGGACCGCGTCCGAGCGGAAGGCACCGTCGCGGTCGTCGAGGATCTCGCGCAAGGCGCGATCGATCCCCGCCTCGCGCGCGGCCTCGTCGACCGGCGCCTGCGGCTCGGTGGGCGCAGGCTCCAGCGCCGGCGTGCGCGAGCGGGCGAGCTGCGCCATGATCTCGGCGGTCGGCATGGGCGGCGGCGGGGGCGGCCGGCGCAGCGGCGCGGCGGCCTCCTCGGGGCCGGGGGTGAAGATCAGGTCGCGCGCGTCGACGGGTGCCTCAGGCAGGGGGGTCAGCTTCGGGCTGGTCGAGCGCGCGCTGGTCTCGACCGCGCCGATGGTCACCGGCAGCGGGCGGCGCGACAGAGCCGGGCCGAGCGCGACGAAATGGCCACGGGCAAGGTCGCGGAACATTTCCGACTGTCGGCGATCCATGCCGAGGAGGTCGGCGGCGCGGGCCATGTCGATGTCGAGGAAGGTGCGGCCCATGAGGAAGTTGGAGGCCTCGGCCGCGACATTCTTGGCGAGCTTGGCCAGACGCTGCGTGGCGATGACGCCGGCCAGCCCGCGCTTGCGGCCGCGGCACATCAGATTGGTCATGGCGCCGAGCGAGAGCTTGCGCGCGTCGTCGGAGACATCGCCGGCAGCCGCCGGCGCGAAAAGCTGGGCCTCGTCGACGACGACGAGCACCGGATACCAGTGGTCGCGGTCGGCGTCGAACAGGCCGCCGAGGAAGGCGGCCGCGGCGCGCATCTGCTGCTCCACGTCGAGGCCTTCCAGGTTGAGGATCACGGAGACGCGATGCTGGCGGATGCGCCCGGCGATGCGGGTCAGCTCCGGCTCGGCGCGCTGGGCGTCGACGACGACATGGCCGAAGCGGTCGGCAAGCGTGACGAAATCGCCCTCGGGATCGACGACGACCTGCTGCACCCAGGGCGCGCTCTGCTCGAGCAGGCGGCGTAAAAGGTGCGACTTGCCCGAACCGGAATTGCCCTGCACGAGGAGGCGGGTGGCGAGGAGTTCCTCGAGGTCGAGTCCGGCCGTGTCACCGCCGGCCGCGGCACCCATGTCGATCTGCACTTTCACTCGCGTCTCCGGTCGAATTCCCGCGGCGGACGCCCGTCACCGCGCGTCGTGCTTATCATCCAGAGGCGACTTGTGCAGGTGCGAAAGCAGCGATTCCCACAGGCGGAGGGCTAGGATGGAGACCGGCCGCCGCCTCAGGCCTCCGGCTCCTGCTGGGTGATGCAGTGGATGCCGCCGCCGCCCTCGGCGATCGCCGACACGGCGACCTGCGCGACCTCGCGCTCGGGGAAGACGCGGGCGAAGATGTCGCGCACGATCGCGTCGGCGGGCGTGCCGTAGGCCGGGATCACGACGCCGCCGTTGACGAAGTAGCTGTTGACGTAGGAGCGGCAGAATCGCTCGCCGCGGCCTTCTGCGTCGGCGGCCTCGGGCACCTTGACGAGCTCGAACGGCCGGCCCCTGGCGTCGCGCGCCAGGGAAAGCGCGCGGTGGTTCTCGCGCATGATGCGGTCGTGCTCGCTGCCGGGCTCGCCAGCCTCCTCGACCAGCACCACGCCCGGACGGGCGAAGACGGCGACGCAGTCGACATGGCCGTCAGTCTCGACCTCGACGGCGTTGCCGGGCAGCCAGACCACGTTTGTGCCGCCGAGCATGCGCTTCAGCTCTGCCGAGATCGCCTCGCGCGACCAGCCGGGATTGCGGTTGGCGTTGGGAAAGCAGGTCCCGGTGGTCAGGATCGTGCCCTCGCCGTCGACGCTGATGCCGCCGCCTTCGGCGACCATGGCGCAGACGAAGCAGGGCAGGCCCTCGCGATCGAGAACGGCGGCGGCAAACGCCGCATCGCGGTCGTGGGGCTCGTACTTGTCGCCCCAAGCGTTGAAGCGGAACACGGCGCCAGCGCGGTTGCCTCTTCCGTCGACTAGAAAGCAGGGGCCGGCGTCGCGTGCCCAGGAATCGTCGACGGGGATTGCGACCACTTCGATGTCCGGGCCGAGCAGCGCCTTCGCAGCCGCGACATCTCCGGCGTTCGCGGCCATCGTCACCGGCTCGAAGCGGCGGATGGTGCGCGCCACCTCGGCATAGGCCAGGCGCACCGCATCGATGTCGGGCCAGATCTCGCTACGCGTCGGCCACATCATCCAGGTGCGGCGGTGGGGATGCCATTCCGCCGGCATGAAGAAGCCCGCCCCGGCGGGCGATTGCAGCGTCGTCATGGCCCGATCGTCTCTCCCCGCGTCAATCCGTCCGACGTGTGTCTAGCCGGCGCGGCGCAAAGCGGCAATCGCCGTCGCAAACAGCGCAAGGCTGGCAGCGCCTTTTCGCTAGTGCTACACGTCGCGGCCGGTCGGGGAAGACCGCCGTTCCGCCAGATTTCGAGGCCCAGCCCATGCGCAAATATTCGGTATTCGCGATCGCCCGGGAGGCCATGCGCGGCCACAAGGGCTGGGAGCAGCAGTGGACCTCGCCGGAGCCGAAGAAGGCCTACGACGTCATCATCGTCGGCGCAGGCGGCCACGGCCTGGCGACGGCCTACTACCTCGCCAAGGAGCACGGTGTCACCAACGTCGCGGTGATCGAGAAGGGCTGGCTCGGCGGCGGCAACACTGGCCGCAACACCACCATCATCCGCTCCAACTACCTCTACGACGAAAGCGCCGGCATCTACGACCACGCCGTCAAGCTGTGGGACGGGCTTTCGCAGGACCTCAACTACAACGTCATGTACTCCGCGCGCGGCGTCATGATGCTCGCCCACAACGTCCACGACATCCAGGTCCTGAAGCGCCACGTCCACGCCAACCGGCTGAACGGCATCGACAACGAATGGCTGACGCCCGAGCAGGCAAAGGAATACTGCCCGCCGCTCAACATCTCGCGCGACGCGCGCTATCCGGTGGTCGGGGCCACGCTGCAGCGGCGCGGCGGCACAGCGCGCCACGACGCGGTGGCCTGGGGCTATGCGCGCGGCGCAGCGGCCCGCGGCGTCGACATCATCCAGAACTGCGAGGTCACCGGCATCTCGCGCGGGCCGGACGGCGCGGTGACCGGCGTCGAGACGACGAAGGGCTTCATTGGCGCCAAGAAGATCGGCGTGGTCGCCGCCGGCCACTCCTCGGTGATCATGCAGATGGCCGGCGTGCGCATGCCGCTGGAGAGCTATCCGCTGCAGGCGCTGGTCTCCGAGCCGGTGAAGCCGGTGTTCCCCTGCGTGGTCATGTCGAACACGGTGCATGCCTACATCTCGCAGTCGGACAAGGGCGAGTTGGTCATCGGCGCCGGCACCGACCAGTACGTCTCCTATTCGCAGACCGGCGGCCTGCACATCATCAACCACACGCTCGACGCCATCTGCGAGATGTTCCCGATGTTCACACGCATGAAGATGCTGCGCTCGTGGGGCGGCATCGTCGACGTGACGCCGGACCGCTCGCCGATCCTCGCCAAGACCCCCGTGAAGGGCCTCTTCGTGAATTGCGGCTGGGGCACCGGCGGCTTCAAGGCGACGCCGGGCTCCGGGCACGTCTTCGCCCACACGATCGCCCGCGACGAGCCTCACCCCATCAACGCGCCGTTCACGATCGAGCGATTCCGCTCGGGACGGCTGATCGACGAGGCGGCCGCGGCGGCCGTGGCGCACTGATGCAGACGCTCGCCGCGGCCATGTCAGTCGTCCTCCCGCTCGCCTTCGCCGGCGAAGGGGCGATCGTGGCCGCGTTCGTTCAGGCCGGTGTCTTCCCCGAGATCACCATCCGCAAGGGCGAGTCCGCGCACGAATGGCCGTTCTCGGTCGACGAGGGCACGCTCACCTGCGTCGACTATGGCGGGCGGCAGACCGTGATCTTCTCCGAGCCGTGGCGCACCGACGTGCCGCAGCAGCCCGGCGACATGACGCTGCCGCGCAGCGTCATCGTCTCGGTCGATCCCTTCGCGCTACTCGCCAGCCACGAGGACCGTGACCTCTATCTTCCCTTCGACAGCCTCGAGACGCTGATCAGGCGGCTCGCGCCGTTCGAGACCATGGGCCGCGCGCTCTGCGCTGGCGGCCAGCCGCTGGACAAAGAAACCTGAGGACCCGCCGATGCTGCTGATCCGCTGCCCCTATTGCGAGGAAGAGCGTCCGGAACTCGAGTTCCGCAACGCCGGCGAGGCGCACATCGCCCGCTCGACCAACATCGCCGCCGAGAGCGACGAGGATTTCGAGGCGTTCTTCTTCATCCGCTCCAATCCCAAGGGGCTGATCTACGAGCGCTGGCGCCACATCCACGGCTGCGCGCGCTTCTTCAACGCGGTGCGCGACACGGTCACCGACAAGTTCGTCATGACCTACAAGGCCGGCGAGCCGAAGCCGAAGCTGAAGGAGGGTTCACATTGACCAACCCCGCTCTTCGTTTCCGTGCAGGAACGCGGACATCGCATTCAGGGATTTTTTCGGCATGAGCCAGTCCTTCCGCATCGCCGGCGCCGGCCGGCTCACGCCGGCCCGCACCGCCCGCTTCACCTTCGACGGCAAGCCCTACACGGGCGTGGCCGGCGACACGCTGGCCTCGGCGCTGCTCGCCAACGGCGTGCACCTCCTCGGCCGCTCGTTCAAGTACCACCGGCCGCGTGGCGTTCTCGCCGCCGGTTCGGAGGAGCCGAACGCGCTGGTGACGGTGTCACGCGACGCGGCGCGCAAGACGCCGAACGTCCGCGCCACGGTGCAGGAGCTCTACGACGGTCTCGACGCGATCTCGCAGAACCGCTGGCCGTCGCTCGCCTTCGACGTCGGCGCGGTCAACGACCTCGGCTCGCCGTTCTTCTCCGCCGGCTTCTACTACAAGACCTTCATGTGGCCGAAGGCGGCGTGGAAGTCGCTCTACGAACCGGTCATCCGCGCCGCCGCGGGCCTGGGCGTCGCGCCCGACCAGCCGGACCCGGATCACTACGCCTCGCGCTTCGCCCATTGCGACGTGCTGGTGATCGGCGCCGGCGCGGCGGGACTGGCCGCCGCACTCGCCGCCGCCGAGAGCGGCGTGCGCGTCATCCTCTGCGACGAGCGCGCCGAGGTGGGGGGGGCACTGCACTTCGAGAAGGGGGCGGCGATCGACGGCGAAGCCGGCTGGAGCTGGGCGCAGAAGACCGCTGCCCGCCTCGCCGCCATGGACAACGTGCGCGTTCTCACCCGCACGACCGCCTTCGGCTACTACGCGCAGAACTTCGTCGGCCTCGCCGAACGCGTTACCGACCATCTCTCCTCGCCCGGCCACGACCTGCCGCGCGAGCGGCTGTGGCAGGTCCGCGCCAAGCGCGTGATCCTGGCGGCCGGCGCCATCGAGCGGCACATGGTGTTCGCCGACAACGACCGGCCGGGCATCATGCTGGCGTCGGCCGGCCGCACCTACCTCAACCACTACGGCGTCGCCGTCGGCCGCAAGGTCGGCGTCTATACCTCGAACGATTCCGCCTACGGCGCGGCGATCGACCTGAAGAAGGCCGGCGTCGACGTGGCGGCGATCGTCGACCTGCGCGACAACCCGACCGGCAAGGCGGTCGATGAGGCGCGCGCGCTGGGCATAGAGGTGAACCACGGCCGCGCCGTCGTCTCGGTCGGCGGCCGCCTGCGCGTCGCCTCGATGACCATCGCACCGAAGAACGGCGGGCCGTCGCGCACCGTCGACATCGACGCGCTGCTGGTCTCGGCCGGCTGGACGCCGTCGGTGCACATGTTCTCGCAGTCGCGCGGCAAGGTCGCCTTCGACGAGGCGACGAAGCGCTTCCTGCCCGGCGCCTATGCGCAGGATTGCGTGTCGGTCGGCGCCTGCAACGGCACCGACAGCCTGGAGGCGACGATTGCCGAGGCGCTGAAGGCTGGCGAGAAGGCAGCGAAAGAAGCCGGCGGTACGGCGAAGGGCGTCAAGCTCAGGGTCGACGGGTCTGAGGGCTGGACCGGCGGCGTCGCCGGCTCGGCGCCCGGCGCCGGACCGGGCACGACGGTGAAGGCCTTCGTCGACTTCCAGAACGACGTCACCGCCAAGGACATCCGCCAGGCGGTGAAGGAAGGCATGCGCTCGATCGAGCACGTCAAGCGCTTCACCACCAACGGCATGGCCTCGGACCAGGGCAAGACGTCGAACCTGCACGGCCTGGCGATCGTGGCGGATGCGCTCGGCAAGGAGATGCCGGAGGTCGGCCTGACCACTTTCAGGCCGCCGTTCACGCCGGTCACCTTCGGCGCCATCGTCAACCACGCCCGCGGGCCGCTGTTCGACCCGACGCGGCGCACCGCGATCCATCCCTGGGCGGAAGCCAACGGCGCCGTGTTCGAGGACGTCGGCCAGTGGAAGCGGGCCTGGTATTTCCCGCGCGCCGGCGAGGACATGCATGCGGCGGTGAACCGCGAGTGCGTGACCGTGCGCAGGGCCGCCGGCCTGTTCGATGCCTCGACGCTGGGTAAGATCGAGGTGGTCGGCCCCGACGCGGCGAAGTTCATGGAGCTGCTCTATACCAACCCGTGGGAGAAGCTGGAACCCGGCCGCTGCCGCTACGGCATCATGCTGCGCGAGGACGGCTTCATCTACGACGACGGCGTGGTCGGCCGGCTCGCCGCCGACCGCTTCCACGTGACCACCACGACGGGCGGCGCGGCCCGCGTCATGAACATGATGGAGGACTACCTCCAGACCGAGTTCCCGCACCTGAAGGTGTGGCTGACATCGACGTCGGAGCAGTGGGCGGTCATTGCCGTGCAGGGCCCGAAGTCGCGCGACATCATCGCGCCGCTGGTCGAGGGCATCGACCTCTCCGATGCTGCCATGCCGCACATGTCGGTGCGCGAGGGCAGGATCTGCGGCGTGCCGACCAGGCTGTTCCGCATGTCGTTCACGGGCGACCGCGGCTTCGAGGTCAACGTGCCGGCCGACTACGGCCAGGCGGTGTGGGAGGTGCTGTGGGCCGAGGGCCAGAAGCACGGCGCCTGCGCCTACGGCACCGAGGCCATGCACGTGCTGCGCGCCGAGAAGGGCTACATCATCGTCGGCCAGGACACCGACGGCACTGTTACGCCGAACGACGCCGGGCTCGACTGGGCGGTCGGCAAGAAGAAGACGGACTTCGTCGGCATCCGCGGCCTGATGCGCCCGGACCTCGTCGCCAAGGGCCGCAAGCAACTCGTCGGGCTGAAGACCAAGGACCCGAAAGTAGTGCTGGAGGAGGGGGCGCAGATCGTCGCCGATCCCAAACAGCCCGTGCCGATGAAGATGATCGGCCACGTGACGTCGAGCTACTGGTCGGAGAATTGCGGCCGCTCGATCGCGCTGGCGCTGCTCGCCGGCGGGCGTGACCGCATCGGCGAAACCATCTACGTGCCGATGCCGAACGGCACGATCGAGGCGGAAGTGACCGGCATGGTGTTCTTCGACGAGAAGGGGGATCGCCTCAATGGCTAAGGCAGCGACCGCCGCGGGAACCGCGGCATTGCGCAGGCCGGCGCAAGCCGGACGCGAATTCTCGGCATCGGCGGCGAAGGTCGCCATGCTGCCGCCGGCCGAGCGCATCTCGCTGCGCGCGCCGGAGGCCTCGGTCGCCGCGCTGTCCAAGGCGCTCGGCGTGAAGCTGCCGCAGGCGCCGAAGACGTCTGCCTCGGCGAAGGGCCGGACCGCGCTGTGGCTCGGCCCGGACGAGTGGCTGGTGATCGACGAGGCCGGCGGCGACCCGCTCGCCGACGCCGCCAAAGCCAAGGACCTGCACTCGGCCGTCGGCATCTCGCACCGCAACGTCGCCATTGCGGTGACGGGCGCGGGCGCGGAGGCGACGATCAACGCCGGCTGCCCGCAGGATCTGTCGCTCGCGGCCTTCCCGGTCGGCGCATGCTCGCGCACGGTACTCGGCAAGATCGAGATCGTGCTGCTCCGAACTGCGGCGGACGCCTTCCGCGTCGAGTGCTGGCGCTCTTTCTCCGACTACGCCTTCACCTTCCTGACGGATGCGGCGCGCGACGCAGCCGCCTGAGCTGCGACGACGTCGCGTTCGCCCTCGCGCCAGAGGGATGGTATAGTTCCGCCGACTGCAACAGGAGCGGATGAGATGGCGACCAGGCCGAGAAAACCGCTAAAGGACACACTCCCGCCCTTCGACCGGCCGGACGAGAAGGACGAACTCGAGGAACAGCTCGAGGAAGGGCTGGAAGACAGCTTTCCCGGCAGCGATCCTGTTTCGGTGACCTCGACAGGGATTTCCGGAAGCCCGCGGCGGCGCAAGAAGGACTGACCGGCCGGCACGGTCGCATTTGAATACCCCGCTCCGATCCGCGCGGGAAACGTATCCAGGTCCTCGAGAGTAGATCGACCCCCCACTCCGGTTTGCTTGCAAACCACCTCTCCCCCGTTCGACGGGGGAGAGGAACCCAGGCAGGAGAAACGCCGACGCTGCGGCAGCGCCTTTCCTCTCCCCCGCCGATCGGGGGAGAGGTGCCGAGCGAAGCGAGGCGGAGTGGGGGTCGACGTATCCAACTACACGCTGACCCCGAGCACAGCCCCGGGAAAGGGCGAAATTTCTCAAGGAAATCAGCGCGGCAAAGGCTTCAGAAGCCGAAGGAAGCCTGATTTTCGGGTCGTTGGGTGACGTTGACACCTTCCAGGGCCAGCATCTTCTGTTTGGCCACCGAGCCGCCGGGCGCGGAGAAGCCGCCGATCTTTCCGCCCGCGGCAAGGACGCGATGGCAGGGGATGATCAGCGGCACCGGGTTCTTCGCCATGGCCTGGCCGACGTCGCGTGCGGCCTCCGGTCCGGCGCCGAGTTCCTTCGCCAGAGTGCCGTAGGTGGTCGTCCGGCCCCAGCCGATGGCGCGGGCGGCCGCGTAGATGCGGCGGAAGAAGTCGTCGGCGACGTCGAGATCGAGCGCCACGTCGGCGAAATAGGTCGGCTCGCCGGCGAAGTAGCGCCGCGCGGCGGCAATGGCCACCGCCACCGGAGGCGGCGGGTCGCCGGCCATGGCGTCCGCCATGCGGCGCTGCATGGCGCGCTCGGCGGCGGCCATCGTCTTCTCCGGGAGGTGGAATCGCACGACGCCGGCGGCGCTCCAGCCGATGCCGCACCAGCCGGCGGCGGTTTCGAAGACGGTGTAGCGGCGTTGTCCGGCGGCCATGGGCGGTTTTCCCGTTCGCGGCGCCCAGAATCGCTCAGGCGGATCGTGCCTTCAACCCGATTCCTGCGCCATGCTGACAGAAAGCGACACCTTGCTGCGCTCCATGGCGACCAGCGTGCGGAATCGGCGGACGTTGCCGCCGGAAAAGAACAGTTCGCGCGTCAGCCGCTCGTATTCGGCCATGTCGGCGACGTTCATCACCAGCACGATATCGACGTCCCCGGTGACGTAGTAGACCTGCTGGACCTGCGGGCACTCGACGAAACGCTGCTTGACCGCGTCGAGCAGGTCCAGCCGCTCGCTCTCCACCGTGATCTCCACGACAATGGTGATCGGCCGGCCGACCTTCGCCGGGTCGACGACGGCCACGTTGGCGCGGATGATGCCGGCCGCCTCCATCGCCGCGATGCGGCGGTTGACCGACGACGACGACAGGTTGACCGCTTCCGCAATGTCCCGCTGCGCCATGCGGTTGTCCTGCTGGAGCAGGGCGAGAATTTTCCGGTCGAAACGGTCGAGGTCCACGGGTCTGTCTCCGGTCGAATGGATCGAGAGTGCACCGCGACACCACGGATCGCAACGTTGTCCCGCCTGCGGGCGGAAATCAGGGCGCCTTTTCCGCACTGCTCGGGATAATGTCCTGTCGAACCCATCAGAAAGACCCTCAATGTTCATTCCGGCCCGAAAAGGTCCCGCTCCCGATACGAAACTGATGGCAGCGCTCAGTGAAACCGGGCGAGCGAAGGCGGAACGGGTACTTTTAGCGCTGCCCGGTCACGCGCCGACGCCGTTGCACGCCCTGCCGAGGCTGGCCGCAGAATGCGGCGTTGCCGCGATACGGGTGAAGGACGAGGGCCGGCGCTTCAGCCTGAAAAGCTTCAAGGCGCTGGGCGGTGCCTATGCGGTCGTCTCGCTTGTACTCGAGGAAGCCTCGCGCCGCCTCGGCCGCGCCGTCGAGCCGACCGAACTCGGCAAGCCGGACGTGCGCGCGGTCGCGGCAACGATGACGTTTGCCTGCGCCACAGACGGCAACCATGGTCGTTCGGTCGCCTGGGGCGCCGGCCTCGCCGGTGCCCGCTGCGAGATCTTCATCCACGCCGGTGTCTCGGGAGGCCGGGCCGCGGCGATCGCCAGCTACGGGGCGCACATCAACCGCGTCGACGGATCCTACGACGATTCGATCGTGCGGTCGGCCGAGATGTCGGCAAAGCACGGCTGGACGGTCGTCTCCGACACGGCGTGGGACGGCTACGAGGACATCCCGCTTACCGTCATGCAGGGCTACACGGTGATGATCGGCGAGGCGCTCGACGCGATAGCCGAACCGCCGACGCATCTATTCCTCCAGGCCGGCGTCGGCGGCATGGCGGCAGCGGTCGCGGCCTATGCAGCGCAGCGTCTCGGCGCCGCGGCGCCGAAGATCGTCGTGGTCGAACCCGCGCGCGCGGCCTGCGTCGCCGCGAGCATGGAAGCCGGACGGCTGGTCACCATCCCGCACGGCGAGCCGACCATCATGGCCATGCTCGAATGCGCGACGCCGTCGCCGCTCGGCTGGCAGATCCTGCACAACCTCGCCGACGGCTGCGTGACGCTGGAGGAAGACGAGGCGGTGGCGGCGATGCTCCGCCTTGCCTTCCCGGTTGCAGGCGACCCGGCGATCGTCGCCGGGGAGAGCGGTTCGACCGGCCTCGCCGGTTTCCTCTCCTGCCTCCATGATCCGGCGGCGAAGGAAGCGCTCGGCCTCGGCGCCGGATCGCGCATCCTCGTCTTCAACAGCGAAGGCGCTACCGACCCCGTCATCTACGCCGGCATCGTCGGCAAAACACCGGAGGAGATCGCCCGATGAGCGACGATCCGATCGAACTGCTCGCCGACCTCGTTCGCATCGAGTCGGTCAATTCCGACCTCGTGCCCGGCGGCGCCGGGGAGGCGCGGATCGCAGACCATTGCGCCGCCTGGTTCGCCGTACGCGGCTTCGAGGTGCACCGGGTCGAGGAGCATCCCGGCCGGCCGTCGATCGTCGGCATTGCCCGCGGCAGCGGCGGCGGCCGCTCGCTGATGTTCAACGGCCACTACGACACGGTGTCGACGGCGAGCTACGAGGGGGACGCGCTCGATCCGGTCGTACGCGACGGCAGGCTCTTCGGCCGCGGTGCCTTCGACATGAAGGGCGGCGTGGCGGCGATGATGGTCGCCGCCGACCGGGCGCGGCGGCAGGGTCTTCGCGGCGACATCCTGGTCGCCTGCGTCGCCGACGAGGAATACGCCTCCTTCGGCACGGCCGAGGTCGCGGCCCGGTTCAGCGCGGACGCCGCGATCGTCACCGAGCCGAGCCACCTCGAACTGACTGTCGCGCATCGCGGCTTCATCTGGTTCGACGTGACCGTGTTCGGCCGCGCCGCGCACGGATCGCGTCCCGATCTCGGCATTGACGCCATCGCCAAGGCGGGCAAATTTCTCGTCGCGCTGGAGGAGTACGACCACCGCCTGCGCGCCTCGCCCACCCACGCGCTGCTGAAATCGGGCTCCGTTCACGCCTCGCTGATCCGCGGCGGCGAGGAGATTTCCAGCTATCCGGCCGAATGCCGCATCTCGCTGGAGCGCCGCACCATCCCCGGCGAGACGCCGCAGTCCATCGCGGCGGAGTTGCAGGAGATCATCGACGGAATCGCGGTCGTCGACCCGGATTTCCGCGCCACGCTCGCGACCGGGCTCGACAGACCGCCGTTCGAAATCGCCGAGGTGGAGCCGATCGTAGCGACACTCGACCGCATCGCCGCCGGACGTACCGGCAGGGCGGTACCGCGTCGCGGCGAACCATTCTGGACCGACTGCGCGATCCTCCAGGGCGCCGGAATCCCTTGCGTCATGTTCGGCGCCGACGGGGCCGGCGCGCACGCGGCGAGCGAGTGGGTCGACATCGCGTCGGTGCGGACCCTCGCCGACATCCTCGCGGAGACGGCGGTCGCGTTCTGCCGCTAAGGCCGTTCAGAGCGCGGCGATACCGCCGTCGACGGCGAGCGCGTGGCCGGTCATGAAGGAGTTCTTCGGACTGGCGGCGAACAGGATGACCTCGACGACCTCGTCGATTTCGGCGACCCGCTTCATCGGTACGCCGCGGGTCAACTCGGCGAGCGCCTCGACCTCGTTGGTACCGGCAAGCTTGACGAAGTCGCCGACCATCGCCGTTCGGGCGTAGGACGGACAGACGGCGTTCACGCGGATGCCGCGGCCGGCGTATTCCAGCGCCGCCGAGCGCGTCAGCCCGATGACGCCGTGCTTGGCGGCGGCATAGACCGACAGGCGTGCGGCACCGCCGGTCCCGGCGACCGAAGCGACGTTGACGATCGCGCCGCCCTTGCCGCTGGCGCGGGATTGCTTCTCCATGGCCGGGATCTGGTGCTTCATAGCGAAGAAGACGCCCATCAGGTCGATGTCGATAATTCGGCGGGCCTCGTCGGACGGTACCTGAGCCAGCTTGACGAAGCTCTGCGCCACGCCGGCGTTGTTTATGGCAATATCCAGCCGTCCGAACCGTTTCACCGCGAGCGCGACGAGCCGCTCCGAAAGCGCCTCGTCGGCGATGTCGCCGGCGAGCGTCGCGGTCTCCGTACCGAGCCCCGCGGCGACCGCCTCCAGACTTTCCCGATCGATGTCTGAAAGCACCAGGCGCGCACCGGCGGCGGCGAGGCGTTCCGCCGTCCGCCGGCCGAAGCCTCCCGTCGCGCCGGTCACGAGCGCCGTCAGCCCATCGAACATTCCCATCCCCGGCCTTCCCCCTCTATCGTCCTTCACCGTCGATCAGTTCCGCGGCAAGACCAGCCAGCAGCTTCACCGCTTCGCCGTAGGTTCGCGCCTTATCCGGATTCGACGCATTTCCGTCTAGCGCCCGCTTGTAGACGCCCTGGCAGATCGCAGCGAGGCGGAAGAAGGAGAAGCACAGGTAGAACGTCCAGTCGGGGATATCGGCGATTCCCCGCCTTTGACAGTAGCGCTCGACATAGGCCTTCTCCTCGGGAATTCCGAAACGCGCCCGGTCGATGCCGCCCAGTCCGCGGAAACCGGAAGAATGCGGCAGTCGCCACTGCATGCACTGGTAGGCGATGTCTGAAAAGGGGTGGCCGAGCGTCGAGAGCTCCCAATCGAGTACCGCAATCACCTCCGGCCTGTCGGGCGCGAAGATCATGTTGTCCAATCGGTAGTCGCCGTGAACGAGCGATACCACTCCGTCATCCGGCGGCAGCCTCCGTTCCAGCCAGACGATCAGCCGATCCATGTCGGAGACGGTTCCCGTCTCGGAGGCGCGGTACTGGCCGGTCCAGCGGGCGAGCTGGCGTTCGAAGTAGCTGCCGGGCTTGCCGAAGTCGGCGAGGCCGACGGCCTCGACATCGACGTCGTGGAGGGCGGCCAACGTCGCATTCATGGCGTCGTAGATCGCCGCGCGCTCGGCGTTCGAGGCGGCTTCGGACAGCGCCGGATCCCAGAAGATGCGTCCCTCGACGAAGGCCATGACATAGAACATGCGGCCGATCGGCGACGCTTCTTCCGAGAGGTGAAGGACCGGCGGCACCGGTACCGCAGTGCCCGCGAGCGCCTTCATGACGCGGTATTCGCGGTCGACCTGGTGAGCCGACTTGAGCAACTGTCCCGGCGGCTTGGCGCGCAGGACGTATCTGCCGCTCTGCGCGGTTAGCAGGTAAGTCGGATTCGACTGGCCCGACTTGAACTTCTCGATCGACGTCAGCCCGGTGAAGCCGGCGACATGCTCCTCAAGATACGGCGCGAGGACCGCCGGATCGATGGCGTTGGGATTGGTCATGAACTCGCGCCGGTCCTTCGATCAGGCATTACGAGGGTCAGCCAGTAGGCGGTGAGGGCCGGACGGGGCGAATTCTCGATTTCGATGGTGACGTCGTGATTGATCTCGGCGATCCCGGAAGGGCGCATCCTGAAATGCGCGAGGATGAAGCGCGCGCGGATGCGCGCGCCGGACCTGACCGGCGCCACGAAACGCAGGCGGTCGAAGCCGAAATTGACGCCGATGCCCATGCCCTCGACCCGCGGGGCCGCCTCGAAGGTCATCGCCGACAGCAGCGAGAGCGACAGGAAACCGTGGGCGATCGTGCCGCCGTAGGGTGTCTCGGCGGCGGCGCGGACAGGATCGACATGCACGAACTGGTGATCGTCGGTGGCGTCGGCGAACCGGTCGATCATTTCCTGCGAAACGACACGCCAGGAAGACAATCCCGCCTCCTTGCCGACCAGAGCCTTCACCTCGTCGACGGTCAGTATTCTGGCACCCACTCTCTACCCCGCGACTTGCCCTCGGTCAGTCCTTGAACAGCGTCATCCCATGCTGGACGGATTGTCCACCGTCGATCGGGATTATCGCTCCCGTCACGTAGCTTCCAGCCCGGCTGCACAGATACAACGTCGCTCCGGCTATGTCATCCGGTCGACCGATCCTGCCCAAGGGAACGCGAATGCCGACGCGCGCGGCCTTCTCGTCGGTGCCCGTGGCGAAGGCGGTCATCCGGCTCTGGAAGGGGCCGGGTGCGAAGGCGTTTACGGTGATCCGCCGGCCGGCGAGTTCACCGGCGAGCGTGCGGGTCAGATGATGGACCGCTGCTTTCGAGGCCGTATAGGAATAGGCGTCGTCTGCCAGCGGTTGCGTTCCCATCACCGAGCCGAGGTTGATGATGCGAGCCGGGTCGTCGTCGCTCGCAGCCCTCTCCAAAAGCGGCAGGAGTTCGCGGGTCAGGTGGAAGAGCCCCGTGACATTGACGTTGAGGACTTTCGCCCAGGCGGAATAGGGAAACGATTCCAGCGGCGCACCCCAGGAGACGCCGGCATTGTTCATCAGGATGTGCAGCGCATCGGTCCGGCCCTTCACCTCCTCGACCAAGGCGGCGACGCCTTCCTCCGAGCCGACGTCGCCAGCAAAACCCCTGGCCGTGCCGGTGGCGCCCATTTCATTCAGTTCATCGGCGACCTTCGCGCAGTCGGCGCCCTTGCGCGACGCTATCAGCACGTTGGCGCCGGCATGGACGAGCGCCGTGGCGGCCATTCGGCCGATCCCGGTCGCGGCGCCAGTGATCAGGGCCGTCTTCCCCGCGACGGAAAACAGCTGTTCGACATAGCTCATTCGTTCCTCCCCTGCTGCGGCGCTCCCGCCGGGTCGCCCCGTATCGCGTTGACAACATACCGGGTAGTATGTTCATCATTGCGACGTCCGTAAAGCCCCAGCATCCGCGACAGGATGCACATTCACAAGCCTGCGGCGACGGGAGGAAGGCAACGGTATGACGCTCAGCGTGCGGGAATTCATGCCCGACATCGCACATGCCGATATTCTTGAGGCGGCCGCGCTCTGCTTCATGGAGCGGGGCTACAACGCCACATCGATCGACGACGTCGCGCGACGGCTCGGCGCCACCAAAGGCCGAATCTACCACCACTATCCGGCGAAAGCCGACCTGTTCGCCAAGGTCTGCCGGACCGGAATGGACATGAATTACGCCGCCATCGAGCCGCTGCGCAATGACAGTTCAGACCTGCTCACCCGATGGACGCGGATGGCGACCGTCCACACCAGACAGATGATCGAAACACGTCCCTTCCAGCGCGTCGTCTGGGAAGGCGTCGAACTGGCCCTGAGGGGATCGACAACGCCGCAGCAGCGTGAGGAACTCGACGATCTCCTTCGCTATCGCAACGGATACGGCGACATCTTCCGCGAGGTGATCGCGCAGGGACGGAGTCACGGCGTCTTCGAATTCGAGGATCTGGGGATCGCGAACCAGCTGATGTTCATGGCGCTGAATTCGCCGATCTTCTGGTACACGAGGCGGCCGGGCGAGACCGAAGCTGACCGCGACAACATCATCAGGCAGGTCGTGACCTTCGCGATGCGCGGGCTCGGCGGAAAGAGGCAGACGCAATGACCGAGATGAATCTGGGCATGACGGAGCGGCTGAAGCCGATCCACGAGAAAGTGAGCCGCATGGTTCGCGACGAGATCATGCCGCTCGACGAGGAGTTCCTCGCCGAGGTCGAGAAGGGTGGCCGCTGGACCTACACGCCGCGGCAGACCGAGATTCTCGAAGGCCTCAAGGCCAAGGCCCGCGAACGCCGCCTGTGGAACTTCTGGCTGACCGATTCCGAGCGAGGCTACGGCTTGTCGACGGTCGAGTACGCCTACCTCGCCGAGGAGATGGGCAAGTCGCACCTCGCGGCCGAGGTGTTCAACTGCTCGGCGCCGGACACCGGCAACATGGAGGTCTTCGAGCGCTACGGAACGAAGGAGCAGAAGGACCGCTGGCTGGCGCCGCTGCTCGAGGGGAAGATCCGCTCGGCCTTCCTGATGACCGAGCCTGACGTGGCCTCGTCCGATGCCACCAATATCTCCATGTCCTGCGTTCGCGACGGCGACGACTACGTGCTCAACGGCGAGAAATGGTGGTCGTCCGGCGCCGGCGATCCGCGCTGCAAGATCTACATCGTCATGGTGAAGACGGGCGCTGACGACCTGCCCAAGCACAAACGTCACTCGATGGTCCTCGTTCCCGCGGGAACTCCTGGGGTCGAGATATTGCGCGCGATGCAGGTCTACGGCGAAGATGATGCGCCGCACGGCCACATGCACGTGCGCTTAACAGACGTGCGCGTCCCTATCGCCAACATCATCCGCGAGGAAGGCCGTGGCTTCGAGATCGCCCAGGGCCGGCTCGGACCCGGCCGCATCCACCACTGCATGCGCGCCATCGGCAAGGCCGAACGGGCGCTGGAACTGATGTGCCAGCGCGGCCTGCGCCGCGAGGCCTTCGGCCAGCCGATCATCAAGCTCGGCGCCAACTACGACATCATTGCCAACTGCCGCATGGAGATCGAGATGGCGCGGCTCCTGTGCCTCAAAGCGGCGTGGATGATGGACCAGGGCGATGCCCGCGCCGCCGCGCCGTGGATCAGCCAGATCAAGGTCGTCGCCCCACAGATGGCGCTGAAAGTCACCGACGAGGCCGTGCAGATGTTCGGCGCCCAGGGCATCAGCCAGGACACGCCGCTGGCGCGGGCCTGGACCGGCCTGCGCACGCTGCGCTTTGCCGACGGTCCGGATGCCGTCCACCGGCGCCTGATCGCGCGCACCGAGCTGAAGAAGTACACGCAGGAGAAGGTGTGATCCCGGCATGAAGGCGATCGTTGCCCGTAGTTTCGCGCCGATCGACCGGCTCGAATACGCCGACTGGCCCGAACCGGAGGCTACCGGCTCGACCGTTGTGATCGCCGCGGACGCGATCGGAGTGAACTTCCCCGATGGCCTCATCGTGCAGGGCCTCTACCAGATGAAACCGCCGCTGCCCTTCGTGCCCGGCATGGAGGTGGCGGGCACGGTGGTCGCGGTCGGGCCCGACGTGCGCAGGATCAAGCCGGGCGACCGCGTCGCCGCACTCTCGGCGATCGGCGCCTATGCCGAGAAGGTGGGCGCGCCCGAGGACACGGTCATGAAGATCCCCGACGGGCTCTCCAACGAGGACGCCTGCGCGTTGCTGTGCGGCTACGGAACCTCGCACCATGCGCTGAAGCAGCGCGGCCAGCTTAAGCCGGGCGAGACGCTGTGCGTGCTCGGCGCTGCAGGCGCGACCGGCGTCGCTGCCATCCAGATTGGCAAGGCGATGGGCGCGAAGGTGATCGCCGTCGCCTCCAGCGAGGCCAAGCGCGCGGTGGCCAAGAGCGCCGGCGCCGACGTCGTGCTCGGCTACGAGGGGCTGAAGGACCGGCTGAAGGAAGAGACCGGCGGACGCGGCGTCGACGTCGCCTTCGATCCGGTCGGCGGCGAGGCCTTCGACGCGCTGAGCCGGTCCATGGCATGGAACGGACGCCTGCTGGTCATAGGGTTTGCCTCGGGCACGATCCCGCAGTTCCCGGTGAACCTGGCGCTGGTCAAAGGCTACTCGGTCGTCGGCGTGTTCTGGGGCAATTTCACCCGTATCGAGCCGGCCACCTACGCCGACAACATGCGCGAGCTGATCGGCTGGCGCCTCGCCGGGAAGGTCGAACCGGTGATCGAAGGCATCTACCCGCTCGCCGAGGCTCCCGCCGTGCTCTCCCGCGCGCTCGGCCGAGGCGCCACCGGCAAGATCATTCTCAAGCCATGACGGAGGCGCAATGACCAATCCACCCGCCTCGATGAAGGCCCTGCTGCTGACGAACGACGGCTACGCGACCGTGCCTTCCGGCACGGTACTGGAGGCGATGGAGCCCTATGTGGCCTCGGGCACGATCGACGTGCCATCGCCAGGCCCTTCGCAACTCCTCATCAAAGTCTCGCTGGCCTCCATCAACCCGTCCGACGTCATGTTCGTGAAGGGCCTTTACGGACAGCCGCGGGCCAAAGGGCAGCCGGCGGGTTTCGAGGGCGTCGGCATCGTCGCGGCGGCAGGCAGCGAACCCGCCGCGCAGGCGCTCATTGGCCGGCGGGTGGCGTTCGCCACCGGCGTGACCAACTGGGGCAGCTGGGCCGAATACGCGGTCGCCGAGGCGTCGGCTGCGATCCCGCTGATCGATGGCGTCGCCGACGCCGATGGCGCCGCGATGATCGTCAATCCGCTGACGGCGCTGGCGATGTTCGACATCGTCCGCGAGGAGGGGGTGAAGGCGTTCATCCTGACCGCGGGCGCCAGCCAGCTGTGCAAGCTGATCATGGGCGTGGCGCGGGAGGAAGGCTATCGCCCGATCGCGATCGTGCGCCGCGACGACCAGATTCCGCTTCTCGAGGCGGCCGGCGCGGCGCATGTGCTCAATGCGGAATCCGCCGATTTCCGCGGCCGGCTGCGCGAAGTGATGAAGGCCGAGCAGCCGCGCATCTTCCTCGACGCGGTCACCGGTCCGCTCGCCTCGGCGATCTTCGACGCCATGCCGCGGCGCGGGCGCTGGATCGTCTACGGCAGGCTCGATCCGACGGCGACGACGATCCGTGAGCCGGGTCAGCTGATTTTCCAGGACAAGAAGATCGAGGGCTTCTGGCTGCGCGACTGGATGCTCCGCCATCCGGAGCGGCGGCTGGCGGCGGTGGCCGACGCGCAGAAGCGCTTCGCCGACGGGCGCTGGAGCACCGACGTCACCGCCGTGGTGCCGCTCGGAGAGGCGATGCGGCGTGTGCCGGAGGAGTTGGCGAAACCGAACGGGAAGGTCTTTATCGCGCCATAGAACCTGTATGAATTCGTCGGTTGTCCGAGGGAACGGACGGCCTATAGTCGGGACGAGACGCGACGAAGATCGCGCGGTACCTGGGAGGAGAACGAGTTGGATGTATTGCAGCTGGCCATCAGCGGCCTGGCAAACGGTTGCGTCTACGGCCTGATCGCGCTGGGCTTCGTGCTCATTTACAAGGCCACCGAAGCGGTGAATTTCGCCCAGGGCGACTTCATGATGCTCGGGGCTTTCATCACCCTCGGCCTGACAAACGCCGAGTTCATGGGCCTGCCCTTCTGGATATCGGTACCGATCGCCATCGCGATCATGGGCGTGTTCGGCTACCTGCTCGACATGTTCGTGCTGCGCCACATGTTCGGCCAGTCGCAGATCGCGGTGGTGATGCTGACCATCGCGCTCGGCTTCGTGCTGCGCTTCGTCGCCGGCACGATCTGGGGCCACGAGCCGAAGTCGCTGGAATCGCCGATCGCCGGCCTCGACGTCCGCTTCGGCGGCCTCGTCCTCGGGCTCGACGAGGTATCGGTCATCGTCGTCACGGTGCTGCTGACCGTCGTGCTCTACGTCTTCTTCAACCGCACCAAGCTCGGCGTTGCCATGCAGGCGGCCTCGCAGAACCAGCTCGCCGCCTACTACATGGGCATTCCGGTGAAGCGGGTGCACTCGATGATCTGGGCGCTGGCCGGCGCGGTCGCGGCGATCGCCGGCGTGCTCTTCGCTTCCAAGGGATCGATCGACCCGTCGACAGGTCTGCTCGGCATCAAGGCCTTCGCCGCGGCCGTGATCGGCGGCTTCGGTTCCCTGCCCGGAGCGCTGCTGGGCGGCATCATCGTCGGCCTGATCGAGCCGTTCGCTTCTTACTACATCGCAGCGGGTTACTCGCAGATCATGCCCTACCTGCTGCTCTTCCTGATCCTGGTATTCCGTCCGCACGGGATCCTGGCGCAGATCCATCGCAAGAAGGTCTGACCGCATGCGCACAGTCTTCAAGACCTCTTACGATGCCGACATCAACCTCTTCCGTCACGGCCAGCAGGCGGCCTGGTATGTCGCGCTGCTGGTACTGGCGGTGGCGCTTCCCTTCCTGCTCGGTACCTTCTGGCTGGGCGAGATGACCAACGTGCTGATCTGGGCGATCGCCGGCATGGGGCTGATGGTCCTCGTCGGGCAGACCGGCCAGGCGAGCCTCGGCCACGCCGCCTTCCTCGCCATCGGCTGCTATGCGAACGTGCTCCTCCAGGACCCGGTCGGCCTGCCGTTCATCCTGTCCTTCCCGCTGGCGGGACTGATTGCAGGCGTCGCCGGAACGCTGATCGCCATGCCGATGAGCCGGCTTCACGGCATCTATCTCGGCATCGGCACGCTGGCGCTGGCGATCCTCACAGACGACCTGATCGTGATTGCCGAGCCGATCACAAACGGGGTCGTCGGCCTGATCCCGCCGACGATCACGATCTTCGGCATCGACATCGACCGCTACATGACGCCGGACCGGTTCTACTGGCTGGTGCTCGTCGTCGCGATCGCCGTCATCCTCATCTACCGCAACCTGTTGCGTACCCCGCTCGGCCGGTCGTTCTCGGCCGTACGCGACTCGGAGGTCTCGGCGCGCGCCATGGGTGTCAACGTGGCGCGAACGAAGGCCGTCTCGTTCGGCATCTCGACCGCCATCACCGGGCTCGCCGGGGCGCTGATGGGGCACTTCGCCGGCGTCTTCAACAACGAGACGTTCAACCTGATCATCTCGATCCAGCTGCTGCTGATGATCGTCATCGGCGGACTCGGCACGATCCACGGCGCTTTCTTCGGCGCTTTCGTCGTGGCGCTCCTGCCTCAGGCGATTGCGATATCCCGCGACATCGTCGGCGCGCTGCTCGGCGGCGGCACCGTGGCGATCCCCGGGCTGGAATCGGCGATCTTCGGCGCCCTCCTGATCCTGTTCATCCTGTTCGAGCCGATGGGCATCTACGGGCGCTGGTTCAAGATCCGCACCTACTTCGAGCTGTTTCCCTTCTACCGGCGCGATATGTTCCGGCGGCAGAAGTCCTACCTGAAGACGGAGCGGATGCGATGAGCGCCCTTCTCGAGATCGACAACGTCACGCTGCGCTTCGGCGGCGTCACCGCCGTCAACGAGGTTTCCTTCTCCGTCGAGGAGGGCGAGGTGTTTGCGCTGGTCGGGCCGAACGGCGCCGGCAAGTCGACGCTGTTCAACCTGATCTCGCGCTTCTACGACCCCGTCGAAGGCGACATCCGCTTCGCCGGCGAGAGCATTCTTTCGCGGCAGCCCCACGAGATCGCCTCGCTGGGGATTGCCCGAACCTTCCAGAATATCGAGCTCTTCGAGCATGCCTCGGTATTGCAGAACCTGCTCGTCGGCCGCCACCGCCACCGGCGCGGCAACCTCGTCACCGAACTCCTGTTCACGCCCTTCGTTCGCCGCGAGGAGAAGCGGCACCGCGATGCGGTGGAGAAGGTGATCGACTTCCTCGACCTCCAGGCCTACCGCGAGAAGACCATTGCCGGCCTGCCCTACGGGGTGCGCAAGGTGGTGGAGATGGGCCGCGCACTCGCCATCGAGCCGCGGCTTCTGCTTCTCGACGAGCCGGCGTCCGGCCTTTCCGTCGAGGAGACCCAGGACGTCGCCTTCTGGATCGAAGACATCAAGAAGGAGATGGGCATCACCGTGCTGATGGTGGAGCACGACATGCACCTCGTCTCGTCGGTCTCGGATCGGGTGCTGGCGCTCGCAGACGGCAAGATGCTGGCGCTCGGCACGGCCCACGAGGTGCAGAATCATCCGAAGGTGATCGAGGCCTATATCGGCGTCTCCGACGTGAACGAGAAGGTGGTGGCATGACTGCGGCGGCCAGGATGTCCGAACCGATGCCGCGAGGCGGCGAGGCCGTGCTGACGGTCAAGAACCTCGAGAGCTACTACGGCCCGATCATGGCCATCCGCGGCGTCAGCCTGGAGGTGCGGCAGGGACAGATCGTCACCGTGCTCGGTGCCAACGGCGCCGGCAAGACGACGCTGCTCAAGACGATCTCCGGCGTCATGAACCCGCAGAAGGGGCAGATCCTCTATGCCGGCGGCGACATTGCCGGCTGGGAGCCCGACCGCGTCGTGCGCGCCGGCATCGTCCACGTGCCGGAGGGGCGCGAGGTGTTTCCGCTGCTCACCGTCGAGGAGAACCTCCGCATGGGGGCTTTCGTGCGCAGCGACCGCGAGGGCGTTCGCCGCGACGAGGAGATGGTCTATTCGTACTTCCCGATCCTCGCCGAGCGGCGGCGCCAGGCGGCCGGCACCATGTCGGGCGGCCAGCAGCAGATGCTCGCCATCGGCCGCGGCCTGATGGCGAAGCCGAAGCTTATGCTGCTCGACGAGCCGAGCCTCGGGCTGTCGCCACTCCTGGTGAAGGAGATCTTCGCCATCATCCGCCGGCTCAACCGCGAACAGGGCGTGACGATGATGCTCGTCGAGCAGAACGCGCGGGTCGCGCTCGAGGTCGCCGACTACGGCTACGTCATGGAACTCGGCCGCATCGTCATGGACGACACGGCGCCGCGCCTGCTCATGTCCAAGGACGTCCAGGAGTTCTACCTCGGCGTCCAGGAACAGACGCAACGCGGCCAGAAGCGCTGGAAGCAGAAGAAGACCTGGCGATGAGGCCGGGCAAAGGCAAAGGGAGGATGGTATGACGATTGCCGCCAACATGCCGACCCAGAGGACCGTGGACGGCCACAGCATCAACGCCGACCTGACGCGCGGCCCGTTCTTCTTCGACGGCGCCGACACGCTGGTGAAGCTGTTCCGCGAGCGCTGCCGGCAGCACGGACCGAAGATCGCCCACCGCGAGAAAGACTACGGCATCTGGCTGTCCTACTCGTGGAGCGATTTCTACGAGCACGCCGAGTTGATCGGGCTCGGCCTCGTCTCGCTCGGGCTGAAGCGCGGCGAGGTCGTGTCGATCCTCTCGGAAGACCGCAAGGAATGGGTCTACTGCGATCTCGCCGTGCAGTCTGTCGGTGGTATCGCCTCCGGCGTCTACACGACAGATTCGGCGGCACAGCTGAAGTACCTGGTCAACGATTCGGACAGCCGCTTCCTGTTCGTCGAGAACGACGAACAGCTCGACAAGTACCTGTCGGTGGGAGATGCCATGCCCGGCCTGAAGAAGGTCATCGTCTTCGACCGTGAAGGCCTGCACGGCTTTTCCGACGAGAAGGTGATCTTCCTCGACGACCTTTACCGGCTCGGCCGCGAATTCCGCAAGGAGAACCCCAACCGCTTCGATGAGGAGATCGCCCGGTCGCAGCCGAAGGACACGGCGATCCTCGTCTACACGTCGGGCACGACCGGGCCGCCCAAGGGCGCCATGATCAGCCACGAGAACATCATCTGCTCCATCTCGGGCGCGGTGCTTACCCTGCCGGTCGAGGAGACCGACGAGCAGGTCTGCTTCCTGCCGCTCTGCCATATCCTCGAGCGCCTGATCAGCGTCTTCATCCCGATCGGGCTGAGTTCGACGGTCAACTTCGCCGAAAGCCCCGAAACGGTGTTCGACAACGTCCGCGAAGTCTCACCGCACGTCTTCACAGCCGTGCCGCGCGTCTGGGAGAAGGTCTATTCGCGCGTTGCCATCATGGCCGGCGAGGCGACCTGGCTCGGCAAGCTCGCCTATCGCGCGGCCGTCGGCACCGGCATGCGCCGTGTGCGCTACCTGGAGGAGGGCAAGCCGGTGCCGCTCGGCACGTCGCTCGCCTACGCCTTCTGGGACTTCATGGTTCTGTCCAATCTCAGGCGCATGCTCGGCTTCGATCGTCTCCGCCGCGGCACCACCGGCGCGGCGCCGATCTCGCCCGATCTCCTACGCTGGTACAAGGCCGTCGGCATCACCGTGCTCGAGGGCTACGGCATGACCGAGAGCTCGGGCGTCATTTCGCTCAACCTCATGGATTCCTGGAAGATCGGCTCGATCGGAAAGGCGGTTCCCGGCAGCGAGGTGCGCATCGCGCCGGACGGCGAGATCCAGTATCGCGGCGGCAACGTGTTTCAGGGCTACTGGAACAAGCCGGAGAAGACCGCAGAGACGATCGTCGAGGGCGGGTGGCTTAGGACCGGCGACGTCGGCCGTGTCGACAACGAAGGCTTCCTCACGATCACCGGCCGCGTCAAGGACATCATCATCACTGCGGGCGGCAAGAACATCACGCCGGCCGAAATCGAGAACAGGCTGAAATTCTCGCCCTACATCGCCGACGCGGTCGTCATCGGCGACAAGCGCAAGTTCCTCACCTGCCTGATCATGATCGACCAGGAGAATGTCGAGAAGTTCGCCCAGGACAACCGCGTGCCCTTCTCCAACTTCAAGTCGCTCTGCGCAGCGCGGGAGGTGAAGGACCTGATCGCCGGCGTCGTGGAAGAAACCAACCGCGAGTTCGCTCGCGTGGAGCAGATCAAGGATTTCCGCTTGATCGATGTGCTGTTGACGGCAGAGGATGACGAGCTGACAGCCACGATGAAGCTGAAACGCAGCTTCGTTGAACAGAAACACAAGAAGCTGATCGACGAGATGTATGGCTGACCGCCATGCTGGAAAGTCAAGAAACCAGGAGGAAACCTAAATGAAATCAGTTATGGCAAGATCGATCCTCGCGCTCGGCCTCGTCGCCGGCATGGCGTCGACGTCGCTCGCGCAAGGCGTCAGCGACACGGAGATCCTGATCGGCTCCAACGGCGACCTGTCGGGCGTGTTCGCCCCGTTCAACGTGCAGGCCATCAAGGCGGCGCAGCAGCACTTCGACGAGGTCAACGCCGCGGGTGGCATCCACGGACGCAAGATCAAGTTCATCGTCGAGGACCACGGCTACCAGGTGCCGAAGGCGGTGCAGAACTTCAACAAGCTGGTGAATGCCGACAAGGTGTTCGCCATGGTGCTGAACCTCGGCACGCCGATGAACATCGCCGGCTTCAAGATGATGGAGCCTGCGCAGGTTGCCAACGTCTCTCCGCTGACGGCCGCGCGGCAGATGCTGGAAGGCGACACCACCTACAAGTACGCCGGCACCTCGTCCTACTACGACCAGCTCAAGGCCGGTGTCGAATACCTCGCAAAGGAGACCGGGGCTAAGGAAGTCTGCTCCATGTACTTCCCCTCCGACTTCGGCCTCGAAGTCTACGAAGGCACCAAGGAGAAGGCCGAGGAACTCGGGCTGAAATACGCGGCTGAGACCACACACAAGCCGGATGACCAGGACTTCGTCGGTTCGCTCACCAAACTGCGCGAGGCGGGCTGCGACATCGTCTCGACGGCCGTCGGCGTGCGCCAGACCATCGTCATCCTCGGTACGGCGAAGAAGCTTGGCTGGAACGACGTCGCCTTCATCGGCTCGTCGGCCGGTTTCAACACCGCCGTCGCCAAGGTTCCGGGCGGCGTCACGGAAGGCTACTACGCCGCCGCCGGCTGGTCGGACCTCGAGGCGCGGATCGGCTCGAACGAGGAGCTGAAGAAATGGGCCGAGGGCTTCAAGGCGGCCTTCGGCGAGGATCCGGGTACGGCTGCCCAGCTCGGCCGCACCGCGGCCGTGACCCTGGTCAAGGGCCTCGAGGCCGCCGGCAAGGACCTCACGCCGGAGAGCTTCAAGGCCGGCATGGAGACGGTCGAGTTCGACGACCCGATCGGCGACGTGAAGGTCAAGTACGGCCCCGACGACCATCAGGGTGGCGACGCGATCATCATCTCGAAGATTGAGGGTGGCATGTGGAAGGAAGTCGGCCGCAAATAGGCCGGTAGAGTATCGGCGGGCCGCGGCCGGCTCACCGGTCACGCGGCCTGAAGGCCGGTAAGCAAAAAAAGGGCCGGCGGCGAGACATCGCCGCCGGCCCGATCCGTCTTTCGCAACGACGCGCGGCGCGCGGAACGCTGTCCTACTCCGCCGGCTCGACATTGGTGTAGGCGGCTTCCTCGAGTTCGCGCTTCAGACGCGCTTCCTCCTCGACCTTCGGCGTGACGAAGCGGCCGAGCAGGAGATACGCGACCGGCGTCAGGAACAGCGTCGACGCCGCGGCAAGGCCGAGCCCGCCGACGATCACCCAGCCCAGCGCAATCCGCGCCTCGGCACCGGCGCCGCTGGCCAAAACCAGCGGCAGGCCGCCGAGGATTGTACAGATCATCGTCATCATGACCGGGCGCAACCGGATGTTGGCCGCCTCCTCGATCGCCTGGCGAACGCCCATGCCGCGGTCGCGCAGCTGATTGGCGAATTCGACGACGAGGATGCCGTTCTTGGCCATCACACCGACCAGCAGGACGAGCCCGATCTGGCTGTAGGCGTTGAGGCTTGTACCGGTGAGGACCAGCGCGAAGACCGCACAGGCAAGTCCGAGCGGGACGGTGGCCATGATGATCACGGCGCTGACGAAGCTCTCGAACTGGGCGGCGAGAACGAGCAGGATGATGACCAGTGCGAAGCCGAAGATGGTCATCATCGAGCCGGTCGTCTCGCCGAGCGTCGCGGCCTCCGCGAGAGGCACAATGCGGCTGCCGGCGGGCAGGATAGGCTCGGCCAGCTGCTGAACCTCGGTGAGCGCCGAACCCAAAGCGAAATCCGGCCTGAGCCCGGCGGTGATCGCGACCGAGCGCAACTGTTGTTCGCGGGCGAGGGAGGGCGGGACGGCCCGCTCGGTCAACGTGGCTATCGTCGACATCGGCACGAAGCGGCCGTCGGCGGTTTTCAGGAAGACGTTCTCGAGGTCGGTCGGATCGTTGATGGGGTTGGTCGTCGAGATCAGCTTCACCGCATAGGAGCGATCGTTGATGTAGACGTCGCCGATCTCGCGGCCGTCGAGCATGGCCTGGATCGTCTGCGCCAGGCCGGTGATGTCGATGCCAAGGTCGGAGGCCCGCGCGCGGTCGATCTCGACGGCGAGTTGCGGCTGGGTGGCGTCGGTCGAAAGCCGTGGCTGCTGGAAGCGCGGGTCCTTTTCCATCGCCTCGATCAGAGTGGACGCGGCCTGGCCGAGCTCGGCGTAGTTGTTGCCGACGATGGCGAACTGCAGGCCGCTGCCGGCGCCGCGGATACCGAGGCTGTTGGGCTGTATGGGAAAGGCGCGCACGCCGGGAACCTGCTTCGCCAGTTCGGAGACCTGGGCGGCGATCTCCTGCTGGCTGCGTTGCCTTTCGTTCCATGGAACGAGCGCCAAGACCATGAAGCCGCTGCTCGTCTGGCCGCCCCAGCCGGCGCTGGCGAAGGTGGCCTCGATTTCGCCGGCCTCGCGCAACGGCTGGATCAGGGTTTCCAGGCGGCGTACCTGCTGCGTCGTGTAGTCGAGGCTGACGCCCTGCGGCGCGCTGATGCGCAGGATGACCAGCGAGCGATCCTCCGACGGCGTCAGCTCCTGGCGGATCGTGCCGAAGAGCGCCCAGGCGGCGGCGGCAAACAGGACCGAGATCAGGAGCACGATCGCCGGCGCATTCAGGCTCGCGGCCAGCAAGCGCCGGTAGGTGGCGCTCAGCGCGCCGCCGATGCGCGCGCCGACGCCCCTGCGCGACCCCGCGCCGTGGTCGGCCGCCGAGGCAAGCATGCGCGAAGCGAGCATCGGACAGAGCGACAGCGCCACGACCGAGGACAGGAGCACCGCCATCGCAAGCACGAAGCCGAATTCCCGGAACAGCCCGCCGGTCTGGCCCGGCAGGAAGGAGAGGGGGACGAACACCGCGGCCAGCGTCGCCGTCGTGGCGATCACCGCGAAGAACACCTCCTTGGTGCCGAGAACGGCCGCCGCGCGCGGACCCATGCCCTCGTTGCGCCGACGAACGATGTTCTCCAGTACGACGATGGCGTCGTCGACGACCAGGCCTGTGGCCAGCACCAGCGCAAGCAGGGTCAGGATGTTGACCGAGAAGCCGGCAAGGTAGATCGCCGCGATGGTGCCGATCAGCGCGACCGGCATGGCGAAGCCTGGGATCAAGGTCGCGCGCCAGTCGAGCAGGAAAAGGTAGATGACGAGGAGCACGATCGTCACCGAGAGCGCCAGAGCGATCTCGACCTCGTGAATGGCGCCGTCGACGAAGATGGCGTCGTCGCTGGTCACCTTGATTGCCATGCCGTCGGGCAGCGTTGCCTGAATCCGGGCCGCGGCCCCGCGCACGCCCGCCGAAATGTCCAGTGTGTTGGACTGCGCCTGGCGGATGATGCCGAGCCCGATGCCGGTTTTGCCGTCCGAGCGCAACGACGTCGTCCCCGGGTCGCCGCCCAGCGTGACAGTGGCGACGTCGCCGATGCGCGTGCGCCCGTCTATGACGATGTTCTCGAATTCCTCCGGCGTGGTCACCGCGGCGGTTGCGCGCACGATGATGTCCTGGTTGGTCGTCGTGATCGATCCGGCCGGCGTGTCGAAGGCGATAGAGGCGAGCGCGCTGCCGATATCGCCGACGGTGAGGCCGAGGCTCGCCACCTTGGCCTGGTCGATGTCGACGCGGAAGATTTTCTCGCGGTCGCCGTAGACCTGGACGTCGGCGACGCCGGGCACGGCGGCGAGCGTATCGGCGATCTGATCCTCGACGAGGATGGTCATGTCCTCGACCGACATCGTCGTCGACGTTAAAGCGAGGCGCATCACGGCATCGGCATTGGCATCCGCCTTGACGATACGCGGCGCCTCGATGTCGTCAGGCAGCTGGTTCTGGACGCGCGAGACCGCGTCGCGCGCATCCGATGCCGCCACGTCGAGATTGACGTCGTCGCCGAACTCGACAGTCACCCGGCTGCGTCCGAAGGAGGAACTCGACGAGATCGACTTGACGCCCGCCACCCGCGCCACCGCGCCTTCGATGACGGCGGTGACCTCGCGGTCGATCGTCTCGGATGCGGCGCCGGTGAAGTTGGTCGAGATGGTGATCACCGGGCGGTCGACGTCGGGGAGCTCGCGGACCTCGACGCCGTAGAGCGCGGCGAGGCCGGCGACGGCGATCAGTGTGTTGAGGACGAAGGCGAGGACCGGACGGCGCACGAACAGCGCCGTGACGCCGGTGTCTGCGCCCTTGGCGGCGCTGTCGCTGGTCATCGGACTTGCGCCTCCCTCGCCATCACGTTCCGCCCGCCGCGGTCTGCACGCCATTCACTGCCTCGACACGAGGTTGTCCGGCGACGAGCACGTCGCTGCCTTCGCGGACGTTCTGCACGCCCTCGGTGACGACCATGTCGCCCTCGCCGATCGGCGCGTCGACGAGCACGTTCTCGGTGTTGCGCTGGACGATTCGAACGGGTGTGCGTTTCGCCTTGCCCTCGCGCACGACCCAGACGAAGGCGCCGTCCGTGCCCCACTGGATCGCTAATGGGCTGACTGCCGGATAGGTGTCGCCGGGGAACTTCATCGTCACCTGAAACGACATGCCGGCGCGCAGTGAATCGTCGGGATTGGCAATGCCGGCCTGGACCCTCAGCGTGCGGCTCTGCTCGTCGAGCCGGTTGTCGACGGCGCTGACCGTGCCGTCGAAGACGCCGCTCGGCCGGGCGACCAGAGAGGCTGTCAATGATGCGCCGACCTTCACCGCGGTGGCGTAGCGTTCCGGGACCCAGAAGTCGACGATGATCGTCGATCGGTCGTCGATGGTGGCAACTGTCGTCTGCGTCGTCACGTAGTTGCCGGTTTCGACGGGAAGGATGCCGACGATGCCGTCGATGGGCGCGACGACCGAGCGTCGCGCCAGCGCCAGATCGGCATCGCGAAGGGCAAGTTCGGCGTTGCGCAGCACCGTCTCTGCGTCGCCGACCTGGACTGCGGTAGCGGCATTCGAAGACTGCAGCGCCTTGATGCGCTCCAGCTTGGCCGCGGCGTCATCGCGGGCTATGCGGGCGCGGTCGAGTGCGATCTCCTCGCCCTCCGCGTCGAGGCGAGCGATCACGTCGCCCGCTTTCACGTCTGCTCCGGACTGGACGCGGATTTCCATTAGCCTGCCGGAAGCATAGGGCGTCACCGTGACGGATGCGCGCGCTCGGCCGGTCCCGATGGCCTGCAAGCGGTCGTTGATCGTGGCGAGCGTGGCCGGCATGGTGACGACGTTTGCCGGCTGGCTTCCACCCTGGCGGCCCTGGCCTCCGCCCTGGCCGCTACCGGCAGGGCCGTCGGCCGTCTGCTTTTCGACGACGACCAGCCAGTCCAGGTTCCGCGCGGCGAGGATGTCGCGTGCGCCCGGAAAGAAGTTCGCCCACGCCGCGACTGCCGCAGCGAGGATGACGAGGGAGAACAACAACTGCTTCCAGGCGGACATTCAGCACTCCGGCTCGGCACTATCTGCTCGCGCTGCCCGGCCGGGACCCGCCTGAACGGCGCCGCAGCCCGGACATCAGTGGCGGGCCGCCTTTCGCTAGGAGGCTTTTATGGCAATTCCCCGGCGCAAGTGCATCAGGAATAACATTAAAGTTAAGTAAGGTCGCGGCGGACGCGGACACGCTTGTGTGTTCCGCGCGTCATCTCAGGCTCTCGATTTCGCGGATGCGCGCCGCGCTCTCTGTCTCGAGGGCGCGCGTCAGTTCGCCGATCAGCGCCTCGGCGACGACGAACAATGCGGCCGACGAATCCCAGGCCGACGGCACCGAGGTGCGGCCGGCGACGACATGGCGGGCGAAGCGCGCGATCGGCGAAAGCCACTGGTCGGTGATCAGTACGATGCCGACGCCGCGCTTGTGGGCGGCTTCGGCGAAACGCAGGAGACTATCCTGGTAGCGGCGGATGTCAAAGATCACGAGCACGTCGCGCCTGCCCATGTCGACGAGCTGGTCGCGCCAGTTGCTCTCTTGGCCGGAGAGATGGAACACGCTCGGCCGGATGATCGTCATGTGGGCGCCCATGTAGCGCGCGATCGGATCGGTGAAGCGGCCGCCGAGCAGGAAGATGCGCGCGCGCGGTCCGGCAAGCAGCGTGACGATCTCGCCGATCTGGCGTTCGGAGAGGTGGCGGAAAGTCTCCGCGATGTTTTCCAGCGTCGCCTGCAGAACCGGGGACGCGCCCTCGGCGCCGCGTCCGCTAATCGTCGTCCGCGACAGCGGCGACTGCAGTTGTGCCGCCAGTTCGTCCTTCAGCGCCGACTGGAAGTCCGGATAGCTGTGGAAGCCGAGCCGCGCGACGAAGCGCAGGATCGTCGGCGAGGAAACGCCAGCCTGGGCGGAGAAATCGGCCACGGTCTTCAGCCCGATCATTGGGTAGTTGGCGATCAGCGCCTGCGCGGCGCGGCGCTCGCCGGCGGGCATGACGTCCATCCGGTCGGCGATCAGTTCGGCGATGCTGCTCGCCATATCCGCATCCTCCCCCGCGATGCCGGTGCCCGTCCCCCAACGTTCCGGCGCGGTCCGCCAAATCGCGTTTGACAAACCCGACGGAACTGTATGAAATCATACTCGAAGGCGCAACAAGACTAATTCTGTAACAAACATTACGCGCCGGGGAACATGACGATGGGAGAAACTGGCGCGACGCGGGGAAGCGGCGGTGAGCCGGTCCGGATCACGAACCGGGGCGGCCGCGGCGCCTACGTCTTCGTTTGCGACCATGCCTCGAACTTCATTCCCGCGGACATGGGGACGCTCGGCCTGCGTGCGCCCGACCTCGTGCGGCACATCGCCTGGGATCCCGGCGCGCTGCCGGTTGCCCGCGCGCTCGCCGACGCCCTCGACTCGCCCCTCGTCGAATCCTGCATCTCCAGGCTCGTCATCGACTGCAACCGTCCGCTCGACGCGCCTGATCTGATCTCCGAGGTATCCGAGACGACGCTCATTCCCGGCAATGCCGGACTCAGTGCCACCGAGCGTGCGCGACGCATCGCGCTCGCGTACCAGCCGTTCCATGCAGCGATCGAGGCGGTGATCGCCGAGCGCCTCGCCGCGGGACTGGAGACGCGGCTCGTATCGGTGCATTCCTTCACGCCTGTCTACAAGGGCGTTCAGCGGCCCTGGCAGATCGGCATCATCCACGACGACGACACGCGGCTTGCCGGCCCCTTCATCGTCGCCCTGGAAGCGCAGCCGGGATTCGTCGTCGGCGTCAACGAACCCTATTCCCCGGCCGACCGGGTCTACTTCACGCTCGAGGCGCACGGCCGCGTGCGCAACCTCCCTTGCGCCATGATCGAAATCCGCAATGATGAGATCTCCGACGACGAGGGGCAGCGGCGATGGGCGGAAGTTCTGATCTCGATCCTGGGAAAGATCGAACTCGGGCGCGAGGTCACTCATGCCTAGGACCGATCGAGGCTTCATTGTCCGTACGGTGTCAGATGGAGGAGCGTTGGGGGCACCTTCGGGTGGCAGATGCGCATGGATCGGGGGCGCTCTGAATGCCTAAGTTCCTCAAGACCTATGTCAGAGTGATCGACGCGGCGAGCTGGTACATGGGGCTGTTCGCCATGTACCTCGTCTACGTCATGATCGGCATTCTCGGCTATTCGTCGTTCATGAAAGTCTTCTTCCTGCCGCCAATCTGGTCGGTGGAGATGGCGCAGTTCGTCATGGTCGCCTACTTCACGCTGGGCGGCGCCTTCGCCATCCGCGAGGACGAGCACGTGCGCATGGACCTGCTCTATGCCGGCTGGTCGGTGCGCGGCAAGCACCGCGCCGACCTGATCACCGGCCTGGCCATGATCTTCTTCCTCGTCATGCTGCAGGTCGGCGGCATCGCATCGCTGATCTACGCCTTCCAGTACGGCGAAAAGGGCTTCTCCGCCTGGGCGCCCTACATGGCGCCGATCAAGGTAGTCATCAACATCGGCCTCTTCCTCACCCTTCTCCAGGCCATTGCGACCTGGCTGAAGGACTGGGCGCGGCTTCGCGGGGAGCCGATCACTTGAGCTACGAGGTCATCGCACTTCTCATGTTTTCCGGCATGATGCTGCTGCTCCTTACGGGGCAGCGGGTCTTTGCCGTGATCGGATTCGTCGGCGCCTTCGCCGCGCTGATGCTGTGGGGCGAGGGCGGCGCGGAAATGTCGTTCACCGCCATCATGAAGGTGATGAAGTGGTACCCGCTGCTGACGCTGCCGCTCTTCGTCTTCATGGGCTACATGCTGGCGGAATCGCACATCGCCGACGACCTCTACAAGATGTTCCACGTCTGGATGGGTCCCGTGCGCGGCGGCCTGGCGATCGGCACCATCTTCATGATGGTGATCATCTCGGCCATCAACGGCCTCAGCGTCGCCGGCATGGCCGTGGGCGCCACGATCGCGCTGCCGGAACTCCTGCGCCGCGGCTATGACAAGACGATGGTGACGGGGGTCATCCAGGCGGGTTCGACGCTGGGCATCCTCGTACCGCCGAGTGTCGTCCTGGTGCTCTACGGCATGATCGCCCGCCAGCCGGTCGGCAATCTGTGGATGGCCGGTGTGTTCCCCGGCCTGCTCATGGCCGGGCTGTTCATCCTCTATGTCGTCGTCCGCTGCCTCCTTCAGCCGAACCTCGGGCCAGCCCTGTCCAAGGCCGAGCGCGACGAGTACAGCTTCGCCGACAAGCTGCGGCTGCTGCGCGCCGGCCTGGTGCCGCTGGCCATCTTCATCTCGATGACCGGGCTTTTCCTGAGCGGCATCACCAGTCTCGTCGAGAGCTCGGCGGTCGGCGCCGTCGCATCCATCGTCGCCGCCTTGTTGCGCGGCCGGTTGACCTGGCACGTTCTGCACCAGACGACGCGCAAGACCCTCGCCATCAGCTGCATGTTCTTCTGGATCATTACGGCGGCGCTATGCTTCGGCGCCGTGTTCGATGGGCTGGGCGCGGTGAAGTCGGTCGAGCGGCTCTTCATCGGCGACATGGGCCTCGAGCCCTGGCAGGTGCTGGTTCTGATGCAGGCGACCTTCCTGATTCTCGGCATCTTCCTCGACGACACGGCGATGCTGGTCATCGTCGCACCGCTGTTCATCCCGCTGGCAGGCGCGCTCGGCTTCGACCTCGTCTGGTACGGCGTCCTCTACACCATCACCTGCCAGATCGCCTACCTGACGCCGCCTTTCGGCTACAACCTCTTCCTCATGCGCGCCATGGCGCCGCCCGAGGTGACCCTTCCCGACATCTACCGGTCGATCGTGCCGTTCGTCGGGATCATGCTGCTCACGTTGCTGATCATCGGTCTCTTCCCCGGGATCGCGACGTGGCTGCCGAACTACGTCTACACAAAGTGAGAAGGCAACGAGAAGGGAACGGACAATGAAGCAGAACAGACGCGACTTCCTGAAGAAAGCCGGCCTGGCGACTGCCGGTGCGGCCGCGGCGACCCCGCTTGCGACCCCCTACGTCATGGCCCAGTCGACTCCGATCAAATGGCGCCTGCAGACCTACGCCGGCGCGGCGCTCGGTCCGCACGTGACGAAGCCGGCGGTCGACATGTTCAATGCGGCGGCGAAGGGCGAGATGGAGATCGAACTCTACTATGCCGACCAACTGGTGCCGACCGGCGAGCTGTTCCGCGCCATGCAGGCCGGCACAATCAACGCCGTGCATTCCGACGACGACTCGATGGCGGCTCCGGTCGACATCTCGGTGTTCGGCGGCTACTTCCCCTTCGCCACCAAGCACATCCTCGACGTGCCGGTGCTGTTCAACCAGTACGGCCTCGCAGACATCTGGCGTGACGCCTATGCCAAGGCCGGCGGCGTGGTGTGGCTGTCGGCGGCGGGCCAAGACCCCTGCCACTTCAACACCAAGAAGCCGCTGAACAGCCTCGCCGACCTGCAGGGCCTGCGTCTCTACACCTTCCCGACGGCGGGCAAGTTCCTCGCGCAGTTCGGCGTGATCCCGGTCGTGCTGCCGTACGAGGACGTCCAGGTCGCGGTACAGACCGGCGAACTCGACGGCATGTCATGGTCGGGCATCACCGAGGACTACACTGTGGGCTGGGCCGACGTAACCGACCACTTCACCACCAACAACATTTCCGGTGCCTGGATCGGCTCGTGGTTCGTCAACGAGAAGAGCTGGGCCGACATTCCGGAGCATCTGCGGTCGCTCTGGATGTCCTGCGTCGACGCCGGCCACACCTACCGCAACCAGTGGTACTGGGGCGGCGAGGCGAAGCTGCGCGCCACCGGCGACAAGCTGAAGCTGACGACGATTCCGGACGCGGAATGGGCCCAGGTCGAAGCGGCGGCCCTGAAGTTCTGGGACGAGATCGCGGCGGAGAGCGAAACCCGCGCAAAGGTCGTGGCGATCTTCAAGGAGTACAACGAGATCCTGAAGAAGGCCGGCGGCGTCTATACGCAGGGCTGATCGGGACGGCTATTGCCCGGCGGCCGTGCGGCCGCCGGGCCACCAATCCAGCAAAAAACGGGATCGGCGCGCGCGACCGGTTCATCAGTTCGAAAGGGCCCGGCGCGTTCCGGGAAAGGCGAAGAATGGCCGGGAATCTAACATTCGATCAGTTGAAGAAGGCGGTTGCGGATGGCGAGATCGACACCGTGCTGGCGGCCGCGGTGGACATGCAGGGCCGGCTGATCGGCAAGCGCTTCTTGGCGAAGTACTTCGTCGAGAGCGCCTATGACGAGACGCATGGCTGCAACTACCTGCTTGCCAACGACATCGATATGGAGCCGGTGCCAGGCTACAAGGCGGCTAGCTGGTCGAAGGGCTACGGCGACTTCGTCATGAAACCCGACCTTTCAACCATCCGCTCGGTGCCGTGGCTGGAGAAGACCGCGCTCGTCCTCAACGACGTCCAGGACCATCATACCCACGAGGATCTGCCGCACTCGCCCCGCGCGATCCTGCGCAAGCAGGTGGCGCGGCTGAAGGAGCGCGGCTGGATCGGGTATTTCGCCTCGGAACTGGAATTCTACCTGCTCGAGGAGACCTATGATTCAGCTCGCGAAAAGCACTGGCAGGACCTGAAGTCGGCCTCGCCCTACATCGGCGACTACCTGATCGGTATCACAACCAAGGAAGAGGGCTACATGCGCCGCCTGCGCAACGACATGCAGGCCGCCGGTATCCCGATCGAGAATTCGAAGGGCGAATGGGGGCCTGGCCAGGAAGAGATCAACGTGCGCTACGCCGAAGCGCTCGACATGGCCGACCGGCACGTGTTCCTGAAGAACGGCGCCAAGGAGATCGCCCACCAGATGGGCAAGGCCGTGACCTTCATGGCCAAGTACAATTACGGGCTCGCCGGAAACTCCAGCCATATCCACAATTCGTTGTGGAGCGCCGACGGCAAGACGCCTCTGTTCTTCGACAAGAAGGCCCCATGGACCCTGTCGACGCTCGGGCAGCAATGGTCGGCGGGCCAGTTGAAGTATGCCAGGGAGTTCACCTGCTTCCTGGCGCCCTACATCAACTCCTACAAGCGCTTCCAGTCGGGCACCTTCGCGCCGACCAAGATCATGTGGTCTGAAGACAACCGCACCGCCGGCTTCCGCCTGTGCGGCGAGGGCACCAAGGGCATCCGTATGGAGTGCCGCATCGGCGGCGCCGACCTCAATCCCTATCTCGCCTTTGCCGCTCTGATCGCGGCGGGCCTCGCCGGCATCGACGAGAAGCTCGAGTTGCAGAAGCCGTTCGTCGGCGACGCCTACCAGGCGGCAAAGCTGCCGGAGATCCCGAAGACGCTGCGCGAGGCCACCGAGACTCTGGCCAAGTCGAAGATGCTGAAGGCTGCGCTCGGCGAGGACGTCGTCGAGCACTACGTCCACACGGCCCGCTGGGAACAACTCGAATACGACCGGCGCATCACCGATTGGGAGCTGCATCGTGGCTTCGAGCGGTACTGAGGAAAGAAGAAGAGGTTAGATCATGACCGAAACGGTCAAACTCAAATCCCCCGTCGACGGCTCGATCTACGTGGAGCGGCCGGTCGCGACCGACCAGGCGATCAACGCCGCGGTGGAACGCGCCAAGGCCGCCCAGGCCGACTGGGCGCAAAACACGACCATCGCCCAGCGCGGCACGTACCTGCTCGCCTTCCTCGAGGCGCTCCTGTCGATGAACGACGAGATCGTGCCCGAACTTGCCTGGCAGATGGGCCGGCCGGTCCGCTACGGCGGCGAGAAGGGCGGCGTCGAGGAACGCACCAGGTACATGGTGGCGCTCGCCGAGAAGGCACTCGCCCCCTACGTCCCGGAGGACCGTCCAGGCTTCCGCCGCTACCTGAAGAAAGAGCCGCTCGGCGTCGTCTTCGTCATCGCGCCGTGGAACTATCCCTATCTCACCGCGGTCAACTCGATCGTGCCATCGCTGATGGCCGGCAACGCGGTGATCCTCAAGCATGCCGCGCAGACGCTGGTCGTCGGCGAGCGTTTCCAGAAGGCCTTCGAGTTGGCCGGCCTGCCGAAGGGCCTGTTCCAGAACCTGGTAATGAGCCATGGCCAGACCGAGAAGCTGCTCGGCTCGGGCAAGGTCGACCACTGCAACTTCACGGGCTCGGTCGCCGGTGGCCGCGCCATCGAAAGGGCGGCGGCGGGCACCTTCATGACGCTCGGCCTCGAACTCGGCGGCAAGGACCCGGCCTACGTTCTCCCTGACGTGAAGATGGACCACGCCGTCGCCAATCTCGTCGACGGCACCTTCTACAATTCCGGCCAGTGCTGCTGTGGCATCGAGCGCATCTACGTGCACGAGAAGGTCTATGACGAGTTCGTCGAAGGCTTCATCGCCGAGACGAAGAACTATGTCGTTGGCAACCCGCTCGACCCGTCGACGACGATGGGGCCGATGGCGCAGTCGCGATTCGCCGACCTCATTCGCGAGCAGAAGGCCGAGGCCCTGCGCAAGGGGGCGGTCGCGCACGTCAACATGAAGGTTGACGGCGACACAGCCGGCTCGCCCTATCTCGCGCCCGAAGTGCTCACCAATGTCGACCACCAGATGAGCGTCATGCGCGAGGAGAGTTTTGGCCCGATCGTCGGCATCATGAAGGTGAGGAACGACGAGGAGGCGATCGCGCTGATGAACGACAGCCCTTACGGGTTGACCGCCTCGATCTGGACCACCGACACCGACCATGCCGCCACCATCGGCGACCGCATCGAGACCGGTACGGTGTTCATGAACCGCTGCGACTACGTCGATCCGGGGCTGGTTTGGACCGGCGTAAAGGACACCGGCAAGGGCGGCGCCATGGGAATCGTCGGCTACGAGAACCTGACGCGGCCGAAGAGCTTCCATCTGAGGGAAAAGGTGTGAGCAGCAGCCTGCGCGTCCTGATCCACGGCGGACCGCACAAGTCTGGCACGACGTCGTTCCAGAGTTTGATGGCGTCATCGCGCGAAAGTTTGCTGGAAGCTGGCGTGTTTTATCCCGACTGCCCGAATGGACAGCACGCGCCGATCCTCAACACCAAGTCGCCCTCCTGGGAGAACGGCGCGCTGCGCGCGGCTGTCGAGGCCGCACGGGCCGCCGGCGCCCGTACGTTGCTGATGTCGGCGGAGGTGGTGTGCAGTATCGGCGTCAACGGCTTCCGACGCCTGGCGAACAGCCTGGACGATTGCGACCTCGCCTTCGTCTTTGTCTTTCGCCACTGGTCGACTTTCCTGCCGTCGCGCTGGGCGCAGAACTCCAAGCGCCGCGACAGCCAGCCGCTGGGCACCTATGTCGACAGGGCTCTGGCCTGGGATGCCCATGTCGACCACCGCTACGACCTCGTGTTGCGCGACTGCCTGGAGGGGGCTAGCGCCTCAGTCATCGCCTTGTCCTTCGACTGGGCGGTGGAAGAGCACGGATCAGTCATCCCCGCCCTTGTCGAGGCGCTTTCGCTTCCGGCCTTCCTGACAAATACGGCCGAGGGTAGCCGGGCGAACGCGACATCGGATCGCGATGTCATCGAACTGGTCAGGCTGCTCAACGGCGCCGTTGCCGATAGGCTCGACCTGCCGCAGGACGACCTGTTCGTCTGCCGCGGCGAGCACCGCCAGTGTGCAACGCTGTTCGACGCCGCCGGCGCACTGGGCCCCATGCCGGCGAAGCACCGCGGCACGTTGATCGAACTCGGTCGGAAAACTCGGATGGAGCTGACGTTCGACGCCGGCTGGCGCCCGACAGCGGCCGATCGCCTGGACGGCTTCGCCGACCTCTTCGTCAATACGAAAGGTGGAGCGATCTTCCCGGCAAGGCCCGCTCGGAAGGAAAACTACTGGGCGCTCGAATGGCCGGAGATCGCCGATCATCCTCTGCTCGCCGACCCGATCGAACGCGCCGTTTCATCAATAAAGCGCAAGATGCCCGCAACCGCCCTCCACTGACTGACGTCCCTGAAAGAACCAGCGAAATGACCAAGCTCGTCTCCAAATGGAACTATCCCACCACCGTCCGCTTCGGCGCGGGGCGCATCGAGGAACTGCCTGACGCCCTGTCGAGCGTCGGCATGTCCAATCCGCTGTTCGTCACCGATCCGGGACTGGCCCGGCTGCCGGTCGTCGCCTCGACGCTGAAGCTGCTCGCCGACGCCAAGGTCAAGCACGGCGTGTTCTCCGACGTGAAGCCGAACCCGGTAGAATCCAACCTCTATGCCGGCATCGAGGTGTTCAAGAAGGGCGGCCATGACGGCGTCATCGCTTTCGGCGGCGGCTCGGCGCTCGACCTCGGCAAGCTGATCGCCTTCCACGCGCACCAGGTGCGTCCGGTGTGGGATTTCGAGGACGTCGGCGACTGGTGGACCCGCGCCGACGCCTCCAAGATCGCGCCGATCGTCGCCGTGCCGACGACAGCGGGAACCGGCTCCGAGGTCGGCCGCGCCGGCGTGCTGACCCACGAGGCGAGCCACACAAAGAAAGTCATCTTCCATCCGAAGATGCTGCCGGCAATCGTCATCGCCGATCCGGAGCTGACTGTCGGCATGCCGCCGTTCATCACGGCGGGCACCGGCATGGACGCGCTTGCCCACTGCCTCGAGGCCTATTGCGCGCCCGGCTACCACCCGATGGCCGACGGCATTGCCGTCGAGGGCATCCGGCTGGCCATGGAAAACCTGCCCAAGGCCTACGCCGACGGCAAGGACCTGACGGCACGCGCGCACATGATGGCGGCCGCGGCGATGGGCGCCACCGCCTTCCAGAAGGGCCTCGGCGCCATCCATTCGCTGTCGCATCCGATCGGGGCGCTCTACGATACCCACCACGGCATGACCAACGCCGTGTTCATGCCTTACGTTCTCGCCTTCAACCGCGACGCCATCGAGGCGCGGATCGCACGGCTCGCGGCCTACATCGGCGTCAAGGGCGGCTTCGACGGATTCGCCAGGGCGATCCTAAAGCTGCGCAAGGAACTCAAGGTGCCGCACGCCTTGCCGGGCCTCATCAAGGGGCTGGAGATGGACAAGAAGCGCAAGACGCTGATCGCCGACATGGCGGTCGTCGATCCGACGGCCGGCGGCAATCCCGTCAAGCTCACCAAGAAGGCGGCGCTTGCGCTGCTCGACAACGCACTTGAAGGGACCGTCTGATCCTTTCCCTGGGAGGAGGGGGAGCGGAAGCGCAGTCGTCGGAGCACGCCTCGGCGTTGCAAGACAATTAGCCGGAAAACGAATTCGGGCGATTGCTACAAACGATTAAAAGTAGTTAACTTTTCTCGCCTCGAGGCGTTGGCGCGGGCGGTTTCATCCAACTGTCACAAGACGGGGATACCGCAGCGCAGGCGCTACCGACGCCAGTTCAACGGAGAGACACTCATGTTCAAGTTTGCAGGGAAAGCGCTTTCCCTCACCGCCGCGTCGCTGATGGTGACGACGGCGATCTCGTCGGCCCAGTCGCTGGCCGAGATCGAGGCCGCCGCCAAGGCGGAAGGGATGCTCACCACAATCGCGCTGCCGCATGACTGGTGCGGCTATGGTGCGGTCATCGCCGGTTTCAAAGCCAAATACCCCGAGATTACCGTCAACGAGCTGAACCCCGACGCGGGTTCGGCCGACGAGATCGAAGCCATCAAGGCCAACAAGGACAACAAGGGTCCGCAGGCGCCGGACGTCATCGACGTCGGCCTCGCCTTCGGCCCGTCGTCGAAGGCCGAAGGCCTGGTCCAGCCCTACAAGGTGTCGACCTGGGACGAGATCCCGGACAGCATCAAGGATCCGGAGGGCTACTGGTACGGCGACTATTACGGCGTGATGTCCTTCCTGGTGAACAAGGACCTCGTGGCCAACACGCCCGCCGACTGGTCGGACCTGATGAAGCCGGAGTATGCCGGCCAGGTCGCGCTGGCGGGTGATCCGCGCGCCTCCAACCAGGCCATCCTCGGCGTGCTGTCGGCCGGCTTGGCCGCCGGCGGCAAGGCGGGGAAGGAAGCGGGCGAGAAGGGTCTCGAGTACTTCGCCGGGCTGAACAAGGCGGGCAACTTCGTGCCCGTGATCGGCAAGGCCGGCACGCTCGCCCAGGGCGCCACGCCGATCGTCGTCATGTGGGACTACAACGCCCTCTCGGCAAAGGACACGCTCGCCGGCAATCCGCCGGTCGAGGTCGTGGTGCCGAAGTCGGGCGTCCTCGCCGGCGTCTACGTCCAGGCGATCAGTGCCTACGCCCCGCATCCGAACGCTGCCAAGCTGTGGATGGAATACCTCTACTCCGACGAAGGCCAACTCGGCTGGCTGAAGGGCTATTGCCACCCGGCGCGCTTCAACGCGATGGTCGCGGCCGGCAAGGTCCCGCAGGAACTGCTCGACAAGCTGCCGCCGGCAGCGTCGTACGAGGCCGCCTACTTCCCGACGCTGGACGAGGTCAACGAGAACAAGGCCGCCGTCACCAGCGGCTGGGATTCGGTGGTGGGCGCCAACGTCCAGTAGTCGATCCTGAACCGTCGCCCGCCCGGCTGAGCCGGGCGGGCGATTCTTCGCCTGCAAAGGATCGCCGGGAACCGGGACATGGCATCGGAGACGATACGGACAGCCCCAGCGGCGTCGCTGCGCAGCCGCTTGCCGGTGAACTGGCTCGGCCTTCTGCCCTTCGCGGCGTTCGCGCTGCTCTTCCTCATCCTGCCGACGATGAAGATCGTCATCGGCGCCTTCCAGAGGCCCGATGGCAGCTTCACCTTCGCCAACGTCGCCAACCTCAATACGCCGTCGATCCTCGCTGCCTACTGGATATCGATCCGCATCAGCGTAGCCTCCGCGCTACTCGGCTGCGCGGTCGGTTTTGCCATGTCCGCCGCGGTCGTCCTGGGCGGTCTGCCCAGGTTCATCCGCGGTCCGCTGCTCACCTTTTCCGGCGTCGCCTCGAACTTCGCCGGCGTGCCGCTGGCCTTCGCCTTTCTCGCCACCCTCGGGCCGGTCGGCCTGGTGACGGTCTTCCTGCGCACGCAGCTTGGCATCGATCTCAGGTTGCTCGGCTTCAACCTGCTGTCCTTCTGGGGGCTGACGATCACCTACCTGTTCTTCCAGATTCCCCTGATGGTCCTGATCATCACGCCGGCGCTGGACGGTCTCAAGCGCGAATGGCGCGAGGCCGCCGAGATCCTCGGTGCCACCGGGGGGCAATACTGGCGCATGGTGGCGCTGCCGATCCTGTTTCCTTCGTTGCTCGGCACGTTCGCGTTGCTCTTTGCCAACGCCTTCGGCGCAGTGGCGACGGCGATCGCGCTGACGGGCTCCTCACTTTCGATCGCGCCGATCCTATTGTTCGCCCAGATCCGCGGCGACGTGCTCGGCGACCCGCATCTCGGCTATGCGCTGGCCTTCGGCATGATCGTCATCACCGGCGTCGCCAACGGCATCTACATCTGGCTGCGCGCCCGCTCCGAGAGGTGGCTCAAATGAGGCGGCTCTGGGCATGGGGGGCCTTCCTCCTCGGATTGCTCTACTTCGTCCTGCCGCTGGTCGGCATGACGGAGTTCAGCCTGAAGATGCGGCGCGGCGAGTATTCCTTCGACGCCTATGCGAAGGTGCTCGGCGATCCGCGTTTCCAGGAGACGTTCTCCTATTCGGTCGTGATGGCGCTGTTCACCATCGCCTTCGGCGTGCTGCTTGTCGTCCCCACGGCCTACTGGGTCAGGCTGAAGGTGCCCCGCGCGCGGCCCTGGATCGAGTTCGTCACGCTCCTGCCGCTGGTCATCCCGGCCATCGTCATCGTCTTCGGCTACATCCGGCTCTACAACACGTCGAGTTGGTTGCCGCTGACCGGCTCGGCGACGGGCACCAACGTGCTCCTGATGTTCGGCTACGCGACGCTCGCGCTGCCATACATGTACCGCGCGGTCGACACCGGACTGCGTACGATCGATGTCGCCACGCTTACCGAAGCCGCGCAATCTCTCGGCGCCGGCTGGGGAACCATCCTCGCCCGGGTCATCCTGCCCAATGTTCTGGTCGCGGTCCTGTCCGGCGCCTTCCTGACGTTTGCCATCGTGATCGGCGAGTTCACCATGGCGGCACTCCTCAACCGGCCGGCGTTCGGCCCCTACATGCAGCTTCTCGGCGCCAACCGTGCCTATGAACCCGCGGCGCTCGCGGTCATCTCGTTCTCCATCACCTGGCTCTGCATGGGCCTCATCCAGATCGTCTCGCGGCTCGCGCCCAAGCCGCCGAGCCAGCCGAACTGAAACGAGCGACGCCATGTCCGAATCCTTCCTGTCGATCCGCAGCGTGCGCAAGTCCTTTGGCGCCACCACCGTCGTCCAGGACTTCAACCTCGACGTGGCTCCGGGCGAATTTGTCTCCTTCCTCGGACCCTCCGGCTGCGGCAAGACTACCGTGCTCAGGATGGTCGCCGGTTTCGAGACGCCGACCTCGGGCGCCATCGTCGTCGCCGGCAAGGACGTCACCAGGCTGCGACCGAACCAGCGCAACATCGGCATGGTGTTCCAGTCCTATGCCCTGTTCCCCAACCTGACGGTGGCGCAGAACGTCGGCTTCGGCCTCAAGGTCGCCGGAATGGGCAAGGCCGACATCGACGCGCGCGTCAAGGAGATGCTGGCCCTGATCAAGCTGCCCGAATTCGGCGACCGCTATCCCTATCAGTTGTCCGGCGGTCAGCAGCAGCGCGTCGCGCTGGCCCGTGCGCTGGCGCCAAAGCCGAAGCTGCTGCTCCTCGACGAGCCGCTGTCGGCGCTCGACGCCAAGGTGCGGGTGTCGCTGCGTGACGAGATCCGGCTGATCCAGAAGAATCTCGGCATCACCACGATCTTCGTCACCCACGACCAGGAGGAGGCGCTGTCGATCTCCGACCGCATCGTCGTCATGTACGGCGGCAAGGCGGAGCAGGTCGGTGCGCCGTTCGAGATATACAACAGGCCCCAGACCAGGTTCGTCGCAAACTTCGTCGGTACCCTCAACGTCCTTGAGGGTACGGTCAGTGACGCGGCGGCAGGCAAGGTGGCGTTGGCCGCGGGCGAGATCACGCTTCCCGGTCGCCTCGACGGAGCACGCAATGGCGAGGCCGTATCACTCGCACTGCGCCCGGAAGCGATCTCGCTCGGCGAGAAAGCAGGGGCCGACACGCGGCTCGCCGGCCAGATCGCCGACGTGCACTTCCTCGGCTCCGTGATCCGCGTCAAGGTCGCAGTTGGTGACAACGTCGTGTCGCTGGACACGTTCAACAGCCCGAGCGCGCCGCCCCCCGAGATCGGCCAGCCAACCGGCATCAGCTTCGCGGCGTCCGACCTGCTCCTCTTGCGCTGAACGCCGCTCTGGTAATCAGGCTGGCCTTATAGCCAGGACTTATGGCTGGGTGCTGCCAGCGGATTGGACGCGTCATGTCGCCCGTCCGATTGTGTCCTGACGACAGGCAGGTGAGCGAAGCGGCGGGGAGACCCCGGCAGGCGGCCGCGCCCGGACCAGGGAGGATTTGCTGTGACCGAACCGTGTTTTGACGGCGCCCATCTGGGCACATCGAACTGCTGACGGACCGTTTCGAGGAGGGTCTCGACTTCTTCGTCCGGATCAATGGCCTCGCCGAAAGCGGGCGCGAAGACAACTCGGCCTACCTCCGCGGCTCGTACGACTGCGAATGCCACGCTCTGAGGCCGACGCGCTCGACGACGACCGGCGTCGGCCATGTCGGCTACCGGACCTCGTCGCCGGACGCGCTGGCTCTACTGCGAGACCCGCCGCTACGATGCGCCGCCCGAGGAACGGCCGGCCTTGAAGAAAGTTGCCCAGCGCTTCCACGGGCGCGGTGCGGCGGTGCGATCTCGACGTTTACCGTCATCCCCGCATAGCTCCCACGGTGACGGCGTGCCGGCCGGAGCCCGCAATACACTCTCCATCGAGTACCCGTCCGGTGAGTTCGCCGTCATCGCCACGCTCGACGCCGATGGCACGCTGCGCTCGGCCGGTGTGCTCAGGACGGCGCGAAAGCCGTTCGACGGCGTCGTCTTCGGCTGATCGTCTTCCTTCGGACCGCGACAACTGTCTTCGTCGACCCGGCGACCGCATGACGCGGGCCGGGCGCTCCCGTCCGGCTTGGAATCGATGCGGCGAATCAGGAATATGTTCCTCGGGGTGGCTCCATCCAAAATGTAGGACGCCGCGATGACGACCAGACGAAAGAAACCCGAACGGCTGAACGAACGCGAGATCGAGGCGTTCGTCGCCGCGGCCGACGACTTCCACCGTGTGCTGGTCAGACCGCTGATCTCGCCCCACGGCGAGCACTACCGCGCGCTCGGCTTGCTCAACGAGGCGCTGATGCAGACGATCGCCGCCGTCTCGGGCCGGCCGGCGCCGTGGCTGTCGCGGTCGAGTTCGCCGCCGCGGAAGGGCTCCTGAAAACCTTTCCCTAGCGGGTTCGGCCCGAGCCTGAGCCCGTCGTGCGGTCCGAGGGTGGCGCGCCGCCGGGCAGGTCGAAGTCGTGCGGTATGCGAGGGAGGTTTTCCTGCAGGGCGCGATAGGCGACGAAGGCTGTGGCGACGAGAAGGGTGATGCGAAGCATGGCGGTCTCCCGGCTTTCGGCAAAGAACGGGCTTCGCCGCGCCTGGTTCCGCGGCGCCGCCGGGGCGCGCGGTCGGCGACCGCCTGGCCCAATTCCTTCGCGATCCTCGCTGCATTGCCAGCTAACGATCATCGCGGTACTGGCAAGAGAGGGGCGGGGACCGACGTGAAACTCGTCAGCTACAACATCCAGTACGGCTTCGGCGCCGACGGTCGCTACGACCTCGAGCGCATCGCTGCGGTCGTGGCCGGGGCCGATGTCATCGCCCTCCAGGAGGTGGAGCGCAACTGGCGGCGCACGGGCGAGGACGACCAGCCCGAGATACTTGGCCGTCTCCTGCCCGACCATCACTGGGTCTACGGCCCGGCCTTCGATCTGGATGCCAGTTTCCGTCATGCCGGCGGCCGACTCGTCAACCGTCGCCGCCAGTTTGGCACCATGCTCCTGTCGCGGTTGCCGATCGTCTGGTCGCGGCTGCATCTCTTGCCGATGCGCCGGATGGTCCGACCGCTCAACACGCAGAACGCGGCGCTCGAATGCCTGATCCGCACGCCTTGGGGACCGGTGCGCTTCGTCTCGCTCCACCTTGCTCACGTCGGCGCCGAGGAGCGTCTCGAGCAGATCGATTTCCTGCTTGCCCGGCACCGCCGCGCCGCGCTGGAGGGTGGACCATGGAGCGGCGAGGACGATGAGCCGCACCGAGACTGGACGCAGGGCGAAACCGAGCCGGAAGCCCCTCTCGCGGCGATACTGATGGGGGACTTCAACAGCGAGCCGGGCAGCGCCGAATATCGGCGGATCGTCGGAGAACAGCCCTACCATGCCGGCGCACGCTACGTCGACGGCTTCGTCGACGCGGCCGTTGCCGCCGGCTTCCCTGCCGACTCTTTCCACAGCCATGTGCGTACCGTCGCCGGCCGCGTCGAGAAGCGCCGGCTCGACTATTGCTTCGTCGGCGCGCTGATCGCCGATCGTGTACGCAGCTTCCGCGTCGACAATGACGTCATCGCCTCCGATCACCACCCGGTCATCGTCGACATCGACCTCGACCGACCGGCGGCCTGACACGGTGCAGCTCCCGGCATGACCGCAACCGTCTTCCTCGCAGTACTCGCGGCTGCGGCCATGCACGCGGTCTGGAACGCGCTGATCAAGGTCCGCCTCGACCGCTTCGCCTCGATCCAACTGATGACGATCGGCATGGGTGTGGCGGCGCTGCCGCTGGTCGCCTTCGTCGACGCGCCGCAGGGCCGTGTCTGGCTGTGGATTACGGCGTCGGTAGCCCTGCACACCGGCTACCGCCTGTTCCTCGTCAAGGCTTACGAGAGCGGCGATCTCGCCCAAACCTATCCGCTGGCTCGGGGAACGGCGCCGTTGCTGACCACCCTGGGTGCGGCAGCCTTCCTGTTCGAGGTGCCCGAGCCGCTCGCCGTTCTCGGCATCCTGCTCCTTTCCGCGGGGACGCTGATGATGTCGTTCCGCGGCGGTTCGCCGACGAGCGCTGTGGCGGGGCGGGCCGTCGCCTACGCGCTCACGACTTCACTCTTCGTCACCGGCTACACGCTGACAGACGGATCCGGCGCGCGGCTGGCGGCGACGGCGTCGAGTTACGCGGTGTGGCTGTTCGTCATGGACGCCGCCTGGACGCTCGTCCTCGTGCTCTTCCTGCGCGGCCGCGCCGTCGTGCCGACCATGCTCGGCGAATGGAAAGCAGGGCTGGTCACCGGCGCTCTCGCCGCCGCGGCCTACTGGATCGCCATGTGGGCGATGACGAGAGCGCCGATCGCTTCGGTCGCGGCGCTGCGCGAATCCTCGATCCTGTTCGCGATGGCGATTTCGATCGTCGCTCTGCGCGAGCCGATCACCGGCTGGCGTGTCGTCTCGGCGGTCGCCATCGTCGCCGGGGTTGTCGCGTTGCGGCTTGGGTAGCCTGCCGCGGCGCGCCGGGCGCATACGGCCTGCCGGCGTCTCCTATCGGCCCCAGAAGGTCGGCGTGAAGACGACGAAGACGGCGAGAATCTCGAGGCGGCCGATCAGCATCAGCGCGGTGCAGATCCACTTGGCGGCGTCGGGCAGCGTAGCGAAGTTGCCGGCTGGGCCGATGATGTCGCCGAGTCCGGGGCCGACATTGGTCAGCGCCGTCAGCGCGCCGGTGGTCGCGGTGACGAGGTCGAGGCCGGTCGCTGCGAGCAGGATCGTGGAGATGGCCCAAATGACGAAGAAAGCGGCGATGAACAGCACGACGGCGCGCTGCGTGTCGGGATCGACTGTGCGGTCGCCGTAGCGAACTGGCAGCATGATGCTCGGATAGATGAGGCGGCGCAGGCCGTTGGCGAGCAGTTCGAACAGGATGAGGAAGCGGTAGGCCTTGATCGCGCCTGTCGTCGAACCGGAGCAGCCGCCGAGGAATGTGGCGACGAAGGCGCAGGCGACTGCGAACGGCCCCCACTGGCCGTAGTCGTCGCTGGCGAAGCCGGTGGTGGTGATCACCGAGATGAAGTTGAAGGAAGCATGGGTGAGCGCCTCGAAGAACGGCACGTCCATCCTGACGCGCAGGTAGATGGCGATGGCAACCGAGAAGACGATGGCATATCCGGCGAAGACGCGGATCTGCGGGTCGCGTAGCGCATCGAGGCGGCCGCGCAGAGCAAACAACATCATGATCGAGAAGGGCAGTGAGCCGACGAACATGAACGCGATGGCGACCCAGAGGATCGCCGGGCGGTCGGCAAAGGCGCCGAACGAGGCGTCGTGGGTCGAGAAGCCACCGGTCGCCAGCGTCGCCATGGCGTGGTTGACGGCATCGAAGCCGTCCATGCCCGCGGCGGCGTAGAGAAGGGCGCAGGCCAGCACGAGCCCGCTATAGATGCCGATCAGGGCGAGCGCAAAGGTCTGGAAGCGCTCGAACGGCTTGTCCTCGATGTCGGAGGACTCGATCTTGAAGTAGGAAATGCCGCCGATGTTGAGGAACGGCAGCAGGAACAGGCCGACCGCGATGACGCCCAGGCCACCCATGAAATTGAGCAGCGAACGCCATAGCAGCAAGCCAGGAGGGAGCCTATCGAGGCCGGCAATCACGGTTGATCCCGTCGTCGTGATCCCAGAAACCGATTCGAAGATGGCGTCGGTGAAACTCATGGCCAGCGAGGACGCCATGAACGGCACGGCGCCGGCGATCGCGAGCGTCAGCCACAGCATGTTGACCAGCAGGAAGCCGAAGCGGGTCGTCGCCTGCGGCGGCCGGCCCTGCGTGGCGAGCGCGACCGCCATCGAAAGGCCGCCGAGGAACAGCGACGAGAAAGCGAAGACCTGCCAGTCGGCGTTTCCCGTGGCGAGGTCGACCACCGCGGGAACAAGCATGGCGAGCGCGAGATAGAGGGCGAAGATCGAGGCGATGTGAATCGCCGCGCGAAAGGCGCTTCTATTCATGGATCGACGGCCTTCGACCGTCCCTCCCTGCTTCGCGTTGCCGGCGCACGGGCAATCCCCACACCGCGCGGGGTCTTAGCGCGGATTTCGGCCGCGGCAAAGTCTAGCCCTTCGCGCTTTCGCTGGAATAATGGGATTCCTGGACCAAATCGCTCAAGCGGCGGCTGCCGCAGCAAGCGCGGCCGCCTTCGCGACCTGCCATGGGCGGCGGTAGAGCCATGTCTTTGCCGGCGGAATGTTACGCAGGACGTAGCGGAAGACCTCCACTTTGTAGTCACCGCCGCCGGGCGGCACCGGCGAGAAGGGCTGGTAGCTGAACTGAACGACGGGTCGGCCGGGCGGCAGGCGATCGAGCAGGCCTTCGATGAGTGCGATGCGCTTCTCGACCGGAAAGCTCAGGAGAGGGAGACCGGATATTACGCAATCGAAGGTGATCCCGGAATACTCGCCGAGCGTGCGCGAAAGTTCGAAGGCGTCGCCCTGGATGACGTTCACGCCGGGAAAGTCGACGCGCAGACGGCACGCGAACGTCGTCGAGAGTTCGATGAGGAAGAGCCGCTCGGGCGGAATGCCGCGCTCCAGGATGGCGCGCGTCATCACGCCGGTGCCGGGACCGATCTCCAGGACGGGAAGGCCGGAAGATGGATCGACCACGGACGCCATCTTCCGCGCCATGACATTGCCGCTCGGCAGGATCGCGCCGACATTTGGAGATTCCTGCCGAACGCGAATGAAGCGAAGTTCTTCGTCGAAACGCCGCGAGAGATACCCCTTCAACGCCGCCACTGCGCTCATTCAGGCGTCCGTCAAACCCTTGGAACGACCCTCGTTCGGGTCGTCTACATCATCACGCTAATGCAACGACGTCGGCACGGGAGTGCGACACATGAACACATCATGCGAATGCGGACAACTAGGGGATTGTGCGGCCCACGTTCCACCTCCTGTTGCTCCGCTGGGCGGCGGTCCCTCACCGGTTCGGCTAAAGCCTGATCTAAAATATCGATGGATGGGTGGACGAACACCGGCACCCTGCGCCGCGGATATCTCGACTTAGGGGCTTTCGACCGGCCCTTGTTCCTTCGCCAGCAGCGTGATCTCGCGGTCGGTGGCGCGCATCTCGTCGATCAGTGCCTTCGCAACCGCGCGAACCGCCGGCCAGCCCTGGCGCTCGCGGTGGATCAGGACGCCGATCTCGCTGCGCGAAAGTTCCGGCTCCGCCAGCGGGATGTGGACGAGTTCGCCCGACTGGAGTTCCTCGATGAAGCCGGCTGGCGTGAAGAAGCCGATGCCGATGCCGGCCCGCAGGACCTCCTTGGTCATCGGCAGCGAGTTGGTCAGCATCACCGAGCGGAACTGCGCGCCGCTGTGGATGAATTCCGCCTCGGCCGCCGCGTTCAGGATCCACGGGTCGCTCAGCATCGCGACTGGATAGGCCGCGCAGTCGGTCAGCGTTACTTCGTTCCGGCCGGCCAGCGGGTGGTCGGGCCGCATGATCGCGCCGATCCGCATGCCGATGCGAGCGACGATGTCATAGCCGCTGTGCCGGCGGTCGACGAACAGGATGGCGATGTCGGGACGGCGCGCCCGCATCTCCTCGGCGTGGTCGGCCGGCGACGCGTCGATCACGCGGAAGGTGATGTGCGGATGGCGCCGCGCCGTCGCCTCGATGGCGCGCGGCAGGATGCGCACCAGCGGCGCCGGGATCGACACGATGCGCACCTCGCCGTGGATGTCTCCGGCCAGTGCCGAGATCTCGCTGCGCACGGTCTGCCAGCGCGCCAGCGTCTCGCGGGCGTGGCGGATGACGTAGTCGCCCGCGGCCGTCGGGCGCACCCCGTTTCCGATGCGCTCGAACAGCGGCGTGCCGATGTCGGCCTCGAGCTTGAGGATCTGCCGGTTGACGGCGGAGGAGGCGACGTTGAGCACTGCGGCGGCGCGGCGGATCGAGCCGAGCCTGGCGACCTGATCGATGTAGCGGAGAACGGATGCGTGCATGGCCGCGCTTTATTCCCGGTCCTGTCGGGTGCTGCCGTTTCGGCATCACCTCTGGCGAAACTTTATGCTTCCGGAGAGCGCCTGACCATACTTTAATCCCCTCGTGACTTGCTGTCGCCCAAGCCGGCCGGCCTTAGAGAACCGGGAACTGCGCGCGGCCACGGTCCGCCCGAGGCCTGGGGAATGGCCTTTGCACAAGGGGAACTCTGATGACCAACTCCATTATTTCGCGCCGGTCACTGCTGAAAACCGGCGCCGTCGCCGCCGGTGCGCTCGCCATGCCGACCATCATCCAGACGCGCGGTTTTGCGCAGTCGGGCACCCGCACCCTCAACATGCAGCTCGGCTGGCTGGGCGGCGGCAACCAGCTCGGCGAGGTGGCGGCCAAGCATCTCGGCTACTTCGAGGAAGAAGGCCTCGACTTCGTCATCCAGGCCGGCGGCCCGTCGATCGACGGCGTGGCGATCGTCGCGTCGGGCCGCTATGAGATCGGCCAGGTCTCGTCCAGCCCGTCGCTGATGCTCGCCGCTTCGCAGAGCATCCCGGTCAAGGCGTTCGCGGTGAGCGCTCAGCAGCACCCCTACGCGTTCTTCTCGCTGCCGGCCAACCCGATCCGCACCGCCAAGGACATGGTCGGCAAGAAGATCGGCATTCAGGCGACCGGCAAGATCCTGCTCTCGGCACTGCTGAAGAAGAACGACATTCCCGCCGGCGACGTCGAGGTGGTCGTGATCGGCGCCGACATGACGCCGCTGCTGACCGGCCAGGTCCACGCCGTCACCGGCTGGATGACCAACACCACGGCGCTCTCGGCGCTCGGCACCGACAGGATCGCGATGAAGCTGTGGGATCAGGGCGTGCAGCTCTACGCCAATCCCTACTACGCCACCGCCGACACGATCGAACGCGAGCAGAAGATGCTGACCGGCTTCCTGCGCGCCGCCGGCAAGGGTTGGGAATTCGCCAAGGCCAAGCCGGAAGAGGCCGTCGACCTGCTGCTCAAGGAGTTCCCCAACCTCGTACGCGCCGACGAGGTCGCGGCCGCCCAGGTGATGCTCGCCCACATCTTCACGCCGGCCACGGCCGCCGGCGGCTGGGGCACCATGGATCCCGACGTCTGGCAGAACCAGATCACGCTCTACAACGAGCTGGAGCAGTTCTCTGCCGGCGCCCCGGCGCTCGACGCCGTCATCGACATGCGGGCGCTGGAGGCCACGGCCGAAGCCCGTCCGAAGATCGGTTGACGGGGACGGACCGATGGCCCTTGCTGCGATCGACCTCCACCGCACGGAGAAAGCTCCGGCCGCCGATCCCTCCGATGCCGCGATCGAGCTGCGCAACATCGGCGTGCGCTTCACCACCGACCGCGGCACCATTTCCGCGCTGGAGAACATCGATCTGGTCGTCGGCAAGGGCGGGTTCCTGACCCTGCTCGGACCGTCGGGTTGCGGCAAGTCCACGCTGCTGCGCGTGGTGGCGGACATCATCAAGCCGTCGGACGGGGCGGCGACCGTGCTCGGCGGACCGCCGCAAGAAGCGCGACGCCGACGCGACATCGGCTTCGTCTTCCAGGACGCGGCGCTGCTTCCGTGGCGCACGGTCATCGACAACGTGACGCTGCCGCTTGAAGTGGGCGGCGGCGCCCCGGCGGGCCGCGCCCGCGACCCGCGCGAGCTTCTCGACCTCGTCGGCCTCTCCGGCTGGGAACGGGCCTTTCCGCACGAACTGTCGGGCGGAATGCGCCAGCGCGTCTCCATCGCGCGCGCCCTGGTGTCGGGTCCGAAGCTGCTGCTCATGGACGAACCCTTCGGCGCGCTCGACGAGATCACGCGGGACCGGCTCAACGAGGAGCTGCTCTCCGTGTGGGAGAAGACGGGCACGACGATCCTCTTCGTCACCCATTCCATCTACGAGGCGGCCTTCCTCGGCCAGCAGGTGCTCCTGCTGGCGGCCCGGCCCGGCCGGGTTCGGGAACTGGTACCCGTCGACCTGCCGACGCCGCGCAAGATCGCCCAGCGCGAGACCCCGCGCTTCGTCTCGCTGGTGACGAGGCTGCGCGGCATCCTGGAGACCTGCTGACATGGCCGATACAGCTACCCTCGGCGCCTTCGCCGACGACAACGAGGCGCAGGCCGTCTACCTTGCCGCCAAGCGCAGGCTGATGTGGCGCCGCCGGCTGCTGCCGGTCGCCGCCTTCCTGACGCTGCTCGTCCTTTGGGAACTCGGCGTCAGGATATTCGACGTCAAGCCGTTCATCGCGCCGGCGCCCAGCGCCATCTTCGCGGTGCTGGTCAACAAGTTCCCGATGCTGATGCAGAACCTGATGCCGACGGCGATCGAGGCGGTCCTCGGTTTCGCCATCGGCAACGTGACGGCGATCCTCATCGCGACGGCCTTCGCCTACAAGCAGAGCCTCGAGGAGGCGTTCTTCCCGATCGCGGTGATGATCAACACCATCCCCGTCGTGGCGAAGGCGCCGATCCTGGTTCTCCTGCTCGGCAACGGCATGGAGCCGAAGATCGCCATCGCGGCGCTGATCTGCTTCTTCCCGACTCTCGTCAACATGACGCGCGGCCTGCGCGACGTGAACCCGCAGCAGCTCGAGCTGATGCACGTCCTGTCGGCCTCGCCGCGCGAGGTGTTCGTCAAAGTGCGCTTCAAGAACGCGATGCCCTACCTGTTCTCGGCGCTGAAGATCGCGGCCTCGACGGCGGTCATCGGCGCGATCGTCGGCGAATGGATCGGCTCGACCGTCGGCATCGGCGCCCTGATCATCCAGGCCACCTACAATTTCGACTCGCCGCTCCTCTACGCCACCATCGTCGTCGGTTCGGTCTTCTCGGCCACCTTCTTCGGCATCATCTCGTGGCTGGAGCGGTACTTCCTCACATGGAACGCAGCCGGCGCGCGCTGAACGCCGCAGCGGCAACAAATCGGGAGAAACGCATCATGACTTCGCAACAGATGATCGACGAGCCGGGCGGCAAGGTCCCGGTCGTCGCCGAGGCCGACCTCGTCGTCGTCGGTGGCGGGCCGGCCGGCATCGCCGCTGCCGTGTCGGGCGCCCGCAACGGCCTGTCGACCGTGCTGCTCGAACGCTATCCCTATCTCGGCGGCCTCGCCTCCGGCGGCATGGTGCTGGTGCTCGACGACATGTGCAACGGCAACGAGGTGACCGTGCGTGGGCTCTGCTCCGAACTCATCGACCGAATGACCGGCATGGGCCTTTGCGTGACGCCGCCCGAGGAAGACTGGATCGCCGACGAGGGCAAGTTCCAGCAATGGGCGCGCTGGGGCACCTACAATTTCCATTCCCACAGCAAGCCGCAGCCGGTCTGCTATGCTTCGGCCTTCGACCCCGACGGATTCAAGCGCGCCGCCAACGACATGGTCGCCGAGGCGGGCGTCAAGCTGCGCCTGCACTCCTGGTTCTCGCGGACGATCGTCGAGAACGGCATCGCCAGGGGCGTCATCTGCGACTCCAAGGAAGGGCGGCAGGCAATCCTCGGCAAGGTCGTCGTCGACGCCACCGGCGACCTCGACGTCGCCGCCTCGGCCGGCGCGCCGTTCAGCCACGGGTCCTTCATCGTCACCACGGTGTTCCGCCTCGGCGGCGTCGATACGGCGGAGGCCGAACGCTTCGAATACGAGGAGCCGGCGGCCTTCGCCAAGCTCGACCGCGAGTGCAAGCGCATCATGGGCGGCTCGTGGGAGCGCTGGTGGCTGAAGACGCCGCTGCCGGGCATCGTCTGGTGCAACTGCCCGCACATGGCCGGATTCGACGGAACCTCCGTCGCCGACCTGACCCGGGCCGACTTCGTCGGCCGCGAGAAGATCGCCAACCTAGTCGCCTACATCAGGGCCAACATGCCCGGCTTCGCCAACGCCTTCGTCGTCGACGTGGCACCGCAGCTCGGCGTGCGCACCTCGCGCCTGCTGGAGGGCGAGTACGTGCTGACCAAGGAGGACGTGGCAACCCGCCGGCACTTCGCCGATTCGGTGGCGCGCGGCCGCGACTACTACTATCCCTACCGCACGCTGCTTCCCAGGGGCGTCAGCCAGATGCTGGTCGCCGGCCGTCACTATTCCTCGACCGCCGCCGCCCAGCGCATCTCGCGCGAGATCCCGCCCTGCATGGCGATGGGCGAGGCGGTCGGCGTGGCCGCATCGGTCGCGCTCGACCAGGGGGTTAGCGTCGACAAGGTCGATGTGGCCAAGGTGCAGCGCATCCTGCGGGCGCAGGGCGCCGATCCCGGCGACCGGCCGGCTGCCAACGCCACCTTCCAGGAAGCGGCCGAGTAGGCGATGCTCGTCCGACGGCGCGGGCGGCCCGGCCGCCCGCGATAGAAAAAGACGCCCACACAGGAATCCAGCCAATGCCAGCTTCAGACGCCCAGCCGCTCTCGGGCATCAAGGTCATCGATTTCACCCAGGTCATGCTCGGCCCCTGCTGCACGCAGGTGCTGGCCGACTATGGCGCCGACGTCGTCAAGATCGAGAGGCCGGGCGCCGGCGACCTGTCGCGCACCTCGATTGCCGACGATCCGGACGGCATGAACAACCCGGTGTTCTGCAGCCTGAACCGCAACAAGCGTTCGATCGCGCTCGATCTCAGGAAGGATGAGGCGAAGCAGGTGGTCCTCGACCTGGTGCGCGGCGCCGACGTGGTGGTCAACAACTTCCGCGCCGGCGTCATGGAGCGCATGGGCTTCGGCTACGAGGCGCTGTCGGCGGTCAATCCACGCATCATCTGCGCCTTCGGCTCGGGGTTCGGCCCGTCCGGCCCCCTGTCGCACAAGGGCGGCCAGGACATCCTCGCCCAGGCGCTGTCGGGCGTCATGGCGCGGCGCGCCGACCCGTCGACGCCCATGACCATCTACCCGACCGCGCTCGCCGACTACTCGGCCGGCATGCATCTCGTCCAGGCGATCCTTCTCGCGCTGCTGCAGCGCGAAAAGACGGGCCGCGGCCAGGCGGTGTCGGTGTCGCTGTTCGAATCGATGCTCGCCATGCAGATGCAGGAAGCGGCGATGTGGCTGCAGCGCCGCAAGGATCTCAACTGGGCGGCCTTCCCACTCACCGGCGTGTTCGCCACGACGGACGGCGCCATCGTGCTGGTCGGCGCCTTCAAGGCGAACCCGCTGAAGGACATCTGCGCGGCGCTCGGCCTTCCGGACCTGTCGGCGCAAGAGCGCTATGCGACCTTCGCTCGCCAGATGGAAAACAAGGCCGAGCTGCAGGCGCTGTTCCGCGAGCGCTTCGCTTCGGGCACCACCGAGCACTGGCTGGCGAAGCTCGATGAGCAGGACCTGCTCTGCGCGCCGGTGCTGGACCTGCCGCAGGCCCTCGGCCACGGGCAGACCGTGCACAACGGATCGGTCATCGACGTCGAGGCCCGCGGCGGGTCGATGCAGCTCCTCGGATCGCCGCTGACCATGGGCGAGGGTGCCTTCGCCGTTCGCCATGCGCCGCCAGACCTCGGCGCCGACGGCGCGGCGATCCTGCGCGAGGCCGGCTACACGCCGGAGAGGATCGACGCGCTCATTGCGGCCGGCATCGTCTCCGGCGAACGGCGGGACCGGGCGGCATGAGCATCGTCTTCACCGTCCGCGACCACGTTGCGCGCGTCACCATCGACCGGCCCGACCGCATGAACGCGGTCGACCTCGACACCGAGGCCGAGCTGGTCCGCATCTGGGAAGCGGTCGAGAAGGATCGCGACGTGCGCGTTGTCGTGCTCACTGGCTCCGGCGATCGCGCCTTCTGCACCGGTGCCGACATGAAGGGCGGCGGCGGCCTCTCCGGGCTCGAATATTGGGCGAAGGAACGCAAGGGCGGATTCGGCGGCATCGCGCTGCGCGATACGCTGGACGTTCCGGTGATCGCCCGCGTCAACGGTCATGCGCTCGGCGGCGGCATGGAGATGGTGCTGGGCTGCGACATCGTCGTGGCGTCGCAGAAGGCCACCTTCGGCCTGCCCGAACCGCGCGTCGGGCGGCTGGCGCTCGACGGCGGTATCGCCCTGCTCGCCCGCCGCATCCCTCACGTCCATGCCATGGGCATGCTCCTGACCGGCAGGCGCATCGATGCGGCCACGGCGCACGGCTTCGGCCTGGTCAACGAGGTGGCGGCGCCCGATGCGCTGGACGAGGCGGTCGATCGCTGGGTCGCCGACATCCTCGCCTGCGCGCCGCTCTCCGTGCGGGCCGTCAAGGCGATGGTGCGCGCCGGCGAAGGCCTCGGCGCGCGCGAGGCGCAGATGCTGCGCCTGCCGCAGCTGATCGAGGCCCTGCAGTCGCAGGACCAGGACGAAGGCGTCGCCGCCTTCCTCGAAAAGCGGCCGCCGCGCTGGTCTGGAAGGTAAGTCATGGCTTACGTGATTGCCTCGGCCTGCATCGACGTGAAGGATGGCGAGTGCCAGGTCGTCTGCCCGGTCGAGTGCATCTACGAAGGCGGCCGGATGATGTACATCCATCCGACCGAGTGCATCTCCTGCGGGCTCTGCCTGTCCGTCTGCCCGGTCGACGCGATCTTCATAGACGACGAACTGCCACCGCACGAGCAGCACTACCTCGCCGTCAACGCCGAGTTCTTCGGCGAAGGCGTCACGGGCTGGGGCGCGCCGGGCGGGGCGAGCGAGAAATACCGCACCGATCTCGACCATGCCGAGGTCGCCGCCTTCCTTCGCCGCGAGGAGGCGGTGTCCTAACCGCAGGGTTGCCGCCCCGCTTCACGCCCGACGGCGGGTCGCCGGTGCGGCAATAGGCTGGCGAAGCCGCGCGACGATCCGGTACACATCGCCAGGAACAAGTCCACTCAGAACCACCGGGATCCCATTCATGTCCATGCTCAAGGGCGTCATCGCCGCCGCCGCAACGCCGTTGCGTGAAGACCTCTCGATCGACCTCGACGCGCTCGTCGCCCATTGCAGACACCTGCTGGGCGAAGGCGGTTGCGACGGCATCAACCTGCTCGGCACGACCGGCGAGGCGACCTCGTTTTCGCTCGACCAGCGCCTTGCGGCCATGCGCGCCGTCGCCTCGTCGGGACTGTCGCTGTCGCGCTTCATGGTGGGCACGGGTGCGGCGGCGCTCGACGACGCCGTCGCTCTGACGCGGGCGGCGAAGGAGCTCGGCTTCGCCGGCGCGCTTCTGCTGCCGCCGTTCTACTACAAGGGCATCGGCGCCGACGACCTCGTCGCCTATGTGAGCGCGGTCGTCGACAGGGTGGGGGCCGAAGGTCTGCCGCTTTATCTCTATCACTTCCCCGCCAATTCCGGCGTCCCCTACGTGCCGGAGGCAGTGCGCCGGTTACGCGAGGCCTATCCGCGTACCGTGCTCGGCCTCAAGGATTCCTCCGGCGACCTCGACTATTCGGCGGGCCTGGCGCGCGACCTGCCCGGCTTCGCCGTGTTCCCCAGCGCCGAAGCGGCCATCGGCCGCGCCGCCGAACTCGGCTTCGCCGGCTGCATCTCGGCCACGGCTAACGTGACCGGGCCATTCGCCCAGGCCGCGCTGACGGCGCCGACCGCGGAGGCGCGCGCCGCCGGCCTCGACAGGGCCGTCGCCATCCGTGCCGAGATCGCGAAGTTCCCGCTTGTCGCCTCGGTCAAGGAAGCGCTCGTGATCCTTTCCGGCCGGCCGGGCTGGCGCCGGCTGGTGCCGCCGCTTTCCGTCCTTTCGTCAGACCAGTCCCGACGGCTGGCCGAAGCCTTGCGCCAGGCGATACCGGCAATGGCTTTCTAGCGGCTGGTTGTCTGCGGCGAGTTCCGTGGAATCGGAGGCTACAGCTCTGTTCACGTGGCCTTCGATCTCCAAAGCCTGCATTCCGACGAGCCCCTGCAGGGCGGCGATCCTGGCTTCGTAGGTCTGGATCGTGTCCGCTGCGATGGATTCGTCGTCAAACGATCCGGCCTCGAACTTCTGGATCCAGATACGGATCAGATTGCGCGACAACTCATGTCGATTGTGCAGGCCGTGGAGCGTCTCGCCGGCAAGATACTCCTACACGACCTGACGATTGAACTCGATTCTGCGTGTGCGATGTCGAACCATGGGCTCCCATCCTTCGAAACCCCGGCAGCTCGGTCAATGCCCTGCAATAGATCTTTCAACACGCAGGGGCGCGCCCCCCGGTTCATTGAACCTTCTGGCCACTACGCAAACATCAGCTAAGCCATTGAAAAGGATGGTGGGCGTGACAGGGATTGAACCTGTGACCCCTACGATGTCAACGTAGTGCTCTCCCGCTGAGCTACACGCCCATCCGTGGCCGCGCATACACCATTTTTGTTTCGGCGCGTCAATAGCGGTGAACCGCCCCCTGGAGACGCTGGGGAAGGTCGCCGGCAAGCGCGGCGTAGCCCGCCGTCAGGCGGCGTGCAGCATCTTCTCGACCTCGTTGACGAGGTCGCGCAGGTGGAACGGCTTTGACAGGACCTTGGCGTCCTTGGGCGCCTTGGAGTCGGGATTGAGCGCAACGGCCGCGAAGCCGGTGATGAACATTACTTTCAGGTCCGGGTCGATCTCGGTAGCGCGGCGGGCGAGTTCGATACCGTCCATCTCTGGCATGACGATGTCAGTCAGGAGCAGCGAGAACGGCTCCTCGCGCAGCCGCTCATAGGCGCTGGCGCCGTTGTCGAAGTCGCTGACGTCGTAACCCGCCCGCTCCAGTGCCTTGACCAGGAACCGGCGCATGTCGTCGTCGTCTTCCGCGAGGAGAATTCGTGCCATCTTGTCCCGTCCGACTGCGTGCAGGCCCGCTCGCGCGACGGCCCGTTAACCATCGCGTATATGAACGGTCGCCGGTAAATATCAAGTGAACGCTTCGCGAGGTCGCGGCACGGAGACGCGCGGCGGCACCGTCGCCGAGGCTGGACAGGCACGGGCGGCAATGGCAGGGTCACACCATGCGTTCCCGCCTTGCCGCCACAGAGAATCGATGACCGGCGCCGCCCAGGACTTCGCCGGCATCCGGCCCTTCGAAGTGCGATCCGCCGCCGAACAGCGCGTGCCCTTCGTCTTCAACTCGCCGCACAGCGGCCGCTATTATCCGACCCGGTTCCTCGCCATGACGCGCCTCGATGCGCTGGCGATCAGGCGCTCGGAGGACTGCTATGTCGACGAGCTCTTCGGCGGTGCCGTCATGCTCGGCGCGCCGCTGCTCGCGGCGAATTTCCCGCGTGCCTATCTCGACGTGAACCGCGAGCCTTGGGAACTTGATCCGCGCATGTTCGCCGAGCCGCTGCCGCCCCATGCCAATGCACGGTCGGCCCGAGTCGCCGGCGGGCTGGGGACGGTGCCGCGGTTGGTCGGGGAGGGGCTCGACATCTATTCCGGCAGGTTGCCGCTCGCCGAAGCCGTCGACCGCATCGAAGCGCTCTACAAGCCCTATCACGAATGCCTGAAGCGGCTTCTTGCGCTCACCCATGCCCGCTTCGGCGCCGCCGTGCTTGTCGACTGTCATTCGATGCCGGCGAGCGTGCGTGTCGGCGAGACCGGCGTGCGCCCGGACTTCATCGTCGGCGACCGCTTCGGCACGTCCGCTTCGGCGGCGATCACGGAACACGCCATCGGCCTGCTTGTGGCGATGGGATACACGGTGGCGCACAACAAACCCTACGCCGGGGGATTCATCACCGAGCACTACGGACGGCCCGGACGGGCCCTGCATGCGATCCAGATCGAAATCAACCGTGGGCTCTACATGAACGAGAGAACGCTGCAGCGGACCGCGGGCTTCGACGCGCTCGCGGCCGATCTCACCCGGTTCGCTGCCGACCTCATGGCGCTGCCCGAGCACCACGTCCACATCCATCCGCTCGCTGCCGAATAGCCGCCCCGCAAATCCAGGGACTCAGTCGGAAGGGTCTCGCAGCGGGAGGGCGGTAAAAAAAGACCGCATCGTTTGCACGACGCGGTCGAAGTCTAGGGAGGAAACGCCCAAGGAGGGCAGGACAGGAGAACCTGTCCGAAAACGAGCGTATTGTGCATTGCACAAATGTCAAGCGGCCCGATGATTCGCAGGCGAGCATCGAAGGGACATCATGCAATCTGTATACATGCGTGACATTTGTGCAACAAATCAGACTGCTTAATTTCTGATCAGGAGGCCTGATTGAACATAAATCCCGAATTCATGAGACGAATCGCCCGCGCAGCAGCGGCGGAAACGCTGCCCCGGTTCCGCCAGCGCGGCGACGTCGCCAACAAGGAAGAGGGCGGTTTCGATCCCGTCACGGAGGCCGACCGGGAGGCCGAACGCGCGATCCGGGCCGTGATCAAGGCCGAGTTCCCCGATCACGGGATTCTCGGCGAGGAGCACGGCCGCGAAAACGACGGAGCCAACCACGTCTGGGTGATCGACCCGATCGACGGCACGCGCGCCTTCATATCCGGCCTGCCTGTCTGGGGGACCCTCGTCGGGCTGACCGTCAACGGTGAGGCGGTGGCCGGCCTGATGTCCCAACCATTCACCGGGGAACTTTTTTATGCCGACGCGCGGGGCGCGTTCTACGAGGGGCCGGGCGGCGACCGGCGGCTGGCGACGCGCAAGACCACGTCGCTAGCGGAGGCGACGCTGTTCACGACCACGCCGGCTCTTTTCAAAGGCGTAGCGCGCAATCGCTACGACGAACTCGAGAGGACCGTGCGCCTCGCCCGCTACGGCACCGACTGCTACGCCTTCGCCATGATCGCCGCGGGTACGGTCGACATCGTCGCGGACCCGGGGCTGCAATCCTACGACATCGTCGGGCTGATCCCGATCATCGAGAAGTCGGGCGGCGTGGTCACGACCTTCGAGGGCGGGCCGGCTGAGCCGGGCGGCGACATCCTGGCAGCCGCGACTCCGGAACTGCACGCCGCGGCCATGGAGCGGCTGCGCGGCTGAGCGACTGGCCGGGGGTCATATCGTCGGGTCGGAACCCGGTACGAAGGCGTCGAAGGCGGCGAGAAGCTGCTCGCGGTAGAGATCGGCCTCCTGCCAGATTTCGTGACGCGCACCATCGATCGTCAGCAGCGAGCCGCTCTTCAGCAGCCGCGCATACGCCTCGGTCGCCCGTGTCGACACGACCTCGTCGGCTCCCGCGGCGACGAACAGGATGGGGATCTGGATCCGCGCCATGAAGTCGGGGTCCTCGACCCGCTCGATGGCGATGCAGGCGGCGCGGATCCAGGCCACGGTGGGGCCGCCTAGCGCAAGGTGAGGGTGTTTCTCGCAGAGCTGCGCGTTTCGCGCGTAGCGGCGGGGATCGGTGGTCAGCTTGTTGGTGGCGAAAGGCTTCGTCTCACGGGGGCGCGGCCCGCCGGCAAGGTACATGCTGCCCAGGCCCAGGCCGTAGAGTACTCCGGCAACGCGGCGAAGGGCGTCCATCGACACCGGCAGGCCTTCGAGGCCGAGCAGCGGCGCGCAGAGCAGCATGCGGTTGACGCGGTTGGTCAGGTCGGGCGCTGCAAGCAACGCAACCAGCGAGCCGGTCGAATGGCCGAGAATGAAATACGGCCCGCGGCAGTCCGGTAGCACGATTTCCTCGAAGAACTGCTCCAGATCGCGCAGGTACTCGCCGAAATCATCGACATAGCCCTTGTCGCGATTGCGCAGGAGCCGTTCCGACCCGCCCTGGCCGCGCCAGTCGAGCGTCGCCACCGTGAAACCACGGCCAGTGAGGTCGCGGGTCGTCTCGAAGTATTTCTCGATGAATTCGTTGCGGCCATGCAGGAGGACAACCGTGCCCTTGGCCGGACGGCTGGTGGCGCGGAACAGCGCGTAGCGTATCCGACGGCGGTCGCGGGCGAGGAAGTTGCCAACGGTCGCCCTGTCGGGAACGGGATTGCCCGGTATCTCGAAAAAGGCGTCGTCCATATCCACAGTCGCAAGTCGCTGCGCCGGTGATAGGAAGTGCAGGGCGGAAAAGCAAAGGAAAACGCCGTCGATTGCGACGGAGAAGACCGGGAGCCTGTGAGGGCTCCCGGTCCTCCGACGAACCGGGAGGAAGGGACGTTACACCCGGTCGACTTCGTTGCGGCCGCAGTGGGTCGCTGCCGTTGTTGAGAGAAAGGTAGCACCCCGAACCTGAACGCAGGTCGAAGGGCCGGTTCACCGCACATTCATCGTCCGGGGAGGGTGACAAAGCGAACTGTGAGGTCGTGCAGGCAGCCGGGTCGGGACTTGAAATCGCCGGCGCCGATGCCCAGATCAGCCGCGTGGCCGCCCGTGCGGGGCCACTGGATGCCAAGGAGACGCCAACAGGGTTTCCGCTCGCATCCAAGCGCAAGAACCGTTGTTGCTCTGAAGGAGAACAGAACCATGCGTCACGTTGACTTTTCCCCCCTCTATCGTTCGACCGTCGGTTTCGACCGGCTCTTCTCGATGCTCGATTCGCTCGGCCAGCCCGATGCCGGCCAGAGCTATCCGCCGTACAACATCGAGCGCACCGGCGAGGATTCCTACCGCATCAGCATGGCCGTTGCCGGCTTCTCCGAGGATGACATCGCGATCGAGGCGCACCGCAACGTGCTGACCGTCAAGGGCGAGCGCAAGGACGAAACCGCGAGCGAGGGCTCGGAACTTCTCTATCGTGGCATCGCCGCGCGCGCGTTCGAGCGCCGCTTCCAGCTCGCCGATCATGTCGACGTCGTCGGCGCGGCGCTGAAGAACGGGCTGCTCCACATCGATCTCAAGCGCAACATCCCCGAGGAGATGAAGCCCCGCAAGATCGCGATCGCGACCGCCGCGGGCAAGTCCGCCAAGCAGATCGAGGCAAAGGCCGCGTAAGATCGGACGGAACCTCGAAGTATTCGACGGCGGCGCCCCAGGCGCCGCCGTTCTGCTTTTTTGCCCTCGATCAGGCGATGAGAGCGGCGAAGCGGTCGACATCGTCCGCAGTGGTCGCGAACGAAGTGACGAAACGGTAGAGAGCCTCACCCTTCTCGAGCCTCTCGCCCCAACCGGCCGGAGTCTCCCAGGGATAGAAGACCGCCCCGCGGCTCTTGAGTTCCTCGGACAGTCCGGTCTCCATCACGGCGAATACTTCGTTGGCTTGCGGTTCCCAGGCGAGCCGGGTCGCGCGGCCTTCACGGAAGGCCTCCGCAAGACGTTGCGTCATCGCGTTGGCGTGCCGCGCGGTGTCGAGCCACAGATTGTCGCGGAAGTAGGCGTTGAACTGGGCCGCAATGAAACGCGATTTCGAGAAGAGCTGGGCGGCACGCTTGCGAATGAAGGCCATCTCGCGCGCCTTGTCGAGGTCAAACAGCACGATCGCCTCGGCGCACCAGCATCCGTTCTTGGTCCCGCCGAAGGAGACGATGTCGACGCCGCTCTTCCAGGTCATTTCCGCCGGCGTTGCCCCAAGGGAAACCAGTGCGTTGGCGAATCTCGCCCCATCCATGTGGAGCGGCAGGGAATGGCGGGAGGCGATGGCCGCAATCGCCGCGATATCATCGAGGCCATAAACGGTTCCGACCTCCGTCGCCTGCGTGATCGACACTGCCATGGGCCTTCCGCCATGAACGAAATCGGGATCGTAGCGGGAGATGGCGCGTTCCAGATTGGCAGGGTCAATGCGGCCGAGGGCGCCGTCGACGGCCGCCAAGCGTCCACCGCCGGTCAAATACTCCGGCGCGCCGCACTCGTCGACCAGCATATGGGCCTCGCGATGGGCAAAGGCGACGCCGCCGGGGCAATTGACCAGCGTGAGGGACAGCGCATTCGCAGCAGTCCCCGTGGCGACGAAGAACACCGCCGCCTCGCGCTCGAAAAGGATGCTGAAACGGTCGCTGACTGCCTGGTCAAGGTCACTGGTGCCATAGGCCGGCGCGTAGTCCCGAGCCTGCGCGGCAAGGGATGCGGCGATCTGCGGATGGGCGCCGGCCCAGTTGTCGGAAGCGAATATCATCGTATGGAAGGTCCCGTTCGAGCGATCTTTCGCGGCGGACCATTCTCCTTTCCGCGGCTTTGTTCAAGAGGCGACCTCCGCCGTCCGCGAAGCCGTCTCGGCGGACGCGTCTGATGGTTGCCGAGATACTCTGCGCAACATAATTACGTCGGCGTGACCGGCGCGGCAATTTTCTGAGCCTCGACAGCCAAATATTTCGCGTTTCGATCTTGATGCTCCTGCCCATTTCTGCCATACACAGAGATAGGACAGTAGTGCTGTCTTATTTAATTGAACCAAAGCGGCGCGGGACCGGCGTATAATACGACGGGCCGCGCAACTTGCGCGGCCGACAGGTCCTGCAGGAGGCGGGCGCCGGTCGCGACTGCGGAAGCAGGGTCCATCTTGGACCGAAGCGGTGCTGAACGGTCGGAATGACCGGATGTTCAGCGCAGGCGAAGGGGTGCCCTGAAAGGGCGAGAAACGGAGGACAGGACGATGACGGACGGAACGCCATCTGCGACGACGGGAACAAACCCTGCCGTTCAGACCAAAGCGGCCGCCGTCAAGGCCGCGACTTCCGGGCTATACGATCCGCGCAACGAGCGCGATGCCTGCGGCGTCGGCTTCATCGCCCAGATGAAGGGCCTGAAGTCGCACAAGATCGTCGAGGACGGGCTGGCAATGCTCGAGAACCTCACCCATCGCGGTGCGGTCGGCGCGGATCCGCTGATGGGCGACGGCGCCGGCGTTCTGGTGCAAATCCCCGACCGTTTCTTCCGGCGCGAGATGGCGAAGCAGGGCATCGAGCTGCCACAACCGGGCCACTATGCCGTCGGCCATATCTTCATGCCCCGCGATCCGCAGCTGCGCGCCCACATCGAGGCGATCGTAGCCGAGGTTGCGCAGGCCGAAGGCCAGCCGCTACTCGGCTTCCGCGACGTGCCGGTCGACAACGCGTCGCTGTCGAAGGCGCCCGACATCGCGGCGTCCGAACCGGTCCACCGCCAGGTCTTCCTCGGCCGCTCCGCCGCGATCGAGACCGAGGACGACTACGAGCGGCGCCTGTACATCCTGCGCAAGGTCATTTCCGGCCGCATCTATAGCGAGACCCAGGGGCGGGACAACGGCGCCTACATCGTCTCGCTGTCGGCGCGGACCATCGTCTACAAGGGCATGTTCCTCGCCTACCAGGTCGGTGCCTACTACAAGGACCTCCGCGATCCGGAGTTCGAATCCGCCCTGATCCTCGTCCACCAACGCTTCTCGACCAACACCTTCCCGTCGTGGAAGCTCGCCCACCCGTACCGCATGGTGGCCCACAACGGTGAAATCAACACGCTGCGCGGCAACGTCAACTGGATGGCGGCGCGCCAAGCGTCTGTCGATTCCGAACTGTTCGGCAACGACATTTCGAAGCTGTGGCCCATTTCCTATGAGGGCCAGTCGGACACGGCCTGCTTCGACAACGCGCTCGAGTTCCTGTTCCAGGGCGGTTACTCGCTCAGCCATGCAATGATGATGCTGATCCCCGAGGCATGGGCCGGCAACAAGTCGATGGCGGCCGACCGCAAGGCCTTCTACGAGTACCACGCGGCGCTGATGGAGCCGTGGGACGGCCCGGCCGCCGTGGCCTTCACCGACGGCCGCCAGATCGGCGCGACGCTAGACCGCAACGGGCTGAGGCCCGCCCGCTACATCGTCACCGACGACGACCGCGTCATCATGGCGTCGGAAGCCGGCGTCCTCGCAATTCCCGAGGAACACATCGTCCGCAAGTGGCGCCTGCAGCCCGGCAGGATGCTGCTGATCGACCTCGACATGGGACGCATCGTCTCCGACGAGGAGATCAAGTCCGAGATCGCCTCGCGACACCCCTACCGGACCTGGCTCGCCAATACGCAACTGATTCTCGAGGATCTGAAGCCGGTCGAACCCCGGGCGCTGCGCAAGGACGTGTCGCTGCTCGATCGTCAGCAGGCGTTCGGATACACGCAGGAAGACACGAAGCTGCTGATGTCGCCGATGGCGACGACAGGGCAGGAAGCGGTCGGCTCGATGGGCACCGACACGCCGATCTCGGCGATGTCGGACAAGTCCAAGATGCTCTACACCTATTTCAAGCAGAACTTCGCGCAGGTGACGAACCCGCCGATCGATCCGATCCGCGAAGAACTGGTCATGAGCCTGGTGTCGTTCATCGGGCCGCGCCCGAACATCTTCGACCTGGTCGGTTCCTCGCGCCGCAAGCGGCTCGAGGTGCGCCAGCCCATCCTGACCAACGGCGACCTCGAGAAGATCCGCTCGATCGGCCACACCGAGGACCGGTTCGACACCAAGACCATCGACATCACCTACGCGACCGGCGAAGGGGCGGCAGGCATGCCCGGAGCGCTGGAGCGCCTGTGCGAACGCGCCGAGGCCGCAGTCGCGGGCGGCTACAACATCATCATCCTCTCCGATCGTCAGGTGGGCCCAGACCGCATCGCCATTCCGGCGTTGCTGGCTACGGCTGCCGTGCATCACCACCTCATCCGCAAGGGGCTGCGCACCTCGGTCGGGCTGGTGATCGAATCCGGCGAGCCGCGCGAGGTTCACCATTTCTGCTGTCTCGCCGGCTACGGCGCCGAAGCGATAAACCCCTACCTCGCCTTCGACACGCTCCTCGACATGCACCGGCGCGGCGAGATGCCGCCCGAGGTCGATCCTCAGGAAATCGTGTCGCGCTACATCAAGTCGATCGGCAAGGGCATCCTGAAGGTCATGTCCAAGATGGGCATCTCGACCTACCAGTCCTATTGCGGCGCGCAGATCTTCGACGCCGTGGGGCTGAGGAGCGACTTCGTCGAACGCTACTTCACCGGTACCGCGACCACCATTGAGGGCGTGGGGCTGGAGGAGATCGCCGCCGAGACCGTACGCCGCCATGGCGACGCCTTCGGCGACGATCCGGTGCTGCGCAATGCGCTCGACGTGGGCGGCGAATACATGTTCCGCATGCGCGGCGAGGCGCACATGTGGTCGCCCGACGCGGTGGCGACGCTGCAGCACGCGGTGCGCAAGGGCTCATGGGAGACCTTCCAGGAATACTCGCGGCAGATCGACAGCGAGTCCGCGCAGGCGCGGACGATCCGTGGCCTGTTCCGCATCAGGAAGGCCGCGGAAACCGGGCGGTCCCCCGTTGCCCTCGATGAGGTCGAACCGGCCGCCGAGATCGTCAAGCGCTTCTCGACTGGGGCGATGTCGTTCGGCTCGATCTCGCGCGAGGCGCACACCACCCTGGCCCGCGCCATGAACGCAATCGGCGGCAAGTCGAACACCGGCGAAGGCGGCGAGGAGCCGGACCGCTACCTTCCGTTGCCCGGCGGCGGCGCCAATCCGGAGCGCTCGGCGATCAAGCAGGTCGCCTCCGGCCGTTTCGGCGTGACGACAGAGTACCTGGTCAATTCGGACGTTATCCAGATCAAGATCGCGCAGGGCGCCAAGCCGGGCGAGGGTGGCCAGTTGCCCGGCCACAAGGTCGATGCGACCATCGCCAAGACCCGCCATTCGACGCCCGGCGTCGGCCTCATCTCGCCGCCGCCGCATCACGACATCTATTCGATCGAGGATCTGGCGCAGCTGATCTACGACCTGAAGAACGTCAACTCGGCGGCCGACATCTCGGTGAAGCTGGTCTCGGAAGTGGGGGTGGGAACGGTTGCGGCAGGCGTCGCCAAGGCGCGCGCCGACCACATCACGATCTCCGGCTATGACGGCGGCACCGGCGCCTCGCCGCTGACGTCGCTCAAGCACGCCGGCAGTCCTTGGGAAATGGGGCTCGCCGAGACCCACCAGACGCTGGTGCGCAATGGCCTGCGCAGCCGGATCGCGTTGCAGGTCGACGGTGGCCTTCGCACGGGCCGGGACGTGGTGATCGGAGCCCTGCTCGGCGCCGACGAGTTCGGCTTCTCGACGGCTCCGCTCATCGCCGCCGGCTGCATCATGATGCGCAAGTGCCACCTGAACACCTGCCCGGTCGGCGTGGCGACGCAGGATCCGGTCCTGCGCAAGCGCTTCAAGGGCACGCCGGAACACGTCATCAACTTCTTCTTCTACCTTGCGGAGGAGGTGCGGCAGCTGCTGGCCCAGATGGGCTTCACCCGACTCGACCAGATCGTCGGCGAGAGCGACCTTCTGGAGAAGCGGCCGGCGATCGATCACTGGAAGGCGCGTGGGCTCGACTTCTCGCGAATCTTCTTCAAGCCGGATGCGCCGCGGGAGGCGACGCACTGGACCGAGCGGCAGAAGCACCCGATCGACGATATCCTCGACCGCAAGCTGATCGCGCTGGCGGCGCCGGCCCTCGATGCGCGACAGCCCGTCAAGATCGAGCTGCCGATCCGCAACACCGACCGCTCGGCCGGCGCCATGCTGTCGGGCGAGGTGGCGAAGCGCTACCGCCACAAGGGTCTGCGCGAAGACACGATCTCGGTCACGCTGACCGGTACGGCCGGCCAGTCGTTCGGCGCTTTCCTGGCGCGCGGTATCTCGTTCGAGCTGATCGGTGACGGAAACGACTATGTTGGCAAGGGGCTGTCGGGCGGGCGCATCGTCATCCGTCCGTCGGAAGCGGCCAGGATCGTGGCCGAAGACTCCATCATTGTCGGCAACACCGTGCTCTACGGCGCCACCGAGGGTGAATGCTACTTCCGTGGTGTTGCGGGCGAGCGCTTTGCGGTGCGCAACTCGGGCGCGGCGGCGGTGGTCGAGGGCGTCGGCGACCACGGCTGCGAGTACATGACCGGGGGCGTCGTGGTTGTCATCGGCAAGACCGGCCGCAACTTCGCGGCGGGCATGTCGGGCGGCGTCGCCTATGTCCTCGACGAGGAAGGCGACTTCGCCGAGCGCTGCAACATGGCGATGGTCGAGCTCGAGCCGGTGCCGGAAGAGGACGACATGCTGGAGAAGCTCCACCATCATGGCGGCGACCTCGCGCACAAGGGTCGCGTCGACGTTTCGGGCGACATGACCCGCCATGACGAGGAGCGGCTGGTGCAGCTCATTTCGAACCACCTTCACTACACCGGCTCGACGCGCGCCAAGACGATCCTCGACGACTGGGCGCACTACCGACCCAAGTTCCGCAAGGTGATGCCGGTCGAGTACCGCCGGGCGCTGATCGAGATGGAGCGCAGCCGGATGGGCGTCGCGGCGGAGTAGAAACGTAGGACGATCGTGAGGACTTGCCGCTCGAGCGGCCGGCGATCTCGCGACCGGAGGGATATTCATGGGCAAGGTTACAGGCTTCCTCGAGATCGACCGGCAGGTACACAAGTACCAGCCGGCCTCCGACCGCATCAGGCATTTCCGCGAGTTCACGCTGCCGATGTCGGACAAGGAGGTCGAGAAGCAGGCAGCACGCTGCATGGATTGCGGCGTGCCCTATTGCCACGGTCCGACGGGCTGCCCGGTTCACAACCAGATCCCGGACTGGAACGACCTCGTCTATAACGGCGACTGGGAGGGCGCGATCCGCAACCTCCATTCGACCAACAACTTTCCGGAATTCACGGGGCGTATCTGTCCGGCGCCCTGCGAGGAGGCGTGTACGCTGAACCTCGAGGACATCCCCGTCGCCATCAAGACGATCGAGCAGGCGATCGCCGACAAGGCGTATGAGACGGGTTTCATCCGGCCGTTCCCGCCTGAGAAGAAGACCGGCAGGCGGGTGGCCGTCATAGGCTCGGGACCGGCCGGCATGGCGGCAGCACAGCAGCTCGGCAGGGTCGGCCATGATGTCCATGTGTTCGAGCGGGAGAGCCGTCCGGGCGGCCTGATGCGCTTCGGTATTCCCGACTTCAAGATGGAGAAGCACCATATCGACCGCCGCATCGAGCAGATGCAGGGCGAAGGCGTGACATTCCATTGCGGCGTCAATGTCGGCGTCGACAAGAAGGTCGCTGACCTGCTCGCCGAATTTGACGCCGTGCTCTACTGCGGCGGCTCCGAGGCGCCGCGCCCGGCAGGCATTCCCGGCGCCGAACTCCACGGCGTGCATGACGCGATGCCATATCTCGTCCAGCAGAACAAGCGCGTCGGCGGCGAGGACATCCAGTCGGTGGCGTGGCCCTCGGAACCGATCCTTGCCGGCGGCAAGCACGTCGTCGTCGTCGGCGGCGGCGACACGGCGTCCGACTGCGTCGGCACCGCCTTCCGCCAGGGCGCGGTGCGCGTCACCCAGCTCGACATCCGTCCGCAACCCCCGGAGAAGGAAGACAAGCTCGCGGTATGGCCCTACTGGGCAACGAAGATGCGCACTTCGTCCTCGCAGGCCGAGGGAGCCGAGCGCGAGTTCCAGGTTGCCACGCTCGAGTTCATCGGCGAGGACGGCGTGCTCGTCGGCGTCAAGTGTTGCGAAGTCGACGAGAAGCGCAAGCCGGTCCCCGGCACCGATTTCGTCATCCGCGCCGACCTCGCTTTCATCGCGATCGGTTTCGCCGGCCCCATTCCCGGCGGCATCATGACAGAGATGGAAGGCAGGCTCGATACGATCCTCGACGCGCGACGCTCCATCAACGTGAAGGCCGACGATCGCGACTATCGCACCAGTGTCGATGGCCTGTTCGCCGCCGGCGACGTCCGCCGCGGCCAGTCGCTGGTGGTCTGGGCGATCCGCGAAGGTCGCCAGGCGGCCCACGCGATCGACGAGCATCTGATGGGCACGTCCGTACTTCCTCGCTGAGCGGTCCGGCTATGCAGGCCGGTTGAGATGGATCAAGGCGTGCGCTCGAAGGCAGCATGATCTTCCCTGCGGTGGCGAGAAGCCACCGCAGACGGAGTCCGTGACATGCTGAAGCTTTTTGGCGCCATCTACGTTCTCGCTGCACCGACGATCATGGGCGTTCTGATCGTTGCGTTGCTGACGATGAACCGGTTCGACAGCATCCAGATCCTGATCGCAGCCGTCGTCGGCGCGCTACTCGCTGTGCCCGCTGCGGCGCTCGTCACGAAGCAGATTGCCGCGCCGCGGCGGCGTGCCTGAGATCACCGGTATTTTCGGCTATTCGGCCACTGCCGACGTCGTGACCTTCGTGTCGGCGACGGCGTCCGTCTGTTGCGGACGCTCAACGAAATCGTCGGCGCGTCCGCGAGAAGGTTCGGGCGCGCCCCCCTCGACCGCTAGCAGCCCGGCCGCAGTGCGAGCGTCGGCGGGCGATTTGAACGATGCTCCCAGCAGTTCCATTCCGCCGTCGAGGTTCGGATCGCTGAGCGAGATCGGCGGGGTGCGGTCGATATCGACCGGCTGCTGGGGGCCGTGCACGGCGTCCGGCAGGGCTGCAATGGCTGGCAGGACCGTTCCCGACGCACCCGGAATGCCGAGAGCCTTGAAGAGCGGCTTTTCGACGTAGAACGCGACCTTGCGCTTGCCGGCGCGGCTGAGATTGATGCCGTCGTCGCCGCGCAGTCGCACGGGTTGACCGTTGATGTCCGGCCCGGTCATGACGAAGGCGCCGTTCTCGTCGACGAAGCCGTCCCAGATATCGACGAATGCACCGCCGGACTGCTCTGCTGCCTGCCGATAGAGGTCGTTGAAGGCGATCATGTCGGAGAGCATCTTCTTCTGCTTGAAAGCCGGCAGGCCGACCCACACGAGCGGAACCTTGCTTTCTGCGACAGCTGCGGCGAAGGCGGCCGTACGCGTCCGGTATTCCTTCGTCCAGCCGTCGGTCAGCAACTGCTCGCGAACGTCGCCGGCGCGAAGCTGCTGCCTGTCGTTTGCGCCGAGCATGACCACAACCGCCGCGGGCTTCTCCGCATCGATCAGCGCCCTGATCTCGGCCGGCCAGTTGAAGACGTCGTCGCGAACGAAGCCCGACGAGCCGCGCGCCTTCTCGACCACCTTGATATCGGGATTGGCGGCGAAGACCGTGGTCAGGCCCTCGGCCAGGCCACCGGCCATGAAGTCGCCGATGACGAGAACGGTCCGCGCGCTGCCGGCCTTTTCGACCACCGCTACGGCCGCTTCCGTTGGCTCCGTCCGGACCGATTTCTTGCGTGTCGTGTTCTTCGCGGCCGGTTTGGCCGGCTTCTCGGAACGCACCGGGCCGCCGAACAGGAACTCGAAGAGGTTGCGCGACTTGCGCTGTTCCTGCGCGAGTGCCGGCGCGGCGGCAACCGCCAGCGCAGCGGCGAGGAGCAGGATCAGGCGGAGCAGGCGAAAGGGCGCCGGGCCGTGTACTTTGTCATCAACCGCCAACGATACGCCCCTTATCCGCCGCGCAACCTGGAGAGGACTTCCATGCTGGGATGGCCATCCTGCGTCAAGCCCGCCTGCGCCTGGAACGCCTTGATCGCCTTGCGCGAGCCGTCGCCGATCTTGCCGTCAAACTTGCCGTCATAGTAGCCGTGGGCGGAGAGCCGCTTCTGCAGTTCCTGCTTCTCGGCGAAACTGAGTTTCGTGAACGGCCGGTTCCAGTCGCGGACCAGGCCGCCGTAGCCGGCGATCTCGTCGGCGAGCAGGCCGACGGCCAAGGCGTACTTGTCGGCGTTGTTGTAGGCCTTGAGGACGAAGAAGTTCTTCGTGGCCAGGAATGCCGGTCCGGCGCGACCGTCCGGGACCTTCAGCTCCGCCTTGTCGGCGCCGTTCTTGAAGGCCTTGCCGCTGGCGCGGCGGACGCCGAGGCTCTCCCATTTGGACAGGGTGAGCGAGCCGCCGGGCAGCTTGCCGGAGGGCAGCGCCACTTCATAGCCCCAGGTCTTGCCGGTCTGCCAGCCGTTCTTGCGCAACAGGTTAGCCGCGGTAGCGAGGGCATCGGGTATCGAGTTCCAGATGTCGCGCTTGCCGTTGCCGTCGGCGTCGACCGCATAGGCCTGATAGCTCGTCGGTATGAATTGCGTGTGGCCCATCGCGCCGGCCCACGAGCCGGTCAGGTGGCTTTCGTCGATGTCGCCCTTCTGCAGAATCTTCAGCGCGGCGATGAGCTGGGTCCTGGCGAACTTCGCGCGCTTCTTGTCTGCGTAGGCGAGGGTCGCAAGAGACCGCACCACGTTGCGCATCACCTTGTCGTTCTTGAGGATCTCGCCGTAGTTCGATTCCATCGACCAGATCGCCAGCAGGATGTGGCGGTCGACGCCGTAGGCCTTCTCGATGCGGTCGAGCCACGGCTTCCATTCGCGCGCCATCTGCCGTCCAACGGCTACCGACTGCTCATGGACGCGATTGTCGAAATAGTCCCAGACGGGTGCCGTGAACTCCGGCTGGTAGCGCGCTTTTTCCAGGACTTCCGGGTCGATATCGGTCACCCCGCGGAAGGCGCGGTCGAAGGTGCTGGCGGAGACGCCGCTGCCGACTGCCGTGGAGCGGAACGATTGCACCCATTGACGGAACCCGGCATCGGCAAGCGCATTGTCGGCCGCGAAGAAGACTGCCAGCGACAGGCCGGCGGCAAGGGTGTTTCCAAGACGGCGAGCGGCTTTGCGAACGGGCATCGATGTCTCCTGATTTCTCCTTGAAACGGTCATTTGATGCCGAACCGGTTAGGAATCAGTTTACCATATGGTTAACCCGCTCAGTTGCGTGGAACTCTCTATTTTTCCCGCCTTGGCGCCGATGTTGAGTATTCCTCAATTTCGGCGTGAAAATGTCGCTGGAGCTCTCTGGACGATATCGCAACAGGAACGCCGCACATGAAGAAAGTCCGCAAGGCAGTCTTTCCGGTCGCCGGTCTTGGAACCCGCTTCCTGCCCGCCACCAAGGCGGTGCCGAAAGAAATGCTGACCGTCGTCGACCGGCCGGTGATCCAGTATGTGGTCGATGAGGCCCGCGAAGCGGGTATCGAACACTTCATCTTCGTAACCGGCCGCAACAAGGCCGTCATCGAGGACCACTTCGACATCCAGTTCGAACTCAACCACACGCTGGCGCAGCGCGGCAAGGACGACCAGCTCGCCCGCCTGCAGCGGCTGCAACCGCTGGCAGGCCAGACCAGCTTTACCCGCCAGCAGGAACCTCTTGGACTGGGGCACGCCGTCTGGTGCGCGCGCGACATCGTCGGCGACGAGCCCTTCGCGCTGCTCCTGCCCGACATGATCACGCTCCCCGACCAGGGCTGCATGAAGAGCATGGTCGAACTCTACGAGCGTACGGGGGCGAACGTTATCGCCGTCGAGGAATGCGACCCGGAAGAGGCGCATAAATACGGCATCGTCGGCAAGGGTGCCAACGTCCACTCCGGCTTCGAGATCACCGGCATGGTGGAAAAACCGAAGAAGGGCACCGCGCCGTCCAACCTCTTCATCAACGGCCGTTACATCCTGCAACCGGAGATCTTCAAGATCCTGGAAAGCCAGGAACGCGGCGCCGGCAACGAGATCCAGCTCACGGACGGCATGCTGAAGCTCGCCCGCAGCCAGAAGTTCCACGGCTTCCACTACCGCGGCCGCACGTTCGACTGCGGCTCGCCGGAAGGCTTCGTCGAAGCGAACGTCGCCTTCGCGCTGTCGCGCCCCGACATGCGGACCAAGGTCGCCGACATGATCGAGGGCCTGGTCGCGGATTTCGGTCCGCAACGCCGCCGTTCCGCCTCTTGATCAGCTTCTATCGCTGAAGCTTGAGGCCAAGGAAAACGCTGTCGACCTTGTAGCCGCGTCCGGCGATGCTGCTCGTCTGCGTTTCGTGGCGGGCGCGTCCGGTGATGCCGGCATAGCGGTTCAGCCACCAGGTCAGGCCGACCTCGGCACTCAATGTCAGGTCGTGTCCATCGACGCCGACATAGTCGCGATAGGCGGCACCGAAGGCGAGGTTGCCGGTAAGATTCGCGCGAAGCTCGCGCTGGACCGCAACGCCGCCGGAATAGAGGATCGACCCGCTCTCGCCAGCCGCCGTGGCGCCCTCGACGGTCGTCGATCCAGTCAGGTTGACGATGGTGCCGCGCAGCGGCGACCAGGCCAGACTGGCATCCAGCGTCGCGCCCGAGATCGGCTTCAACCGGCCGTCATCGAAGCGCTCTTCCAGCCAGCCCGCCGCAATTTCACCGGATAGCTTCTCGCCGAGATCGACCTCGAGGCCTGCCCGCGCCGCGATTCGTTTTGTGGAGCGCTCATAGCCACTGCTGTCGACCTTCTCGTCGTAGACGCGCCTGCCGACCTCGAACTCGACGAATGGCGTCAGGGCGGGCGAGATCTCGTAGCCGCCGCGTAGCGCCACCGTCGCCAGCGTCGTGTTGCGGTCCCTCTGCGAGAGCATACCGCCCGCCGAAAGCTCGGCGTCGCCATAGACGTCCCGTTCGGCCCGTGCGGTCAGGGCAAAGCGCAACTTGCCAAGGTCCTTTTCGATACCGGCGCTACCCGTCAGGGTCTGGCGAAGCGGCCGGCCGACCGTACCGGTTATGACGATCGGCGACGAGGCCGACTCAGGCCCAAGCGCGTAGCCGAGGGTGGCCAGCGCCGCGTAGTCGTCGGCGAGATCAAGCCGGAGCCTCGCGTCGATGCCCGCCTTCTTCTCGTCGATCGCCTCGCCCGAGACCGACTTGCGGAATGTGCCAAATACATCGACGGTCGCCGAATGACGGGACCAGTCGGACGCCGCGTTGAGGCGAAGAGTGGTCTCGGACAACAGCGCGGGCGAACGCGCGGTCGAGTAGTTGGCATTGGAAGTCCAGGTGAACCCGGTCTCTAGTGAAGGCTTGAGCAGGAACGTGCCGAGGCGCATGCCGACCGGGGCGAACGGATTCTCCTCGTCCGTGCGGTCTATCCCCTCGATGGCCTCGGCGCGCTCGGCGCCCGCATCGACGGTGAGATCCGCCTCGCCGTCGACGGTTCCGGCGCGGGTCGTGCCCGTCGATGTTTCGTCGAGACCCTCGTCTTGTTCCGCGGCGGCCCGCTCCGTTGCGGTTTGCGGTGGCTGGGCGGCCTCGGCGCGTGCCTGCTCCGCGCGGTCACGGGCAGTGGAAGGAGGACGCGAAGCGGCAGCGCCGGGCGCCGGCGCGTCGGCAAAGGCGTCGGCGTTGCCGGTCTCCGCGAAGATGGATGAACCGTTCGACGGCTTGTCGGCAGATGGCGTCGCTCCCGCGCTGACCGGCTCGTAGGCGGGCGCCGGGATACCTTCGTTCTGCTGCGCCGCCGCCTTCTGGCTGGAACCCTTCTTTCCTTTCGGCGCCGAGAACAGCTCGTTGCGCATCTGGGATTCGGAAACCGGACCGCGCAGCGCGCTCGTCTCTTGCGCTAGCGCGGTCTGCGCGAATGCCAGCGTCGCCGCGCCCGTCGCCAGCAACAGGAGGCGGCGCGCTGATCGGTGAGGGCCGGAACGGGTTCCTGGCATCGGTACCTGACTGCGCTTCGGGCGAAGCCGCCCATCCTTACCGGACCGTAAACAGCGTTGGTTAACGGAGCGTTTAGCAGTCCCTTGGCCATCTACTCAGGATTGGACAGGAACGGGCGAACGCGCTAAGCGCTGGCCATGCATGCTGGCCTCAAGAAACCGGTCGACCGCAACGCCGCGATCGCTTCCGCCCTGCGGACGGTCGAGGCCGAGCAGTCCGGCCTCGCGGCCCTGAAGTCGGCCCTCGAAGACGGGTTGTCCGCGCCTTTCGCCGATGCCGTCGAAGTGCTGTCGCAAATCCGCGGCCGCGTCATCGTCACCGGTGTCGGCAAGAGCGGCCATATCGGCTCGAAGATCGCAGCAACGCTCGCCTCGACCGGGACGCCGTCCTTCTTCGTTCATCCCGCAGAGGCCAATCATGGCGATCTCGGCATGATCGCCAAGGATGACGCCATCGTCGCCGTGTCGTGGTCGGGCGAGACGTTCGAACTGAAGGGAATCGTCGCCTATGCGCGGCGCTTCTCCATCCCACTGATCGCGATCACGGCCGGCGGGGCCTCGACGCTGGCCCGCGAGGCGACGGTGGTCCTGGCGCTGCCACGGGCGCCCGAGGCGTGCCCGCACGGTCTGGCGCCGACCACTTCGACCATGCTCCAGCTCGTCATAGGCGATGCGCTCGCGGTTGCCCTGCTCGAGGCGCGCGGCTTCACCCCGGAGCACTTTCGTACCTTCCACCCAGGCGGCCAGCTCGGCGCCAGCCTCACTCAGATCCGCGACGTCATGCACGTCGGCGACCGCGTGCCTCTCGTGGCGTCAGGCACCTCGATGGCTGAAGCGGTCGTTCAGATCTCACAAAAGGGATTTGGCTGCGTGGCGGTGACCGGTGCCGACGGACGGCTCGAGGGGATCATCACCGACGGGGACCTCCGCCGCAACCTCGGCGACGGCCTGCTCGGACGCACGGTCGACGAGGTCATGACGCGTTCGCCGAAGACGGTCGATCCCGATACGCTCGCGGCAACCGCGCTGCAGATCGTCAATTCGTCGGCCATAACGACCCTGATGGTCGTCGAGGCCGGCCGGCCGGTCGGCATCGTCCACCTTCACGACCTTCTCAGGATCGGCGTCGCCTGATTGGCGCGCGTTCCGTCAAGCGGAAACCACTGTCAGGTCGCCGTTTTTCACCGACGCGACGCGCACGGTAGCGCCCGCGGGCAGGTCCGGCCCGCTCACTTTCCACACCGTGTCGTCAATGCGCACCCGACCCCAGCCGTTGACGATCGGCTCGGAGAGCGTCGCTGTGCGCCCGACCAGCTGGTCGGCGCGCCGGTTGAGCAGCGGCAGGTCGCTCTCGCCGCCGCTGCCCATGACGCGCTTGCCGGCAAAGGCGGAGACAAGCGACAGGACGAGGAAGACGAGCACCTGAACCTGCCAGATCCAGATCGACCAGTCCCAGAGCAGGAGAGAAAACGCGCCGGTGACGAGTGCCGCGATGCCGATCCACAGCAGGAACACGCCCGGAACGACGATCTCCAGCGCCAGCAGCGCGAAGCCGATGACGAACCAGTTCCAGGGCCCGAGTTCGGAAAAGACACTCGCGAGCATGGCGACCTCCCTCGGGTCCGGCTCAGTTCTGTTCGGGGCCGACGCGCGGTGGCCGCGACGTCGTCCGGGCGCCGGTCTGGCCGTCGCCGAAGACTTCCCTGGCGATCGAGCCGATGCCGCCGAGAGAGCCGATCAGCGAGGAGGCTTCGAACGGCATCAGGACGATCTTGCTGTTGCCTCCGGAGCCGATCTTGGCCAGCGCTTCGGTGTATTTCTGGGCGACGAAGTAGTTTATCGCCTGGACGTCTCCCTTGGCGATAGCCTCGGAGACGACCTGGGTAGCCCGCGCCTCGGCTTCAGCCGCGCGTTCACGCGCCTCGGCGTCGCGGAACGCCGCTTCCTTGCGGCCTTCCGCCTCAAGCACCTGAGCCTGCTTGAGGCCTTCGGCCTCGAGGATCTGCGCGCGTTTGTTGCGCTCGGCCATCATCTGGCGGGCCATCGATTCCACCAGGTTCGCCGGCGGATTGATGTCCTTGATCTCGACGCGGGTCATCTTGATGCCCCAGGGGCTCGCGGCATCGTCGACGATGCGCAGCAGCTTGTCGTTGATCGCGTCGCGGTTGGACAGCAGTTCGTCGAGGTCCATCGAGCCCATGACCGAGCGGATGTTGGTCATGGTCAGGTTGAGGATTGCGTTCTCCAGGCCCGAAACCTGGTAGGCGGCCTGCGGGGCGTTGAGCACCTGGTAGAAGGCGACGCCGTCGACCGCGACGATGGCGTTGTCGCGGGTGATCACCTCCTGGGTGGGCACGTCGAGCACCTGCTCCATCATGTTCATTTTCGCACCGAGCCGGTCGATGAAGGGGATGATCAGATTGAGGCCCGGGGTCAGCGTGCGCGTATAGCGGCCGAAGCGCTCGACCGTGTAGTTGAAGCCCTGCGGCACGGTCTTGATGCCGGTGAAGATCAGCAGCAGCACCAGGATGACCAGGACGATGATGATGATGTCGAAACCCGCTAGCGGCATGTCGGCGCTCCCTCGCAATGCGTCTGTCGGCCCCCGGCGTGTCGATATGCCGGCCAGGAAGACTTAAGCGCGAATTGTGGCGGACACAATCGCGGCGCACCCGAATACGGGCAAGGCGGGAAGCAGACCGGCGAGCGGGGATCGCACGCAGCCCTTGCGTGCAAGACGGATCAGATCCAGCCCGACAGTTCGCGGCGCACCAGTTCTTCGATGAGCGCCATGCCGTCGTCGCCGTCGTTCAGGCAGGGAATGTGCGAGAAGTGGGTTCCTCCGGCATGCATGAACGTCTCGCGGACTTCGCGGTCGATCTCGTCGATGGTCTCCAGGCAGTCGACGGAGAAGCCGGGATTGATGACGGCGATCTTCCTGACGCCGTCGTGGGCAAGCTTCTCCACGGTCTCGTCCGTATAGGGCTTGATCCATTCGGCACGGCCGAAGCGCGACTGGAAGGTGGTGATCAACCGGTCCTTGCCCCAGCCAAGCCGCTCGCGCAGGAGGCGCGTCGTCTTCTGGCAATGGCAGTGATAGGGGTCGCCGTCGTCGAAGTAGGATTGCGGGATGCCGTGGTAGGACGCGACGACGACCTCCGGCTCGAAGTCGAGCCCGGCGACATGTCGCTCGATCGAGCGGGCGAGTGACTCGATGTAGGCGGGCTCGTCGTGATAGGGCGGCACGCCTCGGACGGTCGGCATGTCGCGCATCGTCTTCAGCGTGTCGAAGAGCTTGTCGTAGACTGTCGCCGTAGTCGCGGCCGCATATTGCGGATAGAGCGGCAAGACGACGAGGCGGTCGCAACCCTGTTCCTTCAGCCGTGCCACCGCGCTCGGGATCGATGGATTGCCGTAGCGCATGGCGTAATCGACAACCAGCCGCGGTTCGGCAGCCAGCGCGGCCGCCAGCTTCTCGGCCTGCGAGCGAGTCACCGTGAGCAAAGGCGACTCATTCCTCTCGCGGTTCCAGATGCGGTCGTAGTTTGCGCCGGAGCGCGACGGCCGGCGCGTCAGCACGATGCCGTAGAGGATCGGGTACCAGATCAGACGGCTGGTCTCGATGACGCGCCGGTCGGAGAGGAACTCGCGCAGGTACCGCCACATCGGCCAGAAGCTCGTACCGTCAGGCGTGCCGAGATTGACCAGGAGAACGCCGATCCTACCGGCGCGAATCCGGGGATGCCCGGCAGGCAGCGGTCCCTGCGCCTTGGCGGCGGCGCGGTCGATCGTCGTCGTCAGGTTCATCTGCTGCTCCCTCGCTGCGCCGCTACGTAGAGACCATGCGCCGAATTGCAATGCTGCCTCTGGCCGCACCGGGATTTCATGCGAAAAAGCCCGCCCGGCATGCCGGGCGGGCCTGGTTCGGGAATACCCGGCGATCAGTTCGCCGGCGGGATCGTCAGCGTGACGCCGATCGGCAGGCGCTTCGGCGGCAGGCCGGAATTGGCGTCAGCGATCAGGTGCCACTTGTTGGCGTCGCCGTAATACTTCTTCGCCAAGTCCCAGTAGGTATCGCCGGCGACGACGACATGCGTGCCAGGCGCTGCCTCGGCCGGCTTGGCCGGTTCTGCGGGAGCCGCTTCCGCCGGCTTGGCGGGCTCGGCCGGCGCCGCTTCCGCCGGGGCCGCCTCGACCTTCGGCGCCTCGCCGGCGATATCGCCCGAGCCTTCCGGCAGCGGCGGGAGCTTCACTTCGGGCTCGGCCGGCTTGGCTGGCTCGGCGGGAGCTGCTTCGGCTGGCTTCGCCGGTTCCGCGGGGGCCGCGGGTTCTGCCGCGGCAACCTCGGTGATGCGGCCCTCGATCTTCGGCGTGTAGGGGCGATTGGCGGCAAGGTAGTCGGCAACCACCTGCTCGAGGCCCGGACCGAAATCGTAGGCGTTCTGCGCATTTGTCGCGAACAGCTTGTAGCCGTCGCCGCCGGCGCGCACGAAGTTGTTGGTCGCGACGGAGTAGATCTTTTCCGGGTCGATCGGTTTCCAGGCGTCGCCCTCCATGACCTCGACCGACTTGACGCGGCCCTCGTTCGGCTTGACCGACTTGTCGAGCGTGAACTTCAGTCCGCCGACCTGCGGGAACTTTCCCTTGCCTTCCTCGATTTCGGAGACGCCGGCTTCAAGCGAGGCGACGATATCCTTGCCGGCGATCTGGAAGGTCGCCAGCGTGTTCTGGAACGGCAGCACCGTGAGCACCTCGCCCATGGTGACAACGCCCTGGTCGATCGAGGCGCGGATGCCGCCGCCGTTCTGGATGGCGATGGTCACACCCTGGCCCTTGACGCGGTCGAGCATGGCGTCGGCAATCAGATTGCCCATCTCGCATTCGCGGGCCCGGCAGGCCTCGCGGCTACCGTCGATCGGGGCGGTGGTCTCCGCAACCTCCTTCTTCTTCAACTCCTCGATAGGCGCGCCAAGTTCCGCGATCCGGGCGAGAACCGTCGCGTCGGGTGCGATCGACTTGTCGAGGTAGATCGGGTCGCCACTCGCTTCCTTGACCACGCCGGCGTCGTCGAACACGACCTTGAACTCGCCGAGGTACTTCGAATAGGAGGCCGCCTGGGTCACCGGGACCTTGTAGCCCTCGGGATTGTCGACCATCGTCGGATACGGGCCCTCCGCCTTGGCGTCGGTGTTCGACAGCAGCGAATGCGAATGGCCGCCGACCACCACGTCGACGCCGGGGATCTTGGCGATGAGTTCCTTGTCGCGCGGATAGCCGACATGGGTCAGCGCGATGATCTTGTCGACGCCCTCGGCCTTCAGCTTGTCGACTTCGGCCTTGATCGCGTTTAGGTCGTTGGAGATCAGGATGTTCGGACCGGGGGAGGCGATCTCCGGCGTGTCGTTGGTGACGGCGCCGACGATGCCGATCTTCTGGCCACCGACCTCGATCACCATCGATGGCTTGATCTTGTCGCCGACGCCCGACTTGGCGCTGGCCAGCACGTTGGCGCTGAGAACCGGGAACTTGATCTCCTCGAGGAACGGCACGAGAGCGTCCTCGCCGTCGTCGAACTCGTGGTTGCCGACGGTCATGGCGTCGAATTTCATCAGGTTGAGGAACTCGGCCTCAGCCTTGCCCTTGTAGGTCGTGTAGAACAACGAGCCCTGGAAATTGTCGCCGCCGTTGAGCAGCAGCACGTTCTGTCCCTCGAGCGCCTTGCGGCGCTCGGCGACGGCGGTGACCAGTCGCGCGGCGCCACCGATGCACTCGCCCTTGCCCTCCTCCTCGGCCGAGCAAGTCGACTCGAAGCGGTTGTTGGATTCGATTCGGCTGTGCCAGTCGTTGATATGCAGGATCGTCAGCGTGTAGTCGGCGAACGAAATGCCCGACGACATCGCCAACGCCGACACCGTACCTGCGACTAACGCGGTGAATTTGCGCATGACAACCTCTCCAAGATTCCGGGGGTTTAGTACCGCCCGATACTGACCGCGGTATGACAGCGGCTCGGCTTCATGTTCACACTGCGTTTTGCCCGACGCAAGCCCAAACCGACGTCGGCGAGCGGTCCGTATGCGGTCATCTTGCGTAGTCGCGCTCGTCGGAAATGACCTTGCCGTCGTTAGGCAGGGTTCCGTCGGCGACGAGGATGACCGTTCCGCCGAGCTTGGTGACCTCGCGCAGCGTCGCCTCCACGACGGACGGATCGAAAGCGCCTTCGGCGAGTCCCTCGACCTGCAGGGTCATTGCATCGCGCTCGCCGTCTCGCGTAACGACGAGTCGTGCCCTGGTGATCTCGGGATGGCGGCGGACCACCTCGTCGACCTGCTTGGGATCGACGAACATGCCCTTGATCTTGGTACGCTGGTCGGCGCGACCCATCCAGCCACGGATCCGGACGTTGGTGCGGCCGCAGGGAGAGATGCCGGGAAGGACGGCGGAAAGGTCGCCTGTGCCGAGCCGGACCATCGGATAGGCTGGATTGAAGCCGGTCACCACGACCTCTCCGACCTCACCCTCGCGCACAGGCGCATTCGTGCCCGGTCGCACGATCTCGACGATCAGGTCCTCGTTGACGATCATACCCGGATTCGGCGTCCCGTCCGCCGCGGTGCTTTCGTAGGCGATCACGCCGAACTCAGCCGTTGCGTAGCACTGCAGCACCGAGATGCCGCGCTCCCGATACTCGGCCCGTAGCGAGGGGAACAGCGCGCCGCCCGAAACCAGGCCGAGGCGGAACGACGACAGGTCCTTGCCAGTCTCCGCCGCCTTGTCGAGCATGACCTTGAGGAAGTCGGGGGTGCCGCAATAGACAGTCGGCCTCAATGCCGCGGCGGCGTCGACCTGCATCTCGGTGTTGCCGGTACCCGCCGGGAAGACCGTGCAGCCGAGCGCCCTGGCACCTTCGTCGAGGATGAAGCCGCCCGGCGTCATGTGGTAGGAAAAAGCGTTATGGACGACGTCGCCCGCACGGATGCCGGCGGCGTGAAATGCGCGCGCCGAGGCCCACGGATCGGCGCCGGCGCCCTGCGGCTCCCACAGCGGTCCGGGTGAAAGGAAAACCCGGCTGCCGGACAGCGTCGAGGCATCGGCGAAGCCGCCGAAGGGCGGGTTCGCGGCCTGCAGTTCCATCAGGTCGGATTTACGTAACACCGGGATGCGCGCCAGCGCGGCGCGACTGTCGATCATATGCGGGTCGATGCCGGCGAGCCAGCGGGCGAGGCCGGGGGCCGCCGCCATGGCACGGGCGAGGAAACCCGGCAGGCGGGCGAACAGAGCCGTTTCGCGCTCGGCCTGCGAGCGCGTCTCAAGCGTGTCGAAATGGGCTGCCATCGTTCCTCCCGGCGTTTTCGGGAGTTATCGCAATCCGCCGGGGAGGGCGCAAGCGAGGCGAATGTCGCGCCCCGCGCACCCGGCCGTCAGACCTGGCCGACTTTCCTTGTCAGGATGAATTGCTGGCCCGTCGAGGAGGTGCAGTTGAGCTGCGACTGTGTGGCCATTGCGCAGTTGACCGTACTGGTCGTCTGCCGGATCAGCGAAACCACGGTGATCTGAACCGTCCTGGCATCGAGATAGCTATAATTGCCGTCGGCCAGCTTGTTGCCGGTGTCCGTTGCTACCGTCTCGAAGACGCCGCCCGAGAAGCGCGAGACTGCAACCCCGTCGGCGCTGACCCATTCCCCTTCGACGCCGGTCGGCGCCACGGTTACCGGGCCGCCTCCCGGCCCGCTGGAACTCGCGCAGGCCGACAGGAGCAATGCCGCCGCGACCATTGCGACTGAAAATGCTCCGCGTCTCGTCGTCATGGCGCCCGAATCCTCTCCTTGCCGCATCGCGCGATCCTTCGCGCCATTTTACGACGAAAGCAAGAAGATTGGGGGTATCTGCCCCGCCGACCGCTATCAGCGAACGAGGATGTTGCGGAATTGCCAGGGGTCCTTGCGGTCGATGTCCTCCGGGAACAGTCCGGGGCGACCGTCGACCGGCGTCCAGTCGGTGTAGTGGCCCTTTACCGGCCCGAGGTACGGCATCTGCACCTCGAGGCAGCGGCGATGGTTCATTTCGTCGGTCTCGACGATGCCCTCGCCGGGGTTCTCCAGCGCCCAGACCATGCCGGCGAGGACGGCCGACGAGACCTGCAGCCCGGTCGCGTTCTGGTAGGGGGCGAGCTTGCGCGCCTCGTCCAGCGACAGCTGAGAACCGTACCAGTAGGCATTCTTGTCGTGGCCGTAGAGCAGGACGCCGAGTTCGTCGACGCCGTCGACCAGTTCCTCTTCGTCGAGGACATGATGCACTGCTTGCGGCTTGCCGTTCGCGCCGAACATCTCGTGGAGCGAGAGCACCGCGTCGTTGCATGGATGGTAGGCGTAATGGCAGGTCGGACGGAAGGTGACCTCGCCCTTCTTGTCGCGCACGGTGTAGTAGTCGGCGATCGAGATCGATTCATTGTGCGTGACAAGGAAGCCGTATTGCGGGCCGGGCGTCGGGCACCAGGTACGCACGCGTGTGTTGGCCCCTGGCTGCTCGAGATAGATCGCTGCCTTGCAGCCCTTCTTGTGCTTCCTGGCGTTCTTAGGCATCCACTCTTCGTGAGTGCCCCAGCCGAGTTCGGCCGGCTGCAGGCCTTCCGAGATGAAGCCCTCGACAGACCAGGTGTTCCAGAACACGTCGAGCGGCTTGGGATTGCGCGTGCGCTGCGTGTCGCGCTCGGCGATGTGGACGCCCTTGACGCCGACCTTCTTCATCAGCTTGGCCCAGCCCTCGCGGTCGCGCACGGCCGGCTCGTCGTAGTCGAGGCCCATGTCGTCAGCGAGATTCACGAGCGCCTGCTTGACGAACCACGACACCATGCCGGGATTGGCACCGCAGCAGGAAACCGCCGTCGTGCCGCCGGGATGCTTGCGGGCCTCCTTGCGAACGCTCTCGCGCAGCGCGTAGTTGGTGCGCGACGCGTTCGAGGCGGTCTCGTCGAAGTAGAAGCCGAGCCAAGGCTCGACGACGGTATCGATGTAGAGCACGCCCAACTTGCGGCAGAGCTTCATCAGGTCGAGCGAGGACGTATCGACCGAAAGGTTGACGCAGAAGCCCTGGCCTTCGCCATCGGTCAGCAGCGGCTTCAGAAGTTCTTTGTAGTTGTCCTTGGTGACGGCCTGCTGGACGAAGCGGATACCGCGGTCATCGAGCAGTTTGCGGTCGCCGTCCTGCGGGTCGATCACCACCATGCGCGACTTGTCGAAGGTGAAATGGCGCTCGATCAGCGGCAAGGTCCCGCGGCCGATGGAACCGAAACCGATCATGACGATCGGGCCGGTGATCTCGCCGTAGACCGGCCATTGGGCTTTTACCATCTCTCAATCTCCTGACGATGCAGCGCTTCCGCCGCCCACTGGACGTGCGAAGAACCACAGAACGGCGTCACAATAAAGGGAAAACCGTCGATAGGGTTAGGAGGCGCGCAGAGGCTCCGGAAGGGCCGGGGCGGCCTATCCGGCCATCGCCCTGAGCCGCGCTGCCAGCCGGTCGCGGTCGGACGTCAGCCCCTTGTAGTCGAGTTGCGCCTCGTCCATCGCCTCAAGTTGCGCGGCGAAGGATTCGGCAAGGGCGGCGCGGTCGGCGTGACGCTCCAGCACCTTCAGCGGGTCCATGTGGATGCGGATGGTGAACAGGATGTCCTTGGAGATCGGCAGCTTGCGCAGCGTCTGGCGCTCGACCCGGATGAAGGCGCGGCCGTCAATGTCGCCGTCGGGAAATTTCGTCGGCCGGCCGGTGGCGCGGTCGATGCGCTGCTGGCCCGACAACGGGTGGTAGAGCGCCGAACCCGCCTGGATCGACCAGTTGTAGCGTTCCACCGCCTGACCCTGGAGACCGTCGAACATTCGGTTGATGATGTCGGCCGAGCGGGTTCCCGGGCCGAAGCCGGGAACGGGCGCGTGGATGTCCTGGAGCGGCTTGCCGAACTTCTCGATCAGCGACCATGACGACGGGAAACATAGCGACCCGGCCGCGAGCCGCCATCCGTCGTCGCCCCTGCGCATCAAAATCAGGTCCTCGGCTATGAGCAGCGACGCCGTGCGGAGCGGCGCTGCGTCCGCGTCGAGCCGCATGCGGCGGCCGCTGGAGCCGACGAGCATCACGTCGGCCTCGCCGCGGTAGATGTCCGGAAAGCGCCGCGGCAAGTGCTCGACCAGCAGATCGAGGGCCTCAGCTTGGGCGCCCCGCGAATCCGGCTCCTCGACGAAGACCTTCTCAGGTATCTCTGCATAGAGGCGAGCCTTCTCGTCAAGCTGCGCCTCGAGGTCCGCGCCGGGCTCGATCCATTCGGCGAGGTCGAGCGGCTTCAAGCCGATCGTGAACGGTTTCGACGTGCCGTCATAGGGCGTGTGGGCGGGCCGTGCAAAGGGCGGATTGTTCACGGGCGAGCCTTCGCAGTCAGGATCGGCGGGCATGATCGGCTCAGTTTGCAAGTCGGGCGGGGATCAGCCCGCGCAGCGAATTGCCGACAAAGAGCGCACGCGCCGCGGCCAGGTCTGCCGGCATGAGCACGGCCTCGCGGGCCGAGCCGGCTTCCAGCATCTCGGCCCTGAGCACGCCGGCGAGCAGGCCACATTCCAGCGGCGGCGTCGCCAGGGGAAGGCCGTCGCCAAGATCGGCGAAGAGCGTCGTGATCGTCCCCTCGCAGACCTTGCCATCGCCATTGAGCAGGATCACCTCGTCGGCGTCCGCCTTTCGATACTCGGCGCGGGCATGGTCGTAGGCGGTTCGACGGGTCGTCTTGTGCCGCAGCAGGCTGTCGCCGGCGTCGAGCCGTGTCGAATGTGCTATGCGCAGCGTCCAGACGGTCCCCTCGGCAAGCGGCGTGTAAGGTTCGGACGACACGGTGGCGGTGCCGTCGCGCGAAAGCAGCAGGCGCACACGGAGCGCCCCCTTCCGCATATGCAGCCGGTCCAGCTCATGCTCGATGCCGTGCACGTCGTAGGCAAAGCCGAGCGCTCCGGCCGACGCTTTCAACCGGGCGAGGTGACGGTCGAGGCGCACGAATGTCCCGTCCGTCTCCCGGCGAAAGGTCTCGATCAGTTCAAAGCCGTCGTGCCGGTCACGAAGCGGGCTTTCAGCAGACATTCCTCGTACTCCTCTTCGGCGACCGAATCGAACACGACGCCGCCTCCGACATTGAACACCGCTTCGCCATCGGCGTGGAGGGTAATGGTACGGATCGCGACGTTGAACCGCATGCGCCCGCCCGGCTCGATCCAGCCGATCGCCCCGCAATAGGCATCGCGGGGTCGCCCCTCGAGCGCATGCAGGATTTCCATGGCGCGGATCTTCGGAGCCCCGGTGATCGAGCCGCAGGGAAACAGCGCGGCGAAGATCCGCTCGACCGAAAGGCCCGAAAGCAGTTTCGCTCGTACCCGGCTCACCATCTGGTGGACGGTGGCGTAGCTCTCGATCTTGAAAAGTTCCGGCACCTCAAGGGAGCCGACCTCGCTGATGAGCGAGACGTCGTTCCGCAGCAGGTCGACGATCATCCGGTTCTCGGCCTGGTTCTTCGGATCGTTCCTGAGGAACTCGCGGTTTCGCTCGTCCTCCGCGCGGGTCCGGCCCCGCGGCGCCGTGCCCTTCATCGGGTGCGTCTCGATGAAGCCTTGCGCATCGATCTCGAAGAAGAGCTCGGGCGAGCGCGACAGAAGGATTGGGCCGCCCAGCGAAACGAGGGCGCCGTACTTCACCTTCTGCCTTCCGGCGAGCGCGGCGAAGGCCGAAAGCGGATCGCCGGACCAGCGCGCATCGTAGGGAAAGGTGAGATTCCCCTGATAGCAGTCGCCTTCGCGAAGGTGCCGGTGCAGCCGATCGAAACGCACCCGGTAGTCCTCGAAGGTCCAGGCCGGGCGTGCGTCGAAGATCGGGCCGTTGGTCTGCGGTTCTCCCGGCAGCCGCAGCCGATCGTCCGAAGGGCCGTCGAAGACGCCGAGGCAGACCAGCGGCGTGCGCCGGCTATCGGGAAGCAGCGGCCTGAGTTTCGGTTCGAGAAGGTACCCCGCTTCGTAGGAGAAGTAGCCGGCGAGCCACTTTCCCGCGGCCCGGGCGCGCTCGACTGCCTCCATGGCTGGGAAGAAATCGGTGGCCGCGTCGGCAACGATGATCTCGCTCGGCCGCTCGAACAGCACGTCGTTTCCGGAGAAGTCGTCGCGGAACAGGATGAAGGGCGACTCTAGCATGGATGCAAGGACGACGCGCCGCGTCTCCCTCCTCTGCCCGGCAAAGGCGTTATTCCATCGCCTCCAACTCGCCGATCAGGTCGCCGATCACCGAGAGCCCCTTCTGCCAGAAGCCCGGATCGGACGCGTCGAGGCCGAAGGGTGCGAGCAGTTCCGAATGGTGCTTGGTGCCACCGGCGCGCAGCATGTCGAAGTACTTTTCCTGGAAACCGCTCTCGGCGTTTCGGTAGACGGCGTAGAGGGAATTCACCAGGCAGTCGCCGAAGGCATAGGCGTAGACGTAGAATGGCGAATGGATGAAGTGCGGGACGTAGGTCCAGAAGGTCTCGTAGCCCTCGCGCAGCCGGATCGAGGGTCCGAGGCTCTCGGCCTGGACCTCCAGCCAGAACTCGCCGATCCGGTCGGCCGTCAGTTCGCCCTGGCGCCGCTCGGTGTGCACCTTTCGCTCGAACTGGTAGAAGGCAATCTGACGCACGACCGTGTTGATCATGTCCTCGACCTTCTGGGCGAGCATCGCCTTGCGCTCGCGCGGGTCGGTCGTGCGGGCGAGCAGCGAGCGGAAGGTCAGCATCTCGCCGAATACGGAAGCGGTCTCGGCGAGCGTGAGCGGAGTGGATGCCATCAGCGCACCCTGCCGGCCGGCGAGCACCTGGTGCACCCCATGCCCGAGTTCGTGGGCGAGCGTCATCACGTCGCGCGGCTTGCCCATGTAGTTGAGCAACACATAGGGATGCGCCGAGGGCACCGTCGGATGCGCGAAGGCGCCGGGCGCCTTGCCCGGCCGCACCGGGGCGTCGATCCAGCGTCTGTCGAAAAAGCTGCGCGCGATTTCCGCCATCTCCGAGGCAAACTGTCCGTAGGCGGTAAGGACGGTTTCTCTTGCCTCTTCCCATGGGATCGTCTGTCGCGGCGTCTCGGGTAGCGGCGCATTGCGGTCCCAGTGATTCAGGGCATCCATGCCGAGCCAGCGCGCCTTCATCGCATAGTAGCGGTGCGAAAGGCGTGGATAGGCCTCGCGGACGGCCTCAACCATCGCGTCCACGACATTGCGCTCGACACGGTTGGCGAGGTGCCGGGAATCGGCGATGTCGGCGAAACCGCGCCAGCGGTCGGATATCTCCTTGTCCTTCGCCAGCGTATTCGTGATCAAGGCGAAGGTCCTGAGGTGTTTCTTGAACGTTGTCGCGAGCGCTTCGGCCGCGCGCTGGCGCACGTCGCCGTCCGGATGCTGGAGCAGGTTCAGTGCCGGCTCCAGCGCGAGCGTCTCGCCGTCGACGTCAAATCTGAGGTCGGTCATCGTCTCGTCGAACAGGCGATTCCAGGCGCCGCGACCGGTGATGGACTTCTCGTGGAACAGCTGCTCCACGCGGTCCTCGAGTTGGAACGGCTTGTCCTTCCTGAGATCCAGCACCCAGGGACGGTAGTGGCCGAAGCCGGGATCCCGGTCGAGCGCGGCGGCGATCGGCGTGTCGTCGACGAGATTGAGTTCGAGCGAGAAGAACAGGAGCCGCGCACTGGCGTCCGTCATCTTCTCCTGGATGTCGCCGTATAGCTTGGCCCGTTTCGGGTCGGAGGTGTCGCCGGCATAGATGAGGCCGGCGTAGGAAGCGATGCGGCCGATCAGTTCCTCAAGCGCCTCGAACTCTCGCAACGCCATGCCCAGGGCTCCGCCCTCCGGGCGCGCCGCCTCGGCGGCGAGCCGGCCCTTCCACCGTGTCTCGAACGCCGCGGCCTCGCTCTGGGCAGCCTCGATATCGCGCTGGAGTTCGGGCGCGTCCATGCCAGGATAGAGGTCGCCGAGTTCCCATTCGGGGAGCTGTCCGAGGTCCGCCGCCGTGCCGGCGGTGGTACCGGGCCTGGCGGCGCGCGGCGCGGCGAGGGGGGCTGTCGCAGTGTGCGGAATGGGCATGCCAAGCCTTTCACGGGAAGGGGCGCCGGCGGGATTCCCCGGCAAGGTTTCGTTCACCGGCTTTCTTGAGCGCTTATTTAGAACCCTGTGCCACGTTGATCCAGACGGCGAAATCCCCTTCGCGGCGAATACTTAGGATTCCGATGACCGGCCCCATCCTCATCATCGACGATGATCCCGTGCAGCGTCGGCTGCTCGAGGCGGCCGTCAACCGCTTCGGCCACGAGGCGATCGTCGCGGACGGCGGCGAGGCCGCGCTCGCCGTTCTTGAACAGCCGCGGGGCCGCGACGCCGCACTCGCCATCCTCGATCTCGTCATGCCGGGAATGGACGGCACGACCGTTCTGCGCACCATGCGCGAGCGCGGCTTCGACCTGCCCGTTATCGTGCAGACGTCGCAGGGCGGCATCGAGACCGTGGTCGGCGCGATGCGCGCCGGGGCCTTCGACTTTGTCGTGAAGCCGGCGTCGCCCGAACGGTTGCAGGCTGCGATCACCAACGCGCTGAAGGTCAAGGCGGTCGGCGATGAGGCGGCGCGCCGCACGCGCCGGCCCGGCGGCGGCGTCATCACCTTCAAGGACATGGTCACGCAGAGTCCGGCCATGGAGCGCGTCATCCGGCTTGGGCAGAAGGCGTCGTCGTCGTCCATCCCCATCCTCATCGAGGGCGAATCGGGCGTCGGCAAGGAACTCGTGGCGCGCGCCATCCAGGGCTCGGGCGAGCGCCGCTCGCGGCCGTTCGTCACCGTCAATTGCGGCGCCATCCCGAGCAACCTCGTGGAGAGCATCCTTTTCGGCCACGAAAAGGGCGCGTTCACCGGCGCCACCGAGAAACACGCCGGCAAGTTCGTCGAGGCGAACACGGGAACGCTCTTCCTCGACGAGATCGGCGACCTGCCGCTCGACGTCCAGGTCAAGCTCCTGCGCGCCGTCCAGGACGGCGAGGTCGATCCCGTCGGCGCCCGTTCGACGCTCAAGGTCGACATCCGCCTGATCTCGGCGACGCATCGCAACCTGATCCAGCTGGTCAAGGACGGACACTTCCGCGAGGATCTATTCTACCGCCTCAACGTCTTTCCGATCTTCGTGCCGCCGCTGCGCGACCGGCGCGACGACATTCCGCAACTCGTCCGCCATTTCATCGGCAGGGCTGCCGGCGCCGGCGCTCCGCGCCGGGTGACCAACATATCCACTGAAGCCCTGGCGATGCTCCAAGCTTACGACTGGCCGGGCAACATCCGCCAACTCGAGAACGCCGTCCTGCGGGCGTCCGTCCTGTGCGACGGCGACATGCTGACGAGGGAAGACTTCCCGCAGATCCGGGCCGAGGTCGAGGGCCTTACGCTCTCGATTGGTACCGGACAAACGCATCCGGCATCCGAGACTCCGGCTGGCGGGGAAGCCGGGATGCCAGTCTCCCCCGCAACGCGGGACACGGCTGTCGCCGGCAGCGAAGCATCGACGGGACGTCATTTCGGCATCGTGCGGGCTCTCGACGACCGTGGCGAGGTGCGCACGCTCGCCGATATCGAACTCGAGATGATCAAGCTCGCCATCGAGCACTATCAGGGGCAAATGAGCGAAGTCGCCCGCCGGCTCGGAATCGGACGGTCGACCCTCTACCGCAAGCTCAAGGAGTACGGCATCGAGCCGGAGGATGGCCGGGCGGAGCGGCTTGCATCCTGACGCATGCGGCCGTTTACCGCGGCTTTCCGGTTCATACCGCGTTTACCCTGTTGACCGGCGGTGCCTTTTCGCCCTCTAGTCGCCATCCTGTTACCGCATTTCGGCTTCAATAAGCGGTGATTAACCATTAGGATCGATATTCGGATGTCTCATTCCTGTACATCCGGGCCATCAAATCCGGGGACAATGGCAGCCTGACAGGGCCTTTGATTTGATCACGATCGCAGACCGAAATCGCGGACGGCACGCGAAGCCAAAGGCCCGGTGGGGCTGGCTGGCCGCCGCAATGCTTGCCCTCTACGCGCTTGTCGGTACCGCACCGGCCGCCCAGGCCGAGACCCGCACGCTGAAGCTGATGTTCATCCACACTGGCGAGAAGGCGGAGATAACCTTCAAGCGCAACGGCCGATACGACCAGCAGGGCCTGCGCAAGCTGAACCAGTTCCTGCGCGACTGGCGCCGCAACGAGCCGACCAAGATGGACCCGAGGCTCTTCGATCTCGTCTGGGAGGCCTACCGCGCCACCGGCGCCAACAGCTACATCAACGTCGTGTCCGCCTATCGTTCGCCCGCCACCAATTCGATGCTGCGCAGCCGGTCCAAGGGCGTCGCCAAGAAGAGCCAGCACATGCTCGGCAAGGCGATGGACTTCTTCATTCCGGGCGTGCCGCTGAAGAAGCTCCGTGAAGTCGGCCTGAAGATGCAGGGCGGCGGCGTCGGCTACTATCCGAAGTCCGGCTCGCCATTCGTCCATTTCGACGTCGGCAATGTCCGCCACTGGCCGAAGATGAGCCGCAGGGAACTCGTCGCTTTGTTCCCCAACGGCAAGACGCTGCACGTGCCGAGCGACGGCAAGCCGCTACCCGGTTTCCAGCAGGCACTCGCAGCCTATGAAGCGCGCAAGAAGAGCGGCGGGACCGCGCTGGCCCTGGCGACGACGTCCGGCGGCGGCAGCCGTTCGGGCGGACTGCTCTCGGCGATCTTCGGCGGTGGTGCGGACGAGGAAGAAGAAAGCGGCGGCCAGATCGCGGCCGACGAACCGGCCCCGAAGGCCCAACCGGCGAAGCCTGCCAAGCAGGACGCAGAGGCCAAGAGCGACGGCAAGATCCGCATTCTGCCTCCGGAACTGGCACGCCCCGCCGAATTGCCGACCGGGGAAGAGCCGCAGCGCGAAGTCATCGTCGCAGCACTCCCGGCGAGAGATGTGCCGCTACCATCGGTCGCGCCCCGGCCGAGCCGCGACGTCGGCGCGCCGATTGTCGATCTGAACGATTCTCGCGGGCCTCTCGTCGATCTCGCTCGCGAGCAGGCGCCGTCGCAGCCGGAGCAGCCAGCCGCCCAGGTGGCGCTCGGCATTCCGGTGCCGACATGGCGGCCGGACTACGCGCCGGCTGCCGGTGCGGTCGATCTGGCGGAGCCCGTTATGGTCGCCAGCGTGGCGCCGGCCGACACACTCGAGACCGCGGCGACGGGTGCCGTTCCCGTTCCCGAACTTCGCCCGGCGGCGGCCGAAAAGGCCTTCGCCGAGGCCGCGTTACCGAAGAAGGTCAACGCGATTCCGCAACTCGCCGCCTATGCCGCCGACGGCAATGACGCCTTCCCGGCGGCGCCGGAAGAGGTCATTGCCTCGCCGAAGGGCACGCGGGTCGCATCGGCCACGCCCGCGTCCCTACGTACAGTCCTCGCCGAGTCCGGCGCGGACCCGGCATCAGTGATCGGGGCCGGCGCCAGGACCACCGCCAAGGCGGCGCGTCCCGCGGCCCGTGACAGCAAGCCGGACCGCAAGCCGCTGGTCGTAGCCGCGCAGCCCCATGCCGCCCGCTGGGCTCTCGACAGCGACTATGTCGCCAACAACACCAAGGGCACCACGGCGCCGTCCTACGCTTACCAGATCGTGACGACGGCTCCGCGTGAGGTCTATACGGCCGGCTTCCAGCAGGAAGACCAGGCGGCTCTGGCCAACCGCTTCTCCGGCAAGGCCGTCACCTTCCTTTCGGTCGCCCGTTTCAACTGAGAGGTAGAACGACCCGTGTCACCGGCGTTTCGAGCCGGGGCGGGTCATAGCGGATCAGGCGGCAAGGCCCGAAGCCTCGCGAGCGAGCGCCTCGATCGTCGTCCATGCACCGGCCTTGACCAGCGAGTCCGGCGCGACCCAGGAACCGCCCACGCAGGTCACGTTTGGCAGGGCGAGATATTCTCTTGCATTGTCGGCAAAGACGCCCCCCGTCGGGCAGAAGCGGATGCCGGCAAAGGGCGAGGCCAGAGCCTTCAGGAACGCCGTTCCGCCCGCCTGCTCGGCCGGAAAGAACTTCAGGAAATCCAGACCCTCTTCCGCCGCGGTCATGATCTCGCCCGGCGTGATCGCGCCGGGCAGGAGGGGCACGTCGCTGCCACGGGCCGCGGCGAATACCGACGCGCTGCAACCGGGGCTGACGATGAAGCGCGACCCGGCCTTCGCCGCGTCCTCGAACTGCCCGGCGTTGAGGATCGTGCCGGCACCGACCACGGCCGTCTCGACCTCGCCGGCGACACGGCGGATCGCCTCCAGCGCCGCGCTGGTGCGCAGCGTGATCTCGATCATCGGCAGGCCGCCGGCGGCGAGCGCTCTGGCGAGGGGCACGGCGGCGGCGACGTCTTCGATCTTCAGAACCGGGATGACCGGCTGGCGACCAAGCAGGGAGAGCAGCTTCTTCGTCGTGCTGGCCATCGTTCCGCACCGCCTTCAATCGATTTAGCGAGAGCGGTCTAGCAAAGCATTGCCGTCCTGTCCACGATCGGCGTCCGGCGCCGGCGCCGAGCGTCTTGCGGGCAGCGCGCCCAGCCACTCCGCGAGGCGGGCGAAACCGCGGAGGCCGTCGCGCCGGGCGGCCTTTACATCAGGGGCCGACGCCGGCAGCGTGTGCAGGATTGTCGCTCGCGCGTACGCTACGGGCGCGCGACCGCCGAGGTCCATCGCGGCGAAGCGGCGGTAGGCTTCCGCCATCTTCGTGTGATAGCCGTTCGCCTTGTACCCGGCGCCGTTGTAGCCCCTGGCGAAGGCCGGCCAGTCGTGGGCTCGCAGAGCCGGGCGCAGGCCGGCACGGCTGATGAATCGGGCCATGAGCCGCGCCTGGCCGGCGGCGCCGCTCCGCGCCTCGGCGACGAGGTCGTCGACGCTGGCATAGCCGAGCCAGTCCCAGTGCGCGCCCATCACCTGGCCGATGCCCCAGGAGGTGGATTCCAGGGCAGCGCGGCGATCGATCGCGGTCGCGCGCTCCAGCATCGCCCAGCGTGCCTCCTGTGTCGACGGATTGGCGATGCCGCCGGCCTTGGGCGAGGCCAAACCCTCGGCGCGGGCGCGGTTGCGCCTGGCGCCGGCGAGCCGACGATCGAAATAGTGGCCTTCGAAGCGGATCAGCGGCAGGTTCTGGGCGTCGACCCTGGCAAAGACCTTGCCGCCGCTCTCGACCTCCGCGACGGCGAGCAGGGCGGCACGCTCGACCTTCAGTTCCTCGGCGACCTTGGCGATTTCCAGTATGACCACTTCCGTGAACATATTCATTCTCTCCTATCCGGGTTCGATCGCCCAGTTTCGCCCTTAGCCGGAGGAGGGGGACAAACGCGGGGAGAAGATTCGCGACGAGTCACGCTTTACGTCGGCAGAGGCGGCCTGTTTTTCCTCGGCAAAAGGCGGTTTCTTGCCTTCGTGGTCGACCTGCGATACGGCCACTTACATGTCCGTTGTCCCCCTCCCTGTCCCCTGGCGCGTCGCCGCTCTCTATCGTTTCGCGCCTCTTGAGGGCTTCGCCGCACTGCGCGCCCCGCTTCTCGACTTCTGCCGGTCGCTCGGTATCCGGGGCACGCTGCTCCTCGCGGCGGAAGGTATCAACGGGACTGTCGCCGGCTCTGACGAGGCTATCGCGGCCCTGATCGATCGCCTCGAATCGGTTGACGGCCTGGCGGGGCTGGACGTGAAGTTCAGCCGCGCGTCGGCGATGCCTTTCCACCGCATGAAAGTGCGACTGAAGAAGGAGATCGTGACCATGGGCGTGCCGGGTCTCGATCCGCGTAGCAGCGCCGGCGCCTATGTCGAGCCGGCCGACTGGAATGCGCTGATTTCGGATCCCCGCACCGTGGTCATCGACACGCGCAACGACTACGAGGTCGCGATCGGCACGTTCCGCCGCGCCGTCGATCCACGTACCGCGAGCTTCCGCGAATTCCCTGACTGGATCGGCGCCCGGCGCGAGGAACTGGCGGGGCGAAAGGTTGCGATGTTCTGCACGGGCGGCATCCGCTGCGAGAAGGCGACGGCCTACGTGAAGTCGCTCGGCATCGAGGACGTCTTCCACCTGAAGGGCGGTATCCTGAAATACCTCGAGGAGATACCGGCGGCGGATAGCCTGTGGGAGGGCGAGTGCTTCGTTTTCGACGAGCGTGTCGCGGTGACCCACGGCCTTGGAGAAGGGGAGGCGGAACTGTGTCGCGCCTGCCGGCGGCCGCTGACCGCGGCCAAGCGCGCCTCGGAGCGTTTCGCCGAAGGGATTTCGTGCGAGCGCTGCTTTGACGAACGCAGCGAAGCCGATCGGCTGCGCTATGCCGAGCGGCACCGGCAGGTCGCGCTCGCCGAGGAGCGCGGGGATGGTCCGCATATCGGCGGCGCGTAGGCGCACGTCGCCGCTAAACACCGCGAGCCGCGCGACCATTCCGCGCGTGTCATTGCAATGTCGCGGGACGGTGCCTAGCTACTCCTGAACGCATCCTGCCGCGCTATCCAAAGGAGGCCAAAGGCATGTTCGACCCCAAGAAGCTGCTCGACGACCTGCTCGGATCGAAGATCCCGGGAACCGAGTCGACCGTGCGCGACAAGGCCAACCAGGCGACCCAGCTTGCCAAGGACAATCCGATCGCCACGGGCGCCATCGTTGCCGTACTGCTCGGCACCAGCGCCGGGCGTTCGGTGACCGGGACCGCCCTCAAGGTCGGCGGCCTCGCCACCGTAGCCGGCCTCGCCTACAAGGCTTACCAGAATTACAGGTCCGGCGCTGAGCCGACCGCCGAGCAGGGTTCCGCGCAGCCTGAGCTTCTCCCCCCGCCTGCCGACACCTCCTTCGATCCGGCGAGCGCTCCGCAGGGTGAGGATCAGTTTGCGCTGTCCATCATCCGCGCCATGATCGCCGCGGCTCGTGCCGACGGGCACATCGACGAAGAGGAGCGGTCGCGCATCGCCGACCGGCTGCACCTCTCGGGCATCGGCGAGGACGCCGAGCAGTTCCTGATGCGCGAGCTCGAGCGGCCGATCGACATGGACGCCATCGTCGCCTCCGCGGTCACCGAGGCGCAGCGCGTCGAACTCTACACGGCTTCGCGGCTCACCATTGCGCCCGATTCCCGCGCCGAGCGCGGCTATCTCGACCTGCTGGCCGGCCGGCTGAAGCTGCCGGACGCGCTGGTCGACCATGTCGAGGCGACCGTGTCGGCCGCCAAGGCGCCGCTGCAGCCCGTTTCCTGAAGATCGGCTACCCCCGATCAGTCTGGCAGGATCCGCTCTATTAGACGCCGCAACCAGGCATCGCGGTCGGCGTCTGTTGTCGGCCGCAGCGATTTCATCCGCCCCGCGATCAGAAGACTTGCGACGCCGTGGACCAGCGACCACGCCGCCGCCACGTCGAGCCGGCCCTCGGCGTCAGCCAGCGGGTCCTTGCCCGTGATCGCGGCGATTCTGTCGACGAGATCGGTGAAGGCGGCTCCGGCGTGACGGACCAGTTCGGGATCGTCCGAATCCGGCCGGCCCGATCCAAACAGCAACATGAACAACGCAGGGTTCTCCAGCGCGAAGTCGATGTAGCCGGCTCCCGAGGCGAGGAAGCGGGAACGCGGATCGTGCGGAGCGGCCTCCCGCCGCCGTGTCGTCGTCTCCGTCAGCCTTTTCGCCGCCACGGCGGCGAGCGCCGTAAGCATCGCCGCTGTATCCTTGAAATGATGCGCCGGTGCTGCGTGCGAGACGCCGGCGCGCCGAGCCACGCCGCGCAGGGTGAAACCCTCGATGCCTTTCTCGATCAGCTCTGCTTCCGCGGCAACAAGCAGAGCGCGGTGCAGGTCGCCGTGATGATAGGTCGCGCGAGAAGGCATGGTGAGGTGCGGCGGTCTCTCGTTTCTCCGGCCGCGCGCGGCCGGTGCGTCACTAGTCTTTACGACGTAAACATGGCACCCGCCATCGGAACGAGTGACGCACCGCCATTCGGCTCTTGCCCGCGTGGAGCGCCTGCGGGCCGTTAAGGTTTCATTAACCAGCCGCGCGCATCATCGAAGTCAATCGGATCGGCTTTCCTCCTCCCAAGCACGGTTCGAAACGGGGCGGCCGCGAATGGCCGCCCTTTCGATTGTCGGCCGCGGCGGCCGCACTCCCTCTCCGATTCCCTCCATCATCCGCCCTTGTCATCGCCGCCGTCCTTTGCCACGAGTATCCGGCACGTGGAGGAAAGCGCATGGCAAACGGCAAGACCGCGATCGTCACCGGCGCCGGAACCGGCATCGGCAAGGCGGCAGCCACAGCGCTGCTCAGAAACGGCTGGAACACGGTCTTCTGCGGCCGCCGCTTCGGCCTGCTCGAAGACGCCATCGGCGAGGCTGGCGACGTCGAGGCGCGGGCGCTGGCGTTTGCCTGCGACGTGTCGAAGGAGGCGGAGGTCGATGCCATGTTCGACGCGGTCGCGAGTGAATTCGGCCGTATCGACCTGCTCTTCAACAATGCCGGCATGGGCTACAAGTCCACCCTGATCGACGAGATCCCCGTCGATGTGTGGAACGACGTGGTCGCTGCCAACATCACCGGTTCATTCCTCTGCGCGCGCGCAGCCTTCCGCCATATGCGTCGGCAGGAGCCGATGGGCGGCCGCATCATCAACAACGGTTCGATCTCGGCGCACGCGCCGCGTCCCGGTTCCGTGCCCTACACCACCACCAAGCACGCCATCACCGGCCTGACCAGGACGCTGGCGCTGGACGGCCGGCCCTTCGACATCGCCTGCGGCCAGATCGACATCGGCAACGCACTGACCGACATGGCCATGCCGATGACCATCGGCGTGCCCCAGGCCAACGGAACCGTCGCGGCGGAAGCGACGATGGACGTCGCCCACGTCGCCGACGCGGTTCTCCATATGGCCAACCTTCCTCTCGCTTCCAACATCCTGTTCATGACGGTGATGGCGACGAAAATGCCGTTCGTCGGGCGGGGCTGAGTGTCCCGCTCTTGCTGCCGGCTTGCGTGGCGGAAAATCTCTGACTAAAGTCAGAGAATGGATCCGCTTCAGATCGAATGCGTGCGCAGCTTCAACCGGCTGGTTTCCCAGCGCATAGGGGCTCTCGACGACAGCTACCTCGCCCGCGGCCGTCCGCTCGGCGAGGCGCGCGTCATCTTCGAGGCCGGGCTCGCCGAGCGCCTCGACCTGCGCCGGCTACGCGAGAAGCTCGGGCTCGATTCCGGCTACCTCAGCAGGCTCGTCCGCTCGCTCGAGGCGCAGGGCATCGCCGAGGTGGCGAAGAGCGCCGAAGACGGCCGCGTGCGCGAGCTCAGGCTGACGGCGAAGGGCCGTGCCGAATTCGAGGCCTACGACGCCGCGTCTGACCGGCTCGCCGAGGCGATCCTTGCGCCGCTGGCCGCTCCCCTGCGCAAACGGCTCGCGACGGCGATGGCCGAAGTCGAGCGGCTGCTGCGTGCAGGCGCGGTCGAGATCACGATTGAGCCGGCGGGAAGTGCGGACGCGCGCTGGTGCCTGCAGCAATACTATTCCGAACTCGCGAAGCGGTTCGACGAGGGGTTCGATCCGTCGGTCGGCAGCACCTTCGGTGAGGACGACGCGACGCCGCCTGCCGGCTGGTTCCTCGTTGCGCGCAGTGGCGGCGAGGCGGTCGGCTGCGGCGCGCTGAAGCGGCTCGACGACACCACCGGAGAGATCAAGCGTGTGTGGACGGCCGCGTCGGCGCGCGGGCTGGGTGTCGCCAGCCGCATCATGGATCGGCTGGAAGCGCAGGCGTGCGCGGCCGGGTTCAAGAAGGTCCTTCTGGACACCAATCGTGCGCTGGTCGAGGCGCATGCGCTCTACAGCAACCGCAGCTATCGCGAGATCGGCCGCTACAACGATAATCCCTACGCCCACCACTGGTTCGAAAAAGCGCTCTGAGGCGGGTCTGCGCCGCCGTAGAGCCCGGACGAAAGGGACAACTGGCTGCGCGAACTCGTCTTGCGTAGAGCCTCAGCAGGGACCGTCCTTCAGCTTGGAAACGCCGTAGGAGCGGCGGTCGCAGTCGTTGCCGTAGGTCTTGCCGTCGCAGCCGCAGACCGGGCGGTATTCGCGCGTGCAGACTTCGGGCTTCCTCAGACAGAAGCCGGTCTGGTCGGCCGCGCCGCAGGTGCCGACGGGAAAGTCGCAGAACTCCTTCTCCCCGCAGGCGAGGCCCTGGAGGCCGCCGCACAGCGCCACCGGTTCGTCCGCCGCTGCCGGCAAGGCGAGGAGGGCGAGGACGAGTGCAGCAAGGCCCGCTGCCCGGACGCGTTTCGTCTTCATGACGCCGTCTTTTCCCGGGCGGCGTCGAGGAACCCGTCGATCCGTTCGAGGGCGCGGAGGATGTTCTCTTCCGAGTTGGCGTAGGAGAGGCGGATGTAGCCTTCGCCGAGGACGCCGAAATCGGGGCCGCCGATCAGCGCCACGCCCGCCTCCTCGAGCAGCGCCGAAGCGAGCTTCTTCGCCTTCCAGCCCGTCGCCGAGACGTTTGGAAATGCGTAGAAGGCGCCCTTCGGCGTGATGCAGGAGACGCCGGGCAGATCGTTCAGTCCTTCGACGACGATCTTCCGGCGGCGGTCGAAGGCCTTCATCATCTTCTCGACCTCGTCCTGCGGCCCGTCTATCGCGGCGATGCCGGCAAACTGCGACGGCGCGTTGACGCAGGACCAGCAGTTGACCGCGAGTTTGCGCACCTTGTCGTAAAGGTGGCTGCTCTCCGCCGAATTCGGCCAGATCGACCAGCCCATGCGCCAACCGGTCATCGCCCAGGTCTTCGACCAGCCGTTGAGCACGATCAACCGGTCGCGAATCTCGGGGAAGGTAAGCAGCGAGCAGTGCGTCTCGCCGTCATAGGTCATGACGTCGTAGATCTCGTCGGAAAGGACGGCGACGTCCGGATGCTTCTCCAGACCGCGCACAAGCGCCTCGATCTCGGCGCGCGGGGTGACGCCGCCGGTCGGGTTCGCCGGCGAGTTGAGGATGATCAGCCGCGTCTTGGGCGTGATCAGCGAAAGCGTCTCCTCGGCGGAGAAGGCGAAGCCGTTGGCTTCGCGGATCGGGATCGGCACGGGCTTCGCGCCGGTGAACTCGATCATCGAACGGTAGATGGGGAAGCCGGGATCCGGGTACATGATCTCGGCGCCGGGCTCGCCGAACATGACGATCGCCGCGTACATGGTCGGCTTGCCGCCCGGCAGGATCATCACGTTCTCTGGCGACACCTCGACGCCCGTCGTTGTCAGCGTGCGCCTCACGACCGCCTCGCGGCAGGCGAGCAGGCCGGTCGCCGGCGTGTAGCCGTGGTGGCCGTCGCGCAGCGCCTTGATCGCCGCCTCGACGATGTGCTGGGGCGTCTTGAAGTCCGGCTGACCGATGCCGAGGTTGATGATATCGCGCCCCTCGGCCGCGAGCGCGGTGGCGCGGGCGAGAACGGCGAAGGCGTTCTCCTCTCCGAGACGTTCGAAGGCGGCGACGGTGTGGAGCATTGCGGCAGCCCATCTGGTTCTTTCGGGACGACTAGGTTTTTGTGAGCGTCCCTACGCAAAGTCAAATGGAATGGAGGCTCGGATGGGCGAGGACCTGAAGAACTGGCAGCCGCGGCCGCGCCCGGAGCGCAGGGCGATCGAGGGCCGCTACGTCGTCCTCGAGCCGCTCAGCGCCACCCGCCATGGCGACGGCCTTTTCGCCGCGTCGAGCGTTGCGGATGCCGACGCGCGCTTCCGCTGGCTTCCCGATACCCCGCCCGAGAGCCGCGCTGCGTTCCAGCCCTGGCTGGAGAAGGCCGAAGCGAGCCCGGATCCGTTGTTCTTCGCCGTCATCGACAAGGCGAGCGGCGCAGTTGCCGGGCGGCAGACGATCATGCGCATGGACCCGGCCAACGGCGTCGCCGAGATCGGCAACATCTACTGGGGGCCGCTGATCGCGCGCACGCCGGCGGCAACGGAAGCGCATTTCCTCTTCGCCCGCCACGTCTTCGACGACCTCGGCTACCGCCGCTGGGAATGGAAGTGCAACAACCGCAACGAGCCGTCGAAGCGCGCCGCCGAACGGTTCGGCTTCAGCTTCGAAGGCGTCTTCCGCCAGCACCTCGTGGTCAAGGGCGAGAACCGTGACACGGCCTGGTTCTCGATCATCGACAAGGAGTGGCCCGATCTCCGTCAGGCCTACGAGGCCTGGCTCGATCCGGCCAATTTCGACGCAGACGGACAGCAGAGGCGACGGCTGGAAGACTTCCGACCGAAGGCCTGAGCGCGGCGCGATCCGGGCCGGCCACGCGGCGAAGGAACACACGGGCGCTTGCATCGCGGTCCGGCATCGCGCATGCCGGTTGCCGACAACAATGGATCGAGCGGAGGCGGCAGGTGGAACAGGGCAACAGGAACTCGGCGCTCGCCGCGGCCGCGATCCTCATCGGCTTCGGCATGCTCGCCTACTTCATGCCGACCATCATGCTGGCCATCGGCGGCTATTCGCCCGCCGTTGCCGGCGTCGTCGCGGTCGGCTTCGTTGCCGCGTTCTTCCTCGTCTTCTATTTCCGGGCGCGTTTCCAGCGCCGCAAGGGAGGCGAATGATGCGCGTCCTCGTCACGGGTGCTGCCGGCATGATTGGCCGCAAGCTCGTCGATCGCCTGATCAGGGACGGCGTGCTCGCCGGCCGTCCGATCACGGCTCTCGATCTGCACGACATCGTACCGCCGGCAGCCAGCGGTGGCGGGATCGCCGTTACCGCCCATACCGGCGACCTCTCCGCGCCCGGAGCCGCGGCGGCGCTGGTCGCGGCGCGGCCCGACGTGATCTTCCACCTTGCCGGCGTCGTGTCCGGCGAAGCCGAGACCGACTTCGATCTCGGCTACCGGGTGAACCTCGACGGCACGAAGGCGCTTTTCGACGCCGTCCACGCCGCCGCCTACATGCCGCGCGTCGTCTTCACCTCGTCGATCGCCGTCTTTGGCGCGCCGTTCCCCGACGTGATCCCGGACGATTTCCACCTTACCCCGCTCACCTCCTACGGCACGCAGAAGATGATCGGCGAGGCGCTTCTCGCCGACTATTCGCGCAAGGGCATCTTCGACGGGATCGGCATCAGGCTGCCGACCATCTGCGTGCGGCCGGGCAAGGCGAACAAGGCGGCGTCGAGCTTCTTCTCCGGCATCATCCGCGAGCCGCTCAACGGCCTGCCGGCGATCCTTCCCGTCTCCCGCTCGGTCGTGCACACCCATGCCAGCCCGCGCTCGGCCGTCGGCTTCCTGATCCGCGCCGCCGAGATCGACGGCGCCCTCGTCGGGCCGCGCCGCAATCTGGTCATGCCAGGGGTCGCGGTGACGGTCGGCGAACAGATCGAGGCGCTGCGCCGCATCGCCGGCGAGCGTATCGCCGGATTGATCGAGGAAAAGCCCGACCCGGCGATCTGGGCGATCGTGCAGAACTGGCCGACGCGCTTCGCCGCAAGCCGGGCAAGGGAACTCGGCTTCGTCGCCGAGGCAGGCTTCGACGAGATTGTCCGCGTCTACATCGAAGAGGAACTCGGCGGCCGCGTGCCGTCCTGACGCCGGCCGGCCGGTGTCAGGCCGTCAGGCTCGCCGCCAGCAACATCAGCCCGAGCACCATGACCAGGGCGGCGCCACCGACCTCGATGGTCGTGTGCACGGCATTGCCGGCGCGTCCGTCGCCGGCGACGGCGACAGCCCAGTTCTTCGCCGTCACCGCGAGCGTCGCAAGCGCGGCAACGGTGATCGCAGTGCCCAGCGACATGGCGAAAACGGAGAGCACGCCGCCGAGCCACAGGCCGTTGAGGAAGGCGAAGGTCAGCACGATCAGCGCGCCCGAGCAGGGCCGGACCCCGACTGCGGCAACCGCCGACCACGCCGTGCGCCAGTCGAACCGGTCACCCGACAGCATCGCCGGGTCGGGTGCGTGCGAATGGCCGCAGGTTTCGCAGACCGCGCCGGGGGCGTGATCGTGCGCGTGGTCGTGGCCATGGTGGTGATGATGACCGTGGTCGTGCCCGTGCCCATGATGGTCGTGCCTACGATGGTCGTGCCCGTGATGGTCGTGATCGTGGTGATCGTGGCTATGTGCATGGCCGTGCGAATGCCCGGCATGGGCGACCGCGGCGGACGACAGGCTGTGGGTCGGCGAACCCGTCAGGCGCGCAACGAGGCGCCGGCCGGCCTTCTGCCACAGCAGCCAGGCGCCGAACAGGGCGATCAGCGCATAGCTCGCCGTCTCCAGCGTCCAGGTTGCCTTCGTCATCGAGATCGAGGTGCCGCGAAGCAGGAAGTAGACCAGCAGCATGACGGCGATCGCGGTCAGGCCCTGCAGCATTGCGGAGACGAAGGAGAGCATCACGCCGCGGCGCAGCGCCACCTCGTTGGCGAGCATGTAGGACGAGATCACCGCCTTGCCGTGTCCCGGCCCGGCGGCGTGGAAGACGCCGTATAGGAAGGACAAGCCGACCAGCAGCCACAGCCGGCTACCGTCGTGGCGCATCTCCTTCAGTGCGCCGGTCAGCGCCCGGTAGAACGCCTGTTGCTGCACGTTGATCCAGTTGAGGATGCCGGCGAAAAAGCCGGTCGACGGCAGAACGGCCTCGTTGGTGCCGATGCCGAGCGAACTCTGCGCATGGGCGTGACCGAGGAAATGCGTCAGCACATAGACGACTGCGAGCAGGGCGAAAACGATCCGCGCGAGGTTCTTGCTCATCGGGTCAGCCTTCCGCGGCGCAGCTCAACTCGAGACGGGTAGCGAAGATCCTCGACATGTCGGTGCCCGCCGGATCGTCGAAGAACTGCTCGGTAAGCGTTGCCTGGTTCTGCGCCAGCGCCTCGTCAGGATCGGGACGGATCACGGCACGCGTACAGGTGGAGGGCAGGTGCTCGACCGACATGTTCTCGTCCTCGACGAAATCGATCGCGGTGTAGAAGGTCGGGTCGTAGACGCCGAAATCCAGTTTGCCCGACAGGCGGATCGGCTCCTTCGGCTGCGATTCGAACAGGATGACGAGCTGGTCGTTCTCGTAGTTGACCATCAGGCTGGGCGGGGGGTTCATGGCCACGTCCTTGCCGTCGGCGGTCACCATCTGAAAGTAGTCGTAGTCGGCAATCGACGTATAGACCGTGTCGGCAACGTCCTTGAGTTCGGCGTCGTCGAGCTTCAGGTCGGCGTTCTTGTCGAACTCCATCAGCACAGTGCTGGAGAACACGTCGTCGAAGCGCCACAGATGGCGAAGCGAACTCACCGCCGAACGGTCGGACGACAGCACAACGTCAAGGCGGGCCTCGGCGAACACGTGCGGATGGACTCTCGCGGGCATCGTCGACAATGCCAACGCTGCAAGACTGAAAACCAGGGTCGCGCGTGTGTTCTTCATTGGCATCGTAGGTCGCATGGAGTGGAGCCGGGACCGTCGACCCTTACCAGAATACGGGCGAAATTGGGACGGGCGCACGATAAATGATTGGCCGCGCGTCTTGGCGGGCACCTGCGACCGAACGCCGAAAGGCGCGTCGGCTTGTATTGTTTTGTCGAAATAGCTAACATTACGTTACGTCAAGCGGCGGGGGCTCGGATGGATGGGCCGTGCAGGGGCCTTCGGGCCAGTATCTTTCTCTCGGCGACAGTTGTCGTAGGGTTGGCGCTGGGACAAGCATCCGCGCTCGCGCAGAATGCGCCGATTGATCACGGCGGCATATGGACCTGGACACCGATAGATCAGAATACCTGCATCAACCGTGCAATGGCCGCGATGAACGCGGTAGCCGGTAAATTCCAGCTTCCAGGGGCGGCCCAGAACTTCGACGGCTGGTATGTCGGGCTTGTCGGCGTCGCCGACACGGTCGCCGCCGTCCACTGCATTGCAGACGACGAGACGGCGAACCTGGTCGGTGGCGAAGCCAAGCGTGTCCTCATCGCCGTTGTTGTCGCCACGACACGAGGTTTCGGCTCCGGCCCGTTCAAGGAGTTCGTGCATCAATGCATGCAGACTGGCACCTGTCCGCAGGACGCGACAGCGCCGGTTGTCGGCAATTGGCAAAATCCCGGTGGTTGGGGGGACGTCACCATCACCGGCGGCCCGCGGGATTTCACCGGCACCTATACGGGCGTCTGCTCAGGGGCGACCCCTCCGGGGACGATCAATTTGCGTTTGGCGAGTACCCCGAACGGCGACCGCTACGAGGGTGAATGGCGCGATAGCGTATGCGAAGGCGAAATTAAGAACCTGGAAGTCAGGGCGGATGGCTCAGCGTGGTTCGCCAACGTCTGCAAGAAAGGTTGTGCGGGCAGTCTGCTCAATTCCTGGGGCCGCAAGCCGTAGCGCCTTTCGCGGCTGCCTGGCAGTTCGCTTCAAGATAACCCGAAATGTTCAGGTGGCGCGACGTCGCGTAACGGCCTGCCATTTCAACGGCAGGCATCGTGCTCGCGACATTTTCGCTGCCGGCGCGCGATTAGCCGTTCGATTTGCCCGCTCCGCGGGCAGGTCGGATACCGCCCGAATTCGGCATCGGCGCATAGCGACTTTCAATCGGGGCGCTGCTTGAACCACTGCACGAGGAAGTCGACGAAGACTCGCACCTTGGCGGGCAGGTAGCGCCGGTGCGGGTAGACGGCGTAGATGCCGCCACCGGTGGGCAAGAACTCGTCGAGGACGGGGACAAGTGTCCCGTCGTCGAGCGCCGGCCGGGCAATGAAGTCGGGCAGGGTGGCGAAGCCGAGCCCGGCGACCGCGGCGGCGCGCGCCGATAGCGGGCTGTTGACCTCCAGCCTGGCGGTTACGGCAACCGTTGTCGGTTCGCCCTGCTCGTTGACGAACGCCCAGTTGGACAGCCAGCGCCCGTTGGTGTCGATCACGCAGGGCATGCGCGCAAGATCGTTGGGACGTTCCGGCCGGCCGAGTTTTTCGATCAGGGCCGGTGCGCCGCAGACCTTGATGCCGAACGGGGCCAGCTTCCGGGCGATCAGGGACGAACTTTCCAATCGCGTGATGCGGATCGCCAGGTCGTAGCCTTCCTCGACCAGGTCGACGAAGCGGTCGTCGAGATGGATATCGAGGACGATGTCGGGATGATCCTTGGCGAAGTCGATCAGCGACTGGCCGACCGGCGCGTCGGCGAAGGTGCGCGGGGCGGAGAGCTTGATGCGCCCGCGCACGTCGCCGGAGGATTCGCGCACCGCGTCGGCGAGGCTGTCGATTTCGCGGACGATCTCGGTCGCCCGCCGGTAGTAGGTGTGGCCGGCCTCGGTCAGCGAGAACTGCCGGGTGGTGCGGTTCAGGAGCAGTGCGCCGAGTTCGTCCTCCAGTTCGCGGACGTACTTGGACAGCAGCGCCTTCGACCGCCCGATCTTGCGCGCCGCGGCGGAGAAGCCTTCAGCCTCGACCACGTCGATGAAGGCGCGCATGCGGGTCAGCGTGTCCATGACGGCTCCGTCGTTCGCAAATCGGGAACGTAACGGCGAGGATTGTTCATAAGCCGGGGAGATGCAAGGGCGGGCAGCCGGCGCGTCAGCCGCGCAAGCCCGGCGCCTCGTGGCCGGTGCGGGCGACGTACTCGGTATAGCCGCCGCCATAGGCGTGTAGGCCGTCCTCAGTCAGTTCGAGCACGCGGTTGGACAGCGCCGCAAGGAAATGCCGGTCGTGGCTGACGAAGAGCATCGCGCCTTCGTAGCGCGACAGCGCGTCGATCAGCATCTGCTTGGTGGCGATGTCGAGATGGTTGGTCGGCTCGTCGAGCACGAGGAAGTTGGGCGGGTCGAACAGCATCTTGGCCATCACCAGGCGCGCCTTCTCGCCGCCCGACAGCACGCGGCACTTCTTCTCGATCTCGTCGCCGGAAAAGCCGAAGCAGCCGGCCAGCGCCCTGAGCGGCGCCTGGCCCGCCTGGGGGAAAGAATCCTCCAGCGACTGCAGCACCGTGCGCTCGCCGTCGAGCAGTTCCATGGCGTGTTGGGCGAAGTAGCCCATCTTGACGCTCGGGCCGCGTGCGACCGTCCCGTCGTCGGGTTCGGCAGCACCGGCGACGAGCTTGAGCAACGTCGACTTGCCGGCGCCGTTGACGCCCATGACGCACCAGCGCTCGCGCCGGCGGACCTGGAAATCGAGGCCGTCGTAGATCGTGCGGCTGCCATAGCTCTTCGAGACGTTCTTCAAGGTGGCAACGTCCTCGCCGGAGCGCGGCGCCGGCTGGAACTCGAAGCGCACGGTCTGCTGGCGCTTGGGCGGCTCGACCTTCTCGATCTTGTCGAGCTTCTTCACCCGGCTCTGCACCTGGGCAGCGTGGCTGGCGCGCGCCTTGAAGCGCTCGATGAAGGCGATCTCCTTGGCGAGCATGGCTTGCTGGCGCTCGAACTGCGCCTGTTGCTGGACGTCGGCGAGCGCGCGCTGTGCGCGATAGAACTCGTAGTCGCCGGAATAGCTGGTGAGCGAGCCGCCATCGATCTCGACGACCTTGGAGACGATGCGGTTCATGAACTCGCGGTCGTGCGAGGTCATCAGGATGGCGCCGTCATAACCCTTCAGGAAATTCTCCAGCCAGATCAGGCTCTCGATGTCGAGATGGTTCGACGGTTCGTCGAGCAGCATGGCGTCGGGGCGCATCAGCAGGATCTTCGCCAGCGCCACGCGCATCTTCCAGCCGCCGGAGAGCTTGCCGACGTCGCCCGACATCATCTCCTGGCTGAAGCCCAGCCCGTCCAGCACCTCCCGGGCGCGCCCGTCGAGCGCATAGCCGTCGAGCTCGTCGAACTTCGCCTGTACCTCGCCGTAGCGCTCGATGATGGCGTCCATCTCTTCGGCCCGGTCGGGATCGCCCATCGCCGCCTCGAGCTCGGCCATCTCGGCGGCCAGCGCGCTGACCGGGCCGACGCCGTCCATGACCTCAGCCACCGCACTGCGTCCGGCCATGTCGCCGACGTCCTGGCTGAAATAGCCGATCCGCACGCCGCGATCGACCGAGACCTGGCCCTCGTCGGGCTGTTCCTCGCCGGTGATCATGCGGAACAGCGTCGTCTTGCCGGCACCGTTCGGCCCGACCAGCCCGACCTTCTCGCCGCGCTGCACCGTTGCGGACGCCTCGATGAAGACGATCTGCTTGCCGTTCTGCTTGGAGATGGATTCGAGGCGGATCATGAGGAAGACCTGGAGGTGGAGCTGACGTGTGAGGGGGGGGTGTCGCGCAGGGGCGAAAAGGAGCGCTCGCTAAACCATCGTCCCGGCGCGGATGCAAGGGGCGCGAAACGACTTCTTCGTTGCGCTTGCCTCGAGGCCCGGTCGCGACCGATGGCATCTACTTTGCAGAATAGGTCGGGATTTCTGCTAGGATGACAAGTCGCTGGTCTTCTGGGGCAGGCAAGTGCGGACCGCCGTTACGCGATATGCAAGGAGCGGAGAGGCAAGGATTGCCTATCAGGTGGTCGGCCACGGCGCGCTCGACCTCGTCCTCATGCCGGGTTTCCCGTCGAACCTCGAGATCCTGTGGGAAGACCCCGAGTACCGCCGCCTCGTCAAGCGGTTGTCTGCGTTTTGCCGGCTGATCCTGTTCGAGCCTCGCGGATCGGGGCTCAGTGACGGCGTCGACCCACGCGCGTTGCCTGATCCTCGGACGAAACTGGATGACATCCTCGCCGTCATGGACGCCGTCGGCTGCGGCCGGGCGGCGTTTCTCGGCGCGTCGGACGGTGCAGCGCAGGCCCTGTCGTTCGCCGCGACCCATCCCGAGCGGACGCGGGCGCTGGTCTTGCACGGCGGCTATGCCTGTCTTCTGGACGCGACGACGGATGCCAAACGGCTCCGCGCCAGCGTCGAAGCGGCCGAAACCTCGTGGGGAACGGGGGCCAGCCTCGCGCGGCTCGCGCCTGGCCGGGTCGACGACCGGACTTTCGCCGAATGGTGGGCACGCCTGGAGCGCCTGTCGGCAAGCCCGACGGCTGCCGTCACCCAGGCGCGGATGAGCGCCGCGATCGACGTGCGGCACCTGCTGCCGGCCGTCGCAGCGCCCACGCTACTGCTGCACCGGACCGATGATGCGCATGTCAGGGTCGAGGCCAGCCGGCAGATCGCGCGCACGCTCAAGCATGCGAGGCTGGTGGAACTGCCGGGTCGCGACCATCCGGTCTGGATCGGCGATGTCGACAGCGTCGCGGATCTGGTCGAGGAGTTCCTGACGGGCGAGCGGTCCGTGGCCCAGCGGGATCGTGTCCTGGCGGTACTATTGGTGGCGCGCGTGATCGGCATGTCCGGCGGTCTTGCCGCAGCCGTCGCGAGCGGGCATCTCCAGGAGCGCATGGAGCTGTTGCACGAAGCGATGCCCAGGATCGTGGCGCGGCATGGCGGATACGGCCGCTGGTCGGGCAAGGACCGGATCGATGCGCGTTTCAACGGCGCAGCCCGCGCGGCGAGCTGCGCGGTGGCGCTGCGGGAAACCGCGGCCTCGCTCGGACTGGCGATCGCACAGGGCATCCACGTCGGCGAGATCGACATGGCGCTCGAGCCGCTGTCGGGCGAAGCGCTGGACATCGCCGACAGGATCGCTGCCTCGACCCGTCATGCCGAGATCCTGTTGTCCCGGCTGGCGAGCGAACTCGTAACCGGATCGGGATTGCAGTTCCTTGACCGCGGCAATGTGGCGGTCGACGGCCAGCGCGAACCGCTGCCCGTCGTCGCGCTGGCGAGCGAACGGCATCTCGAGCCGCTGGGCCGTAACAAGGTCCGCCCGGCGGATCTCGGCATCCTCAGCCCGCGCGAGCGCGAGGTCCTCGGACTCGTCGCGGACGGTCTCAGCAACCCGCACATCGCGGTGCAACTCGGCCTCAGCGAACACACGGTGAAGCGGCATGTCGCCAACATCCTGCTCAAGCTCGAAATGCCGACGCGCGCCGCCGCCGCCGGACTGGTGGCGCGAAGGGCCGCGCAGTAAGCCCGCTGGCCCGATCGGGCCATTGCCGGCATGGCGCTTTCGGTGGAAGCGAGATCGAAGGCAATACGCTAAGTTGGTTCCAGAAGTCGGCGCCCTCCGAACCGTCATAGCGACACGGCGGGGGGCATGGTTCCAGGGACAGGAGGACGCCATGCTTGCCAGGACAAATCCCGTGACCGGTGCTGCGATCAAGCGTGCCATCGAGGCGCGCGACGGCCGGGAGCTTGCATCGTTCTACGCGGACCATGCGGTCACCCGGATCGTCGACCGCAACAACCCGCCGAGCAAGCCGAGGGAGATCAAGGGACGCGGCGCGATCTCGACGTTCTGGGACGACATCTGCAGCCGTACCATGACGCACCGCGTCGATGTGACGATCGCCGACGGCGAGCAGATGGCCTTCACCCAGGCCTGCACCTATCCGGATGGCGCGAAGGTCTTTTGCATCGCGTTGCTCAAGCTGGAGGGTGGGTTGATCGTCGATCAGACGGTCGTCCAGGCCTGGGACGAATAGTCCCCGAAAATCAAGAACTTCCGGCAGTCCACCGGGATGATCCGGGCGCCGCGAGGCAACCCGGAGACGGCAGCGGCGCGCCCGTGCGGGACAGGCGCACGTCAACCTCAACAGGAAAGGATCGAACCATGCTTGTCGAAAACGCGAAGATGGCGGAGCTGAAAAATTTCGGGAAGCCCGACGAGGTGCGCGAGTTTCCCAAGGGCCGCCTGGAACTCATCAAGGTCGGCGGGGCCACGATCGGCCGCGGCGTGTTCGAGCCGGGCTGGCGCTGGGCAACGTCCGTGCAGCCACTCGCCAAGACGAAAAGCTGCGAGGCGCCGCATTTCCAGTATCACGTGGCGGGCATTCTACGGATCAAGATGGACGACGGTTCCGAGTTCGACTGCAAGCCGGGCGACGTCTCGTTGCTGCCGAGCGGGCATGACGCGTGGACGGTCGGCGACGAGCCGGCAGTGGTCGTCGATTTCCAGGGCATGATCGACTACGCGACCGCCGGCCATACACATACCTGAGCGCGCCGCGGCGGCGAGAATCCTGCGGCACCGACGGTCTCCTTCCTGCCGGTGCCGCACGTTCCAGATAGACATCGATGCGGAGAGCAGATCATGACGACGCTTTTTCACGAGGGGAATCGCCGGCTGCAGGACCAGTTCGAAAGCCGCGGGATTGCCGATCGGCTGGAGAGCTTCGCGCGGACGGAATTCTCGGCTGACGACCGGGCCTTCATCGAGAGCATGCCCTATTGCTTCCTGGCGACCGCGGACGCCGAAGGCCGGCCGGACTGCTCCTTCAAGGGCGGTCTGCCGGGCTTCGTGCGCGTCACCGGCCCGAGCGAACTGGCATTCCCCGACTATGACGGCAACGGCATGTTCAAGAGCCTGGGCAACGTCCTCGTCAACCCCGGCGTCGGCCTGCTGTTCATTGCCATGCACGGCAGGCCGCGGCGCCTGCGCGTCAACGGGGCAGCAACGGTGAGCCGCGACGATCCGCTTCTCGCCGAAACGGTAGGCGCGCAGCTCATCGTGCGCGTCGCGGTGCGCGCGATCTTCCCGAACTGTCCACGCTACGTGCCGTCGATGGAGTTGCTGGAGCCGTCGATCTACGCGCCAACGCCGGGCGTCGCACCGCCCGAACCGGCATGGAAGGACTTCCCCGCGTTCAAGGACGTCGTCCACCCCCGCCAGCCGACGTTCAAGGGGTAGGGCGCCGAGGGGCTGAAAGGCGCCCGCAAGTCAACCCTGACCGCCACTCCGCCGTCCGGGATAGACCCGTCCGGCATGCATTGCATCAAGGCCGCCGAATCCTTCGGGGAAACAACTCGTTAACGCCGGTTTCGCGGCGGCGAAAAAAATCCGCCCGGCCGCATTTTTTTGTTGATTGTGACACCCCCCATCCATATATCCGCGCTTGCCCAAAGTCGCACGTGCCTGTGGGCGTCCCCCGACCTCGGAATGGCGAGGAATCGGGACGGTACCCGGGGAGTAACGAACCCGGTCGGACAAGCGGCCAGCCGCATGTTCGAGGACGCCTTGAAGCAACGACGGTGCGGGCCTTTCTGGTGTCTGCCGGTTGTCCAAAGACCGGGGTTACTGAAGAGGCACACCTTCATTGCCGGCAGTGCGGTAGGGTTCTCCCTCCAAGCCAAGGCAGACAAAGCGAGCTAGAGCCGCAGGGCTTCCGCTCATCGCCGCGTGATTCGCGTTCATGGTTCCGGGGTCTCCACCGGCTGGTTCCATGGAAGGCGGTCGCGCCTTTGTCCACCATCGTCTCGCGCGGCCGACGCCCGCGACGCGAAAGCCTTGTTGCGCGCCGAAGAACGGCGCGACTGGAGACCCCCATGGCCACGCAGCGCATCCTCGACTTCCTCGCCACCCGACGCCCGAACGGCCCCTGCCTCGTCGTCGACCTCGACGTCGTGCGCGACAATTTCCGCGCCTTCGAGAAGGCCCTGCCGGACTCGAAGATCTACTATGCCGTGAAGGCCAATCCGGCGCCCGAGATCCTGCGCCTGCTCGCTTCGATGGGCTCGTCCTTCGACACCGCCTCGGTCGCCGAGATCGAGATGGCGATGGACGCCGGCGCGCCGGCCGAACGCATCTCCTTCGGCAACACGATCAAGAAGGAGCGCGACATCCAGCGCGCCTACGAACTCGGCATCCGCCTGTTCGCCGTCGACTGCGTCGAGGAGGTCGAGAAGATCGCCCGCGTGGCGCCCGGCGCCCGCGTGTTCTGCCGCGTGCTGACCGACGGCGAGGGTGCGGAATGGCCGCTGTCGCGCAAGTTCGGCTGCGTGCCGGCGATGGCCGTCGACGTGCTGCGCCGCGCGAAGGCGCTCGGCCTCGACGCCTACGGCGTGTCGTTCCACGTCGGCTCGCAGCAGTGCGACCTGACCGCCTGGGACCGCGCGCTGGGCGATGCCCGCCGCGTCTTCGCCACGCTGGCCGAGGAAGGCATCGTGCTGCGCATGGTCAATATGGGCGGCGGCTTCCCGACCCGCTACCTGAAGGATGTGCCGGCGGCGCAGGCCTACGGCCAGGCGATCTTCGAGGCGCTGTCGAAGCATTTCGGCAACCAGATCCCGGAGACCATCATCGAACCGGGCCGCGGCATGGTCGGTAATGCGGGCGTCATCAAGTCTGAGGTCGTGCTCATCTCGAAGAAGGCCGACAACGACAATGTGCGCTGGGTCTATCTCGACATCGGCAAGTTCGGCGGCCTCGCCGAGACGATGGACGAGGCGATCCGCTACCCGATCGTGACCGCTCATGACGGTGGGGAGGTCGCGCCCTGCGTGCTCGCCGGCCCGACCTGCGATTCGGCCGACGTCATGTACGAGAAGACGCCGTACCCGCTGCCTCTGTCGCTGACCATCGGCGACGAGGTGCTGATCGAGGGCACGGGCGCCTACACGACGACCTATGCGTCGGTGGCGTTCAACGGCTTCGAGCCGCTCCGCGCCTACGTCATCTGAGAATAACCCTCCCCCGGCGGGGAGGGCCTCACCCTTTTCTGCAACCCGTTGTTTTTGGGTGCGTTGAAGCGCACGCCTGAGGACAATGCCGTGAACACAGTGCCTGCCATCGATCCCACCGCCGCCTTCACCATCGAGGCCGAGACGCCGCGCGACGTCGCCGGGCGCGACGCTCTGCTCGACCGCGCCATGGGTCCGCGCTGGCGGCGCAAGTCGTCGGAGAAGCTGCGCCGCGGCCGCCTGCCGGCGGAAGGCCTCGCCTTCGTCGCGCGCGATGCGGACGGCCGCGTCGTGGGAACGGTGCGGCTGTGGGACGTGATGGTAGAGCGCGAAATCTCCCCCAGGAGGGGGGAGATCGGCAATTGCCGCGCCTTGCTCCTCGGCCCGCTCGCGGTCGACCCGGCGATGAAATCCGCCGGCATCGGCTCGGCGCTGATGCGCCATGCAATCGCGGAGGCGGCGCGGCGCGGCCATGGCGCAGTTCTCCTCGTCGGCGACGCACCGTACTACGCCCGCTTCGGCTTCTCCGCTGGGAAGACCGGCGCGCTCGCCATGCCCGGCCCCTACGAGAAGCACCGTATCCTCGCGCTGGAACTCGACGCCGGTGCGCTCGACGGCGCGCGCGGCGTGCTCAAGGCCGCTGGGCGAAAGGCCGAGGCGGCGCGTCTGGCGCGCGCCGCCTGAAACCTCCGACAACCGGACGGGAGGCCCCGGTCCAAGGCAGCCGGGGCTTGTCATCAGCATTTTCATGTGCATTTATATAAACGGTTATATAAGTGCACACGGGAACTGCGATGGTTGAAGACGTGGTTCGGGCGTTGGGCTATCTCTGCCTCGGCACGCGGCTGAAGCGGATCGGCGAGCGCCTGCAGGCGGACACGCAGAAGATCGTCGATACCTTCGACGGCCCGGTGCAGCCGGCGCTCTATCCTCCGCTCGCGGCGATCGACCGGCTCGGGCCGCTCGGCATCGGGGAACTCGCCGAGGCGCTCGGCATCACCCAGCCGGGCGCGACGCGATCGGTATCCGAGTTGACGAAAATGGGCCTTGTCGCGGCGGAGCAGCCGCCGGACGACCAGCGGCGGCGGGTCATCACGCTGACCGCGGCCGGCCGCGCGGTCGTGGAAGAGGGCAAGACCGTGATCTGGCCACGCATCGAGGCGGCCGTCGCCGAACTCTGCCGCGATCTTCCCGGCGCGCTCCTCGACCAGTTGGCCGCGATCGAGGACCGCCTTGCCGAGCGCCCGCTCAACCGCCGCGCCGAGGATCTCGATGACACGCGTTCTTGATAGGCCGATCTGGACCGCGCTGAACTCGCGCCACGCCGGGCTTGCCGAGGGCGGTCCGCTGGCGAAGCGCTATCCGGCCGCCGTCTCCGCCTTCGCCGCAACGGGCGACGAGAGCCCCGAAAGCCTCGCCGCGCTCGGAACACTCGCAGGCCCCGGCGAAACCCTGATCGTCGTCCAGGCGGATCCGATCCTGCTGCCGGAAGGCTTCGAGGCGACGCTGCGCGCGACGCTCGTGCAGATGGTCGCGGAAGGGCCGGCGCAATCGGTGGCCGACGAGCGCATCGTCCGGCTCGGCCCGGAGGACGCGCAGGACATGCTCGACCTCGCGACGCTGACCAAGCCGGGTCCGTTCACGCTGAGGGCGCAGGACTTCGGTCCGTTCTGGGGTATCCGTGCCGGCGGCCGCCTGGTCGCCATGGCCGGCCAGCGGCTCGGGCAGGTGGGCTTCCGCGAGTTGAGTGGGGTGTGCACGCATCCCGACGTGCGCGGGCAGGGGCTCGGGCGGCTGATGTCGCTCTACGGTATGGAACGCATCCGCGAAGCCGGTGACGTGCCCTATCTCCACGCCTACGCGACGAACGCCGCCGCGATCGGCCTCTACGAATCGATTGGCTTCCGCCTGCGCGCGACGATGAACATGGCAGTCATGCGCAAGGCTTCCTGATCATCGGGCGGTCGATTGCGCGGCAGCGTTTGCTCAGTCGGGGTAGCAACTGATGGTCTGGAAGTTGCCACGCGCGTTCTGGACCGTGATGTCGAAACCGATCCGGTCGCCGGCCTTCTTGAGCACGGTGCTGACCACCGTGTTGCCGTCGGAACTCAGCCCTCCGAGCGGGCCGCCCCAATTGACCGTGCCGGAAGCGGTGACCTCGAACGGATAGTCGCCCTCGAAGTTTCCGTCGAACGCCGGACCGCGAAACATGCCGGCCTCGAGCTCTATCTGTCCGAGGACCATGCTCCCCAGATAGCATGTGAAGGAGCCGTCCTTCAGATCGGCAGCGGCGGCGTGGCCGGCGAAGAACAGACCTGCGAGGATGGCTGCGATACGCGACCTCATGGCGAGAACTCCCTGTTCAAGTGGAGCGTTTTTTTACCGCTCCACATGAACCTACATCGCTGGCGCGTCCGGATAAACGTCAGAGCAGGCTCTGCAGCGCCATGGCGACCGACATGTCGCCTTCGACTTTGATCTTGCCGGTCATGAACGCCGTCGTCGGGCTGAGGTCGCCGGCGATCAGGTCCTTGAAGTTGTCCAGCGACAGCTTGATCGTGCAGTCCGCCGGAGCGTCGACGGTCGAGATCGAGCCGCCATCGATGACGATGACGCCGTCGGCGCCGGTGTCGAACTTGACCGAGCGGTCGAAGCCGGAGCTCTCGACGCGCGACTTCAGCTTGGCAGCGATATCCTGGATGCTCATCTTCGATCCTCGTGGGTTAGCGTCGCCAGCCTATCCCGGCATTGCGACGGGAACAAATCCGTTGTGCGGCGGGTCGCGCCGGACGCCGCCATATAGCTTCGCATTGACGTTTACGTCAACGTGATTTAGCGTTCGAAAAGGAGGAGGCCCATGGGCTATCGGAGCATTCTGCGCAGCGACTGCTTCGCCGGCGAGGTGCATGTCGTCACCGGCGGCGGCAGCGGAATCGGGCGCTGCGTGGCACACGAACTCGCCTCGCTCGGCGCTCATGTCGTCATTACCGGACGCCGCCAGGACAAGCTCGATCGGGTCTCCGCCGAGATCGCCGAGGACGGCGGCAGCGTCGACAGCCTCGCCTTCGACATCCGCGACGAAGAGGCCGTGAGGCAGGCGATCGCGGGCGTCGTCGAGCGCAGGGGGCGCATCCACGGCCTCGTCAACAATGCCGGCGGCCAGTTCCCGTCGCCCATGGCGGCGATCTCGAAGAAGGGTTTCGAGGCGGTCGTCTCCAACAACCTCACCGGCGGCTTCCTCGTCATGCGCGAGGTCTACGTCCAGTCGATGCAGGTGCATGGCGGCGCGGTCGTCAACATGGCGGCCGACATGTGGCGCGGCATGCCCGGCATGGCGCATTCGGGCGCGGCGCGCGCAGGCATGGTCAACCTCACCAAGTCCGCGGCCTACGAGTGGGCGCATGCCGGCGTGCGCGTCAATGCCGTGGCGCCAGGCTGGATCGCCTCGTCCGGTATGGACACCTATGGCGGCATGACGCGCGCGCTGATCCCGCAGTTGAAGAACCACGTGCCGCTCGGCCGCATCGGCGTCGAGGCGGAAGTCTCGGCGGTGATCTGCTTCCTGCTGTCGCCGGCCGCGTCCTTTGTCACCGGCGTCACCGTGCCGATCGACGGCGGCGCGCCGCTGGGCACCGCGCTCTACCCGATCGTGAAGGGCGGCGGATCGCCGCCCTTCGACGGCTTCCATCGCGCAGCGCTCCCCGATGTGCTCGGCGACGGAGGCAAGGCCTGATGCCGGCGATCCGTTCGGCGCTCGATCCGAAGTCGGCCGCGTTTGTCGCCAACGCCGCCGCCATGGCGGAGAAGCTGGCGAAGGTGCGGTCGCTGGAAGAGGCTGTCCGCCGCAACTCGGCGTCGAAGAAGGCGCGTTTCGAGGAACGTGGCCAGCTCCTGCCGCGTGAGCGGGTCGAAAGGCTGCTCGATCGAGGCGCGCCGTTCCTGGAACTGTCGACGCTCGCCGGCTACCGGATGCACGACGACGACGGCGGCAAGAACATCATGGGCGGCGGCACCATCGCCGGCATCGGCGTGGTCAGCGGCCGCCGCTGCGTGATCTCGGCCTCCGACAGCGCCATCAAGGGCGGCACGATCCCGCCGATGGGTCTGAAGAAGGCGCTGCGCCTGCACGAGATCGCCTTCGAGAGCCGCCTGCCTCTGATCTACCTGGTCGAGAGCGGCGGCGCCAACCTGCTCTACCAGGCCGAGATGTTCGTCGAGGGCGGAAAGGCCTTCGCCAACCAGGCGCGGCTGTCGGCTGCCGGCATCCCGCAGATTGCCATCGTCCACGGCTCGTCGACGGCTGGCGGCGCCTATCTGCCCGGCCTTTCCGACTACGTCGTCCTGGTGCGCGGCCGCTCGAAGATCTTCCTTGCCGGCCCGCCGCTGGTGAAGGCGGCGATCGGCGAGGACGCTGAGGACGAGGACCTCGGCGGTGCCGACCTGCATGGGCGCATCACCGGTCTCGGCGAGTACGTCGCCGAAGACGATGCGCAGGCGATCGCCATCGGGCGGCAGATCGTGGCCCACCTGGCGTTGGATGAGGTGCCGGCGGGGGCTGCTGCGCGGCCGCCCGAATACGACCCCGAGGAACTCCTCGGCATCGTTCCCGCCGACGAAAAGGCGCCCTTCGACATGAAGGAGATCGTGGCGCGCATCGTCGACGGCTCCGAATGGCTCGAGTTCAAGGCGGAGTATTCGCCCGACACGCTGTGCGGGCACGCCGCGGTCGAAGGCCACCGGATCGGCATCGTCGCCAACAACGGGCCGATCATGCCGACCGGATCGCTCAAGGCGGCGCAGTTCATCCAGCTCTGCGACCAGGCCGGTGTGCCGCTGGTCTTTCTGCAGAACACGACCGGCTATATGGTCGGCACGACGGCCGAGCGCGACGGTGCGGTGAAGCACGGTTCGAAGATGATACAGGCGGTCGCCAACGCGCGCGTACCGAAGTTCACCTTCGTCATCGGCGGCTCCTACGGCGCCGGCAACTACGGCATGTGCGGTCGCGGCTTCTCGCCCCGCTTCATCTTCTCTTGGCCGACGGCGCGAACCGCGGTGATGGGTGGCGAGCAGGCGGCCCGCGTCATGGAGATCGTCACCCGCGGCAAGGCCGACCGCGAAGGTCAGCCGGTCGACGAGAAGATGCTGGAAGCGATGTCGGCGCAGATCAGGGGCGGCGTCGAGCAGCAGTCGAGCGCGCTGTTCGGCACCGCACGGCTATGGGACGATGGCATCATCGACCCGCGCGACACGCGCCGCATGCTGGCGCTCTGCCTGTCGATCGCCGCCGAGGGCGACAGGCGTATGTTGAGGACGAACAGCTTCGGCGTGGCGCGGATGTGAAGGAAAACAGTCGGTCGTCGGACGTCGGACGTCGATCGGAGAGCAGCGACAATAAGACCGACGGACAGCGACCGACGACCGACCGGAGGATGGAATGCACTTCACACCTGAACACGAGAACCTTCGCCGCACGGTGGCGAAGTTCGTCGAGACGGAACTCAATCCCTTCGTCGACATATGGGAAGACGCCGAGGAATTCCCTTCGCACGAAGTGTTCAAGAAGCTCGGCGACCTCGGCCTGCTCGGCATCAAGTACGATCCCAATTTTGGCGGCCTCGGCCTCGACTTCTCCTATTCCATGGTCATGGCCGAGGAACTCGGCCTGGTGAACTGCGGCGGCGTGCCGATGGCGATCGGCGTGCATACTGACATGTGCACGCCCGCCCTCAACCGGTTCGGTTCGGACCATCTAAAGCGCAATTTCCTGGCGCCCTCGATCGCCGGCGACGTGGTCGGCTGCCTCGGCGTTTCCGAGCCCGGCGGCGGTTCCGACGTTGCGGCGGTGAAGACCACGGCGCGCCGCGACGGCGAAGACTTCGTCATCTCCGGCACCAAGATGTGGATCACCAACGGAATTAAGGCCGACTGGTGCTGCCTTCTCGCCAACACGTCCGAAGGCCAGCCGCATCGCAACAAGTCGCTGATCGTGGTGCCGATGGACGCGCGCGGCGTCTCGCGGCAGAAGATCCACAAGATCGGCATGAACTCGTCCGATACCGCCCAGCTCTTCTTTGACGACGTGCGCGTGCCCGCCGCCAACCTGATCGGCCAGGAGGGCATGGGGTTCACCATGCAGATGCTGCAGTTCCAGGAAGAGCGCCTGTGGGGCGCTATGAGCTCGATCAAGGGCCTCGACCGCCTGATCGACCTGACGATCGAGTACACGGGCGACCGCAAGGCCTTCGGCAAGTCGATCCTCGACAATCAGGTCGTGCATTTTCGCCTCGCCGAGCTGCGCACCGAGGTCGAGGCGCTGCGGGCGCTCACCTGGAGCGCCGTCGAGCAGTACGTCGACGGCAAGGACGTCACGCGGCTTGCCTCGATGGCCAAGCTGAAGTGCGGCCGGCTCGCCCGCGAGGTGACCGACGCCTGCCTGCAGTACTGGGGCGGCATGGGCTACACCCGCGACAATCCCGTCAGCCGGGCCTATCGCGACACTCGCCTCATCTCGATCGGCGGCGGCGCCGACGAAGTGATGCTCGGCATCATCTGCAAGCTCGAGGGCACCTTGCCGGGGACGTCGAACAAGCCCGTCAAGAAGCACTGATGCCGCGCCCGCTCCGCACGCTCCTCATCACCAATCGCGGCGAGATCGCCTGCCGGGTGAACCGCACGGCGCGGCGCATGGGCCTGCGGACGGTCGCCGTCCATTCCGACGCCGATGCCGAGGCGCCGCATGTCCGCGCCGCCGACCTCGCGCTAAGACTGCCCGGCAACGCGGCGGCGGAGACCTATCTGAACGCCGCGGCGATCGTCGATGCGGCACTGAAGGCCGGCGCCGACGCCGTCCATCCCGGATACGGCTTCCTGTCGGAAAACGCCGGCTTTGCCGAAGCATGCGCCGCGGCCGGTCTCGTCTTCGTCGGTCCGCCGCCGGCGGCAATCCACGCGATGGGCGACAAGGCGCGCGCCAAGGCTTTGATGGAGCGGGCAGGTGTGCCGGTGGTTCCCGGCTATGCGGGCGAGGACCAGTCGTCGGCGCATCTCGCCGCCGAAGCCGGGCGCCTCGGCTATCCGCTGCTGATCAAGGCGGCGGCCGGCGGCGGCGGCCGGGGCATGCGCGCCGTGGCGCGGCCGGACGATTTCGCCGCCGCGCTGGAGAGCGCGCGCCGCGAGGCCGAAAACGCCTTCGGCGATCCGACCGTCCTGCTCGAGAGACTGGTCGAGGACGGACGCCACATCGAAATCCAGGTCTTTGCCGACGGCCACGGCAACGTCGTCCATCTGGGCGAACGCGACTGCTCGGCCCAGCGCCGCCACCAGAAGGTGATCGAGGAGGCGCCGTCTCCCTTCGTCGATCCTGGAATGCGCGCCGCAATGGGCGCCGACGCCGTCAAGGCGGCACGCGCCGTGGGCTACCGCGGCGCCGGCACCGTCGAATTCATCGTCGCCGCGGACCGCCGCTACTATTTCCTCGAAATGAATACCCGCCTTCAGGTCGAGCATCCTGTCACCGAGATGGTCACGGGTCTCGACCTCGTCGAATGGCAACTTCGCGTCGCCGCCGGCGAGCATTTGCCGCTGACGCAGGAGGAGATCGCGCTTTCCGGCCACGCCGTCGAGGCGCGAATATACGCCGAGGATCCTGCCGCCGGCTTCCAGCCGCAGACCGGGGGCATCCGCTACTGGCGACCGCGCGACGTCGGCGGGTGCGACGGCGTGCGCATCGACGACGGCATCGCCGAGGGCTTCGCGGTCTCGCCTTTCTACGATCCGATGCTGGCCAAGGTAATCGCCCGTGGCCGCGATCGGGCCGAAGCGATCGCGCGGCTCGACGCGGCGCTCGGCAATCTGCCGATACTGGGCGTGCGCACCAATCGCGCCTTCCTCCGCGACGTGTTGCGCAGCGATGCCTTTCGCGAGGGCCGCATGTCCACGCGGCTCCTTGACCACTGGGTCGCCGGCGAAGGTCCGTTCGCGATCACGGACAGGGCCGAGGCGCTCGATTTCGCGCTTGCCGCCGGCGCGCTGGCGTTCGCCGGCGGTGGCGATTGGTTCCGCTCGACCGGCATCGCCGAATGCCCCATCGTCCTTTCCGATCGGGGCGAAAGGCGTAACTGCACGGTGCGGATCGCGCGGGGCCGGCTCGTATCCATCGATGTCGAGGGCGAGACGGTAGCTTTCGACGGCTTCGCCGCTCGGCTTCCCCATATTTCCTGGTCGGGCGCAGCGGGCGCGGGCCGGGCGCTGGCGGTCTGCGACGGTCGCGACCTCTGGCTCGACCGCGACGGCCGCACTCTCGTCTTCTCTGAACCCGACGATCTCGCCGGGCGCGATCTGCCGGCCGATCCGTCGCGGGTCGTGTCCCCGGTCTCCGGCCTCATCCGCGTGGTCGCCGTCGAGCTGGGTGGCGAAGTCGAGATCGGCCAGACGCTTCTCGTCATCGAGGCGATGAAGATGGAAACGGTACTCCAGGCCACGATCGGCGGAACGGTGCGGACGTTGCGCGCCTCCGTTGGCTGGCAGGCACGCGCCGGCGAGTTGCTCGTCGAGATCGAGGCGAGATAGGTCCGTTCCGCATCGGGTGCGATCCTTGCCGAATCGGCCGCGGCAGGGTGCACTGGCGTCGTGGCGGCTCTCGCGGATCTGCCGATCCGAGGCATCTTGCGAGTGCTTCGCGAAATTGTTATGTTGAATAACAATTCGCAGGGAGGAGAAGCGATGTCGGCGTCCGTAGCCGCGCATTTGCGCCCGGTTCGCATGGGAACGATGTCGGTGGAAAGCGAACGCCGCCCTGACGGCACGCTGCTCTTGCGCGCGCAGGGAGACTTGCCGGCCTACCCGCGCACCATCGTCGACAGGCTCCGCCATTGGGCCGAGGCCGCCCCCGACCGCATCTTCCTCGCCGACCGCGGCACAGACGGCTCATGGCGCACCGCGACCTACCGACAGACGCTCGATCGGGTGCGCGCCTTGGCGCAAGCCCTCCTTGCCTACGACCTGTCCGTCGAGCGACCCATCGCCATCCTGTCCGGCAACAGTCTCGAACACGGGCTGCTGGCGCTCGCCGCGATGACGATCGGCGTACCGATTGCCCCGGTGTCGCCGGCCTATTCGTTGGTATCGAAGGACCATGCCAAGCTCCGTCACATCTTCGGCCTCGTCACGCCTGGCATGGTCTTCGCCGCCGAGGGTGCACCCTTCGCCGCGGCGCTGCGCGCCGTCATGAAGCCCGGCATGACGCTCGTCTCGGTGCGGGACTTTGCCGAGGGCTTCGACACGATCGATTTCGCCGACCTGCTTGCGACCGCGCCTACCGATGCCGTCGAGCAGGCCGACGCCCGCGTCGGCCCCGACACGATCGCCAAGTTCCTGTTCACGTCCGGCTCGACCGGCATGCCGAAGGCCGTCATCAACACGCAGCGCATGCTCTGCTGCAACCAGGTGATGATCGCCGAAGCCCTTGCGTTCCTCGGCGACGAGCCGCCGGTCCTCGTCGACTGGCTGCCGTGGAACCACACTGCGGGAGGCAACCACAATTTCGGCATTGCCCTCTTCAACGGCGGCAGTTTTTATGTCGATGACGGCTCTCCAACGCCGGCCGGCATCCTCAAGACCGTGCGCAATCTCGAGGAGATCGCCCCGACCTACTATTCCAACGTGCCCAAGGGCTACGAGATGCTGGCGCTGCATCTGGCGTCCAACCAGCGGCTCCGCGAGACATTCTATTCCAGGCTGAAGATCCTGCAGTACGCGGGCGCGGGCCTTTCCCAGCACGTATGGGACGCGTTGGAAAACCTCGCCATCGAGACCGTCGGGCAGAAGATCATGATCATCACCGGCTACGGCTCGACCGAGACGGCGCCCTTCGCGCTCACGACGACTTGGCCGGTCGACCGGCCGGGAGAGGTCGGCCTGCCGGCGCGCGGTCTTGAGCTGAAATTGATCCCCGCGGACGAGAAACTGGAGTTGCGCCTGCGCGGACCGAGCATCACGCCCGGCTACTGGCGCCAGCCCGACAAGACCGCCGAATCCTTCGACGAGGAGGGGTATTACCGGATCGGAGATGCCCTGAAGCTCGTCGACCCTGAGGACCCCGGGAAGGGCCTGCTCTTCGATGGCCGTGTCGCCGAAGACTTCAAGCTTTCCACCGGTACCTGGGTGAACATGGCCGCGGTGCGCGGCGCCATCGTCAAGGCATTCTCCCCCTATGTCCGCGACGCGGTGCTGACCGGACTCAACCTCGACCACATCGGCGCGCTGCTGTTCCTGGACATCGAGGCATGCCGGGCGATTCACGGCGATCTGCGCCAGGCCGGCGACGCGGACATTGCCGCGCACCCGGCGGTTCGCGCGATCTTCCAGGAGCGGCTCGATGCGCTCGCGGCCCGCTCGACCGGCAGTTCCACCCTCGTCGCCCGCGCGATCATCCTCGGCGAACCGCCGTCGATCGACGCCCATGAGGTGACCGACAAGGGTTCGATCAACCAGCGCGCGGTGATGGCCGCGCGTGCCGCGCTCGTCGACGATCTCTACAAGGAGCCCGTCCCCGAACACGTCCTGACTGCGAGGAGACCGAGCCGATGAGTGATACTGAAACCGGCCTGCGTTACAGGTTTGCGGACACGTGGCTGATCGATGGCGTCCGTACGCCGTTCGTCGACTACACCGGTGCCTTTGCCGACATCTCGCCGATCGATCTCGGCATCAAGGCGGCGCGGGCGGTGCTCGAAAAGACGGGTGCAGATCCCCGCGACGTCGGCACCACGATTGCCGGCTCGATGGCCCAGGCCTCGTTCGATGCCTACATGACCCCGCGCCACATCGGCCTCTATGCCGGCGTGCCCGTCGAACGCCCTGCGCATCTGGTCCAGCGCATCTGCGGCACCGGCATCGAGACTCTTGTCCAGGCGGCCGACCTCGTCACCCAGGGACGCGTCGACCTGGCGCTGTGCGTCGGCACGGAATCGATGAGCCGCAATCCGGTCGCGGCCTATACGCACCGCAACGGCTTCAAGATGGGCCAGGTCGAATTCAAGGACTTCCTCTGGGAAGCGCTGCTCGACCCGGCCGTCTCGTGCACCATGGGTCACACGGCCGAGAACCTCGCGAAACAGTACGGTATCGTGCGCGAGGAGGTCGACCGCTTCGCCGAACGCAGCTTCGCCCGCGCGGTCAAGGCACAGGAGAACGGCTATCTGGCCGGGGAGATCGTTCCGGTCGTGACCGAGAGCTTCGAGGTGGACGGCTTCAATCCACGCGGCATCCGCCTGCCGCGAAAGGTTGAGGAGGTCACCGTAGACAGCCATGTCAGGCCGTCGCCCTACGAGGCGCTGGCGAAGATCCGGCCGGCCTTCGGCGGGGTTCAGACAGGCGGCAACTCGTCTGCGGTGGTCGACGGAGCCGCGGCGGCGCTGGTCGGTTCGTCAGCCTACGTCGCGCGTAGGGGCGGCAGGCCGCTCGCCCGCATCCTCGCCGCGGTCAGCATCGGCGTCCCCCCGCATATCATGGGTATCGGCCCGGCGCCGGCGATCCGATCGCTGCTCGGCTTTTCCGGGCTCTCCCTCGGCGACATCGACCGGATCGAGATCAACGAGGCTTTCGGCGCTCAGATACTCGCCTGCGTGCGCGAACTCGGCCTCGACGAGGACAAGCTCAACGTCAACGGTGGCGCCATCGCCATCGGGCATCCGCTGGGGGCAACCGGCGTGCGAATTACGACGACCGTTTCGCGCGAGCTTCGCCGGACCGGCCTGCGCTACGGCATCGCCTCGGCCTGCATCGGAGGCGGGCAGGGCATCGCGATTCTGGTCGAAAACGCCGAAATCGGCTGAGGAGAGAGGCGATGCTGGTCAATCGGCGGAACGTCGAGATCGAATGGGGCGACTGCGACGCCGCGGGCATCGTCTTCTACCCCCGCTACTTCGCCATGTTCGACGCCTCCACCGCTTACCTTTTTGAGGCGGCACTGGGGATGAAGAAGATCGCGTGGACGAAGGCGTTCGGCATCGTCGGCATTCCGATGGTCGACACCGGAGCGAAGTTCATCATCCCCTCGAGCTATGGCGACGTGATCACCATCGAGACCAGCGCTGCCGAGATCCGGCGCTCCAGCTTCGACATTCGCCATCGCGTGCTGAAGGACGGGCAACTGGCGATCGAGGCGCACGAGACGCGCGTCTGGACGGGGCGGGACCCCGCCGATCCGAACCGAATCAAGTCCATGCCGATCCCGCCGCAGGTTGTCGCGGCGCTGTCGCGGGAGTGAGTTCAGGTGTCGGGAGCGAGGATTCGGTCGAGCAACGCGATGAGCCTGTCCCTTTCCGCCGGCCCGCCCAGGCGCGCGATGAGATGCTCCTCGTGTTCGCGCCACAACACCATCACCTTCTTCATGAAGCGCACACCCTCGGGCGTCAGGTGAAGTGAATGAGAGCGCTTGTCGGCCTCGGTCTTGCGGCGTTCCGCCAATCCCCGGCGCTCAAGCCCGTCCATGAGTGCGACGAAATTGGCGCGCTTGATGCCAAGCTGGGACGCGATCTCGGTCTGCTTCTGTCCGGGCGTGTCGGCGATCATCGCCAGCACCGAGAACTCCGCTGGCCTCAGCTTTATCTTCGCGAAAGCCAGCAGGAAATCCTGGAACACGCTAAGCTGGGCGCGGCGGAGCTTGTAGCCGATGATCTTGTCCATGCGCGGCACGATCCGCGACAGCTCGTCGTACTGGCGGCTCGCCGCGGGCGTCTGTTCCACCGCTGTCGCCGAAGCTGGTCCGGTCGTACGAGTCCTTGGCATCATCAAGCCTTACGGGTGCGGCATGCGCGAGTCGCCGAACCGCGCCCTCTCTTGTTTTCTCGCCCGCCATTTTGTGTGAATCGCGGCGGATTGCTACCTCGGCAGGCGAAAATGCCCAGAATTTGTGCGATTACGCGCCACGGCTGTAGCCGGAGGCGCGGGTCGCCGGGTGGAACTCGGTCGCCGTTGCGGCATATCAGTACAGAATGTTATCTTGACTAACAATTTCCAGGGCCGTGTCGGTCCTGTCATCGCGAGGAAGCGCCATGAACGTAGCGAAGTCCATTGACGGGAAGGACGGGACTGATGTCGGCGTTTTGGGTGTTGACGTCGACGGCCCCGTCGCGACGGTCAGCTTCCGTCGCCCCGACAAGCGAAACGCCATCAACGACGTGCTGCTGTCCGAACTGCGTTCGTTCTTTTCGGCGCCACCCAAGGAGGTTCGCGTCGTCATCCTTCGCGGCGAAGGCGGCCATTTCTCGGCCGGCCTGGATCTCGCCGAACAGGTGCATCGTGAGCCGCCCGAAGTGTTGCGCCACTCGCGCAGCTGGCACGCCCTGATGGACATGATCCAATTCGGCGGACTGCCGGTGGTCGCCGTCCTCCAGGGTGCGGTGATGGGAGGCGGCCTTGAGATCGCGGCTACCGCCCATGTCCGCGTGGCCGAACCGACGGCGCGCTTTCAGTTGCCTGAAGGCAAGCGCGGCATCTTTGTCGGCGGCGGCGCAACGGTGAGGGTCGGTCGCATCCTCGGTGCCGACCGCATGACCGAGATGATGCTGACGGGCAGAGCCTACCTGGCCGAGGATGCCGTACGGCTCGGCCTTGCCCATTATCTGGTCGGCGAGGGAGAAGGTCTGGCAAAGGCCCGCGAACTGGCTCTTCAGATCGCCGACAACGCGACACTGGTGAACTACCTGATCATCCAGTCGATTTCCCGTATCGACGACATGTCGCGCGCCGACGGGCTATATGCCGAGAGCCTGAGCGCGGCGCTATCGCAGACCGGCGCCGACGCGCGCGAAGGTCTCGCCGCATTCCTGGAGAAGCGCAAGCCGGTCTTCCGCTGAGCATCGGTTAGGCGGAGTTCAATGTCCGCCGGCATCCGTCACGCCTGCTTCGGCCGCAGCGTCTTTCGCCGTCGTCAGGAACTTCGTCGGTGCGATCCGCCGCTTGAGCGCGTTGTCGCGTATCTCGGATTTCGGGATGTAGTCGACCTGTTCGACGAGGACTTCGTGGATCAGCTTGACGTCGGCGCGCTTGTTGATGTTGTCGCGAATGCCGTTCTTCAAGGCTTCCAGGTTGAAGCTGTCGGGCTTCGTCACGTCGACCGGAAAGTTCCCGTAGATGAATTCGTAGACCGAATCGAGCAGCAGGTTCTGCATCGGAATGGTCAGCGCCTTGAGCCTGTCGGGCTCCGCAGTGTAGACGAGGCGCGCCAGGAAGTATCCCTGTACTTCCCCTTCATAGATGTGGGGGACGGAGATCATGTCCGCCTTGATGTAGTCGAGGCCGCCGAAATAGGCGGGTTCCTTGGTCTCCGAAACGCTCGCCGGCGCGGACGCGGAAAAGGAAAAGAAGATCGTTCCCGCGGTGACGGCGCACAGCCAGAGGGCGGCGGCGACGAACTTGATCATACGCCGCCCGCTCGACCGAACGCGGTGGAGGAATAGGTCCCGTCGGCCTCGTGACGTTCGATCGCGTCCTGAACGAGGGCGGCGACCTCGGTGACGGCGCTCAGATGCGCCCGGATGGCCGCTTCGTTCGTCGACAGCTTGTCGCGCAGCCGGAGAATGCCGGCCCGGTCTTCGGGCCGGAGGTCCCCGCGCGAGAGCCCCTTCATGGCTTTGTTGAGCTCATAGAGATGCCGGCTCTTGCGGGCGTTGGACGCACTGAGGTCGAACTTCGGATCCGAGCGGATCGATGTCGTCTCCAGGTCGATCGCCTCCTCGATGCGCCCGAGAATCGCGGCGAGGGCGCCGCCGCGGCCGCCGCCCGGCGCTGGTTCCCAGCTTGTTGTCCGCCGCGGGGGCGCGAATTGCAGCGTATCCGAATATTCAGACATTCTCGTATGATCCGATGTCGAGCCGTGTCAGACCCTGTCGTCGTTGGCGTCGGCGACCGGGCTCTCGCCGAAGCTCCGGACGAGGCCGAGTTGCATCTCCTGGACGAGGGCTTTCGACAGCATCGACTGAACGTCGGCCTCGGCCTTCGCATCGCCCGTCGCAACGCCGGCCAGTGGCACTTTTCGGTCGGCGTCCATGTAGTAGTCGCCGAGCACGCGGTCGGCGATGCCGACGCCGCCGCGCTCGGCCACGACATTGGCGACCTGCTCGGCCATCATCGACTTCCACATGTCGCCGGCCAGCCCCTTGCCATAGACCGCCTCGGCGGATTTCGGCATCATCGCCTCGACGAAGTTGCGCAGGACCATGGCCTCGAACTTCACGAAACTCGCCTTGTCGCGGACCGGGGTCGCGGTCGCGGCGGAAGCGGCGTTCCGCGTTTCGGTCATCGCCGCCGTCTCGGTGAGCGAGAAAGCGCCTTCGGCCCGCCGGGCGGCCGATGCGTTCACCAGCCGCGTCCGCGCCTCGGCAATCTCCGCGCTGTCGACGGCTCTTGCCACGTCGAGCACGATGTCGGTGGGAGGTGATACGGCCATGTCGCGGAAGTTCCGGACTTCATTTCGTCCTGGACATCATGGACGAAGAAGCTTGCCGCAGGCTTGCCCGGGTGAATGACCGGCCGGAAATGCCCCAATCCTATTTCGCGGGAGTCGGACGGGACAGGATCTCGAGGATTTCCTTCTCGGCGCCCGAGCGTTCCTCCTGCCGAACAGCCTCGCGGTAGTTTCGCCGCACCACGTCGGTCCGCGCCTCCTCGGCGGCGATCTTGCGGGCTTCCTTCCCGGCGAGCGCCGTCATCTCGGCCTTGCGCTCCAGCGCCCGCGCGACGCGGCGCGCGTAGAGGCCCGGGAACAGGTCCGCCAGCGGCGAGGCTTCTTGCGAGCGTCTGGCAAGGTCCTCGGCCTCTGCATCGGCTGCTGCCGCCTCGCGCAGGAAACCGGCGTGGCGGGTCTCGTGGATGGCCTTCAGCTTCTGCTGCAGGTCGATCAGCTGGCGAAGCCGTTTCGTCCGCGTGCCCATTGGTCAGCGCCCGATCGTCAGAGGCAGGAAGCCGTCGGCGAACAGCCGCAGCAGCGGGATGATGCCAAAATATACGAGGATGAGCCCTCCGGCGATCACGAACGGCAGGGAGATGAAATAGACGGGGATCTGCGGGGTTAGCTTGTTGACGAAGCCGATCGCCAGATTGATCAGCACGGCATACGCGATGAAGGGGCTGCCGAGGCGAAGCACGGCGACGAAGGTGTCGGACAGCGTAGCGGAAATATCCACCAGGGCCGACTGCGCGTCGAAGCCGGCGCCGGCCGGCAGGATCCGATATGACGCCAGCAGTGCGGCGATCACCTGGTGATGGAAGTCGAGGACGAAAAGGAGCAGGAGCGCGGAGAACGACAGGATAGTCGCTAGGGGCGCCTGCGGCTCGCCTTCCTCGATCGGCGAGGATACGCCGCCGCCGTAGCCGATCATCATGGCGATGGCCGACCCCATGAACTGCAGGGCGAGCAGGTAGATCCGGGCGAGCAGCCCAATCAGCACCCCGATGGCCAGTTCGCTGACCAGCGAAGCCGCGACCACGTCGACGGTCTTCAGTGCGTAGGGTGCGATCTGGTCCCAGATGTTCGCCAGGATCGCCATCGAGACGGCAACCGCAACGAACAGACGCACCTGCACCGGCACGCGGATCGAGGAGAGGCCGGGCATCACCATGAAGCAGCCGCCGATCCGGCAGAATGCCAGGAAGGCCGCGATGACGAACTGGCCGGCGTCGAACGTCAAGAAATGGCTCCGAGCACCTTCACTTCGACGCCCTTGGCGATTTCGACATGGCTGAGGACGGGAAGGGTGGCGAACAGCCTCTCGATGATCATGCGCACGTAGGGACGAGCGTCTGGCGCCGTGACCAGCGCGAAGCGCTCGCCGGCGTCGAAGTGCCCGCGGATGACCTTCGAGGCCTCCTGGCCGAACTCCTCGAGCAGCCGCGGATCGATGTCGAACTCGCGGATCTCGCCCTTGGCGTCGCGCTTCAAGGCCTGGTGGAAGGCGAGGTCCCAGCGGTTGCCGAGGCGCAGGACCTTCAGCACCCCGGCTTCCGTCAGGTCGCCGCAGATCTGCTGTGACATGCGTATGCGCACGTGTTCCACGATCTGCTCGGTCCGTCTGACATGAGGCGCGATCTCGGCAATCGCCTCGATGATGAGATGGAGATTGCGGATGGAGACACGCTCTGCGAGCAGGAGCTTGAGGACCGCCTGCAGTCCCGGATAGGTGATGTGGCTGGTGCAGATTTCATCGGCGAGCTTGCGGTACTCCGGGTCCTGGCGGTCGAGCAACGCCTTCATGTCCTTGTAGGATAGAAGCTGCGGCAGGTTGTTGCGGATGACCTCGCTGAGATGGGTGAGGAGGACCGACATGTTGTCGGCGAAGGCGAAACCGTCGCGTTTGAGGTCATCGGCGAACGTCTCGGGCACCGAATAGGCGCGCATGCCGAAAGCCGGCTCGCGCACTTCCTCGCCGGGCATGTCGGGCGGTTCGTTTGCGCCGAGCAGGACCATGATCTCGCCGACCCGCATCTGGTGTTCGGCCACGACCGTGCCGTGGATCTTTATCTGGTAGCTCTTGGACGGAATGCTGAAATCGTCCGTCAATCGCACTTCGGGAACGACGAAGCCGTACTGGGTCGCGAACTTCTTGCGCATCTTGCCCATGCGGAAGGCGAGTTCCTGGTGCGAGGCGATGAGGCGAGTGGAAAGCTGCTTGCCGATCAGGAGTTCGATCTCGGCCGTCTTGAGCGACGTCTTGATCGAGTTCTTCTCTTCCTCCTCCTTCGTTGCCTCCCTCTGCTTTTCAGCGAGGGCGACCTCGGCCTTCTCGCGTTTCTGGCGAAGCGGGATGACGTAGGCGACCGAGGTCATCACGCCTGCGAGGATCAGGAACGGCAGGGCCGGCAGCCCCGGGATCAAGGCCAGGACGCCGAGCAGCAGGGCGGCGACGAAGAGGGCGCGCGGATAGGCCGAGAGTTGGTGCAGCACCGCCTGGTCGGTCGAGCCGCGCGTCCCGCCCTTCGACACGAGCAGGCCCGCGGCCAGCGAAACGATGAGCGCCGGGATCTGGGTGACCAGGCCGTCGCCGACCGAGAGTTTGACGAACACGTCGGCCGCCTCGCCGAGGCTCATGTTGTGGCGCATGTAGCCGATGGTGATGCCGCCGACGATGTTGATGGCCGTGATGATCAGGCCCGCGATGGCGTCGCCGCGGACGAACTTCGACGCGCCGTCCATGGAGCCGAAGAAGGAGCTTTCTTCCTCCAGTTCACGACGCCGATGCTGCGCCTCCTTCTCGTTGATGAGGCCCGACGACAGGTCCGCGTCGATCGACATCTGCTTGCCGGGGATGGCGTCCAGTGTGAAGCGGGCGCCAACCTCGGCAATGCGCGTCGAGCCCTTGGTGATGACGATGAAATTGACGACGACGAGGATCAGGAAGACGATCAAGCCGATGACAAAGTCGCCGCTCATCACCAGCTTCGAGAAGCCGCCGATGACATAGCCGGCAGCGGTCGTGCCCTCGTTTCCGTGCGAAAGGATGACACGCGTCGTGGCGATGTTGAGCGAGAGCCTGAGCATCGTGGCGATCAGCAGGATCGTCGGAAACGACGAGAAGTCGAGCGGACGCGGGATCCACAATGCCACCATGAGGATCAGCACTGACAGCGCGATCGACACGGCCAGCCCGACATCGATCACGAAGGGCGGGATCGGCAGGAACAGGATCGACAGGATCGCGATGATGCCGATCGCGAAGCCGATGTCGCGGCTGTGCTTGCGCAGTTCCGGTACGATTGTGGTTTCGGTTATCGCCATCGCGTAGCCGGTCCGTTCACCCGCGGCCAGGACTGCCGCCTTGGCGCGAAGCTAACCGGTCAAGCTTGTGCGAGGATGAGGCCGCTATGATGCCCTAGAATCCGCGCTCGATCCGCTGGAACACCACGGTGGTGAAGGTCGATATCTGGGCGCCGACAAACGGCCCCGAGAGCGCGACGGCAAGAAGGATCGCGACGATCTTCGGCACGAAGGTGAGCGTGATTTCCTGGACTTGGGTCAGGGCTTGCAGAAAGGCGATGGTGACGCCCACCACCATGGCGACGATGACCGCCGGGGCCGATGCGGTGATAACCGTCCAGATGGCAAATTGGACGATCTCGAGGGCATCGGCTTCGTTCATGCTCGAACTCCGTTTCGGCGCGCCGGGAGATTACCCCTCGCTGATGGAGACTCCGTCGCCGATCAGCAGACTGTCGCCGGTATCGAGAGTGGCGACGAGCCCCTCGCTCGTCAAACGCACCGAGTTGACGACGCCCGAAATGGAACCGTCGGCCGACGTGACCGTCTTGCCGATGATGGAACCGGCCTGCGTGAGCTGCGTCAGCTGCAGAAGGCTGTCGAGCTTGCTGTTGACCTGGACCGATTGCTCGACCTGGGAGAACGAGGCGAGTTGCGCGATGTACTGCGTGGAATCCATCGGCTGCGTCGGGTCCTGGTTCTTCATCTCGGCGACCAGCAGCCTCAGGAAGGACTGGTAGTCCACGCTCGCCTTTGCGGCGCTGTTCATTGCGGCGGACGTGCCGACGCCATTCACTCCGGTAACGGCCATGGTCACTCTCCTACGGCGATGGCGAAGGGCTGGCTCGGGGAGGCAGCGGCGGGTTTTTCCTGACGGGTCTTGAGGATTTCCGCCTCGATCGGGTAGAGGCCGCGAATGACCTTCAGGGCGTCGTAGACGTGCCCCTCGCTGACGAGCTGGTCGACATATTTGAGCGAGGCCCTGATCTGCTCGTCGCTGAACGTCGCCAGGAGCAGCGGCAGCGACTTGCGGAACATGTCCCGCGCATCGTCAGCCTCGCCCGGGTTCATCAGGATCACCTGCGTGATGAAGTACAGCTGGCGAAGCGGGGTCGATGCGTTCTGCGGCAACATCACGTGGCTTTCCAGCAGGAATTGCACATCGTTGAGCAGCTCGATCGACACCTTCCGGTCCGCTCTAATCACAGCGCCGTTGATGTAGATCTTCTCGTTTGGCCGAAGGGAGATCTTCAGGGTGTTCTTCATTTGATGCCGTCCCGGATTATCTGGGAAATGTCGATGAGACCGCCGAAATTGTCCGATTCGCCGCGCCTGACGGCGTCCGCTTCGCGAAGGAGCCATAGCCCGATGGAGATCAGGTTGGCGCGAAGTTCCTTGGGCAGCTCGTTGTCGGGCTTGCCCAGATCGTCGATGAAGGTTGTCCAGATCCGATTGAGGAAGTGGAGTGCCTCGACCGTCTGGATCGAATTGACGCCCTTTGCCTGCGCAGCGACCAGAAGATCGATCGAGCGATCGAGCAACTGGCGCTCGCGGTTCTTCGCGTCGGCTATCGAGTCGCTCTGAATGTCTGCGTAGGAAAATTGGTACATCTTGATCCGTCTGCCGGTTCTGCTGCGTTCGGTTACAGATAGTCGAGGAGGCTGAGTTTCTGGATACGGGCGGTCAGGGCGTATGAAGTCTCGATCTGGGCGAGCAGGTTGTTCACTCTCGTCGACGCTTCGTAGGGATCGACGCCCTGCAGGTCGCCGAGATTCGTCGTCATGATGTCCACCTGCATGGATAGCCGGTCGCTGGCACTGTTGACGCGGGTCTGCACGAGGCCGACCTTTGCCTGGACGTTCTGGATGTCGGAAATCGCCTCTCCGACCAGCGTGCGCGTCTTCTCGACCAGGGCCGTCTGCGCGTTCGCGTTGAGCGGCGACTTCAACAGATCCGCGATCAGCGACGTGGCCATGGCGAGCTTGCGCATGCCCTCGGTGCTGGCACTCACCGATGTCTCGGCGGTCTCGTTCAGCGCGATCCGGCTGGTGATCGTCTCGTCGGTGGCGTTACTCCAGTTCGCCTCCCATTCGGGTCCGGTGAACATCGGCTCAACGACATTGTCGAGGAAGTCCGTCATCTGAGCGGCAGTGATCATCTCGGCTGCGGCGTCGGTCTGGGCGAAGCCGAAATGGGCGAGGAAGGCGGCATCGAAGGCGGCCTTGTTCGGCGCGCCGTCGGCGCCGTAGGCATTGATCGGCTTCACGTCGGTGTTGACGCCGGCGAAGATGTACTCGCCGTTCAGGCTGGTATTTAGGACCGACGTCAGAGTCTCGAGTGCGTTGTTGCCGTTCGCCTGCAGGATCTGGCGTTCCGTGTCGCCGCTGCCGCCGACGGTCAGGGCGGACAGGAACGTCTCCGCTTCGCTGGTGATGCGCGACAACGCTTCCTGGGACGCGTCCAGCCGCGTGGCAATCAGGCTGTTGGTGTCGACCATGCCGTTCAGCCGATCGATGTCGCGATTGAGGGCTACCGCCTGGCCGGTTCTCGCACCGAGCGCGACGCCGACATCGTTGAATTTGCCCGACGTGACCTCCGTCTGCGCTTTGGCAAGATCGCTCTGCAGGCGCATCAGCTGGTAGCTGAGCGCCTTGGAGATCGCGTGGGAGGAAACGAAGGAGATCTTCATGGCCTACTGCACCGCCGCCAGAAGCGTTGACAGCATGTCGTCTACGGCGCTGATCAGTCGCGCAGACGCCTGGTACGAGTGCTCGAGGTCGAGCAGGAGCGCCATCTCCTCGTCGATGTTCACGCCCGTCTCGTTCGACAGCGCCGCGCTCGTGCGCAGCATGAGCGCGCTCTTGACCTCGGAGGCATCGGTCGCCTGCTGCCGGGAAAGCTCGAGCCAGCTGATGGCGCTGCCGGCGAAATTCGTGATGCTGGCATTGACGTCGAGACCCGCCGCCGGATCGAAGCCGATCGGAGCGTCGAGGCGCTCGCTGTATCTGAACAGGAGGTCCGAATAGGAGGCGCCGCCCGACGCATTGGCGACGTAGGCCGCTCCGTTGATGCCGCCGTCGCGCAGCAGCCTGACGTCGCCTCCGGACGCGGTGTCAACGGCCGGGTTGATGGCGATCAGGCCGGCCAGTCCGGTGCTGATCGTGGCGTCTGCAGGCAGGTCCGGCCCTCCCGGCCAGGTGAACAGGCCGGCCATGTCGGGCAGCAGGCCTGCGCCGCTCGGATCCGTCTCCGCGAAGGAAACGATCAGGCCGCGGGCGATTTCGTCGAGTTGGCTCTGCATCGTGCCAGCGACGGTGTCGCGCAGCTGCAGCATCGCCGCGAGGCTTCCGTCGGCGGACGTGTTGGCGCCGTTGCCCGAACCCAAAGGGACGCCGTCGATCAGGATCGCGTTCCCTGCGGCGGACGCCGAGTAGGACTGGACTGGCGTGAAGGTGACGCTCCGCGGGACGGATTCGAAAAGCGTCACGCCGCTCGCGGTCGTGATGACCATGTCGTTGTTGGCGCGCGAGATCGTCGACACCGGCACGAGTTCGGCGATCTGTTTCAGCAGTGAATCGCGCTGGTCGAGCGCGTCGGACGCGTCGGTACCCGCCTGGGTGGCGTGGATGATGGTATTGTTCGCGGCCTGGAACTGCGACAGCAGGTCGTTCAGGCGGGCGACGGATACCGAAATGTCCTGATCGATCTGGCTGCGGAATGTCTGGATCGCGTCGGTGCCGTTGTTCAGCGCGTTGGCGAGCTGGCGCGCCGCCTCGACGGTGTTCTCCGCCAGGTTCTCGTTCGACGGCGTGGTGGCGTACGACTGCAACGCCTCCTGCAGCTTGCCGATCAGCGTCGAGGCGGAGCGGGCGTTCTCCACGCCGTTCACTTGGAGCGTGAGGTTGTCGATGCCTGTCAGCAGCGTCGACTGGGCGTTGTAGGATGACAGCGCTGCGAGATTGTTGCGGAAGAGTGCGGCGTTCGTTGAACGCTGAATGGTGAGCGCGGTCGCGCCGGGCGCGGTTCTGACGAGCACCGCGGACCGGCGCGAGTAATCCGGATTCTGCGCATTGGTGATGTTCTGGGAAACGACACTGGTTTGCCGCGCTGTGTTGAGAAGCGATCGTTGCGCGATGCCCAGTGCGGAAGTAAGCGACATTCTTATGCCTTTGGCGACATATGCGTATCCGTCACCGCTTCAGGTTCACGAGAACGTCGAGGAGGTCGGCGCCGGTCTGGAACACTTTCGAGTTCGCCGTGTAGTTGCGCTGCGCCTCGATCATCTCGGTCAGTTCCTGAGCGATATCGACGTTTGAAGATTCGAGTGCACCCGACACGACCGTGCCGAACCCGCTCTCGTTGGGGAAGCCGATGCGGACGTTCCCGGAATCGTTGCTCTCGGCATAGATGTTGCCGGGCAGGACCGTCAGCTGGTCCGGGCTGATCACGGTCGCGAGCGGGATGCGATAGAGCGGCTTGACCTCGCCATTCTCGAAGACCGCGGAGAGGATGCCGTCTTCCGAGATCTGGATGCTGTCGATGGCGCTCGGGCCGTTTCCGTTCACCGTCGCCTCGTAGACGGCATATCCGGTGGCGAGCTGGCTCATCGAGCCGAGGTCGAGCTCCAGCGTGCTGCCGTTGGGGATCGCGATGCTGATGTCGCCGCCGCTGGTCAGCTGCCCGTTGGTGCCGTCGAAGGTCAGCGTCTGGGTGGCAATGGCCGGGGCGGAGTAGGGGAACGACGTCGTTCCGCCGGTCGCCGCGTCCGCCTTGTTGTACACCGCAATCTCCCACTCGTTGTCGGCCGTCTTCGTGAAGTAGACGTCGAGCATGACCTGGGAGCCGAGATTGTCGTAGGCCACCAGCGACGACTTCGCCGTGTAGGTCGACGTGGCGGCGTTGTCCGAGGGAAGATCGCCCGCGGCGACGATTTCTGCGGTGGAGGGCAGGTTGGCGGCGAACGAGCCGAGGGTGGAGGGCAGCGCGATCTGGGCCGATTCCGTGATCGAGATCGTCTCCAGTCCGCCGAAACCGTTGGCAGTCGCGCTCGGCGTGCCGTTGGCGTAGCTGTAGCCGGTCAGGTAGAAGCCGGCTGCGTTGACGAAGTGGCCTTCGCCGTCCGGCACGAACGAACCTGCACGCGTCAGAAAGTTGGTGCCCGTCGCGTCCTGGACGACAAAGAAGCCGTCGCCGTTGACCGCAAGGTCCGTCACCGAGGTCGTGTAGTTCAGCACGCCCTGTTGGGACACCTCGTAGCGCATGGCGGTCGTGATGCCGCCGGAATTGTAGCTGCCCGGCGCATTGGGGACGATGAGGGTGGAGAACTCCGCCTTCGCGCGCTTGTAGCCGTTGGTGTTGGAGTTTGCGATGTTGTCGGCGACCGCCGACAAACGGTTCGATTGACCGTTCATGCCGGACACGCCGGTCCGCATCATCCCGGTAAGGCTCATGGTGAATAATCCTCAGATCCGCCGCAACCTGAAATCAGATTAGTTGTCGGGACTTGCGTGAAGCTGTTTGGGCGAAGCATTTCGACTGCCTTGTTCCCCGCTTCGACTTCGCCGCCTTGAGGACTGCGGCGATCGTAGCGTCAGAGACTGAGGCGGTAGCCGAGGAAACGCTTCGAATCGATCGGATCGAAGCCGAGCTTCTCACGCAGCTTCTTGCGCAGTTTGCTGATGTGGCTTTCGACGACGTTTTCCTCGACCTCGTCGTCGAAGATTCCGTAGATCGAATTGAAGACCTGGGTCTTGGTCAGGCGCCGGCCGAAATTGTCCGCCAGCAGCTCGAGGATCCGACGTTCGCGGCGAGGTAGAGGTAGAGGCTCGCCGTTGATTTCGGGATCCCTGCCGTCCGCGAAGATGCGCATCGGGCCGATCTGCGAATAGCTCGGCTCCTGTTGCTGGCGGCGACGGATCGCCGAGATGCGCGCCAGGATTTCCCGGGGGTGGACCGGTTTGCGCACGACGTCGTCGACGCCGGACTCGAAGAGCCGGAGCGTGTTCTCGAGGGAATGCTGTTCGCTCAGCGCAATCACCGGAGCACTTGTGCGCTCGCGGATCATCCGGGGCGAGAAATGCTGGCTTTCGCATTCGCCGATGAGGAACGCGCCCACCGACTTCAGGTCTGCCTCGGCGGCTGTGCTCACCCACTCGCCGAATTCATTGCCGCCGAAGCCCGTGCTGGCGATGCCTTCGCGCCCGAAAAGCGAGGAAAAACCTTCTTTTACGCGCTCACGCTCGTCCACTATCACGATCATCGGCCCGCCCTCCGAATCAGTTGTCAACGTCGCCCTCGACAACGGGTATCCGCTGCCGGGAATCTTGGAAAACCGTCATTTCTTGTGAGTCAGTTCTTGGGAATCCCGCCGCTCACCCGCGCGATCGGATTCCGCTATGGCTCATAATTAGTTAGGTATGGTTAACAAATGGTTAACGCCCGCCTCGGGGCACCTCCGGGGTGCCGTCCGGTCGAGGACGACGACGGTCGCTCCGGTTCACGAGGCGCAGAAGTCGCGGGCGTTCTGAGTCCATTTGCCGAAGCCGGTCGCCACCATGTTGGCGATGACACGGCAGATGTAGCGCTTCTGCGCCGGGTCGTTGTCCGGCCCGGCGTGATAGCGTGCGACCGCCATCGACCAGGTTTTGTGTTTCGCCTTCAGCCGCACCAGGAAGCGCGCTGCGTAGTCGACGTTGGCGTGCGGATCCAGCATCTCGCCCAAGCCGGAGAAATGCTCGGAATGGTAGTGGTGATTGATCTGCATGCAGCCCAGGTCGATGAGCTTGCTGCCGCGTTTTGTGGCCGCCTTGAACTCGGCGATCGCTTCGGCGGGCGAATTGGCAAAGACGGCGCGGCCCTCGATGTTGAGGGCGTAGGGCTGCAGGCTGCCCTTGCGACCGGTCTCGGTTAGCCCGACTGCGTAGAGGATGCCCTCGGGAACTCCGTATCGAGCCGATGCCCGCAGGATCTCGGCTTCGCAGGCGTTGCCGCCTTCACTTGCGGCGCTGCTATATGTAGACGCCGCTACCGCTGCGAATGCTAGGAGCGTGGCTTTCGCCAGTCGAACGCGGTTCCTGTCCATGATCGCGATCCGGTGAATCGAAGTGCTGGTTCCTGCTGTCGGGATTTCCGGAACTGCCGCTGTTGCGGGCGTCGTGGCCGGCGAAGGCTGGCGTTCCGGCGCCGTTGGCCTCGCGGGCGGCGGCGTTCGACTGCGGTGGCTGCTGAATCGTCACCTGGTCGACGGCGATGCCCTGCGCGCGCAGCGCTTTGATGATTGTGTCGCTCTCGTTCGTAAGCTTGCGGTGCGCTTCGACCGTGTCGACCTCGATTTCTATTGAAAGTTGACCGCCGACCATGCTCAGTCTGGCTGTCACCTGCCCGAGTTCGTGCGGTCGCAGCTGTATCTTGAGCGACTGCATGGTTCCATTGGCGACCCCATCGTCTTGGTTCGCCACGACGACCTTTTGGGCAGTGGTGGCCCCGGCCACGTTCGAAGCCAGCGCCTGGACAACCTGTGTGGGAACGCCCTGCGCCTGTCCGGGCTGTGGTAGGGACACCGGGACCGGCGTGGCGCGCTCGGCGGCGCGGCCGGTACCGTCCGGAAGTTCCCTTGGACTCGCGGATTGGTCGCCCGCCTCGTCGGTAGAGGTCGGCTGCGTCTGCGGTTTCGCGGCAACATCTCCCGTGTCGCCGGTCTCGGCAACCGTCGTTCCGGGATTGACATCTGCCTGCGCCTTGCTCGTGGCCGCACCGGCCTGCGCGGCCGGGGCTCGTCCCGTTTGCGTGGACATGAGGTTCAACCTGGCGAGCAGCGACAGCGACGCGCTCGCCGCCGAGGTGGCACCCGCCTGCGGCGTCGCGGCGGAGACTACCGTCACCTGGTTGCGGCGCAGGTTGTCATCCCGTGTCTCGGCGACGCGGGAGGCCGCTTCGGCAGCCGGCCTCGTTTCGGCAGCCGGCCTCGTTTCCGCAGCCGGCCGCGTCTCCGCCGCCGGCCGGATTTCCAATGCCGGACGGGGATCCGCTGTCGCTCGGTCTTCCAACACCGGACTTGGATCCGTCGTCGCTGGGGCTTCCAACGCCGGACGCGGATCCGTCGTCGCTCGGGTATCGATCGTACGCCGTGGCTCCGAGTGACCAGCGGAGGCGGTGTCGCCCGGTGCCGTATCCTTCAGCGGCTTTGATGCCTTTGGAGCCTCTGGCTGCGCCTCGGCACTGACTGTCTGGCTGACGGCAACATCTATGCCGTCGGCAGGCGTTCCGCCCGTCTCCTTATCCTGCGGAAGGACGATCCGCAGCAACGGTAGGAAGCCGGCCGCCGCGTCCGGCGGCCTGTCGGTTACCGTTGCGTCATGCGACGTAGCGGACGCCGCCGCATCCGCCGACGTTTCGAGTTCCGTCCCGTCGTGGTCAGCCACGTCCGCGGTTAACGCCTCATCTGCGGCCACGAGGATATCGGCGCCGTTTGGTTCGTCCGAAGGCGTGTCGCCCAGGTCGACCTTGGACAGGAGGCGATCGAAAGTCCCCGGCCCCTGTTCGACGCGCGCGTGGCTACGTCCGTGCAGACCGGGCGCGCCGGCGCTCTGGTGCCGGACCATGGGCGGCAACGCGTTCATTCTTCTTCCTTCTCGAGCAGGTCATCGATGTCCTGGAGCGTCTTGCGCGTCGAGCCGACGATATCGTCCAGCGACGGCTCGCCGGCCATCGCCTCCGCGCCGGGCGCCTCTGCAGCCTGGCCGTCCGGAGCGGCGGCGGGGGCCGCACCGTCGGCCGTGACCGCGGCTTCCGCTATCGCTGGAGATCCCTCCGCGCCTGCATCCGCAGCGGGAGCCGCGGTGTCGTTCCCGGCGGAGGCGCCAGCCCCCGCGTCCGGTAGATCTGCGGCTGCGGTCTCGCGCGGCGCGGGCGCAGGTTCGGCTTCGCCGTCGCGGGCGTCGGCCTGTACCGGCCGCGCAGGCTCGCCGACGCTGGCAGGCGCGTCGGAGACTTGCATGTCGGGCGAATTCAGCGGTGACAAGGTGACGCCCCTGACGATCTCTCTCGCGGCATCGAGAAGACGTATGTCGCGCTTCGACAGGGTATTGCGATCGATCGCATCCAGTCGCCTTGCGACCTCCTCGATCGACTGGGTCGTGACCGAGGCGAGGGCATTGTAGAACGCGGCGCGCGGATCTTCCGGCCCATCGGCTTTGCCGCTCACCAGCCGGGCCCTCGCCGAAGCGAACTCCGCCAGTTCCGTGTAGCCGGCGATCGCGCTCTTTCGCGCAATGCGGAGGTAGACGGCGAGTTGCTGCTCGGCGTTCATCGCCGAGACGACTTCCTCGACCGCTTGGAGGTCGAGACCTTCGCGCAGCGCGACCACCCCGTTGATGAAGCCGTCGGCGAAATGGCTGGCATAGGGTGAGCGCAGGAAGCGGCGGGAGTATTGTTCGGAGGCTCTGAGGAAGCGCTCGCGGTCCTGGATCGACGTCGCAATCGAGATCGAGCGGCGAAGGGCGGCCTCCTCGACCAGCGTCCCCGGCGCGTAGAGACGGGCGAGGTCGAGCAGCGGGAGTGCCTTTTCCGGGCGCTGCAGGGCGCTGATCGTGCCTTTCACGAGCGCCAGGAATGCTCCGATGTGCGGCGGCTCCTTTGCAGGATCGAGTGAAGATAGCTGCGAGGCGGCCTTGCCCGGATTGCTCTTGAAATAGGCGACGAGGCCAGCCGTGAGTGCGGCATCGTGTTGATCGAGTTGGAGGCCGGCAGCGACGGTCTCCAGCGTCTTCGGATTTCCGCCGCTCATGCCGTAGATGACCAGGGCCTCGAAGTTGCGCCGGTCGGCGTACTCGTCCGGGCTCGCCGAGAGCAGCCGCCTGTCGATCATCTCGATCATCTTCTTCTGCATCGGCAGGGCCGCGTGATCGCCGTCGGCGATCCGGTCCTGGACGATCTGCAGCGAGCGGACCATCTGGTAGGGCGCGAGCGCCGGAGCCTTTTGGTCGGCCGCCGCGGCGTGGCACCAGGGGACCACCTGGACCAGCAGCGCGATGCCGATGGCCGTCCTGGCAATCAACTCCCCGTCTCCAGAAGGATTTCGATCCGGCGGTTCGTCTCGGCGAAGGGGTCGTTCTTCACCTTCAGCTTGCGGTCTGCATAGCCGGACACCGAGACGATCCGCTCTTCGTCGAGCCCGGCGCGCGCCAGCATGTAGTAGGCGGCCTGTGCGCGTGCGGTCGACAGACGCCAGTTGTCATAGAGCTTCGACGTGAACGGGCGTCCGTCGGTGTGCCCGTTGATGACGATGTTGCCCTTTTCACCCTTCAGCACGGCCGAGATCTTCTCCATGGCCAGCACCAGGTCGCGGCGCGGTACCGCGGAACCGATCTCGAACATGCCGACATTCAGCTGATCCGTGACGGAGATCATCACGCCGCGTTCCGTCGGGACGACCGAGATGCCGCCGAACATCTTGTCGTCTCCGCCGAACTCCTTGCGCAATACCTCGCCAATGCGTTCTGCCTCCGCGACGATCCTTTCCGTCGGCTTGTCCTGCGCCGGCTCGGTCGCCTCCGCGACCTGTTCGGCCGTCGGCCGCTGCTCGGGAAGCGGCGCGGCCGCAGGAAGCGTTGCCGGTTCCACGCCCCCGGCCTCGGCCGCCGGTGCGGGAAAGGCGGTCTGCAGATCGCTGGCCACTTCTGACGGGGTGGGCGCGCCCGCCGCCGGCTGGCCCGCCTCGTCGGCGAGTGGATTCGGTGCGGCGTCCTCCGCCATCGCCTGCTCGGGTTGGCTCTCGACTTCCTTCGACCAGAAATCCGGGGCGAAGGGATCGCGATAGGCCTCACCGCCGGAAGCGCCGGTCGCGGGACCCGCGTCCGCGGCGCCGCCGTCGCCCTTGGAACTGGTATTCTGCGCGATGCCGGTGTCGGCCGCGATCTCGGCGAGCACCGCATACGGGTTCTCGAAAAGATGCTGGTCTGTGTAGTTCTTCGCATCGGTCGGATCGGCCTTGTTCTCGGCATCGGTCGCGCCGGCGGTCTTCGGGCCTTCCTCGGCAGGTTTCTTGGTCTCGGTCTCGGAGGTCTCCGTGGAACTGTCGGCCGACTGCGGTCCTTCGCCGAGGCTGTCCAGGCCGCGTTTGGCGCTGTTGCGATCGACGAGCTTGACCGGATTGAAATAGCTCGCCACGGCGACCTTCGTCTCCTCGTTGGCCGCGTTAATCAGCCACATGACAAGGAAGAAGCACATCATGGCGGTCATGAAGTCGGCGAACGCAATCTTCCATGCGCCGCCGTGGTGGCCGTCCTCGTGATCGCCGCCATGATGCTTGACGATGATGATTTCGTGTTGATGCTCGTTGCCGGCGAGGCTCATCCGAATGCCGTTTCCATGGCCGTCGACCATTCGGAGATGCGGGTTTCGAACAGGCTCTCGTCGATACGGACGCTGAGATCCATCGACGCGCTTTCAGTGAAGTCGAAGAGGTCGACCCTTTCCCCGGCGGCCGCGCAAAGCGCTTCGTAAAGGGCCGGCGAACCGGTAATGCGGACGCGGACGCCTTCGGCGTCGCTCAGGGCGGCCTGCAGCGCTTCCGCCAGTGCGGCGACGGAACGCCGGGCGATGTCTTCCGTGAGCAGGGGGCCGAGTATCCGCGAGACCACGGTGGTGACGAGCCCCGTCACGGTCTCCTGTGCCGCGGCGAATTCGGTCGAAATGCGCCCCGCCAGCGTCTCCCCGGCTTCGCGCACGAGCGTGTCGATCTCGCCGGCATGGCGTTCGCGCTCGGCCTCCAGCATCGCCTCGTACTCTGCGGTCAGCCGCTCGGTCAGGTCCGCTTCGGCGCGTTCCACTGCCTCCCGGATACGCTCCTCGAGATCGTCGGCAACTGGCATCGGCTGCGGCAGTTCGATCGCCGGATAGTCATCGGCGGCCTCGGCTTCGGGAAAGGCGAAGGGCACGAGCTGTGGGGCGCGCGCGTCCCGGGAGCCGAAGTCCTCGAGAAAGTCCGCCAGGGCGGGCACGGACATCAGGCCGCCTCCGGATTAGTCCACTTGCGCAGGATCATGGCGGTTCGCTCCTCGTTGAGATCGACCATCTGGGCGAGGCGCTCTTGCGGACCGCGGCGGATCTTCTGGCGAAGCTGCTCGATGGCGTCGGTATCCTCCGACGAGGCGCCGCCGAGGATGCCCGGTAGCCCGTTGCCCAGGGGGCCGCCGAGGTCGTTGACGGTCGGCAGTGTCGGGAACTGGAAGTCGTTGGCGAAATTCGGCAAGGCGTTGGCCTGCTCGAAGGACTCGCTCTCTGCCGCTCCGCCGGATTTCCCGAGCGCGGCGGCGAGCGGCCGCAGGCCGAACCAGGCCATCAGGAAGGCGACGAGGATGAAGGCGCCGGCGTTGATCATCGTGCCGGCCTGCGTGCCGAGCCCGTCGAGGAAGCCGGCGGCTTCGATCGGTTCGCCGTCGAGCCCGTCGACGAATTCGACCGACGTCACCGTGATTGTGTCGCCACGCGCCTGGTCGTATCCCGCGGCCGTCGAAGCGATCTTCTCGATTTCCGCGACGCGTGCCGCAATCTGTTCCTGGGTTGCATCCTTGCCGAGGAGCGCGGCCAGCCGCTGCTGGTTGACCACGACGGCGATCGACAGCTTGGAGACCGTGTAGCCGTTGCTGATCGTGGCGATCCGCTTGCTGTTCATCTCGTAGTTGGTGGTCTCTTCCTTCCTCTCGCTCTGCTGGGAGGACTGGGGCGCGTCGGGCGACGGCGCGTTTCCGTTGGGAAGATCCTGCTGGACGGAGGTCGGCGTGTTCTGTGCGCTCTTGTTGGAGGTGTCGTTGGCGCGCACGACCTGTATCGACCGCTCGACCCGCGATTCCGGATCGAAGATCGTCTCCTCGATCTGGCGCGTGTCGGTGTTGACGTCGGCGCGGACGCTGGCGCGAAGATTGCCCGTCCCGAGGTAGGGCATCAGCGCGCGGTAGATGTTGTCTTCGATCTGGCTCTCGATGGTACGTTCGACGCCCATCGACCTTGTGAGCGAGCTGTTCGACGGATCGTCGCCGACGGCGAGCAGCGATCCGTTGGAATCGAGCACCGTCACCTTGTCCGCCGACAGGCCCGGCACCGCCGCCGCGACGAGGTGGCGGATGGACATCGCCGTGGTCGTGGCGTCGATTCCCGCCGCACGGATCACCACCGATGCCGAGGGCTGCTGCTCGTCGCGGCGGAAATTGGCGCGCTCGGATACGACGATGTGGACGCGTGCCGCCTTGATGCCGGCGATCGACTGGATGGTCCGCGCGATCTCGCCCTCGAGGGCGCGAACCCGTGTGACCTCCTGCATGAACGACGTCAGGCCGAGCGAGCCGACATTGTCGAAGAGTTCATAGCCGGCGTTGGTGCTCGAGGGCAGGCCCTTCTCGGCAAGGAGCATGCGGGCCTGGGCGGTCCGTCCCGCGGGAACGAGTACCGACGATCCCTCGGCGCCGACGTCGAACGAGATCCCGGACTCGCTTAGCACCATGCCGATCTGGTTCACGTCGGAACGCTCCAGCCCGACGTAGAGCGTCTCGTAGGCCGGCTTGTTGAGAAAGTAGGAGCCGGCGCCGATGACCAGCAGGACGAGGCCTACGATCGCTCCGGCGATGCCGAGGCGTTTCGCACCAAGTCCCCGGAGATTGGCGACGATCTGCTGAAGTTGTTCAGGCAAGGAACACGGCTCCCGGACAATCGGTTCCGGGAGACTAGGATTCGAAGCTTGTGCGAAAATGAAATCGGGCCGCGCTCGGTGGAGCGCGGCCCAATCGGAAATGTCGCTGTAGGTGGGCGGGGCGGAACGCCCCGGAGCCTTACCGGAAGAGCGAGAGGATCTGCTGCGAGTTGCCGTTGGCGATCGACAGCGCCTGGATGCCGAGCTGCTGCTGGACCTGCAGCGCCTGGAGGCGGGTCGATTCCTCGTTCATGTCGGCATCGACGAGCGTGCCGACGCCGCGGTCGATGGCGTCCATCAGGCCCGACACGAAATCCTTCTGCATGTCGACGCGCTTCTTCGCGGCGCCGAGATCGGAAGCCGAGGTGGTCATGTCGGCGAGCGCCGTGTCCACCGCCGAGATCATCTCGTCGAGGTCGGTGTCGTCGATGCCGGCGGCGCTGATGTCGAGCGTCGAGACGGAAACCGTCACGGCGCCGCCGCCGGTCGTGGTGAACTCGGTGTCGAGGATACCCGACTGGTCAGCGGCATCGAACAGTTCGGTGCTGGAGATGTCGATGTCGATGGTCGAAACCGAGACCGTCCCGTCCGAAGCGCGGTTGAACGATGCGACAAGGCTCTTGGTCGCCGAATAGCCCGCGGCCGCGGAGTCGACCGACAGCCAGTTCTCGCCCGAGAAAGATGCCGATCCGGCGATGCCGACCAGCTGTTCCTGGAGCTGGGTGATCTCGGACTGGATCTTCGATTTGTCGACGCCGGGCTCCTTGGCGGCGACCAGCTTGGCCTTGATCTCGTCGACGACCTCGATGGCGGAGTTCGTCGCCGTGTAGGCCGTGTCGAGCTTGGCAGCGCCGAGGCCGAGGGCATCCTGGACCGTCGACAGCGCCTTGTTGTCGGAACGCATGGTGGTCGCGATCGACCAATAGGCCGCGTTGTCGCTTGCTTCGGCGACACGGTAACCGGTCGAAATGCGGGCTTGGGTGGATTCCAGGGACTTGTTCGTCGACTGGAGGCTCTTCAGTGCCGTCATAGCCGACACGTTAGTCATGATACTGGACATCGATACTGCCCCTACACTTACTCAACACAAGGGACATACCGGACTTCACCGGTAGGGCGGCTCGGCGTCATGCCTGTTGATCACACAATCAACCCGTCCTGCTTTCCCCGCTGTTATGGCGGAAAAAACCTACCAAATCGATAAGGACGGAACCGTTCCTACGTAAACGATCTCACGAGGCTGCCGACGAGCAGGTTCCAGCCGTCGATGAGCACGAAGAACAGGATCTTGAAGGGCAGCGAGATCACCGTCGGCGGCAGCATCATCATGCCCATCGACATGGTGACGGTGGCGACCACGAGGTCGATCACGAGGAACGGCAGCACGATCAGGAAACCGATCTCGAAGCCCCGCCTGATCTCGGAAATCATGAAGGCGGGGATGAGGATGCGCAGGTCGACCGCATCCCCCTCGACGACGTTCTGGCCGCGTTCGCGGGCGAGGTCGGCGAACAGGTTGAAGTCCTTCTCCCTGACATTGTCCAGCATGAAGGTGCGGAACGGATCGGCGATCCGCTGCACCGCCTGCTCTTCGGTGATCTGGTTGTCCATCAGCGGCCGCACCCCGTTCGACCACGCCTGGTCGAAGGCTGGCGACATGACATAGAAGGTCATGAACAGGGCGAGGCTGATGAGGATGAAGTTGGCTGGCGTCGTCTGCAGGCCGATGCCGGCGCGCAGGATCGAGAATGCGATGATGAAGCGCGTGAAGCTCGTCACCATGATCAGCAGGCTCGGCGCCAGGGAAAGCACCGTGAGCAGGCCGAAGAGCTGGATGATGTATCCGACCGTGGTGCCGCTGGCCTGGCCGGCTATCGCGCCGAGGTCGAGTTGCTGCGCGCCCGACGGTTCAAGCGTCGCCAGCAGGAAGAGGACGACTGCCGCCGATCGCCTCATTCGAAGATCATCGTCCGGACGAGGACGTCCTTGACGAGGCCCTGACTGCGGATCCTGGCACGCTCGAGGATATCGGACTTGAGGTGCTGGTACCCGCTGGCGCCTTGCACCTGGATCAGTTTGACCGTGCGGATGTAGGCCATGATGTCCTGCTGGATCGTCAGGACGAGTTCCGGATTCTCCGGCTCCTTGTCGAGCACGAGCGAGAGCTCGAGCCTGATCCAGATCGTGTCCGGCACGGCAAGGTTCGTCGTGATCGGAGCGAGGTCGATGATGCGGCCGGACATCGCGGCCGCGTTGCCCGTGGCGGCGGACTCGCCGTGACCCGCCGCGGCCGCGGTGTCGCCGGCCGGCGGGTGGGTCGGATTGGCCGCAGGCGTTTCCGCTGATGAGGCGGGCGGCTGCGACTTGCCGAGGAAACCGCCGGAGAACCATCCGATTCCGGCTGCCACCGCCGTGAGAACCAGAAGCACGGCGATTTGCACGACCAGCGATGGACCGCGTTTCGGTTCCTGCTCGGCTACGACTGTCACCTTCTCCGTGCCCCGCTTTCCGATATTGCGCTAGATCGGCGATACGACGTCGACGATCTGCTGGCCCCAGGTCGGCTGCTGGACGTCGGTGATGCGGCCGCGGCCGCCATAGGAGATGCGCGCTTCCGCGATCCGCTCGTATGAAATGGTGTTCGATGCGCCGATGTCCTGCGGCCGGACGATGCCGGCGATCTGCAGGACGCGCATCTCGGCATTGACGCGCACCTCCTGGGAGCCGCGGATGATCAGGTTGCCGTTGGGCAGGATGTCGGTGACGACGGCGGCGACCCTGAGGTCGAGCTTCTCCGAACGTGCGGTCGCTCCGTCGCCGGCATAGGTCGACGAGGAGGAATAGTCGAGGTCGCCGCTGCCGTCGAAGGTGAAGCCCTCGACGTTGGCGCTGGCGCCGAGGCCGATGCCGCGGCCCTGGGTCCGCTTGCGATCCGACTTGTTCTTGAATTGCGCTTCGTCGTCGAGCGAGATCTCGACCGTCAGGATGTCGCCCTGCCTGAGCGCGCGGGCGTCGGTGAAGAGATGGCTCTGGCGGTCGTCCCACAGGGAGAAGCGCTTGACCGGCTGAGGCGGCATCTCGGGATAGGTCGCGGTCGCCGTCGTCGACGCTAGGGTCGGCGCGAGTCCGCTGCCGACCGGCGACATGGCCGGCTCCATGCCGATCTCGGTCACCGGACTGGTGCAACCGGCGAGCGCCACCGTGGCAGCGAGGGCGAGTGCGGCTCTCTTCATGACGGATCCTGCGGATTGGCGGCGGCGGCCATGATACCGGTGAGCTTGGCGGCCGACTTGCTGTTCATTTCGTTGAGGATGACGCCGGCCTGACGCGTGCTCAGCTTCATCAGGATGCTGGCGGCGAGCATGGGTTCGACGGCCGAAAGGCGTTCCGCGGCCGCGTCGGGTTTCATCTTGGCATAGATGTCGACCACGCTCGCCTCGGCCCTGGCCATGAAGTCCTCGCGGCGCTTCAGCCAGTCTTCGTACTCGGCGCGCTTCGCTTCGAGCTTCGCGACGCGCGCGTCAATCTCTTTTTTCAGCTTCTCGAGTTCCATCACCTGGAGCGCGTAACGGCGGTCCTTCGCGGCATCGGCGATATTCGAGCAGAACTGGCGGATCTCGTCCGAAATCTGTGCGCCGGTATTCGCCACCTCGGAGAACGCGTCGGTGCCGTTCAGCGCCGCACCGCCCAGTACGAGCGCCGTCGCCATTGCGAGGCTGCGCGTTTTCTCGAGGTACTTATGATAGGGACGTTTGCCCATCTTTTGCCTACTGGAGCACGAGTTCGGCTTGGAGTGCGCCGGCCGACTTGATCCCCTGGAGGATCGCGATGATGCCGTCGGGCTTCACGCCGATGCGATTGAGGCCGTTGACCAGCGTTTCCAGGTTCGGACCCTCGACGAGGGCCACGTTCGTTCCTTCCTGGTTGGCCTCGATGACGGTGAAGGGCACTTCCTCGGTCTCGCCCTTCGAGAAGGGGGCGGGCTGGGATACTTCGGGCATCTCCGAGATGCGCACGGTCAGCTTGCCGTAGCTCACGGCCACGCGGGAGATCTTGACGTCCTGACCGATGACGATGGTCCCCGTCTTCTCGTCCACGACGACCTTGGCCGGCATGTCGGTCTCGACGATCAGGTTCTCGAGTTCGGCGATGAAGCGCGCGGCCGATATCTTGTCTGGCTTGCGGATCGTGATCGTGCGGGCGTCCTGCTCGGCGGCGACGCGCTTGCCGAAGCGGTTGGCGGCATAGCCGTTGATGACGTCGGTGATCTTTACGGCCGTGGTGAAGTCGGCGTTGCGCAGTTGCAGCGTGACGATGTTCGAATCCTTCAGCTTGGCTGGGATCTCGCGCTCGACGATGGCGCCGTTGGGGACGCGCCCCGCGGTCGGCACGCCCTGGGTCAGGCTCTCGGCTTCGCCCTGCGCTGAGAAGCCCGACACGAACATCGGCCCCTGCGCCACGGCGTAGATCTCGCCGTCCGGCGCCCGAAGCGGCGTCATGACCAGCGTGCCGCCGGCGAGCGAGGTGGCGTCGCCGAGCGAGGACACGGTAACGTCGATGCGCGATCCCGACTGGACGAAGGCGGGGAGGTTCGCGGTGACGATGACCGCGGCGACATTCTTGGCGCGCGCCTGCCCGCCTTCCGTGGCGATGCCGAGGTTCTGCAGCATGGCGCGGATCGACTGCTCGGTGAACGGCGAATTGCGCAGCCCGTCGCCGGTCCCCTGGAGGCCGATGACGAGGCCGTAGCCGATCAGCTGGTTGTCGCGCGCGCTCTGGACCATGGCGATGTCCTTGATCCGCGAAGCGGTGCGGCCGGGAGGCAGGTTGCTCGGGCCTCCTATTTCCTCGAACAGGCGCGCGACCGTTTCCGGGTCGTACTCGGCGTCGACCATCCCGCCGCCCCGGGCCTCGAGCTCGCCCTTGGCCTTCTTGCTGAGCCCGTCCGCCCAGGCGGCGGGCTGCAGCGCGATGAGCGCGGCAAGCGCGAGGATCGCGGCGCGGATCATGAGGCGCTGACCCTGACGGTGCCGTCACTCATCACGGTGCCGGAGAAGGTGCGGCCGCTATCGATGTTGCGCAGCGTGATCACGTCGCCGGCGGCGCCCGCTTCGAGCGGTACGGCCGTCGCGTTGATGACCAGGCCGCCGTCGTTGTAGATGACCTGCACGGGTTGGCCGACCTGGACGAGATAGGCCGGCCGGACGGCGTTTTCCGGAATGATGCGGCCGGGCAGGATGGTCCGCCGCGCCACCTTTCCGTCGATCAGGCCGGCCTGCTGGTAGATCGGCCCGAGATTTCGGTTTCCGCGCACCAGCGGGACTTCTTCCACCATGGTCATGGTGATGATCTCGCCCGGGTAGACGACCCGGTTGGTGACCACCGCGAACTCGTCGGCAAGCGCCGGCACCCCCGCGCAGGCGAGGGCGATCGCGGCTGCCGCCAGCAGACGAAGCCTGGACCTGGAGAAGCGGCGCATCTTTGCTACCGTATGTTCTTCGACACCACCGCAGCCATCTCGTCGGCCGCCTGGATGACCTTGGAGTTCATCTCGTAGGCGCGCTGCGCCGAGATGAGTTCGGTGATTTCCTTCACCGGATCGACGTTCGAGTTCTCGAGATAGCCCTGCTCGATCGTGCCGAAGCCCGGATCTCCCGGAACGCCGATGACGGCGGCGCCGGAGGCGGCCGTTTCCTGGAACAGATTGTCGCCGAGCGGGGTCAGGCCGGCTTCGTTGGCGAAGTTGGCGAGCGTGAGCTGGCCGAGATTCTGCAGCGCCGCCTGGCCGTCGATGCGCGCGAAAACCTGGCCGGTCTTGTTGACGATCACCTCGACAGTGTTCGCGGGGATGGTGATCGCGGGAGAAACGGTGAAGCCGTCGGCGGTGACCAGCTGGCCTTCCGCATTGGTGTTGAAGGAACCGGCTCGGGTATAGCGGATCTGGCCGTCGGCCCCCTCGATCTGGTACCAGCCAGTGCCGACGATCGCTAGGTCGAACTTGTTGTCCGTGCTGATCAGCGAGCCCTGGATATGGATGTTGCGGATCGCCGCGGTTTTCACGCCGAGGCCGACATGGGCGCCTTCGGGGATGACGCTCTGGTTCGCCCGGTTGGGAACGCCCTCCAGCCGCTCGGCCTGGTAAAGCAGGTCGGTGAACTCGGCGCGGGCCCTCTTGAAGCCTGTCGTATTGATGTTGGCGATGTTGTTGGCGATGACTTCCAGGTTCAGCTGCTGGGCGTTCATGCCGGTCGCGGCGATGGCGAGAGCTCTCATCGTCTTCTTCCTCAGATCGCCATTCGGCTGACTTCGAGATAGGCGCTCACGATCTTGTCGCGGATCGCGATCGCCGCCTGCAGCGACTGCTCGGCGCTCATCACCGCGTCGGCGACGTCGCGCGCCTGGACGTTGCCGCCCGCAAGGGCCTCGAGGGAAAGCGACTCGGAGCGCTTCAGCGTGTCGACGACCTTGCCGGCGACGTCCCCAAGCGCGTCGAGGAAATTCGTTCCGCCGACGGGCACCGCAGCAGCTGCGTTGCCGGAGATCGCCTCGGCGATCGAGGACAGCGCGCCGCTCTGCGCGATCCCGCCGATGATGCTTATCGGGTTCATCAGCCTTGGCTCCTCATGAGATCGATCGTCATCGAGATCAGGTCGCGGGCCTGTTTGATGACCTGAAGGTTGGCTTCGTAGGCGCGGTTCGCTTCGCTCATGTCCGCCATCTCGACCAGCGTGTTGACATTCGGCAGCTTCACGTAGCCGGCGTCGTCCGCGGCCTCGTGCCCGGGATCGAACTCGACCGGAAAGGCCGTCTCGTCGCGCGCGATGTCGGCGATGCGGACGAATTCGCCTCCGTTCAGGCGGTCGACTTCCGCGGCGAACGCGATCGTCTTGCGCTGGTAGGGGTCCGAGCCGGGCGTGTTGCCCGTCGACTGGGCGTTGGCGAGGTTCTCGGAGATGATCCTCAGCCGCTCCGACTGGGCGTGCAGTCCGGAAGCGGCGACCTTCAGGGCGGTGGCGATCGGATCCATCGTCAGGTTCTCGCGGCCATCAGGATCATGCGGTGGAATGCCTTGACGATGGCGGTGTTGAGCTCGAAGCCGCGCCTGATTTCCCCCGCCTTCACGAGTTCGTCCTCGAGCCGGACGGAATTGCCCGACGGGCGGACCGGAACGTCGCCGTCCTGTTCGCTCAGGCCGACTGCCGAGCCGAAGTTCTCGCCGCCGAGATGCCTGGCATTCGTCGCCGTCATCGACGGCGTCGTCTTGCTCAGGACCGTGGCGAAATCCTCGACGTCCATCGGCCTGAAGCCGGCAGTGTTGGCATTGGCGACGTTGCCGGCGATCACGGCCTGGCGCACGGAAAGCCAGCGCGCCTGCTGCGAAGCGAGATCGAAGAGCTGGACAGGTTCCATTGCGGGTTTCCGTGAACTCGCATGGAACAGTAGGTGGGCAGTCTTGCGCGGGCCTTGCGCGAAAGGCGGCTGCGGATCAGGGGGTGAGGGTCAGCACGCGCTTGCCGCTGGTGACGACGACCCAGCCTTCGGCGCGCTGCTCGATGGAGGTCACCGTGGTCATGTCGGGCAGCGTCGAACCGCGCTGGACGATCCAAAGGCCCGACTCGTCCTCGATCATGGCTCGGCCGTTTTCGATGTGGACGACGCGGAAATCGACAGCCTGATGGGGATAGGGCTGTTCGACGATCGCCGGGACGCTGCCGGTCGCCTGTTCGTCCTTCTCCCCCTGCGGCGTCGTGCCCGTTGGCAACCGGTCGAGCTCGAGACTGGTGATCTCCTTGATCTCTGCGGGGTCGGCGATCCTGGTCAGTTCCGGCGTGCTCGACGACAGGCCGCCTACCGACTGGATTTCACTGTCGAGCTTGACGGCGCGGATGCCGAATTTCTCCTGGTTGAAGAAGACGTACCAGGGGAAGAACGCGCTGCCGAGACCGAGCGCGATGCCGAACAGGCCGAGCAGGATGTCCTCGGTCAGGCGCCCGCGCTTGACGGGCTTGATGCGCGGCGGCACCTGCGGCTTCGTCGAGCCCGCCAGGGGCCGCGCCGCTTCGTCCGCATCCTTGTCCTTAGCCGGCCTTGGCCACATTCGGCTTGTCCTGCTTCTTCAGATACCGTGCAAGGTCGCCGAAGGCATCGGCCGACGGGCCGTCCTTGGGCGACTGGTTCAGGGCCTCGTAGATGACCGGCACCTGGGCAACGGCGATATCGATCTCGGGATCGTTGCCGGGCTGGTAGGCGCCGATCAGGCGGATGTCGCGGGTATCCTCGAACCGCGCGATCATGGCGCGCAACTTGGAGACCACCGTCTTCTGGTCTTCGCTCCAGGCTTTCGGCGCAAGCCGCGAGATCGACGACAGCGGGTTCACCGAAGGGTAGCGCCCCTGCTCGGCGATCGCGCGTTCGAGCACGATGTGGCCGTCGAGGATGCCGCGCACCGAGTCCGCCACCGGGTCGTTGTGATCGTCGCCGTCGACGAGGACCGACAGGATCGCGGTGATCGACCCCGCGCCCGCCCTGCCTGGTCCGGCCCGCTCCAGGAGCTTCGGCAGGTCGGTGAAGACCGACGACGGATAGCCGCGCGCCACCGGCGGCTCGCCGGTGCCGATCGCCACCTCGCGAAGCGCGTGGGCGAAGCGGGTGATCGAATCGAGCAGCAGCAGGACCCGGTCGCCGCGGTCGCGGAAATGTTCGGCCACGCGCATGGCCGTGTCCGGCGCCCGGCGCCGCATCATCGCGCTCTCGTCGCTGGTCGCCACCACGGCGACGGTCTTGGCCATGCTGTCCGCGCCGATCGTGTCCTCGAGGAACTCGCGCACTTCGCGGCCGCGCTCGCCGACGAGCGCGACGACGACGGTGTCGAATGCTGAGGCCGCCGCCAGCATGGCGAGGAGCGTCGACTTGCCGACGCCAGAGCCGGCGAAGACGCCCATGCGCTGGCCGAAGCACAGCGGCGTGAAGATGTCGATGACGCGTACGCCGGTGAGGAACGGCTTGTCGACGCGTTGCCGCGACAGGGCGCCCGGCACGCCTTCGGCCGCTCCGGCCGGGATCGGGTCAGGCACGAGCGGCGGCCCGCCGTCGATCGGCCGGCCCAGCGCGTCGATGGCGCGCCCGCGCCATGAGGCACCGGGCGACAGCGTGAGGGATCCGTTGGTGAAGACCGCATCGCCGACCCGCATTTCCGTGGATCGCCCGTAGGGAGCGACCACCACGGCATCGAGCGTGATCTGGACGACCTCGCCGGCGCCCTCGGAAGGATGCGACGGGCTGTAGACGATGTCGCCGAGGCGGACGCTGCTGGACAGGCCGAGCACCTTGTAGTGGGTCGCCGAGACCTCGCTGACGCGCCCGCCGCGTTTAAGGAGGGTCGCGTCTCGACCGTTGAAGTCGCGGAAGGCGCGCTCGAGCGCGGCGAGCGGATCGCTGGCGCCGAGTTCCGGAACGTCATCCTGGATCCTTGCCGCGGCGGCGCTCATCTCCTACCGCGTCCTATTTCGAGCCCAGCGTCTTGATCGCGTCGGTGTAGGTGGACTCGCTCGCCCGGACCAGCGCCGCGGCGTTCTCGAAGGCGCGCTGGACCATGATCAGCCGCGTCATTTCCTTCACCGGGTTAACGTTGGAATCCTCGACGAAGCCCTGGACGACACCGACGTCCCCGCGGTCGACGACCGGCTGCGGCGGCTGGTCGGGAACGATGCCGGAATTGCCATAGCGCGTGAAGTTGGGACCCGGGTCGAACCGGTACAGTCCGATTGCGCCGAGAAGCTGGCCGCCCTGGCGCAGCGAGCCGTCGGCGCCGGCCGTCGGCGCGCCTTCGCGCGGATTGAGCTGGATCGCCGCCCCGCCGGCGTCGAGGACGGCGTGGCCCTCGAGTGTGACCAGATCGCCGGTATCGCGCATGACGAAACGCCCGTCGCGCGTCATCACCGTGCCGGCGGGCGTCTGGATGGCGAACCAGGCGTCGCCCTGGATGGCGAAATCGAAAGGATTGCCGGTCTCGCGGATCGGTCCCGTGGCCTGCGACAGAAAGGTATCGCCGGGAGAAACGTAGTTCATCGCCTTGTCGCCGATGCCGAAGACGAGGTCCTCGAACTTCACGTTCGTCGCGCGGAAGCCGACGGTGTTGGCGTTGGCGACGTTGTCGGCGATCGTGTTGAGCCGGTTCTCCAGCGCGACCTGGGAGGAGAGGGCGACCGAGAGGCTGTTCTCCACGTCTATCGCCCTCCCAGCTTCAGCCCTTGCAGGGTCATCATGACGTCGGCCGATATGCCGTACTCGACAGGCTGACTGATCAGGGCGGCGATCGAGGACGTGGCCGACGCGGTGGGGTTCTGCAGCTCCCACATCGAGGTGAAGCGGGTGAGGAATTTGTCCAGCTTTTCCGGGTCCTTGAAGTCCTCGAGATCGAGGCGCTTCTCGATCATCGCCGCCTGCTTGTCGATATCGGCGGTCGCGAACGAATCCGGCAGGCCGAGCACGGTGCGGACCACCTTGGCGTAGGCCGTGTTTGCCAGGATGTCGAAAGCGTTGTCGATGTCGGCGGCGTTACGCGCGAAGTTTAGCGCCAGCCGGACGCCTTCGTTCTGCGCTCCGGCGTCCTCCTCGAGGGTCTGGCGCAGGTACTTGTCGACCGTTCCCTGCTGCGCCTTGGTGAACACGGTGGTCGCTTCGCCGTGGCGGGCGAAGTTGAAGGTTTCGACGAAGTCGACATACCGCTTGTCTGTCAGCTTGTTGGCGAAGCTGTCCTTCTCGTCGATGCCGCCTTCGAGCGCCTTGACCATGAAGGCCTTGGCATAGGTCATGTCCTCGAGGCCGTGCGCCTTCATCGCGTAGCGGAACAGGCGGGTATCCGAGACCAGATCGTCGATCGACTTAACCTTGGCGATATTCTCCAGGTAGTACTCAGTTTCGCGCTGCACCATCGGCTGGTTCTTGACGCGCTCGATCGACTTGGTCAGGTCGGCGCTGATCATGCGATAGCTGGTGTAGGTGTTGATCACGCGGACGGTCTCCCGGCTGTGTCCAGGTTGCCGTCCTAGCCCACCGCCCTTGCGCGAGGCTGATGGGGATCGCCGGCGGGGCGCCGGATTCAAGCCTCACACAAGGCACGGTTGCTACCCGTCCCCATCGCTGGCGAACTGCGCATAGGTGCCACTTGGGAATCATCATCGGCCTCGTCATCACGCTCGGCTGCGTGCTCGGTGGCTTCCTGGCTATGGGCGGTCACATCGAGGTGCTGATCCAGCCGTGGGAAGTCGTGATCATCTGCGGTGCCGCCGTCGGCATCTTCGTCGTCGCAAATCCGATCAAGACCGTGAAGGACGCCGGCAAGGGCCTCGTCGAGGCCCTGAAATACTCCGTGCCGAAGGAGCAGGAATACCTGGAAACGCTCGGCATCCTGCATGCCATCATGCGCGAGTTGCGAACCAAGTCGCGCAACGAGGTCGAGGCGCATATCGACAATCCGGAGGAATCCTCGCTCTTCCAGGCGTTCCCGACCGTCCTGAAGAACCACGATCTGACGCACTTCATCTGCGACTACTGCCGCATCATCATCATCGGAAATGCCCGGCCGCACGAGATCGAGGCGTTGATGGACGAGGAGATCCAGACGATCCGCGCCGACCAGCTGAAATCCTATCATGCGCTGGTGGCGATGGGCGACGGATTCCCGGCGCTGGGCATCTGCGCCGCCGTTCTCGGCGTCGTCAAGGCGATGGGCGCGCTCGACCAGTCCCCGGAGATCCTCGGCGGCCTGATCGGAGCGGCGCTTGTCGGCACCTTCCTCGGCATCTTCATGGCCTATGCGGTCGTCAGTCCGATCGCCTCGCAGGTCAAGACCGTGCGCGAGAAGCGCAACCGCCTCTACGTGATCGTGAAGCAGACCCTTCTCGCCTACATGAACGGATCGCTGCCGCAGGTGGCGCTGGAGTTCGGCCGCAAGACGATCTCCGCCCATGACCGTCCGTCGATCGACGCCGTGGAGCAGAGCACCCTGAACGCCGGCCACGCCGAGAGCAAGGCGGCCTGAGACGATGGCAAGCGCAGTCAGTCCGGCGGATGCGAGGGCCTACATACTGGAGCGGCTCGTCGGCGACACGGGCGAACCCGACAAGGTCGTCGAGGCGGGCCGCAAGCTGGGAAAGAGGACGGTCGCAGAGCTCGGCGAGCGGCTGAATCAGCACCTGTCCTTTCCCCTGGAATTCGCGTTGGAGCGCATCGAGATCGCTCGGATGGCAGAGGCGCTGTCGGGGAGCGCCGAGAGCCATGCCGTCTCCGTCGTGGCCTCGCAATCGTCGCCCGACGCGCTCCTGCTCGACATGGACGGAGACTGCGTTTCGCTGCTCGTCGCCGCCTTCCTCGGTGCCGATCCGGAATTCCCGCTGTCGCCCATCGACCGGCCGCTGTCCGAGATCGAGCTGGAAATGATGACGACCGTCTTCCAGGAAATCGCCGACGCGGCCGACGGCCCCTCGGCCGGCCTGAAACTTCGGTCGCCGGTGCAGAGGGCGTTCACCGGACCCGATATCGCCAAGCATATCCTGCGCGATGGCCCGGCCATCAGGATTCCCATCGTGATCAGGTCGCCGAAATCGTCCGGCCGCGTCGTCATGACCCTTCCTCAGCGCGTGCTCCTGCAGTCGCTTGGTTCGGGGGACGGTGTCGGGCAAAAGCACGGCGGTGAATGGAGCGAGCGGCTCGGCGAAGAGGTCCGCAGATCGACCGTGACGCTCGATGCGGTGGTTCCGCTGCAGCAGATGTCTCTCGGCGCGCTCTCGACGCTGCGCGTCGGCCAGATCCTCGAAATGCCGGAAATCGCCCGCTCGACGACCAGGCTCGCCTCGCGCAACAAGGCCCTTTTCATCTGCGAGTTCGGCAAGCTCGGTCAGAACTTTTCGGTGCGGATCAAGCATCCGGTTGACGAGAATCAGGACATGATGGACGGCCTGCTCGCACGATGAGGCTTCCTCGCCGGCGGAGCGGGATTGGAGAAGGACGATGAACGAGCCAATGCCAGCGATGGACCTCGAAGAGCACCAGGAGGAGCTCGACAAGGCGATCGACGAACTCCGCGGCGCTCTGAACGGACCCGGCATGCCGACAATGCCGTCCATGCCGATGGCCGATTTCGGGGATGCCGCGCCCAATACCAGCGTCATCATGGGCATCCTCGTCGATGTCCAGATCGTGCTCGGCAGCGCCGAGGTGCCTGTCGCCGATCTCATGTCTCTGCAGAAGGGCGCGACGATCCCTCTCAACCGGAGGATCGGGGAGCCTGTGGACGTGATCGTCAATGGAAGGAAGATCGCACGCGGCGAAATAACGGTCCTCGAATCCGACCCGTCCCGCTTCGGCGTGCGCGTCACCGAAATCGTCAGCGGACAGTCGGTGTGATGTCTCCATCCGATCGGGAAGCGGGGTAGCGATGATCGACGGCATGGAATTGACCAGCGCGCAGAAGGCGGCGGCGATCCTCGTCGCCATCGGCAAGCCCGCGGCCGGCCGGCTTCTCAAGTTCTTCAAGCAGGATGAACTGAAGACGCTCATCGAGGGCGCTCGCAAGCTCAAGACCATCCCGCAGAGCGAGTTGGAGATGATCGTCGCCGAGTTCGAGCAGGAATTCGCGGAGGGCGCGGGCCTTCTCGATTCGGCCGACACGATGGATACCCTTCTCACGGAGACGCTTTCCACGGATCAGATGGACGCCATTCTCGGGCGCGAGCAGAGCTCCTTCGTGATCGAGGAAACGCCGCCCTGGCCGGCGATCGAGGCCGCCGAGCCGCAGGAGGTCGCGGCCATGCTGTCGGGCGAGCATCCGCAGACAACCGCTTACGTGGTGTCGAACCTGGCATCGTCGGCCAGCGCGAAGATTCTGCTGCACCTGACGCGCGAATACCGTGGCGAGGTCGTCAAGCGGATGATGTCGCTCGGCACCATTTCGCCGACCGCCCAGCGCATGATCGAGAACCAGTTGCGGGCGATCTTCCTCAAGGCGAGTTCGGGCAAGGCGTCGAAAGAAGGGCAGGCAAAGGTCGTCGGGCTCCTCAACGAACTGGACAAGGCCGAGCTCGACCAGATCCTCGACGATCTGGCGGAAGCCGGGGCGAGCGATCTCGACGCCATCCGCGGCCAGCTGTTCTCCTTCGAGGACATCGTCAACCTCACGCAGAAGGCCCGTGTCGCGCTGTTCGACGGGCTCGATTCGGATCTCGTCACGAACGCGTTGCGCAACTCGGATCCTGTGCTTGCAGAGGCGGTGTTGTCCTCGATCGGCGCAAGGACACGCCGCATGATCGAGTCCGAACTCGGCCAGGGCTCCGACGTAGTCTCGGCGGCCGACATCTCGAAGGCGCGCAGGGAGATCGCCGCGCGGGCCATCCGCATGGCGAACGAAGGCGCGTTCGCGCTTCCCGGCGCCACGCAGGCCGCTGCCTGACTTCGGCATTGTTCTAGATGGCCGACGCTCCGGACAAAGACAGCAAGACAGAACCGGCGTCGGAGAAGAAGATCCGCGACACCGTGGAAAAGGGCCAGTTGCCCTTCTCCAAGGAAGCGCCTTTGTTCTTCTCGTTTGTCGCCATTCTGGTCTTCACCATCTTCTTTGCCTATGACCAGATCACGGGCTTCGGCAGTTTCCTTTCGGCCTTCCTCGAGCGGCCCGAGGAATGGTCGCTCGCCTCTGACGTCAACGCGTCCTCGCTCTACGAGGCTGTGTTTCTCGAGATCGGCAAGCTGCTCGTCGTCTTCATCTCCTTGATGATCGTCGCCGGTATCGGCGGCTCCATCATGCAGAACACGCCGCGCGCCGTACTCGACCGGGTGCAGCCGAAGCTTTCGCGCATCTCGCCGATGGGGGGATGGAAGCGCCTTTTCGGCGCCCAGGGCATCGCCGAGTTCCTGAAATCCGTGGCCAAGCTGCTGTTCACCATCGCGTTCCTGGTCGGCACTATGCAGGGCGTCCACACGACGCTGCTCGAGGGCATGCTCGCCGACCCGGCATCCTTCGGCCTGGTGATACGCGAAATCCTCATCCGACTGCTCGTCACCATCACGCTGGTGATGGCCGCGATCGCCGGCGTCGACCTGCTCTGGCAGCGCTTCCATTGGCTCCGCGACCTGATGATGACCAAGCAGGAGGTCAAGGACGAGCACAAGCAGGCCGAAGGCGATCCGATCGTGAAGGCGAGGATCCGGTCGATCGCGCGGGACCGCGCGCGCAGGCGCATGATGGCGGCGGTGCCGAAGGCGACGCTCATCATCGCCAATCCGACCCACTATTCGATCGCGCTGCGCTATGTGCGCGACCAGGACGCGGCGCCCGTCGTGGTCGCCAAGGGCCAGGACCTCGTCGCGCTGCGCATCCGCGAGATCGCCGAGGAGAACAACATCCCGATCTTTGAGAACGTCGCGCTGGCGCGCTCCATGTACAAGCAGGTTACCGTGGACAGCATGATCCCGGCGCAGTTCTACCAGGCTGTCGCGGAGCTGATCCGCGTCGTCTACGCAAGGTCGGCACAAGCGCAGCGTAGCAAGGATCGCGCATGATCCGTCAGCCGCATACCGCCGTTCGTGAGATGATTGTCGCCAAGGCGATCGAGGAGGTCGCAAGCGAATTGCGCCTGGTCGATATCGCCGACTATGTCGCCTACATCCGGCTCGAGCGTTTCGCCGCCATCGCCGATATCGTCGATTCGGCCTCCGAGCTGTTCTTCATGCCGGGCACGCTGTGCTTCGGTCATGGCGGCTCTGCCAACGTCGACTGGTCGGGCAATCCCGAGATTCTGCTCGACATGCAGCTCAAGCCGGGCGGGGTCACGGTCTACTTCACGCTGAAGCTCGCCAATCTCACTGCCGCCGTCGACGTCAACTACGTCGCTTTCGAGGAGTCTTCCGACGACCCGGAGGAGAACTCGCGCTTTCTCGAGACGGCCATCGCCGCCGCGCGGCTGAAGACGCGGCGCAGCGAAGCCCCGCGGCCGTCGGCCGCCGCCTGACGGCGCCTCGGCCAGGAACCCTGCCTACGTGATCAGGCCGAGCCGCAGCGCCTTCGCCACGGCATGGGTGCGGCTCACCGCGTCGAGTTTCTGGGCCGCGCTCGTCAGGTACTGCGTCGCGGTGTGCACCGACAGGCCGAGCATCGCCGCAATCTCCTCGCTGGTCTTGCCGTCGGCGGTCAGCCGCAGGCAGTCGAGTTCGCGGTTCGACATTGCCGGGACGTCGCCCGCGGGCGACTGAGCCTTCTCCAGAAGGGACGAGAACAGGCCGATGCAGCGCAGGTGCAGGGTGATGATCTCCTCGCCGGAAAGCGGCGCTGCCGCCCCGGCGAACACCGCGAGCCCGATCCGGCCGGCGCCCGCCGGAAGCGGAAACGCGATGCCTGAGCCGTCGAGCCCGAGCAGGTTGTCCACTGCCGCGAGCGACGCGGCCGCGGGACCGCGCCTGGCGCCCTTGTGCCAGATGAACGGTACCGACGACGTCTGCAGGCGCGCCGCTCCCGCCTCGATGGCTTTGCCCGACAGCCGCCGGCTCAGGCGCGACGTTCGCGGATGGTCGCCGTCGAGCAGCGGCTGCAGGCGGCAGCGCGACGGCGAGGATCCGACCAGGAATACCGCGAATTCCTCGCAACCGGCCTCGCCGGCGATCTCGGCAAAGCGCGTGCGGAACTCGGCGAGCGCGCTCTTCGCCCGCTCCGCCGGTCCCGGCCGGGCGGGGCGCTTCTTCGTCCGTCTCGGCGCAGCGCGTGGAGCCATCACAGCATGCCGTTGCGGATGGCGACGGCGATCGCCATGGTTCGGTTCGCCGCAGACAGTTTCTGCGTGGCGTGGAGGATGTAGCGATTGACCGTGTTCGCCGAGACGCCGAGGATGACCGCCACCTCCTCCGTCGTCTTGCCCTCCGAGACCCACAAGAGGCATTCGCGCTCGCGCGCAGACAGCGGGTCGCTGAGGGCGGCGCATTCGCGTCCGGCGTTGAGCTTCGACCACAGGTAGCTGCCCAGCATCTGCGCGGCGGGCAGCCGGCCGGGGTCGATGCTGCCCTCGACGTCCGATGACAGGACCATGAGGCCTTCGGATACGCCCGCATGGATCCTCGACGAGACCAGTTCGCGCAGCCCGAAAGACGCGAGCAGGTCGCTCGTGCCTTCGCCCACGAGATCGTCGAGGGCGGTGACTTGCAGTCGCCGGTAGTTGCGCGGCGGACTGCCCGCCGGGGCGGCGCCGGCTGCCAGCGCGATGCGCGAGATGGTCGGCAGGCCGAGGATCTCCACCGCGACATGCGGCCAGTCGCAGGCGACGATGCGCGTCGCCTCGATCGCATGCGTCTTCGGCAGGTCGAGCAGGAGATAGCGCGTCGCGCCGACATGGCCGGCAAGCAGCGCCATTGCGGCGGCCACGTCGCCCAGCGACCGCGCCGAGGCTGCGGCGGTGCGAAGGGCAGTGGGGAGTTGACCGTGCATTTCCTGGCGGCGTCGCGGGCGCGGGGAGGAATCGTTGCGCCAGTCTATGAGTCCTGACGGTCGAATCCACCCGGGCGCGGCTCATCCTGCACAGCTTCCTCACCCCCCTGCCGTCCGCGTGGCTGCAAGGTCCGCGAAAGATAGGCGGCCTATGAGTCGCCAAGGGTGATCAGGCCTGCAGCCGAATCGCCCGGACGGGAAGCGGGCCCTTCGCCCGCCGGGGGAAAACTGGGATGACCATTCTGAAGTCGTTCGCGGTCGGCAGTGCGATCGCATTCCTTTTCGCCAGCACGGCAATCGCACAGGAGGAACATGTCGGTCCGATCACCGACTATGTGAACGCCAATGTCGTTCCCTGGCTGTCGGATCCGGTCGTGGTCGGGGCCGTCCTCGCGCAGAATGCGAAGAACGCGGCCCTCGCCCAGGCCGATATCGACGCCCTCGACAAGCAGTGGCGGGCCGAGATCGACGCCGCCAGCAAGCCGCTGATCGACGCCACGATGGGCAACGACCTGTCGAAGTTCCTGGCGCAGAAGCGCGAGGCCTCCGCCGGACTGATTACGGAAGCGTTCGTCATGGACGCCAAGGGCCTCAACGTCGGTCAGAGCGATGTGACCTCCGACTACTGGCAGGGCGACGAGGCCAAGTGGCAGAAGTCGTTCGGCGCCGGGCCCGGCGCGATCTTCGTTGACGAAGTCGAGAAGGACGAATCGACCCAATCGCTGCAATCGCAGGTCAGCATCGCCATTTCGGATCCGGCCACGAACCAGGTGATCGGGGCGATAACCCTCGGAATCGACGTTGACGGGCTCTGAACCGGGGCGGGGCGTGGTGGCGGGAGCGGAATCGAAGAGGCTGCGGGGCGTCTTGGGACGGGTGCCGACCACGGCGAAGCTGGTCCTGGCGATCGTTGCCGTCAATCTCGTCGGTCTCGTCGCCTCCGTCGCCTACAATGACCGCACGGCGCGAAAGAGCCTCGACGACCTCGCCGTCGAGGGCTGGGTGATGCAGGCCGGGCAGATCGCCACGGCGGCTTCCGGCGGCATCAAGTGGAAGAAGCCCGACGTGGTCGCGGAGGCCTACGCCGCCTATGCGCAGGGCGACAAGGACGACCTGCTGCGTGTGGTCGCCTTCGATGCCGCAAGTGCGGAACTCGTCGCCTATGCGGCTCCCGGCTTTGAGGGCGGTGCGAGTGACGCCGCCATGAGGAGCCTCCTCGACTCGGCTCCGGTCGAAACTGTCGTCCAGCGGGGCGACGACAACGTGGTCATGGTCGCGCCGGCGGGACTCGACAAGGCCGGCGCGCCGCTCGGCTACATCGGCCTCGTCTGGGACATGAGCAAGGTCGAGGACATCCGGTCCTCGCTTGGATTGCAGACGCTCCTAGCCCAGTCGGCGACGGCGCTTGCGCTGATGCTGGTCATCTTTCTCGCCGTGCGCGGCCTGATCGCGCGGCCGCTGGGCACGATCACCGCGCGTGTGCAAAGCCTGGCCGGAGGCGACCTGGAAAGCCCCATCGCCTATCGCGACCGCGGCGACGAGATCGGCGTCATTGCGCGGTCGCTCGACGGCTTCCGCGCCACTGCACTTGAACGCATCACCGCCGAACGCCAGATCGAGGCGGAACGCGCCGCCATGGAGGCGCAGCGGCAGGAGAACGAAACGACGCGTGCGGCGGCGGCGAAGCTGCAGGCGGCGGTGGTCAGGCTGATCGGCGCTGCGCTCTCGCGCGTTGCCGACGGCGATCTGACGTCGCGGCTCAAGGTCGACTTCCCGAAGGAGTACCAGAAGCTCAAGGAAGACTTCAATTTGGCGATGGACCGCCTCCAGGAGGCCATGCGCGGCATCGTCGAGACCGGCGGGCAGGTCGAGACCGGCACGGCGGAGATCCGGCGCGCCGCCGACGAGCTCGCCCGCCGTACGGAACAGCAGGCGGTCAGCGTCGAGCAGACCGTCGCAGCGGTCGACGAGATCACCAAGTCGGTGACGCGGACCGCCGCAGGAGCCGCCGAGGCGCGCGAGGCCGTGGCTGCGGTCGCGGCGGACGCGGGCCAGAGCCAGGCCATCGTCGGGCAGGCGATCGCCGCCATGAACGGCATCGAGCGCTCGTCGGTCGAGGTCAGCAAGATCATCGCCGTCATCGACGAGATCGCCTTCCAGACCAACCTGCTTGCGCTCAATGCCGGCGTCGAGGCGGCCCGCGCCGGCGAGGCCGGCCGCGGCTTCGTCGTGGTCGCCCAGGAGGTCCGCACGCTCGCCCAACGGTCCGCCGAGGCTGCCAAGGAAATCAAGGAGCTCATCACGGGCTCCGCCGGGCAGGTGAAGAACGGCTCGCGTCTCGTCGCCCAGACCGGCGAAACCATCGGCCGGATCAACGACAGCGTGGCGAACATCAGTTCGATCATCGCGGTGATTGCCCGCAGCGCCGGCGAACAGGCCACGGGGTTGAAGGGCATCAACGGCGCCATGGGTAGCATCGACACGGCCACGCAACGCAATGCCGCCATGGCCGAGCAGTTTACCGCCGCCAGCCACGCGCTGGCGCAGGAGTCCGAAGCGCTCGCCGCCTTGATCGCCCATTTCCGCACCGGGGCCGAACCGGTGCTCGACCGTCGGCCGGGCAACGACGTCCGGGCTCTACCCGCGGCCGAGAACGCCAACCGGGCGCCGCGAATGCCGCGGGCCACGGTGCCGACATCTGCCGCGCTCGCGTTGGATGACGAGGCGGACGCCTGGCAGGAGTTTTAGCCGCCTAAAAAAAGCCCCCGCCGAAGCGGGGCGCTCTTTCTTGCTGCCGTGACGTCCGCGCCAATTGCCGGCGCGGATTGTCTCGATCAGAACTCTTCCCAATCGCCGACAGGGTCGGGATCGGCGATCTTGACCGCAAGCGCTCCGGAGACCGGGGCGCGATGGGCGGGGGCGTGGTGCGCGGCGGGTCTCGCCGGAGCGGCGGCGCTCGCTGCGGCGGGCGCGCCGACGTTGAACTGCCCGATCAGTCGCACCAGTTCGCCGGCTTCGCGCGAGAGGTTGTGGCTCGCCGCCGTCGTCTCCTCGACCATCGCCGCGTTCTGCTGGGTAACCTGGTCCATCTGCCCGACCGCGATGTTCACCTCGCTAAGGCCCGTCGACTGTTCTGAGGCGCTCGCCGCGATCTCGACCACCACGGCGTTGATGTCGTTGACCTGCGCCATGATCCGCTCGAGCGCGTCTCCGGTGCCGGCGACCAGGCGCACGCCGGCGTCGACCTGGGCCGTCGAGTTGCCGATGAGCTGCTTGATCTCCTTGGCGGCCTCGGCTGAACGCTGCGCAAGGCTGCGCACCTCCTGGGCGACCACCGCGAAGCCGCGGCCGGCCTCGCCGGCGCGGGCCGCCTCGACGCCCGCGTTGAGTGCGAGCAGGTTGGTCTGGAAGGCGATCTCGTCGATGACGCCGATGATGTTGCCGATCTGCCGGGAAGACTTCTCGATCTGGCCCATCGCCTCGATCGCCTGGCGCACGACGGTGCTGCTCGTCTCGGCGTTGGCCTTGGTCTCGGCCACCACCTTGCGGGCATGCCCGGCGCCGTCTGCGGTCTTGCGGACCGTCTCGGTGATATGGTCCAGCGCCGCCGCCGTCTCCTCGAGGCTGGCCGCCTGTTGCTCGCTGCGCCGCGACAGGTCGTCCGATGCGGTCGAGATCTCCTGCAGGCCGGTCTTGATCGCCGCTGCGGCGCCATGAATGCCGAGCAGGGTCCGCTGGAGTTTCTCCACTGCGACGTTGAAATCGGCTCGCAACGGCTCGGCGCCGGCGTTCAGCCGCGTCTCGATGCGGTTGACGAGGTTACCCTCGGCAAGCTTGTGCAGGCTCTGGCCGATCGTCTCGACAGCGAACCGCGCCGCGCGCTGGCTTTCCGCCGTCTCGGCCTCGCGGGTGGCGCGCTCGCCCTCGATGGCCGATCGCGTCGCCTCCGCCTCGGTTTCAAGCCTGCGCTTCTCGAGGCCGGCCTCCCTGAACACGGCGACGGCCTTGGCCATCTCGCCGATTTCGTCCCGCCGTGCGGCGAAGGGAACGGCGCTCTCGTAGTCGTCAGCCGCAAGACGTCCCATGTAGCCCGCCATGACCGAGATCGCCTTCACCATGCGCCTGTGCAGCCAGGTCAGCATGGCCCCGACGAGGACGAGCACGAGAGCCGCCGTGCCGAACATGAGCGACTGGTAGAAGTTCTTGTCGGCCGCCGCATTCGCCTCGATCCCGGCCTGGTAGGCTTCGACCTTGGAGACAAGGCGGCTGATCTTGCTGGCGTGGATGTTGAACGTCTTGCTCAGCTTCTCGAAGGAACTCGTCATCGCCGCCTTGTCGCCGCGTTCGGCGGCGGCGAAGAACACCGTTTCGAGTTCCGTCCAGAAGGAGTTGTTGCCGATCATGACCATGTTCAGCTCGGTCCGCATCGGACCCGACAGCTGGGACTTTTCCCAATAGGCCTTGCGTGCGTTGTAGGTCTCTTTCAGCGCGGCCAGACGCTTCTTGCCGCCATTGACCGACTCGATTCCCTGGTTGACCTGCATGGCGAGGATGTAGGCCTCGACGGTGAAGATGGGAGGCGGCTGGATGTCGCCCACCAGCTCGGTGCCGAGCATGATGTCGTTGTAGGCCGGGCCGTTGATTTCGAGCTTGCTCACCGTGACGTAGCCGGTCGCGACGACGGCGGCGAAGCCGGCAACGAACAGGAAGGCAAACGCAATCATGGCGCGGGATATCGTCAACCGGAACCGCGAGATCGGCGCGCCCAGCTTGGAACCGAGGGTGGAGATACCGCGAAGGCTGAACGGGCGGCGAATCATGACTGCTCTCCAGTTTGGTCTTGGGGGGATCGGTCGGCGCCCCGGGGGGCAGCCGCCTGTTGGCTCGTTCGCGGCGGCCGTCGGTGCCCCGCGTTCCCTTCTTCGGGGCGGCGGGGGCGACACATCGCGGGCAGGCGGCTTGGATAGCGTGGTGCCGACATGAACCGGTGACTGGCGTGAGGAAACAGAGCCCGAAGGCGGCGTCGACGCGGCATCATGCCTTGGAGGGAAACTCCATTCGACACGGTTTCCGTTCTATTCGCCAAAGCTCAAAAAGACGTTACCGATGGGATTTCGCCGTGAGAATTCTGAAAAAGCGCGACCTGTATTGTGGATTTATTAAATAATCGCCGCGTGGCGGCCGTCCGGCTCCGACGGAAATCTCGCGGCTCAGAACAGGTCGAAGTCTCCGGCGTCGAAGGCAGCCTTGTAATCCATCTCGCGACCTTTCGCCCCGATCTTGTGCATCAGTTCGGCAAGGCGCAGGTTTCCCGTCGCACGATGGGTCTCGACATGGAAGTCCGGGGGAACCGCGTCGGCAACGTTGCGCAGGAACTCGGCGATCCCCGCCAGTTTCTGCGAGATCAGGTCGGCGTCCTGCATCGCCTTGACGTAGGAGGGATCCGATCCGCCCGCATCCCAGGTGAGGCGGGCAATCACGGACTGGTTGTAGTCGATCAGCCGGGCGATGTCGCCGAGTTCCTCTTCGATGCGCGAGATGACGACCGCCAGCGGCTCGTGGAATTCGGTGGCGTAGGCAACATTCTGCGCAGACTGCATGTTTCGACTTCCTAGAAAAGTTCGACGTCGCCGAGATCGACCGGCGCGGGGCGGCGGACCACCGGCTGGGCCGGCTCGACCGTGCTGCGCGGCAGGAGGAACTGGCGAGCCCTGCCCGTGGACGGCTGGAACTCGATGCGCCGGCCCTGGTCGCCGCCGCAGCTTCCGCCGACGTACTTGATGGATTCGTTGTCGAGGAAGCGCCGGGCGAACTCGACATTCTTGGCGCCGATGTCGGCAAAGCCCTGGACGGTCCGTGCGCCGCCGAACAGCTTCGCCTCGAGCGTATGCCGGCTGGCCCCGCGCTGGAGCAGTCCGTTCACCAGGAGTTCCATCAGGTAGACGCCGAACCGCTCGGCTTCGCCCGGCCGCGACCGTTCGCCGTCGCCCGGCAGCAGGAAGTGGTTCATGCCGCCGATGCCCAGGACCGGGTCGCGCATGCACGCGCCCACGCAACTGCCGAGCACGGTCGTCAGCACCGTGTCGGGCTCGTCGGTCACGTAGCAGTCACCCTGGATGATGTGGATCCGGTTGGGACGTGTGCTGGGGATCAATGAAGCCTCCCGACGATCGCTTCCAGCGATCGCCGCAGGTTGTCGGGGGTGAACGGCTTCGTCAGGTAGTTGTTGAGGCCGAGCTTGGCGCCGTCCTCGAGCACCTTCCGGTCGGCGTTCCCGGTCAGGATGATGAATGGGGTGCGGCTCAGCGGCTTGTACTCGCGGATCGCCTTCAGGAGTTGCAGCCCGTCCATCTTCGGCATGTTGTAGTCCGAGATGATCAGGTGCGAGGGGGCGGTGAGCATGATCTTCATGGCCTCTTCGCCGTTCGCGGCGACCTGAATGTGCCGGAAGCCCAGGTTTTCCAAGGCATCGCGCAGCAGGAGCCGGCTTGTCGTGGTGTCGTCGACGACGAGGATCTTCAGTTGGGCTAGGAGTGACACATCAAGCTTCCTTCGTTCCGGACCCGGCTCGGGTCTAGGATTTCCTGGCTTATTCTCGTCAGGTGAACCTGCTTTTCGACCGCGCCGACCTCGAAAGCTACGCGCGGCATGCCGTAGATCAGCGAACTCGCCTCGTTCTGGCCGATGGTGCGCGCCCCGGCCTGCCGCATCTGCAGCAGGCCCTGCGCCCCGTCGCGGCCCATGCCTGTGAGGATGACGCCGACCGCATCGCGGCCGGCGGCCCTCGCCACCGACGACATCAGCACGTCGACGGAGGGGCGGTGGCCGGAGACCGGTTCGCTGTCGCGAAGCCGGCCCTCGAAGGCGTCGCCGCGGCGGTGGACCTCGAGGTGGTATTGCCCGCCCGGTGCGATGTAGACGTGGCCGCGCGCCAGCACCGTGCGGTCGATCGCCTCGCTCACCGCGGGCTTGCACATGCGGTCGAGCCGGTCGGCGAACGAGCGGGTGAAGTTCGCCGGCATGTGCTGGGTGATGACGGTCGGCGGGCAGTCGGCCGGGAAACCGCTCAGCACGGTGATCAGCGCCTCGACGCCGCCGGTCGATGCGCCGATGGCGATGAGTTTCTCGGTGGCGCGGTAGGAACCGGCCGGTGCGTGCGCCGCGGCTTGGGCGGCGGCATGGGCGCCGGCGTGGGAGGCGTCGGCCGGCGTGGGGCCGCGGTCGCGCCGCTGGCGGCGCATCTCGCCGGCGGCGCGCACCTTGTCGACCAGTTCGCTGAAGGTGCGGTCGTCCTGGAGGGAGGGCTTGCCGACGCAGTCGAAGGCGCCGTTCATCAGCGCCTCGATGGTCACGGCGGCGCCGCTCACCGTCAGCGTCGACACCATGATCACCGGACGCGGCCGGTGTTTCATGACGCGGCGCAGGAAATCCAGCCCGTTCATCTTCGGCATCTCGACGTCGAGCGTGATGACGTCGGGATCGAGCGTGTCGACGAGGCGGAACGCCTCCGTCGGGTCCGGCGCCTCGCCGACGACCTCGATGCCGGGCGCGCCGTTCAAGGCGTAGGAGATCAGCTTGCGCATGGTGGCGCTGTCGTCGATGACCAGCACACGGACGGGGCTCATCGGATACTCCCTTGCGAGCGCCGCCAGGTGGTGATCCCGTCATTGTCGAAGACGTCGGTGGCGGGTCCGGTGATGCGCTCTGAATGGCCTATGTAGAGGTAGCCTGCAGGCAGCAGCGTCTTGGCGAAGCGCGCCCACAACTCGGCCTGCTTGGTCTTGTCGAAGTAGATCGCCACGTTGCGGCAGAAGATGATGTCGAAGGGCCGCTTCATCGGCCACTGGGCGAACAGGTTGAGCTCGCGGAAAGAGACCAGTTGCATCGCCTCGTCGGCGACCTGCCACTCGTCCTCGCGCACCTTGCGCAGCCAGCGCTTCTTCAGCTCCGGCGGAACGTCCTCGACCGCGGTCGAAGAGTAGCGGCCGACCCTGCCTTCGGCGATCATGTTCGGATCGATGTCCGTGGCGAGGATCTTGAAGTCGTGGGAGAGCACTTCCGGCATCATCGACAGGATGACGAGGGCTGCCGAATAGGCCTCCTGGCCGTTGGAGCAGCCGGCCGACCAGATGCGCACCTGGCCGCCCTTGCGGGCGCGGTCGACCAGCGCCGGCAGCGCGGTGCGCTGGAGATGCTCGAAATGATGCTTTTCGCGGAAGAACTTGGTGACGTTGGTCGTCAACGCGGCGACCAGTTTCTGCCGTTCGTCGACGGCGCCGCCGTCCGAGACGAGCGCGCAGTAGTCGCGGAAGGACGACAGGCCCAGGGCGCGCAGGCGTTTTGCCAGCCGCGCATAGACCAGCGCGGCCTTCGCCTCCGACAGGCTTATGCCTGCGTCGTCGTGAAGGATCGCCGCGATCTGGCGGAAGTCGGCGACCGTGAGCAGGTACTCACCCGGAACGATCGCCGTATCCTTTTGGGCCGAGGTTGCGCTCAATGCACGGTTCCTGCCGATTCGGAGTTCTGCGGGAGCACGCAGTCGAGCGAGATCAGGCTGATCATGCGGCCCTCGATCGCCAGAACGCCGCGCATGAACATGCGGGCGAGGTCGGACGCAACGTCGGGCGTCGGCTGGATCGCCCCGGCGTTGATCGTCAGGATGTCGGAGACAGCCTCGACGAGCAGGCCGACGCTCTGGTTGTTGACCTGGGTGACGATGATGACGTGGCGCGCCGTCGGCTCGGTCGCCCGGAAGCCCAGGCGGGCGGCGAGGTCGATCACCGGCAGCACGGATCCGCGCAGGTTGATGACGCCCTTCACGTATTCGGGCGAGTGGGGAAGGGGGGTCGTCTGCGTCCAGCCCCTGATGTCGCGCACCGACATGATGTCGACGCAGAATTCCTGGCCCCCCAGCCGAAACGCGATCAGCTCGCTGTTTGCGGACACGTCTTTTTCGCTCACGTGCATCATGCTGCGTTCCTCTTGCGATTTGAGATGTCGGACCTGCCGGTGTCGGCCCGCGAACCGGCAACGACGGCATCGACGTCGAGGATCACGGCAACGCGGCCGTCACCCAGAATGGTTGCCGCGGCCACCCCGAATACATGGCCGTAATTTGTTTCGAGACTCTTGATGACGACCTGCTGCTGGCCGATGATCCCGTCGACGAGCAGCGCGCTCTGCGAACGGTTCTCCGATTCCACCATGATGGCGACGCTGTTCAGCGGATCGGCCTCCTCGTCGCGGTAGCCGAGCTCGCGGCCGATATCGATCAGCGGGACGAACGAGCCGCGGATGGCGATGACCCGGCTGGTGTCGCCGAGGCCGTGCACGTCCTGCTTCTTCGGCTGCAGCGTCTCGACGATCGCGGTCAGCGGCACGACGAGGGTCTGGCCGGACACCGTCACCACCATGCCGTCGAGAACAGCGAGCGTGAGCGGCAGGCTCAGCGTGAACACGGTGCCGCGGCCGGGCCGCGAGGTGATGCTGATGCGGCCGCCCAGCGCCTGGATCGAACGCTTGACGACGTCCATGCCGACGCCGCGGCCGGAGACGTCGGAGATCGAGCTGGCCGTGGAGAAGCCGGGGTGGAAGATCAGGTCGTCGATCTCGCTGTCGGAGAGCTGGGCGTTGGCTTCGATCAGCCCCTTCTTCACCGCGATTTCCCTGACGCGGGCTCGATTGATGCCGGCTCCGTCGTCGGAAACCTCGATGATGACGCGCCCGGAGCGGTGCGCGGCGGTCATGCGCACGATGCCCTGTTCCGGCTTGCCGGCTGCGACGCGGTCCTCGGGCTTCTCCAGCCCGTGGTCGATCGCATTGCGGATCATGTGCGTCAGCGGGTCGGCGAGCCGTTCGATGACCGTCTTGTCGACCTCGCAGCCCTCGCCCTCGGTCACCAGCCGGACCGACTTGCCCGTCATGTCGGCGACCTCGCGCACGACACGCGACATGCGCTGGAAGATCGGGCGCACCGGTTGGGCGCGGATGGCCATCACGCTGTCCTGGATCTCGCGGGTCAGGTGCTCGAGATCGTCGAGACCGACTGCGACTTCGGACAGCCGGGCGATGCCGGCCTCGGTCACGCGCTGCGCCAGCATCGACTGGTTGATCACCAGCTCTCCGACCAGGTCGATCAGGCGGTCGACGCGATCGAGGTCGACGCGGATGGTCGTCTGCTGGCCGGCTGCGGCGGGCTGCTGCGCCTGACCGGCCTTGATCAGCGTTTCGGTCGGCGTCATCTCGCGGTCCGGCGCGAGCGGGATCACGGTCGCGGTATCGGCTTGCGGGATCGGGGCCGGCGCGAAGGCGGCCTCCACAGCGGGCGCCGCGGGTTCGGGCAACGTAAGGATGGTCGCGGAAACCGGCTCGGGCGCAATTCCGATGTCGAGATCGCAGTCGAAGACCACGAATTCGAAGATTTCGCGGACAGAGGCTTCCTCGATCGCGGGGTCGAGCTCGACCGCCCACGAGAGGTAGGCTCCTTCGGGGTCGAGTTCGGTGATCAGCGGGATTTCGGACGTGTCGCAGGAAATCTTCGCCTCGCCGAGCCGCCGGATTTCGCGCAGCAGTACCACCGCGTCGTTCGCCTTGGCGTAGAGTTCCGGTTTCGGCTTGAAGCGGACGGTCAGCGGAGCGTTCGCCGACGTTTCGTCGGCAGAAAACGCTGGGCCGCCGAGAAGGTCGTCGAGCGAGAAGCGGATCGGCGTGAAACCGTTCTCGTCGGCAGCCGGTTCGTCGGCGATCGCAGGCGCGGCCGGTGCGGCCGCCTCGATGGTCGGCACGGCCGCCTCACCGGACGCCGCACGCGACAGTTCGCCGTTGAGCTGGGCGATTCGCGCGCGGTCGAGGTCGGCGCCGTCGCGCGAGAAGCGAACGAGGTCGGCAAGGCCGTCGGCGGCGCGCAGCATCAGCTTGACCAGCGCCGGCGTTATCTCCAGTTCGCTGCTGCGCATCAGATCGAGGGTCGTCTCGAACGTGTGGGCGAAGCGCACGAGATCGTCGAGGCCGAACGCACCCGCGCCGCCCTTGATCGAATGAACCGCGCGGAACACGGCATTGATCGTCTCGAGGTCGCCTTCCTGGCGTTCGATCGCCAGCAAGCCGTTCTCCAGTTCAGCGAGCTGCTCCTCGCATTCCTGGAAAAAGGTCTGCTTGATTGCCGCCATCGTATCCATGCGCAGGTGTCTCCGGGGTTCAGGCAGCGACGCGGTTGATGGCGCTCACGAGCTTCACGGGGTCGAACGGCTTGACGATCCAGCCCGTTGCGCCAGCGCGGCGGGCGCGGTCCTTCTTCTCGTCCATGCTTTCGGTGGTCAGGACGAGGATCGGGATGGCGCGATACTGGTCGTTGCTGCGCACGGCTTCGATGAAGCCGAAACCGTCCATCCGCGGCATGTTGATGTCGGTAACGATGACGTCTGGCATCGCCGACTGCAGCACCTCGAGGCCGTGGACGCCATCTTCGGCCTGGAGGACGTCCATGCCGGCGTCGGCGAGGGCGGTTCGCAGCATTTCGCGGATGGTCCGCGAATCGTCTACCGTGAGAATGACTTTCTTCATTTAGCTGTTCCTTACCGAAAGGCTTTCCAGGCCTAGCCCCGACGTTTCCAGGGCTTCGGTGAAGCTCGTTGAAGGGTCGACGAGGTCCAGTTCCATCCCGTCGTGCGCCCAGGTCGCGGCGGCCGACAGCAGCACCTGCAGGCACTGCCCGCCGACGCGCTCGACGGCCGAAGCGTCGACCTGCACGTCCTTGCCCCTGAGGAGCAGGAATTCGTTCGTAAGGGGAGCCGCGGCGGTGATGTCCATCACCGGCGGTAGACTGATCTTCTCGCTCGTTGCGCTTCGCATTCCCAGGGCCTCAGAATTCACGCCAGCCATCTCCGCCTTCCATCGCGAGCGCCGCGTTGCCGTCGGTCAGCTGGGCGGACCGGCGTGCCGCCGTGCGCTCGCCGCGCTCGGTCTTCTTGCCTGCCGTCGGCAGCACATCGTGGATCTTGAACCGGCTCACCGTCTCTACGAGCTCCTCGGCCTGATGGCGCAGCGAATGCACCGCCGCCGTGGTCTGCTCGACCATCGCGGCGTTCTGCTGGGTGGCCTGGTCCATCTGCGTGATGGCGACGGTCACCTCGGCCAGGCCGGTCGACTGTTCGGTGGAGGAGTTGGCGAGTTGCGCGACGCCGCCGTCGATCTCCGCGACCTGGGCGATGATCTTCTCGGAAACGGTCCCGGTTTCGGCGATCAGCTTGACGCCGGTCATCACCTGCGCGGTGCTTGCCGCGATCAGTTGCTTGATTTCCTTCGCCGCCTCGGCCGAGCGCTGCGCCAGGCTGCGCACTTCCGAAGCCACGACGGCGAAGCCGCGGCCGGCCTCGCCGGCTCGTGCCGCCTCGACGCCCGCATTGAGCGCGAGCAGGTTGGTCTGGAAGGCGATCTCGTCGATGACGCCGATGATCTGGCCGATTTCGGAAGACGACTTCTCGATCTGGTTCATCGCCGCGACGGCGTTCTTGACGATGTCGCCGGAAATCTCGGCCTCCTTGCGCGTCGTCACGACCCTGTTCGCGGTCTCCGCGGCGTCGACGGTCGAACGCTTCACCGCCGACGTGAGCTGGTTGAGCGCCGCGGCCGACTGTTCGAGGCTGGCCGCCTGCTGTTCGGTGCGCCGCGACATGTCGTCGGCGGCCTGGCCGATCTCGGCCGTGCCGTCGTTGATGGCGGTACTCGCCACCGCGACCCGGGCGATCGCCCGTTCGAGTTCCTCGGTGGCGCTGTTGAAGTCTTTCTTGAGCTGCTCGAACTCGGCTGCGACGTCCACGGTGAGGCGCGTGCGCAGATCGCCCGACGCGAGCCGGTGCAGGGCCTCGGTGAGGGCGTCGAGCGCGTGTTTCTGGTTTTTCGCCGCCTCGGCGCGCGCCGCTTCGGCCGTGCGCCGCTGCGCATCCAGCTCCTCCAGGTAGATGGAGATGGCGAGATCCATGTCGAGGAAGATCGCCTTGACCAGGATGGCGAGCGAAGCGGCGAGGTCTTCGCGCCTGCCGGAGCGGTCGAACAATCCCGTACGATTCTGGTCGACGAGAGCCTTGATCAGCTCCTCGGTGATGAGGGCGTATCCGCCGATGTAGAGGCGGGGCTCGAGGCCCAGGCGGGCGTGGGCGTGACCGATCGCGCGAACCGCATTCTCATAGGCAACGCCGTATTCGGCGTCGGCGATGACGCCCCAGTGAGCGACCTGGCGGTTCTTTGCCCCGGCGAGATGCGTCTCGTCGCGGAAGAACGTGCGGGCTTCCGGGTTCGCGCGCACCGCGTTGTAGAAGGTGTCGAGTGCCGGCGAGATGGCCTTGTCGATGAAGGGCTTCATCTTCTTGAGGCGTTGGCGCGCCTCACCGTCGAGCCCTATGAAATCGAGGCGTTCCTGTAGCGAGGAGCGCGAGTCTGCCTGCGCGACCATTTGTTATCCAGCGATTTGTGAGGATCATTCCGGGCCGGCCGGATCCGGAGCGCGGCATCATGCCTTCGGTCGCGTCGCGCCCAAGCCCCGGTATGTGCAGTATCGGTCACGAATGGTTTCGGGCTGATTAACGCATTCCGCGCGGCCCGCGGGATTGCTGCCGGTGCCCGATAGTTGCTGGCACGCGGGCGCAACGCCTTGGGAAAGCCGGAGGTTAACGAATTGTGGAGCCGGCGGCATTTTTTCCGCCCTCCCGGAATTATGGTTAACCGGATGTTGCCATTAGGCTTTTGTTAAGGATGTTCGTTCATAGGTGTTAACAGCAGACGGCTGCTCGGCTCCACTTGGGGGGTTACGGCACATCTGCACCTTCGGACCGGAACTGCCGGCCCGGCGGCGTTGCAAGATCCAGGAGTCGGTGCCCAATGGCCAGCATCTTGACGAACGTTTCCGCGATGACGGCTCTGAAGAGCCTTCAGGCGACCAATCGCAGCCTCGAAGAAACCCAGTCGCGAATCTCGACGGGCTACCGGGTGGCCGGCGCGAGCGACAACGCCGCTTACTGGTCGATCGCCACCACGATGCGATCGGACAACAAGGCGCTGCTCACCGTCCAGGACGCCCTCGGCCTCGGCGCTTCGAAGATCGACATCGCCTACACGGCGACCAACAGCGCCATCGATGTCGTCGACGAGATCAAGTCCAAGCTTGTCGCGGCCCGCGAGCCCGGCGTCGACCGGGCCAAGGTGCAGGCCGAGATCACCCAGATGCAGCAGCAACTGATCGGCATCGCTTCCTCGGCCTCCTTCTCCGGCGAGAACTGGCTCTCGGTCGACTCCGCCGATCCGGACTACAACGACACCAAGGCCATCGTCTCCTCCTTCGCCCGCGCCTCCGACGGCACCGTCTCGATCGGCACCATCTCGATCAGCGTCAACTCCGCGAAGCTCTACGACGCGGCCGACCAGTCGGGCCTGCTCGACACCGAGACGACGACGACGAACGGCGGCGTCACCTATTCGGTGTCCACCCTCGACATCTCGACGCTCGCCAGCTCGGATCTCGATCTCGCCGACCTCGACGAGATGATCTCCTATGTCGACGCCGCCCTCCAGGCGATGACCAACTCCGCCTCCGACCTCGGCGCCGCGAAGAGCCGCATCAGCCTGCAGGTCGACTTCGTCAACAACCTCATGGACGCGATCGACCGCGGCGTCGGCACGCTGGTCGACGCCGATATGAACGAGGAATCGACCCGCCTCCAGGCCCTTCAGGTCCAGCAGCAGCTCGGCATCCAGGGTCTCTCGATCGCCAACTCCAGCGTCCAGGGCATCCTCTCGCTCTTCCAGGGCTGACGGTAGACGGGCCTTCTGGTCTGACCCTCCCGGATCGTTTTCTTCTCGAGGCCGCGGCAATCCCGCGGCCTTTCGCTTGAGTGGCGGCTTCCTTCCGTGCCGCGAATGTGCGACCGCTTTGCCGACGTACGGCAATCATGGTCGAGGCCCCCGTGAAGCGTTCCCGCATCAACGAGATTATCCGCGAAGGCGACGCCTTCATCCGCTCCTTCGGCTTTCGCCTGCCGCCCTTCGCTTACTGGTCCCCGCGGGAACTCGCGGACAGGCGGCCGGAAGGCATCGTCGGTGCGCGGCTCGGCTGGGACATCACCGACTACGGGCAGGGCCGCTTCGACGAGCTCGGCCTGTTCCTGTTCACCGTGCGCAACGGGCGGGCGGCGGACCTCGCGCGGGGTTCGGGCATGCTCTATGCCGAGAAGATCATGATCTCGCGCAAGGACCAGCTTTCGCCCATGCACCGGCACGTGGTGAAGGCCGAGGACATCATCAACCGCGGTGGTGGCAGGCTCGTGCTTCAGCTCCACGCGTCGCGCGCGGACGGCGGCATCGACGCGGACGCGGCGGTGACCGTGCCCTGCGACGGCGTCGAGCGGTCGTTGCCTGCCAGCGACCTGCTTTCGCTGGAACCGGGCGAAAGCGTCACGCTTTTCCCCGGAATCTGGCACGCTTTCTGGGCCGAAGGCGCCGATGTGCTCATCGGCGAGGTGTCGACGGTCAACGACGACGTCACCGACAACGTCTTCGCCGAGCCCCTCGGCCGTTTTTCGTCGGTCGAGGAGGATGAGCCCCCGCTCAGGCTGCTCGTCTCCGACTACGACCGCTGGATGGCGGGCGGCGCCGGTTGAGACGTCACCCGGCGATCAGCGCCTTCAGTTCGGCGACCCTGCGTTCGAGCAGGGCCGCGTCGCCGCGGGTCTCGACGTTGAGCCGGAGCAGCGGTTCGGTGTTCGAGGCGCGCAGGTTGAGGCGCCAGTCGTCGAATTCGAGGCTCAGCCCGTCGATCGTCTCGACCTTCGGGCCGAATCGCAGGTAGGCGTCGGCGACGCGAGCCTGGCTCGCCTTCGCGTCGGGAACGGTGAAGTTGATCTCGCCGGAGCACGGATAGGCGGCGATGCAGTCTTCCATGATCCCGGCGAGCGTGGCGCCGCTCTGGCTCAGATCGGCGACGACCACCAGCCAGGCGAGCATGCCCGAATCGCAGAAGGCGAAATCGCGGAAATAGTGATGCGCGCTCATCTCGCCGCCGTAGACGGCGTTTTCGGCGCGCATCTTCGCCTTGAAGAAGGCATGGCCGGTCGGGCACACCTTCGCCACGCCGCCCGCCCGCGAGACCTTCTCGATCGTGTTCCAGGTCAGCCGCGGATCGTAGAGCACGGTCGCGCCCGGCGTATCGCGGAGCAGCGTCTCGGCGATCATGCCGACGAGGTAGTAGCCTTCGACGAAGCGGCCGCGGTGGTCGTAGAGGAAGCAGCGGTCGAAATCGCCGTCCCAGGCGATGCCGAGGTCGGCCCCGTGGTCGAGGACGGCCTGCGCCGCCTTGATCCGCTTCTCTGGCAGGAGCGGGTTGGGGATGCCGTTGGGCAGCGTCGGGTCTGGCCGGTGGTCGACCTTGATGAACTCGAAGGGCAGGTGCGGCTCGATGAGGTCGATGATCGGCCCGGCGCAGCCGTTGCCGGCGTGGCAGACGATCTTCAGCGGCTTGAGCGTCCGGCCGCTCACCTGGGCGAGCAGCCGGTCGATGTAGCGCGCCCGGTCGAGGCCGGAGGACAGGCGGCCTCGCGCGGCGTATTCGGCCACTGCCGGCAGCGGGTCGTCGGAAAAGACCGCCGCCTCGATTGCCGCCAGCGCGTTGTCGCGGGTGGCGGCCGCCGCGCCCTTCAGCACCATCTTGATGCCGTTGTAGTCCGCGGGATTGTGGCTGGCCGTGACCATCAGCCCGGCGTCGGCGCCGCTGTCGGCGGTGTGGAAATAGACCTCCTCGGTGCCGCACAGGCCGACGGGCTGCACGCTCACGCCTGCGTCGAGGAACCCCTGGGCCATCGCCTCGGCGAGCGCCGGGCTGTCCTGGCGCATGTCGTGGCCGATCACCACGGTTCCCGGTGCCAGGACCTTCGCCGTCGCCTTGGCGAAGCGGTAGGCGAAGGGCGCGTTGATCTCGGCCGGAATGCGGCCGCGCAGGTCGTAGGCTTTGAAGGGCGGTCTCAAGGGCAAACTTAACTCGGTGTCGTCGTCGGCGGCCGAGAATGACGGAGGCGCGTTAACAAGCCATGCAGTTCGCACGCGCCGCAGCGGGGCGGGACCGCCGCTACGCCTGACCTAGCCGACCGGCACCACGTCGACCGCGTGGCGGATCGCCTGGCCGCCCGTCGTCTTCAGCACGCCGACGATCGGGGCGACGTCGCCGTAGTCGCGGCCGTAGCCGACGGTGATGTGGTCATTGCCGGCGAGGATGCCGTTCGTCGGATCGAACTCGCGCCAGCCGGCGTCGCGGCCGCACCAGACCCTGACCCAGGCGTGCATGGCGTCGGCGCCCTCGAGACGCTGCTTGCCCGGCGGCGGGACGGTCCTGAGGAAGCCCGAGACGTAGCCCGCCGGCACGCCCAGCCCGCGCATCCCGGCGATCATGACGTGGCTGAAGTCCTGGCAGACGCCGCTGCGCAGTTCGAACGCCTCGACGGCCTTGGTCGAGACCGTGGTCGCGTCGCCATCGTAGACGAACTCGTGGTGGATGCGCCGGCAAAGCGCCTCGGCGAGGCTTGCCGTCGAGGTCTGCGCGGAAAGGCACGCGCGGGCGAAGGCCGTGATCTCTGGGTCGAGCGGCGCATGGCGGCTGGCCGCAAGGAAATGGTGCGGTGCGTCGGGCGCCAGCGAGCGGACCGCCAGAATCTCGGACCCGAGTTCTTCGGGCCTTGGCGACAGGTCGATGCCGGGTTCCGGCCGCGTGACCGAGACGCGGGCGCTCATGCGCACGTCGAGCTCGTCATGGGGGTCGCGATAGGCGATCGCGGTGACCGGGTTGCCGAAGAAGTCGGCGAAGTCGGACCGTTCCGCGGGGCGCGGCGCGAAATCGACGGAGGCGGCGACGACCCGCTGTTGCCCGGGCAGCGTGCGCGGCGACACGCGCACCTGGTGCCGTCCTCCGCCGACGGGGGCGTCGTAGTCGTATGAAAGCCTGAGCCTGATGTCGTAGTCCACGGGCGGATTCCGTCGGGAGGCGAGGTAGCCGCCAGTTGGTAGCCGCAAAGGGAAGGATTGGGTAGGGGTGCCTCGCACCCGCCGCGCGGCGGCCGGCCGGCGTCGCGGCGCCGTCAGGCGAAATAGAACCGCGCCAGTTCGTCGTAGACCCCGGAGAGGCCCGCGACCAGACCGTCCAGCGCTTCGGTCGTCAGGTCGGACGGCTCCTTGATGGCGAGCGTGGTGTGCAGTCGCAGCACCTCCTTCGCCGCCGCCGTCATGTTGCTCGGCGAGCCGCCCGGCAGAAGCTCGACCTCGGTCTTCAGCCGATCCAGCTGGAAGAGCAGCGAGCGCGGGTTGAGCGGGTCGAGCGCGAGCAGGTCGAGCACGGTGCGACGGCCGGAGCGCACGTTGTACTGGCGCCGGTGGGTGAGCACGCTGTCGCCGATCTCCAGCATCATGTCGAGTGCGCCGTCCGGCGCCGTCCTGGCGGTCAGGCGGCCGAGCGAGCGCGACATCTGGATGCCGCGCTCGATGCGCCGGCCGATCTCCAGGAAACGCCAGCCGGTGAAGCGGTACATGTTCTCGTGGAGCAGGCCGGAGAAGCCGGCGAGCTTGCGCAGCAGCACCGTCATGGCGCGCGTCGCGTCGTCGCCGGGCGTGATCCGCCCGGCGAAATCGTGGATGGTCTTCGACAGGTCGCGCAGCGCCAGCCAGCCGTCCGGCGAGAAACGGTCGCGGATGCGGCCGGCGCTGTTAACGGCGCTGTCGAGCGAGGCGACCAGCGCGTCGGGGATCGCCTCGCCGACGTCGATGCCGTAGGGCGCGAGGTTGTCTCGCACATAGGCGAGCAGCGGCAGGTCGGGATCCGACGTCTCGGCCAGCCGCACGTGGTAGGCGCGCAGGATGCGCACCGTTTCCTCCGAGCGCTCGACGTAGCGGCCGAGCCAGAGCAGGTTCTCGGCGGCACGGCTGGGCAGGCTGCCCGGCACGTTGCGGCGGAATTCCTCGCCCTCGCGCGGCAACAGTGTATCCTGGGGCACCGGCCGGTCGGCGACCACCCAGACGTCGGCGGCCTGGCCGCCGCGCTGCATGGCGATCGCGGTCGGGTCGAGCGAGAAGCCGATGCGGGCGAAGCCGCCGGGCATCACCGCCCAGCCGTCCGCGGTGCGCGCGAGATAGACGCGCAGCGTCGCCGGCCGCGGCTCCAGCCATCCGTGCACGTAGACCGGCGTCGTCGACAGCTTCACCGCCTCCTGGGCGACAAGGGAGCCGCCGTCCCGCTCCAGCCTCTCCAGCAGCCGGGCGCGGGCGTCGTCGTCGAGCGCCGCACCGAGCACGGTGGCGCCGTCGTCCTCGAAGGCGAGCCTGGTCGACAGGGCTGGGCCGACCATCATCCGGTCGAGGTTGTCGCGCACATGCCGGCGCTCGGCCTCCTGGCCGCACCACCAGGTGGCGATCGACGGCAATTCCGGTTCCTTGCCGTTCAGTGCCCGGGCGATCGTCGGCAGGAAGGCGAGCAGCGCCCGCGTCTCCAGGATGCCGGAACCGAGCGCGTTGACGACGATCGCCGAGCCGCGGCGCAGCGCCTCGGCCAGCCCCGGCGTGCCGATTCGCGATTCGGGGTTGAACTCCAGCGGGTCGGAAAACGCTGCGTCGAGGCGGCGCCAGAGCACGCCGACCGGCTTCAGGCCCGACACGGTGCGCACCATCAGCCGGCCGCCGGCAACCGTCAGGTCTTCGCCCTCGAGCAGCATCATGCCCAGGTAGCGGGCGATGTAGGCGTGTTCGAAATAGGTCTCGTTGTGCGGGCCGGGAGTCAGGATCGCGGCGCGCGAGCCGGTCTCCGACTGCGCCAGCAGCGCGTCGCGGAAGCCTCGGAAGAAGCCCGCCAGGCGATGGACGTGCATGTCGCCGTAGATGTCGGAGAGCGCCCGCGTCGTCGCCACGCGGTTCTCCAGCGCGAAGCCCGCGCCCGAAGGCGCCTGCGTGCGGTCGCCGAGCACCCACCATTTGCCGTTCGGCCCGCGGCCGAGCTCGAAGGCGCAGAAGTGCAGGAAGCGGCCGCCGGCGGGTTTGGTGCCGACCATCGGCCGCAGGAACTCCGGGCTGCCGGCGATGAGTTCCGCGGGCAGAAGCCCGTCGCGCACCAGCCGGCCCTCGCCATAGATGTCGGCGGCGATCTGCTCGAACAGGTCGGCGCGCTCGACGAGTCCGGCGGCGATGCCGTTCCATTCGCCCTCGGAAATCAGCAGGGGGACATGGGCGAGAGGCCATTCGCGCTCGATTTCGCCGCCGTGGTCGTAGACCCGGTAGTAGACCCCGGCGTCGCGTAGATATTGGTCGGCGCGGCCGAAGCGGCGGGAAAGCTCGTCGGCGCCGAGGCGCTCGAGCGCGTCGACGAAGAACGCCCAGGCGGGACGCGGATTGCCCGCCTCGTCGACCATCTCGTCGAAGACGCCGGGCACGGGCTGGTAGTTGTCGAGCAGCGGCGCGGCGGGTGGCCGCGTCTGGCTTCGTCCCGACGGATGCCGCTCCACGATCAGATTCCCGCGGGACGACGCAGGTCGAGCGTCATCGGGAAGTCGGCAGGCGGCGCCTCGCGCGGAAGCGCGAAGGCACCGCCCGTGTGGTTCATGTGCTCGAAGCGGGCGAGCCGGCGCGCCTCCGCCTCGTTGGCGTTGACCGGGAAGGTCTCGTAGTTGCGTCCGCCCGGATGCGCGACATGGTAGACGCAGCCGCCGAGCGAGCGGCCCGACCAGCGGTCGTAGATGTCGAAGACGAGCGGCGTGTTGACTGGCAGGACCGGATGCAGGCCGGACGCCGGCTGCCAGGCCTTGTAGCGGACGCCGGCGACCGCCACCTCGCGGTTCTCCGTCTGGCGCATCGGCACCGGGCGGCCGTTGCAGGCGATGGCGTGGCGCTCGGGGTTGAGCCCCTCCGTGCGCACCTGCAGGCGTTCCACCGAGGAATCGACGTAGCGCACCGTGCCGCCGATGGCGCCCTGCTCGCCCATCACGTGCCACGGCTCGAGCGCCTGCCGCAGCTCCAGCTTGACGCCGCCGTACTCGACCTCGCCGCAGAAGGGGAAGCGGAACTCGAGCTGGGCTGCGAACCATTCGGGGCGGAAGTCGAAGCCGCCGGCGCGCAGTTCGGCGAGCACGTCGAGGAAGTCCTGCCAGACATGGTGGGGCAGCATGAAGCGGTCGTGCAGCGCCGTGCCCCAGCGCACCAGGCGGCCGTCGAGCGGGTTCTTCCAGAAATGCGCGATCAGTGCACGGACGAGCAGCTGCTGGGCGAGGCTCATGCGCGCGTTGGGCGGCATCTCGAAGCCGCGGAACTCGACGAGGCCAAGCCGCCCCGTCGGGCCGTCGGGCGAGAACAGCTTGTCGATGCAGATCTCCGAGCGGTGCGTGTTGCCGGTGACGTCGACGAGCAGGTTGCGGAACAGGCGGTCGACCAGCCAGGGCAGCGGCGGCGTGCCCTTGTCCGGTGCCGGCACCTGGGCGAGCGCGATCTCCAGCTCGTAGAGGGAATCGTGGCGGGCCTCGTCGATGCGCGGCGCCTGGCTGGTCGGACCGATGAACAGGCCGGAGAACAGGTAGGAGAGCGAGGGATGGCGCTGCCATTCGAGCACCAGGCTCTTCAACAGGTCCGGCCGGCGCAGGAACGGGCTGTCGCCGGGCGTCGCCCCGCCGACGACGACGTGGTTGCCGCCGCCGGTGCCGGTGTGGCGGCCGTCGATCATGAACTTGTCGGCGCCGAGCCGGCTCTGCCGCGCCTCCTCGTAGATCGCCGCGGTGGTGGCGACGCAGTCCGCCCAGCTCGATGCCGGGTGGATGTTGACCTCGATGACGCCGGGATCGGGCGCGACGCGGATGACGTTCAGCCGCGGATCGTGCGGCGGCGCGTAGCCCTCGATGTGGACCGGCAGGCCGACGCGGCGGGCGGCGTTCTCGGCCGCCGCGACGAGTTCGAGATAGTCTTCCAGCGCTTCCACCGGCGGCATGAACACGTTCAGCCGGCCGTCGCGCGGCTCGACGGAAAGCGCGGTGCGCACCGCGCCGCCGATCTCGCCGAGATGCTGCTCGACGCGGTCCTGCTGCTCGCCGGCAGGCGTGAACGAGGCTTCGGCCTGGCGGTGCGCCATGGCGTCGGCGTTCTCCGCCTCGGCGAGGATGGCCTCGCGCGGCGGCAGGGGCGGGCGCGGCAGCGAGGGGTCCATCGGCACGATATAGGGATACTGCGCCGGCGGCACGTAGGGCAGCGAGCCGAGCGGCAGGCGGTAGCCGACCGGCGAATCGCCCGGTACCAGGAACAGCCGGCCGCGCCGCGTCTTCCACTTTTCCGAGCGCCAGCGCGGGCCGGAGGCGGCGGCGTTCCAGCGCTGCACCGGCAGCACGTAGCCCGACGGCACGGTCAGGCCGCGCTCGAAGACGCGCGCCATGCGGCTGCGTTCCTCCGGGTCCTCCAGCTTCGAGTTCGACGGATCGACGTTATCCGGCAGCTTGCCTTCCTTGAGCAGCCACTCGCCTGGGTCCTCGTAGGCCTCGGCGACCATATCGGCCTCGATGCCGAGCTCGCGGGCGATCTCCGCCGTCAGCTTGCGGGCGTCGGCGGGCGTCGGCTTGCCGCCCGACTTCTCCGCAGCGATCAGCGCCGGGTCGCGCCACACGGGCTCGCCGTCGGTGCGCCAGTAGAGCGAGAACGTCCAGCGCGGCAGGGTCTCGCCCGGATACCACTTGCCCTGGCCGTAATGCAGGAAGCCGCCCGGCGCGAAGCGCTCGCGCAGGCGGCGGATCAGCGTGTCGGCCTTGTCGCGCTTGGTCGGGCCGACGGCCGCAGTGTTCCACTCAGCGCTCTCGAAGTCGTCGATCGAGACGAAGGTCGGCTCGCCACCCATGGTCAGGCGCACGTCCTCGGCCTTCAGCACCGCGTCCACCTCTTCGCCGAGGCGGTCGAGCGCCTCCCAGGATTCGTCGGAGAAGGGCTTCGTGATGCGCGGGTGCTCGGCGATGCGGTCGACCCGCATGTCGAAGGCGAAGTCGACATTGGCGAAGCTCGCCATGCCCGAGATGGGGGCGGCGTTGCGGTAGTGCGGCGTCGCGGCGAGCGGCACGTGGCTCTCGCCGGTGAGCAGGCCCGACGTCGGGTCGAGGCCGATCCAGCCGGCGCCGGGGAGATACACCTCGCACCAGGCATGCAGGTCGGTGAAGTCGACCGCGGTGCCGGGCGGGCCGTCGAGCGCGACGAGGTCGGGCTTCAGCTGGATCAGGTAGCCGGAGACGAAACGCGCCGCGAGGCCGAGATGGCGCAGCACCTGGACCAGCAGCCAGGAGGAATCGCGGCACGAGCCCTTGGCGACGCGCAGCGTCTCCTCGGGCGTCTGCACGCCGGTCTCCAGGCGGATGACGTAGCCGACCTCGCGCTGGATGCGGGCGTTCAGGTCGACGATGAAGTTGACCGTGTTGGTCGGCGTGCGGTCGATGGTCTTCAGGAAGGTCGACAGCAGCGGCCCGGCGGGCTCCGGCGTGCGGTAGATGGCGAGGTCGTCGCGGATCTCCTCGGGGTATTCGAACGGCCAGGTTTCCGCCGACGGTTCGACGAAGAAGTCGAACGGGTTGTACACCGTCATGTCGGCGACGAGGTCGACCTCGATCTTCAGCTCGCTCACCGGCTCGGGAAAGACGAAGCGGGCGAGGAAGTTGCCGTAGGGGTCCTGCTGCAGGTTGACGAAATGGTTGGCCGGGTGGACGCGCAGCGAGTGGCTCAGCACCTTGGTGCGCGAATGCGGCGCCGGTCTCAGCCGGATCACCTGCGGCCCGAGCACCACCGGCCGGTCGTAGCGATAATGGGTCAGGTGGTGGACGGCGGCGAGGATTGCCATGGCGCTCCGGTCGGATCGTGCGTCGGCTTCGGATGCGCCACCTTTTCACAGATGCAGCGCTTTCTCCAGACGGATATTGCACTGCGGAAAACCCGTCCCGGCCGGCACCTGTCCTCGCGCCATTTCGCCGAAAGCTGGGCTCCCGTCCGCGCCGAAAGCCGGGCTCCCATCCGCTCCCCCACAAAGTGGGGGAGAGGTGCCGAGCGCAGCGAGGCGGAGAGGGGGATCTTGGCACCCCCCCGCCCCTTCGTCATTCCAGGGCGGAACCGGAGCGAAGCGGAGGCGGAGACCATGGGATCCTGCCGGAACGCCGCGGCCGCGCGGGGCGGCGGGCGAAGGGCGCCCGTCCCATGCCGCGCGATTCACCGGCGGCAACCGCCACCGGATGACGCCGCGATCGCCCCGGCCCGGGTCTAATGCGACGCGAAGACTTCCGTCCGGCCGCCGTCGAGGACGAGCAGCACCTCGTAAGGTTCGACGCCCGCCCCGTCCAGTCCGGGAGAGCCGAGCGGCATTCCGGGAGCCGTCAGTCCCATGGCGTCCGGCCGCTCCGCGAGCAGTCGGATCACGTCCTGCGCGGGAACGTGGCCTTCGACGAAATAGCCGCCGATGAATGCCGTGTGGCATGAACTGGTATCCTCGGTGAGCCCCGCCTTCGCCTTGATCTGATCCATCCGCTCCGGGGTCACATTGGCGGCCGCCACCGTGAACCCGTTCTGCCGCATGTGGGCGATCCAGCCGCCGCAGCAGCCGCAATTGGCGTCCTTGAAGACCTCGACCGTCTGGGCGAGTGCGGCCGAAGCGGAGAGCGCCACCATCGCGGACGAGAGAAGCAGTTGCCTCCAGTTCATGGTATCGCTCCTTGTCTCAGTGTGCGTCCGGCGCGGCGCCGGTATCGTGATTGCTGCGCGTGCCGTGCGTTCAACATATCGGGTCGTTCCGCCGCCTCGACCACCGGATTTCCAATCGACCCGCGCGTGGCACGCGAGAATGCGTGGTCGACCAGCGCCTCTTCCCCGGACCATCATCGTCAACAGTAAGCCGCCGTTCGGGCGTTGCCGCTTTGCGCTGGCGCAAAGCCCCGGCGTCTTTCCTTCTCCCCCTGCGGGAGAAGGGGCGCTCCTGCCGCCGCCCCCGCGCCTTCGTCATTCCAGAGCGGAGCCGGAGCGAAGAGAAGGCGGAGACGATTGCGTCCACGCCGGAACGCTGCGGCCGCGCGAGGTCGGCGTTCCTGGCGCCCATCCGCTCCCCCATGAAATGGGGGAGAGGTGGCGCCGCGAAGCGGCGACGGAGAGGGGGTCGTTGCGCCGCCCCGCCCCTTCGTCATTCCAGGGCGGAGCCGAGCGGAGCGAAGGCGAAGACGGTTGCATCCGCGCCGGAACGCCGCGGCCGCGCGGAGCCGCGGGCGAAGGGCGCGCGTCCCTCGCGGGCGGCATTTGCCGGATTCGGGGCCGTGCCGTGAGGGTCCAGCCCTGGCGAACGGCATCGGGGAACCGGACCGTGCCGGGAATCGCGGGAAGGGCAGGTTGCGCCTCCATTGCCGCCCTCCTGCGTGGTTTCGTCGCCGCCCGAAACCTGCCGTTCATTGACATTGGATTTACTCGCTTCTCATTCTAACAATAAATGCCGAGAAGCATTGCAAAGAATGGGGTCGCTATGTCGGGCTTAGTGGAGAGTAGGACCATCAATCGCCTGACGAAGACCGCAGCGCGCGTCTATGCCATCCTCGACAATTTCGGCAATGGATCTACGGATGTTATTGACCGGCTTATTCCGTTCCTCGAACCGATTCTTGCCGCGCGAGCGGGGCAACCACTCAACACGGGCGATATCGCCGCAGATGTGCGAGCTGCCTACAAGTGGAATTTCAACGAGGACATCGTCGAAGTTTTTGTGCCACGCTTGGAGCAGCACGGTTGGCTAGTTGCCCGAGACCCAGCGAAAAGTTCGTATTTTGTCGCACAGAAGAACGAAGTTAGTTTAGCTGATTCAGGCGAGATTGGTGAAGGTGTAATAAAGCGTTTCTACGAGATCGCCATTGACTTCAAGAAATTTTCTGAAGCGTTGTCACCCTTGACCGCATTGCCTCGTTCAGTTGAGGAATTTCAGGACATCCTCATAGAGTGGCTAATCTATGTAGAGGCTTTCAGCGAGCACAACCTGAACTTCACGCTGGGAGTGCAGAAAGATTCTTCGGGCACCCTTCGGCAGGTCGTTGGGGTGCCGGATATCACGACTCTCCGGGATGAAGAGAAATTTCTTTGTGCCCGCTATGTACAGCACGCCCTTAAAAGCAATCCAGAGGTTGGAGAAGTACTTTCCCGCATCGCGTCCATCGGCTTACTAACCGAAGTAGTCCAGGATTTTGTAAAACCAGTAAGCCAAATCGAGAAATCAGACCTCGTTGTATATCTTGACGCGCCGATCGCGATGGAATTGCTTGGGGTGAGCGGAAAGGCAGCGCGCGAGAACATTGCCCCAATTGTTGATGAATTGAAGCGAATCGGGTGTCAGGTCAGGATTTATGGACAGAGCCTGCAAGAGATCAAGGCAACCTTATCTGCGGTGCTCGGGAACGCGCGACCGACCGGACCCACGGCGCAGGCTATCGCTCGTGGTGATGTCATGCGTTCTTTCGTGGCGGAGGTTGCGAGCGATCCGGAGACATTTCTTGCGCAAATCGGCGTTCCAACCACTCATCGTACTCTTGAGCAAAATCCCAGTGAAATTTCTTACTTCACGGAGGGCCAGTATCAAGAGCTATATGCGGCGATCACTTTTCAGCAGAATCCGCACGCCCGCGAACACGACGCCACTGTGAGTACTTTTATCATGCGTCAACGGAGAAAAAAGAGTACCCGCGATCTGTTCGAAGCGGGGTTCGTTCTTCTGACAAAGAATGGTCTTCTCGCGCAATTGACACAGAGAAAGTGTGTCGAACTTGGTGTTATGATTCCTTCAACTATCCCGCCGGTTGTGCATCGGCGAGTTTTCTCGACTTCAATTTGGCTCCGCACGGGTTAGGGCGCGGGCAACCTCGACGTACCGAAACGCCTACTTCTGGCCAGTTGTGAGCAAGTTCTTGCGGTACGACCGGGCGTCGTTAACGCGGTTCGGCAAATTACACAGCAACTCGGTGACGAAGAGAAAGTCCGGCAACTGGATTTGCTTGTCTCACGTGACCGGAGTGCGCAGATGTTAATGGACAAGACATTGGGAGCCGCCAGCGTCCCAAATGCTGACAACATATCCGAACTTTTCAACGAGATGCTGCATCCTTATCTGGAGGAAGAAAGGCAGCAACATGGGAGCATCCTAAGAGAGGAGCAGCGGAAAGCACTAGCGCGACGTACGAAAGACCTTGAGAAAATTAGGACTGAGGCGGATGCTCGGCAAGCTGCCGAGGAGGAACTGCAACGGCAGCGAAGAGAAGATATTACTGCGCTCGAAGCGCTCTGCCGGGATGTTTCGATTGCCCTCAGACGTCGGCAGCGTGTCAAGACGGTCTTTGCCGGCTTTGGCGCTCTTCTTCTCGCAGCACTGACTTTCCTGCCCTTACCCGACTACATCGAGCCTGGCTGGGCGGTTCGTTTGGTTGGGCTAGCCGCCGCGATCATCATGGCCTACTTGACGATAACGGGCAGCAGCCTGCTTCGTCTTGAGATCAGCAAGGAAGTGGCACGGAAAGAGCTTGAAAAACAAGCGCAAAGGCGCGCCCTTGCGCAGAAGCTGGAACGGCATATTGCAGTTTGGGAGGGTGTTGATTTCACCCTCGCCGACAAAAGTGTCCCGGAGCGTACCAGTCTCTTTTGACTTGCTTCCCCGTAATGGAAGACATTCACCGTGCGATGACCGGTCGGAAGGCGCTTGCCTGCTAGAGTGTGTTGGCTAGCAATGGCCGCTTACGCAATTCCGTCGGCCGGAAGCGAACCGTCATCAATCCACCCCTTCTTCGCCCCTCGCCCTTCCCCTCATCACGGCCGCCCTCGCGGCGCGCACTCCATCCGCGGGGATTAAATCCGCGACCCCCTTCAACAAAATCAACGCCTTCCACGATTTCCGCCCCCTTCCGCCCGCAATTTCATCCCCCTCCCTCCGGCCCGCCGTAGAATCGCCCCCGGCAAAGGAGGCCGGAATGGACGGTGGCATGGACGGGCGGAACGGGGGAATGCTGCTGAAGATCGCGGCACTTCTCGTCTCGCTGTCGCTCGTCGCCGAGCGCGCCGCCGGCCGCTCGCTCCCCATGCGTTTCCTCGTGCTCGCCATCCTGCGCCGGTCCGAAGCCGTGGCGACGTCCTTCGTCGCCGCAGCGGCCGAGGCGGCCGGAGCGACCGCGGACGACTTCCCCTGGCTCGACGAAGCGCCGGAAGACGGCGCCAGCCCGCTCGACGCGGCGTGGCTGGCGCTCCGCTTCCGCCTGCTCGCCGCCCTGCTCGAACTCTGTCGCGCCGCCGGCCGTTCGCACGACGCGACCGGAAGCCGGGCCGGCAACTGGGCCGGCAACATTTCCGGCAAGCGTGGCTGCACCCGTGCGCCGCATCCGGCGCTATCCATCCTGCTGCTGGTCCTGCCTGCCACGCGCGGGTTGCCGGTTTACGACACGTCGTAGAGACCGGCGAAACACGATCGATTTCCGAATCCGCGAACCCGCCATGCCCTCCAGGGCACGATCTCGGCTGTCCGCGAAGAAGGGCGCCACGGGCTGCCCCTCATCCCCCTGCCGGGACCTTCTCCCCGTGAAGGACGGGGAGAAGGGACGCGGCCATCTTCGTTTTCGCCAGTCGCCGACGTCTATCGCCGACATTGCAGGAGGAGCGAAAAGGGCAAGGCCAGCGGTCCTCTCCCCGTGAAGAACGGGGAGAGGATGCCGGCAGGCAGGTGAGGGGCGGATGGCGCCGCGGCCCGGCAGGCCGTCTCCCGGGTCCGGCCGGACGGGGGAGACGCCGCCCCTCAGTCGATGTCGAACGAGACGCCCTGCGCCAGCGGCAGCGCCTTCGAGTAGTTCACCGTGTTGGTGGCGCGGCGCATGTAGCCCTTCCAGGCGTCGGAGCCGGATTCGCGGCCGCCGCCGGTCTCCTTCTCGCCGCCGAAGGCCCCGCCGATCTCGGCGCCCGAGGTGCCGATGTTGACGTTGGCGATGCCGCAGTCGGAGCCTTCCGCCGAGAGGAAGCGTTCGGCCTCCTGAAGGTCGAGCGTGAAGATCGACGAGGAGAGGCCGGCGCCGACGGCGTTGTGCAGGCGGACCGCCTCGTCGAAATCGGCGTAGCGCACGACATAGAGGATCGGCGCGAAGGTTTCCTCCAGCATCGGGCCCTCCTGCGCGGGCATCTCGACCAGCGCCGGGCGCACGTAAAAGGCGTCGGGACCTTCGACCTCGACGCGGGCGCCGCCGGTGACCCTGCCGCCGGCGGCCGTCGCGGCGGCGAGCGCCTTCTGCATGCCGTCATGGGCGGCCCTGTCGACCAGCGGGCCGACGAGGGCCGAGCTCGTCAGCGGGTTGCCGACCGAGACGCTCTCGTAGGCTTTCTTCAGCCGCGGCACGAGGCGGTCGTAGACGCTGTCGTGGACGAACAGGCGGCGCAGCGTCGTGCAGCGCTGGCCGGCCGTGCCCATGGCGCCGAAGGCGATGGCGCGCAGCGCCATGTCGAGGTCGGCCGAGGGGCAGACGATGCCGGCATTGTTGCCGCCGAGCTCGAGGATCGCCCGGGCGAAGCGCTTCGCCAGCCTGGGGCCGACGTCGCGGCCCATGCGCGTCGAGCCGGTCGCCGAGACCAGCGCCACCTTGGGATGGTCGACGAGCACCTCGCCGACCGAGCGGTCGCCGATCAGCACCTGCGACAGGCCGTCGGGCACGCCGCCGGCGCGCGCCGCGGCCTTGGCGAAGACCGCCTGGCAGGCGAGCGCGGTGAGCGGCGTCTTCTCCGACGGTTTCCACACGACCGAATTGCCGCAGACCAGCGCCAGCGCTGCGTTCCACGACCACACCGCGACGGGGAAGTTGAAGGCGGAGATGACGCCCACCACGCCGAGCGGATGCCAGGTCTCCATCATGCGGTGGCCCGGGCGCTCGGTGGCGATGGTCAGGCCGTAGAGCTGGCGCGACAGGCCGACGGCGAAGTCGCAGATGTCGATCATCTCCTGGACCTCGCCGAGGCCTTCGGAGGCGATCTTGCCGGCCTCGATCGAGACCAGCCGGCCGAGGTCGGCCTTGGCGGCGCGCAGCTCGTCGCCGAGCAGGCGGACCAGCTCGCCGCGCTTCGGCGCGGGCACCATGCGCCAGGCGCGGAAGGACTCGTCCGCCTTCTCGATCATGGCGGCGGTTTGCGTCGCGGAGGTGACGGGCAGGCTGCCGATCGTCTCGCCGGTGACGGGGCTGCGGGAGGCCATGGTGCCTCCGGTATAGGACTTCGCGTCGACGCCGAGGCGGGCGAGGAGGGCGTGGGTTTCGTTGACGACGGTCATGGCGGTATCCCTGATCCAGACGGAATTTGCGCCCTGCTCATCCCGAACGGCCGGCAAAGTCAAGGGCGACGGCCCGTCGGCGTTAGGGCCAGCGTCCTGTCGCCGCGGCAGGATCGGCGGGCCTCAGGCTTTCGCCGGGACCTTTGACTTGCGATAGGAATCCTTCTGCGCGATCCGGGCGCCGGAAAAGCGCAGCAGGTCGCAGCCGTCGACCGCGACCAGGACGCCGTCGCGGTTCCTCCCGACGAAGCGCCAGGTCGACAGGCCGACGTCGCCCACGACGCGATGCTGCGGGTGCGTCCACTGCGCGTCGGGGAAATCGTCGAAGACCGCCGCGAAGGCTGCGCGCACGGCGTCGCGCCCGGCATGGACGGCGCCTTCCGGTACGCTGCCCGCCGATGCGTGGAAGGCGCAGTCATCGGCCATGCAGTCCATCAGAGTGTCGAGATCGTGGGCGTTCCAGGCATCGCCGAAACGCATCAGCGTCTGCAGGCGCTTTTCCTGAAGCGGATCCTCGACGACCTCGATCTCAAGGAAGGAGAGCGGCTGCCCGCCATTGTTGACGACGTTGTGGTGGACGCCGGCCATGCGCGAATAAGGCGCGTGACGGACCAGAGGCGCCGCCCGCGTGCCGCCGCCCGGCTCCTCGATGAGCAGTTCGCCGTCGGTGAGCGGCACGACCGTATAGTCGTGGCCGTGGATGTGCCACCCGGTCTCGGCGCCCGGCTCGAAGCGCCACTCGGTGGCGCGGATGCGGCCCTGGTCGATATGCACGACTGGCTTGGCGGACGGTCTGGACATGGCTTGCTCCCGGTCGACGAACCGGTGCGATCCTGCACCCGACGGGGCGCAAGCTCAATCGCCGGCCTCTCGGCCAGCGCCGCCGAAGGTGAGTGCCAGATGCTCGAAGAAAGTCAGCGCCGCGCCCTGCGGCCGTCTGTCGCGCTTCCAGGCGATGCCGACGTCCATGGTCGGGATGTCGTCCTCGAGGTCCCGCCGCTCGATCAGCTGGCCGTCGAGCGACCAGTGGCGGTAGACCATGTCGGAGAGGATGGTGACGCCCATGCCGGCGGCGACCATCGAGCGGACGGCTTCGACGGAGGAGGTCGAGAACGTCACCTTCGGCTGGAAGCCGGCATGCTGCCAGTAGCGGGAGGCGGTCTGGCCGGCCTCGTCGACGGTCAGCATGATGTAGTCGCGGTCGGCGACGTCGGCGAGCGTGATGCGCTGGGCGGCGACCAGCTCGTGGCCCGCCGGCAGCCAGAGCCGCCGGCGCGAGCGCAGCAGCGTCTCGTAGTCGATCTCGCGGTGGTTGCGCAGGTTCGAGACCAGCATCAGCGCCATATCGATCCCGCCGCCGACGATGGCGGTTTCCAGCGAATCGCGCGGCATTTCGATGAGTTCGACGGCGATGTTGGGATAGGTCTGGCGGAAGCGCGCATAGTGGCGCGGCAGGAAGTAGCCACCCACCGTGTAGGTCAGGCCGATGCGGACGTGGCCGGTCTCGGAGACGTTTTCGCGCAGCGGCGAATGGAGCGCGTCGTCGACGGCCGCCATGATGTTGCGCGCCCGGCCGAGGAAGCGCGAGCCCTCCGGGGTGAGCCGCACGCCGCCCGGCTGACGGTCGAACAGGGAGACGCCGAGCGTCTCCTCGAGCTGCAGGATGGCGATCGTCACCGCCGACTGCGAGACGTTGAGCTCCTTCGCCGCCATCGACATCTGGCCGGCTTCGGCGGCGGCGATGAAATAGCGGACCTGGCGCAGCGTGAGGTTCATGGCGGGCTCCGAGCGGTATTCGATCGTCGAATATCCAATGTGAAATTTTTCAATTTTACAATAGCCAGCCTTCCCGGCACGATCCGCGAAAGACCCGCAGGAATGCGGGCGGACGGGTGCGTCTCTCGGGGATTCTTGCGTGGCGATCACATTGAACTGCGACATGGGCGAGGCGTTCGGCCTCTACCACATGGGCGACGACGCGGCGCTGATGCCGCTGATCTCGATCGCCAATGTCGCCTGCGGCTTCCATGCCTCGGACTACAACCACATGAACGCCACGGTGGCGCTGGCCAAGCGTCACGGCGTCAAGGTGGGCGCCCATCCGTCGCTGCCCGATCTGCAGGGCTTCGGCCGGCGCGAGATGGCGATGAGCCGCGAGGAACTGGCGAACTGCATCATCTACCAGGTCGGCGCGCTGAAGGGTTTCCTCGACGCGCACGGCCTGCCGCTCAACCACATCAAGCCGCACGGCGTGCTCTACGGCATGGCTTCGCGGCTCGAGCATGCCGCGCATGCGGTCTGCGACGCGGCGGACGTGTTCAAGGTGCCGCTGCTCGGCATGGCCGGTACGCTGCACGAGACGGTCTATGCGGCGCGCGGCCACGCCTTCGTCGCCGAGTTCTACGCCGACCTCGACTATTCCGACGAGGGCACGCTGGTGATCACCCGCAAGCACGACGCGCGCGATCCGGACGACGCCGCGGCGCGCTGCCTGCGCGCGATCAGCGAAGGCAAGACCAGGAGCCTCGGCGGCAAGGACATCGCCGTGCGCTGCGAATCGATCTGCGTGCATTCCGACACGCCGAACGCGGTGGCGGTCGCGGCCGCCGTGCGCGAGGCTATCGCGCCTTATCTTCAAGCCGCCTGACACCTTTACCAGGAGACACCGATGGCGACCCAATCGATCCTCTCGCCCCTGCCGGGCACCTTCTACCGCCGGCCGTCGCCCGACCAGCCCGCCTTCAAGGAGGAGGGCGACACGGTCGCGGTCGGCGACGTGATCGGCCTGATCGAGGTGATGAAATCGTTCCACGAGGTGAAGGCCGACTGCGCGGGCACGATCGTGCGCTTCACCGTCGACAACGAGGATCCGGTGATGGCCGGCAATCCGCTGGTCGAAGTCGAGATCTAGGGCCGACGATGGCGATCCGCACGCTCCTGGTGGCCAACCGCGGCGAGATCGCGGTGCGTATCATCCGCGCCGCCAAGGCGCTGGGCATCCACACGGTGCAGGCCTATTCCGACGCCGACGCGGATTCGCTCGCCGTCCGGCTGGCCGACGCCCGGGTCAATGTCGGGCCGCCGCACGCCACCAAGTCCTACCTGAACATCGCCCGGATCGTCGAGGCGGCGCTCGATTCCAGTGCCGACGCCATCCATCCGGGCTACGGCTTCCTCGCCGAGAACGCCGCCTTCGCCGAGGCAGTCGCTGCCGCCGGCCTGACCTTCGTCGGGCCGAGTGCCGAGGCGATCCGCCTGATGGGCGACAAGGTCAGTGCGCGGGCCATGGCGGCGCGCGCCGGGGTGCCGACGGTGCCGGGGAGCGCTGGCCGCGTCGACGGCCTGGACGAGGCGCGCGCCGTCGTCGCCAAGACCGGCTTTCCGGTGATGATCAAGGCGGCGGCCGGCGGCGGCGGGCGCGGCATTCGCATTGCCCGCTCGATGGATGAGTTCGAGCGGTTGTGGCCGCAGGCGAGTGCGGAAGCCAAGGCCGCCTTCGGCGACGGCGGCCTCTATCTGGAGCGGGTCGTCGAGAACGCCCGCCACGTCGAGGTGCAGGTGCTCGGCGACGGCAAGCGCGCCGTGCACTGTTTCGAACGCGAGTGCTCGCTGCAGCGCCGCCGCCAGAAGGTCTGGGAGGAGGCGCCTTTCGCCGGGCTCCCCGAGGACGTGCGCGCCAGGCTGTGCGGCTCGGCCGTCGCTCTGGCCGAGGCGGTCGGCTATTCCGGCGCCGGCACGGTCGAATACCTTTATGACGACGCCACCGGCGCCTTCTATTTCCTCGAGATGAATACGCGCATCCAGGTCGAGCATCCGGTGACAGAGATGATCACCGGCATCGACCTGGTCGGCGAGATGCTGCGCATCGCCGGCGGCGAGCCGCTGCGCTTCGGCCAGAGGGACATCGGCCGCAACGGCCATGCGATCGAGGTGAGGCTCAACGCCGAGGACCCCGACAACGGATTCCTGCCGGGTCCGGGCGTGGTCAACGACTTCAGGGCGCCGGGCGGGCCGGGCGTGCGCTTCGACACCATGCTCTTCGACGGCTACTCGATCCCGCCCTTCTACGATTCGCTGCTCGGCAAGCTGATCGTGTGGGGCGAGGATCGGCCGGCGGCGCTGGCGCGGCTGCGTGTGGCGCTGGGCGAACTCAACATAGGCGGGCTGAAGACGACCAAGAGCCTGTTCGAGAGACTGGGCGAGGACGGCGACGTGCGCGCCGGAAAATTCCATACGCGCTGGCTGGAGGGCTGGCTGGAAGGCCAGACCGGCGGCAGGCAGTGAGGCGATCACGAGAGGTGGGCTGACGATGAAGACCCGGTATTCGTTCGGCGGAGACGAGCACGTCTTCGTCGAGATCGACGAAGAGATGTCGCTGGAGGCGTTCTTCAAGAGCCTCTCCATGACCAACGCCGTGCGCGACGCGCAGATCAGGGGCGTCACCGAGATCTGCCCGGCGAACGCGTCGTTCCAGATCAAGTTCGATCCGGACGTGATCGCGCCCGACGACATGATGGCCGAGATCAAAAACCTGGAGAAGGCGGCCGACAAGGCCGATCCGGTGATCAACACGCGCATCATCGAGATCCCGGTCTTCTACAACGACCCGTGGACGCACGAGACGCTTATGCGCTTCCGCGAGCGCCACCAGGATCCGAAGTCGACCGATATCGAGTACGGCGCGCGCATCAACGGCTACGGCTCGGTCGGCGACTTCATCGCCGCCCATTCGGGTTCGCCGTGGTTCGTCTCGATGGTCGGCTTCGTCGCCGGTCTGCCGTTCCTCTACCAGATGGTCGAGCGCGGCCGGCAGATCCAGGTGCCGAAGTACCTGCGTCCGCGTACCGACACGCCGAAGCTCACCGTCGGCCATGGCGGCTGCTTCTCGTGCATCTACTCGGTGCGCGGTGCCGGCGGCTACCAGATGTTCGGCATCACCCCGATGCCGATCTACGATCCCGAGCAGAAGATCAGCTACCTGCGCGACTTCATGTGCCTGTTCAATCCCGGCGACATCGTCAAGTGGAAGCCGATCGGCCGCGAGGAGTACGACCAGGCGGTGGCCGACGTCGATGCCGGCCGCTTCGTGCCGACGATCCGCAACGTCACCTTCGACCTCGCCGAATTCAACCGGAACATCGACGCCTACAACGCCAAGCTCCTGGAGGCCCTCCATGCTTAAGGTCGTCACGCCGGGGCTCGCCACGACCGTCCAGGATCTCGGCCGCCCGGGCTACTATCATCTCGGCATCCCGCTTTCGGGCGGCATGGACCGCTTCGCCCTGCGCGCCGCCAACATGCTGGTCGGCAACGACGAGGGCGCGGCCGTGCTCGAGGCAGTGTTCATGGGTCCCCAACTCGTCTTCGGCGAGGACGCCACGGTTGCCGTGACCGGCGCCGAACTGCCGGTGCTGGTCGACGGCGCCGAGCAGGCCACCTGGACCTCGTTCTCCGTGAAGAAGGGGCAGACGCTGTCGTTCGGTTACCTGAAGTCCGGGGCCCGCATCTATATCGCCGTTTCCGGCGGCATCGACGTGCCGCTGGTGCTCGGCTCGCGCTCGACCTACGCCATCGGCGCGCTGGGCGGGTTCAAGGGCCGAACGATCGCTGCGGGCGACGAATTGCCGGTCGGGGCCGGCAAGGGTGCTGCAGCCGGACGCAGCGTTCCCGAGGCCCTGCGCCGCAAGCCCGGCCAGCCTGCCGAACTCAGGGCTCTGCCCGGTCTCTACTGGCACCGCATCACCGCCGAGGCCGGCCGCCGGTTCTTCGCCGACACCTGGAAGGTGGCGCCCGAGGCCGATCGCATGGGCTACCGCTTCCGCGGCGGCAAGCCGCTCGAGTTTGAGCCGCGCGAGCAGCCTTTCGGCGCCGGCTCCGACCCTTCGAACATCGTCGACGCGTGCTATCCGTACGGTTCGATCCAGGTGCCGGGCGGCACCGAGCCGATCGTGCTGCACCGCGACGCCGTCTCGGGCGGCGGCTACTTCATGGTCGGCACGGTGATCTCGGCCGACATGGACCTGATCGGGCAGTTGCAGCCGCACACGCCGTCGCGCTTCGTCGAGGTGACGATGGACCAGGCGCTCGCCGCCCGGCGCGACCGCAAGGCGCTGCTGGCGAAGGTGCGCGAGGCGCTTGCCGCCTGACGGTCCGGCGCGGCAAGCGCCGCAGCAAGGCGCGTTCTCACAAAGATCGAGGCCGGTGGCGACGCCACCGGCCTCTCGTCTCGTTCCGGCAGGATGCGTCAGTTGTCTCGGCGGGCCTGCTGCTGCCGGTAGTCCTTCGGCGAGATGCCGAACTGCGCCTTGAAGGCACGCGAGAACTGGGCGTGGTCGGAAAAGCCGAAACGGTAGGCGACCTGGGCGATGGAGTCGCCGCCGGCGGCGCTGCGCAGCTTCTCGCGGGCGGCGGCGAGGCGCTGGTCGCGGATCCACTGGCCGAGCGTCTGGTTGGTGTCGCGCAAAAGTTCGTGCAGGTAGCGCACCGAGATGCCGCAGCCGCGCGCCACCTTCTGCGGGTCGAGCTCGGGATCGTGGAGATGCCGGCGCAGGAACGCGTCGATGCGGGTGAGATTCGAGGCGCGCACGGCCGAGCCGTGGCTGGTCAGGGTGCGCTCGTCGGTCTCAAGCGCCAGCGCCAGCAGGTCCATCAGCTGGCGGCCGACGGTGGCGCAGACCTCCTCGTTCATCGCCTCGTAGCGGCGCGGGATGAGGTGCAGCATGTCGACGAACAACGCTGAGGCGCCGTTGGTGGCGTCGAACTGGTAGGAGCAGAAGCGGTCGGGCTGGCGAATGCGCGCGCCGAGCGCCGAGGCGTCGACCTTGAGCACCCACATGTCGGCGGATTCGGAATGGCTGAACACGTAGGGCTCGTCGCTGCGCTCGAGGATGAAGCCGCCGGGATTGCAGCGCACTTCGCGTCCGCATTGGCTGAACTGGATTTCCGCCCGCGCCGGCACCGTGACGAGGAACTCCTCTCGGCGCTCGGGGCGCAGGTGCTTGGGCAGGCGGCGGTACTGAAGCGATTGCGACTGGAGACGCGAGATCGACACGTCGCCGAGCTGCCAGTTGACCAACTCGCCGGTGAAGGAAGCCGGATTCCCGAACTCGAGGTCGAGCGGGAAATAGGTGTTGGCAATCGCCTCGTGCCAGTGGCGGCTGCGGCTGGCAGGAGCGACGCCTCGGGTTGTGATGATCGTGCTCTTCACGGCCCCGGAAACCTCCTCATAGAGCAAGTCTAGGCACGTTTCAGCAAGGCTGTAAATGCGATAAGGCGTCCAGTGCGCTGGCGAACAAACCGCCGTGCCTCCCATGCAAAGACAGGCGTTCGAACGCGTCGCTACCCTGCACGATGACAGGCTGCGGGCACCGTTCCGCGACCCGCGGCCGGTCCGTCCGGCCCCCACCGAGCAAGAGGAGGAAGCAGCCTATGCCCAAGGCCAGCCCCAAGGCGAAAGCCAGGTCATCACCCGCCGGCGTCAACAGGAAGCGCCCGGCGCCGAAGGTCGATCCGATCACGCTGTCAGTCGTGCGCGGCGTCCTCGAAACGACCCAGCGCGAGATGACGCTGTCGCTGGAGAAGACGGCGCGCTCGTCGGTGTTCAACCTCGCCCACGACTATTCGACGGCGCTGTTCAACGCGCGGCCGGAGATGATCCTGCAGGGCCAGGACATCCCCATCCACCTCGGCTCGCTGATCCCGGCGATGAAGGCGGTGGCCAAGTTCTTCGAGGGCGACATCCACGAAGGCGACCTGTTCCTGCACAACGATCCGGCCTTCGGCGGCAGCCATGCCATCGATACCTGCATGTACAAACCGGTCTTCTACAAGGGCAGACTGGTCTACTGGACGGTGTGCAAGGGCCACCTGACCGACATCGGCGGCCCGGTGCCGGCCGGCTACAACCCGGCGGCCAAGGAAATCTACGCCGAGTGCCTGCGCATCCCGCCGATCAAGATCTGGGACCGCGGCAAGCCGCGCAACGACATCCTCAACATGATCTTCACCAACATGCGCGCCCGCCGCGATCAGGAGGGCGACTTCAACGCCCTGATCGGCGCCTGTCAGGTCGGCGAGCGCAACCTGATCGCCATGCTCGACAAATATGGGAAGGAGACCGTCGACGCCTGCATCGATGAACTGCTCGACATGGCCGACCGGCACATGCGCGACCTGATCCGCACCGTGCCGGACGGCACCTACGAAGGCGTGGCGGTCCTCGAGGATGCCGGCCACGGCTTCGGCGACTTCGAGATCAAGGCGACTGTGACGATCAGGAAGGACACCTGCCACATCGCCATCTCCAGCCCGCCGCAGATCCCCTACTTCATCAACTCCTACGAGGGGAACTCGCATTCCGGCGTCTATCTCGGCCTGATGATGTTCGCCGCGCTGCCACCTCCCTACAACGAGGGCCTCTACCGCTGCGTTTCCGTCGATTTCGGGCCGAAGGGCACGATCTGCAACGCGCAGGAGCCGGCGCCGCACATGAACTGCACGACGACGCCGATGGAGACGCTGACGGACGCGGTGCGGCTCGCCTTCGAGAAGGCGATGCCGTCGAAGGTCGCGGCGAGCTGGGGCCACGCCAACGGCCTCAACATCGCCGGCTGGGACACGCGCACCAACGAGGAGTTCGTGACGATGGTGCTGGCCACCATCATCTCCGGCGGCGGCGCCACGCCGCAGCAGGATGGCTGGCACGCGGTCGGCCCGGAATGCTGCTTCGGAGCGCTCACCTCGGGCGACGTGGAACTGCTGGAATACTCCTACCCGATCATCATCCACCGCTATGCGCTGATGACCGACTCCGGCGGCGCCGGCAAGTTCCGCGGCGGCTCGGGGACGGCCTGGGAAGTCGAGCCGCTCGACAAGGAGATGATGTGCATCGGCTTCGGCGAAGGCCGGCGCATCCCCGCCATGGGTGCGGCCGGCGCGGGCTCGTCGATGATCGACGAGAAGGTCGGCCGGGTCGAACTGAAGAAATCGGGCAAGGTCGACGTGATGCGCACCAACATCATGGAGACGATCAGGCCGGGCGAGACCGTCACCAACATGAACCCGGGCGGCGGCGGCTACGGCAACCCGCTGGAGCGGCCGATCGAGAAGGTGGTCTGGGACGTCAGGAACGGGCTTGTCTCGGTCGAGGGCGCCAAGCGCGACTACGGCGTCGTCATCAGGGACGCCGAGACGCTCGAAGTCGACATGGCCGCGACGCAGCGGCTGCGCAAGGCGGCGTAAGGAGGCCATGACCATGAAGACCAACTACCGCCTCGGCATCGACGCCGGGGGCACCTTCACCGACTTCGTCATCGCAGACCGCGACAGCGGCCAGGTGCGGCTGTTCAAGGCCCTGTCGACGCCGTCCGACCCGACCAAGGCGATCGAGAACGGGCTGAAGCTGATCTCGGAAAGCCTTGGCATCCCGGCGGCAGACATCGTCTCGAACTGCGACCTATGCATCAACGGCACGACCGTCGGCCTCAACGCGCTGATCACGCATCGCGGCGGCAAGACGGGCCTGATCTGCACGGCCGGCCACGAGGACTCGATCGAGATCCGCAACGGTCACAAGGAAGACGGCTTCCGCTACGATCCGGAATACCCGGCCGCGACCATGCTGGTGCCGCGCTACCTGCGCAAGGGCGTGCGCGAGCGCGTGCTCTCCGACGGCTCTGTTCGCACGCCGATGCAGGAGGAGGACGTCCGCGCCGCCTGCGAGCTGTTCCTCAAGGAAGGCATCGAGACGGTCGCCATCTCCTTCGTCTGGTCGGTGCTGAACACGGCGCACGAGCGCCGCGCCGCCGAGATTGTGCGCGAGATGATGCCCGACGCGATCCTCACGATCGGCTCGGAGCTCTACCCGCAGGTGCGCGAATACACGCGCACCTCGACGGCGGTGGTCAACGCCTACCTCGCCCCAGTGATGCGCAAGTACGTCGCGGCCGTCGACGCCTACTTCCGCTCGCTCGGCGCGAAGCAGCCGGTGCGCTACTTCCAGTCGAACGGCGGCCTCGCCATCGGCCAGGTGATGACCGACCGCTCGGTCTACGCCATCAACTCCGGTCCGGCCTCGGCGCCGCAAGCCGGCCTCTACGTTGCTGCGCCGTTCAGGAAGAAGAACGTGATCACCGTCGACATGGGCGGCACGTCGTTCGACATCACGCTGACCAAGGACGGCCAGACGAACCTCAACAAGAACATCGACTTCCTGCGCTACCGCATCGGCGTGCCGATGATCCAGGTGGAGACGCTTGGGGCGGGCGGCGGCTCGATCGGCTGGATCGATTCCCTCGGCATCATCCAGGTCGGTCCGCAATCCGCCGGCTCCGAACCGGGTCCGGCCTGCTACGGCCAGGGCGGCACCGAGCCGACCACCTCGGACGCCAACCTGGTGCTGGGCTATCTCAATCCCGACGGCCTGCTCGGCGGCAAGCTGCCACTCGACCTCGCCAAGGCGCGCAAGGCGGTGGCGAATGTCGCCGATCCGCTCGGCCTGTCGGTCGAGCAGGCGGCCTATGGCATGTTCACCATCGTCAACAACAACATGGTCAACGGCATCCGCCGCGTATCGGTCGAACGCGGCTACGACCCACGCGACTTCGTGCTCGTGGGCGCCGGCGGCGCCACCGCGGCGCACATCACCGCGCTGGCGCGCGAGATGGGCATCGACACGATCATCCTGCCCAAACTCGCCTCGGGGCTGTGCGCCTTCGGCCAGATCATCTCCGACGTGAAGTACAACTACATGGCCACCGCGCCGGCCCGCCTCGACAACGCCGCCGCCTACAAGCGCATCGACAGACTGTTCAAGGAGATCGAGAAGCAGGGCATCCGCCACCTCGAGAAGGACGGCTTCAAGAAGGATCGCATCGCGATCAAGCGCAGCCTCGACATGCGCTATGTCGGCCAGGTTCACGAGTGCACGGTGGATATCGGCACGTTCGAGATCAACGCCAGGACGATCGACCAGGTGAAGGACGCCTTCCACAAGCGCCACGAGGAGCTCTACACCTATTCTGAGCGGCACAACCCGGTCGAAGTCGTCAACATCGAGTCGACCGTCTACGGCCTGATCGACAAGCCGAAGGCGCCGAAGCTCGGCAAGGGCGCAGCGGTGGACAGGGCGCTGAAGGGGCACCGCAAGGCGATCTTCAGCGCCGACGGCAAGCAAGTGAAGACACCCGTCTACGACGGCGAGAAGCTCGGCGCCGGCGCCTCGGTCAAAGGCCCGGCGATCATCGAGGAGGTAACGACCACCATCGTCATCGAGCCCGGCTGGACCGCCACGCTCGACGCCAGCGGCTCCTACCTGATCACGAGCGGCCGCAAGTGATCACCGGCAGGTCCGGCGCCGCCGGGCGCGCCGGCCTTCGATGTGGATCAGCGGCGGCCGGCGCGGACGAAATAGTCGAGCGAGGCGCGGATCTGCTCTTCCGTGTAGCCGCGGCCGATGAGGACGATGGTGTCGTCCTCGCGGTCTTCCTGCGGCGGCAGGATTTCGGGCCGCTGCACGACCTTCCTGACGCTCTGCAGCAATAGCCGGCCGGCCGGCGTGCGCACCACGCCCTTGGCGCGCATGACGTCGTCGCCGCGGGCGTGAAGCAGCGCCGACAGCCACACCGTGAAGGCGGTCCAGTCGACGTCGCCGCCGAGTTCGATGCGGATCGGGAAGATCGGCGCCGACGGTGCACCGGCGAGGTCCGGCAGGTCCTCGGCCTCGACCGGTGGCAGGTCGGGCAGGGCGATCTCGCTGCCGCGCGCCGTCGCCTCGATCGGCGCGGACGGGTTCAGCGTCTTCAACGTGGCGAGCAGGCGGGCGATGCCGGCCGGCTCCGCCGCATCCGTCTTGGTCACCACGAGACGGGTCGCCGCCTCGATCTGACGGCGGCCGAGCGGCTCGCCGCGCAGTTCGGCGAGGCCGTGAAGCGCGTCGACGGTGACGACGATCTCGGCGACGACGATGTGATGGATAAGGACGGGATCGCTGCGGATCGCCTCGACGATGGCCGCGGGATCGGCGAGGCCGCTGGTCTCGAGCACGATGCCGTCGAACCGCGCGGCGGCGGCGCCGTCGCGGCTGCGCTCGTCGCACAGGCGGCGCAGCTCCTCGACCAGGCGGTCGCGCCCGGTGCAGCAGCAGCATCCGCCGGCGAGAACGACGAGCCGTTCGGAGCGGCCGAGAAGCGCGTCGTCGACCGGTGTCTCTGCCGCCTCGTTGACCATGATCACAGAGTGTGCATAGGCGCCGGTATGCAACTGGTGGCGCAGCCAGGTCGTCTTTCCCGAGCCGAGGAACCCGCCGAGGATGGTCAGGCGGATGCGGCCTTCCGCTGAACCGCCCACGTCAGGCCGATCCGGTGAAGCGCGGATCGAGCGGATCGACGGGGCGGCCGCACATGCGCTCGGCGGCAACCCACAGGTCTTCGAGGTTGCGCACGATGGTCTCGCCGCCGGTCAGCGACGAAAGCTGGATGCCGGGCACGACGCCGCCGTCGTGCGCGCTCAACCCGTAGGAGGGCAGCACCGCCCGGAGAACCTCCGAGCGGCGGAACCGGGAGCGAAGCCGGTCGTGCGGCTCGGCCGCCCCTGCTTCGGTCCAGTGGCCGGGAGCCGCGGGAAATCCGCAGCTCGCGCACATCAGATGACTTCCGGCCGCTTGCCGCTCTCGAAGGGATAGCGCTTGCGGAAGTCGTTGGCGATCTCGTCGAAGGTCGCCCACTTGATCCCGGTGTGCTTGTTGATGTGCTCGATCAGGCGCTCGAGCATCAGCAGCACCTGCGGACGGCCGGCGACGTCGGGATGGATGGTGAAGGCGAAGACCGCGTAGTCCATCTCGCGATAGACCCAGTCGAACTGGTCGCGCCACAGTTCCTCGATGTCGCGCGGATTGACGAAGCCGTGGCTGTTTGGCGACTTCTTCATGAACATCATCGGCGGCAGGTCGTCGACGTACCAGTTGGCGGCGATGTCGACCAGGTCGATCTCCTTGCCGTGCTTGAGCGGGTGCATCCACTCCTTGGCCGTCTTCGAGTAGTCGATCGTGTTCCAGCTGTCGCCGACGCGGGCGTAGAAGGGCTGGAAGTCGCGGTAGCCTTGGCTGTGGTCGTAGCTGAAGCCGTACTTCTTGAGCAGCGCTGCGGTCGAGTTGGACATCTCCCACCACGGCGCGACGTAGCCGCGCGGCGACTGGCCGGTGAGACCCTTGATCAGGTCGATCGACTTGACCAGCACGTCCTCTTCCTGGGTCTGTGTCATGGCGATCGGGTTCTCGTGGAGATAACCGTGGGCGCCGATCTCGTGGCCGTCCCTGACGATCATCTCCATTTCCTTCGGGAAGGTCTCCAGCGAGTGCCCCGGGATGAAGAAGCTGGTCTTCAGGTCGTACTTCTTGAACAGGCGCAGCAGGCGCGGCACGCCGACCTCAGTGGCGAAGATGCCGCGCTGGATGTCGGACGGGGAGTCGCCGCCGCCGTAGGAGCCGATCCAGCCCGCCACCGAATCGATGTCGGTGCCGAACGCGCACATGATTTCCTTCTTGGCCATGGAAGTCCTCCTGGTTCTAGCGTTTCGTTGGAGTGTGGAGAGACGGGGACGCGCTCATGCGTAGTCCCCCTTGACGAGGTTCTCGGCCGCCAGCGCTGCCGACTGGACGGCGCTGTCGCGCCCGTGCGGGGCGGAAAGCAGGAAGCCTGTCGGCATACCGTCGGCGTCGCGGCCGCTCGGGATCTGCACGCCGCACCAGTCGAGGAAGTTGCCGAGCATGGTGTTGCGCAGCGTCTTGAAGTTGGCGGCGAAGAAGACGTCCATGTCGGCCTCGAGCGGGGCGATCGGCATGGCCACGTGCGGGGTCGTCGGGAAGGCGAAGAAGCCGCGCCCGACGAGGGCGATTGTCTCGGCGATCAGCCGGCGCCGCTGGAAGAGCACCTCGACGAGGTCTACGGCAGTCATCTTCTCGGCCATCAGGATGCGCTTGAGGACGCGCGGGTCCATCTGGCCGGCGGCCTCGCCATGGACGCGGTCCCAGTGGACGTGCAGCGCCTCGGCAGGGAGGATGTTGCCGCGCGACGCGACCAGTTCGACGATCGCGTCGAACTGCGGGACGGGCTCGCGCACGACGGATGCGCCGGCCTTGGCCAGCCGCTCCAGCGAGCGCTCGAAATTGTCCGCAACGGCCGGCTCGACGCCGTCGAAGACGACGTTGGTGGGTACGACCAGTTCGAGGTCGCTGACCGCGACAGGCGCGGCTTCGGTCTCGGGGCGGCCGCGCAGCACAGCGTCGGCGAGCAGGCAGTCGGCGACGGTGTTGGCGAGCGGCCCCAGCGTGTCCAGGGTGCGCGATAGCGGGAAGACGCCGTCCATGGGATAGCGGCCGGTCGAGGTCTTCAGCCCGACGACGCCGTTGAAGGAGGCCGGAATGCGGATCGAGCCGCCGGTATCGGTGCCGATCGCGAGCGGCAGCATGCCATTGGCGACGGCGACGCCCGAGGCCGACGACGAGCCGCCGGGCGCGCGCGCCGGCCCCGTGCCGTTCGGATTGCGCGGCGTGCCGTAGTGCGGATTGATGCCGATGCCCGAATAGGCGAACTCGGTCATGTTGAGCGTGCCGACGCTGACAAGCCCGGCGCGGGCGCCGACGGCGACGAGCGCGGCGTCGGCCTGCGCTGGCGGATCGTTCCTCAACACCGTCGAGCCGGCCAGCGTGACGCGGCCCTCGATGTCGAAGAGGTCCTTCCAGCCGATGGGGACGCCGTCGAGCGGGCTTGCGGGACGACCCTCGCGCAGTCGCCTGCGGGCGGCTTCGGCCTCGCGCTTGGCGCGCTTGGGGAGGAGATCGATGAAGACGGCCTTGTCGGGATCGCGGGCGATGCGGTCGAGCGTTGCCTCAAGGAGTTCGACGGCGTCGAGGCTGCCGTCGCGGAGCCTGCGCGCGGTGTCGATCGCCGTCGTGCGCTGCATGGCGTCAGCTCCCGATCACGGTGGCGCCATCGCTGCGGAACACCATCAGCACCCTGTCGCCGGGCTTGAAGCGACGGCCGAACTTGTCCTCGTGGCCGGCCACGACGATGGTCTCTCCGGTCGGCAGGTTGATCGTGACCTCGACGATGTGGCCGGAGACCTGCAGCGAGCCGACCTCTCCGGGAAAGCCGCTGCTGCCGTCCGCATGATGCGGCTCCTCGCCGTTGGCGGGGATGATGCCGATCGACTCGGCGGGGATGACGATGCTGGCATTCGATCCCACCGCGAGCGGTTTCGCCGCGTGGCCGGACAGCGCGCCGTGGTCGGTGTTGAGCGTGACGACGTCGCCTTCGGCGTGCTTCACCGTGCCCTTGAAGATGGTGTTGCGGCCGATGAACTGCGCGGTGAACAGTGTCGACGGCTTCGTGTAGAGCTCGTAGGGCGCGCTGATCTGCTCGATGCGGCCCTGGTTCATGACGACGATACGGTCGGACAGCGCCAGCGCCTCGGACTGGGCGTGAGTGACGAAGACGAAGGTGATGCCGAGGTTTCGTTGCAGGAGCTTCAGCTCGTTCTGAATGCTCTTGCGGAGATTGGCGTCGAGTGCGCCGAGCGGCTCGTCGAGGAGAAGGATGTCGGGCTCGACGACGAGCGACCGGGCGAGCGCGATACGCTGCTTCTGCCCGCCCGACAGCCGTTCGGGGCGGTGGTCGGCGACGTCGAGCAGGCCGAGCTTTTCCAGCATGCCGTCGACCTTGCGGTCGCGCTCCGCGGTCGGCACGCCCTTCACGTCGAGGCCGAAATTGACGTTGCCGCGCACGGTCATGTGCGGGAACAGGGCGTAGTTCTGGAAGATCATCGAGGTGGGCCGCTGCTCGGGCAGCATGTCGTTGATGCGCTTGCCCTTGATCAGGATGTCGCCCGAGGAGATGGATTCGAAGCCGGCGATCATGCGCAACGTCGTCGACTTGCCGCAGCCGGACGGGCCGAGGAACGCGATGAACTCGCCCTTCTCGACGTCGAGGTTGAAGTCGATCACGGCAGGGGTGCCGTTGTCGTAGACCTTTCCGACATGGGAAAGCTGCAGATCGTAGGTCACGCCAGAAAACCCGTTTGCGAGGGGTTGCCGGGCGGCGTGGCGCCGCCCGGCATCGTTTCGATGTCTGATCAGGCCGACAGGAACTCGTCCCACTTGGCCATCAGGTGGTCGTACTCGTCCGGCCACTGGTGCCAGTAGGCGACGTTGGCGGCACGGGTCTCGAGCGATCCGCCGTCACGCAGGTCGCCTTCCTTGATGCCGCGCTCCTCGGCGCCGACCCAAGGCTTGCCCTCGTACCAGAAGGCGTACTTGTCGGCCGGCATGGAGTCCTTCACGTTGGTGGTCGGCGAGTAGTAGCCCTGCTCGGACACGGCGATGGCGGGCGGACCCGACAGCCAGTAGTCGGCGTAGGCCGTAACCGCGTCGAGGTTTGGCGTCCCGGTGATCGGGGAGACGCCGATCGCCCAGCCGCGGTAGCCTTCCTTCATCGTCGCGTAGGAGCACTGCACGCCCTGTGCCTTCACGGCCATGACGGCGGGCTGCCAGGCGTCGGCGATGATCATCTCGCCGGACGCCAGAAGGTTGACGAGTTCGCCGAAATCGCCCCACAGGGCGCGGAACTGGCCTTCCTTCTTCTTGGCGATGAGGAACTTGGCCGCCTCGTCGATTTCCTCGACGTTCGGGTTGCCCGGGTTCGCCACCTTGAGCAGGCCGAGCGTGTTCATCGCCATGATCGCCTGTCCGAAGGCGATCAGCGGGTCGACGTTTAGGCCGGTCTTGCCCTTGAACTTCGGGTCGAACAGCGATGCCCAGGTGGAGGCTTCCTCTGCCGACACGAGGTCGGGACGGTAGCCGATGGCGTCGTAGTTGTAGACGGTCGGGACCATCCACAACTCGGTCTGGCCTTCGTCCTTCCAGATCTGGCCGACGATCTGCCGGTTCAGGTCCCAGCGGTCCGAAGCCTTGGTGAAGGTCTCGCGGATGTTGGCCCAGTTCTTCAGGTTCGCGGTCGGGACGGTCGTGATCTTCTCGGTGGCCACGACGGCGGCCAGACGCTCGCCGATGGTCTCCCAGCAGTCGTAGGCTGTCGAGCCCGAGAGGAGCTCGGTCTGCGTGTTCGGGAAGATGTCGGCCTTGCCCGACACCGCCTTGACGCCCGACTTCTCCTTGAAGTCGTTGAGGATGCGTTCCTGCACCGTCACCGACAGGCCGACCGTGCGCAGCTCCTGCTCGGCGAGCGAGGCCGCGAAGGCCTGCTGGGCGCCGAAGTAGGGGAACTTCGCCGCGATCGCCGCAGCAGCAGCGCCGCCGCCCGCCGCCTGCAGCAGCCTGCGGCGGGACATGTGATATCTCTTGATACTGTCGATACTCATCTCAGTTCACCTCCGTTGTTGTCTCGTCTTGCCAACCGATCGTCAGTAGCGCCCCACAAGGAGACCGCCATCAACCACCACCGTCTGCCCGGTCATGTAGCGAGCGGCGTTGGAAGCCAGGAAAAGGATCACGTCCGCGATGTCCTCGGGCTCGCCGATGCGGCCCATCGGGATGAACTCGCCGGCCTTGTCGGCGCCTTCGGGGCCGAGCGAATGCTCCTTCGAGAGAAGCTGCGCGGTGCGGATGTAGCCAGGGGCTACGCCGTTGACGCGGATGCCCTCGCGGGCGAGCTCGACGGCAAGACCGCGGACGAGGCCGACCACGCCCGCCTTGGCGGCGGAATAGTGGACGTGCTCGTCCCAGCCATAGGCGACGCCCATGATCGAGGACAGGCAGACGATGGCGCCCGCCTTGCGCGCCTTCATGCCGGGAAGGGCGGGACGGACGACGCGGAAGATGCCCTTCAGGTCGATGTCGAAGGTATAGTCCCACTTCTCGTCGCTGAGCGCGGGAAGGGGCACTTTGTGGGCGATGCCGGCGTTGGCGACGATGCAGTCGATCGCGCCGCGCTCCTTCTCGACGGCGGCGACGAGAGCGTCGGCGTCGGCGGTGGAGCGCACGTCGAGGCGGCGGTATTCGCCGCTACCGCCGGCGCGGCGGATCGCCTCGGCGACGTCGGCGCCTTCCTTCTCCAGGATGTCGGTGGCGACGACGTGGTATCCGGCGGCGGCGAAGGCGAGTGCGGTGGCGCGGCCGATGCCGATGCCCGCGCCGGTGATGAGGACTGTCCTGGTCATAGCATCACGTCTCCCGAATTCGGTCCGAGCGTCTGGCCGACGAAGAGGGCGGCTTCCGGCGAACACAGGAAGGCGACGGCCGATGCCACCTCGTGCGGCTCGCCGAAACGGCCGAGCGGCAGGCCGGCGGCCTTGGCGCTGCGCCAGTCCTCCGACAGCGCCATTACCAGCGGCGTGTTGATCGGCCCTGGCGCGACCGCGTTGACGCGCACGCCGTCGGCGCTGACCTCGCGGGCGAGCGCCTTGGTCATGCCGATGATGGCGGCCTTGGCGGCACTGTAGTGGACGAGTTCGACACCGCCGATCTGGCCGAGCTGCGAGGCGACGTTGACGACGACGCCGGCTTTCGCGGCGAGCATCGCCGGCAGCACGGCGCGGGTCATCAGGTAGGTGCCGCGCACGTGCACCGCGAACATGCGGTCCCATTCGGCGGGTTCGAGGTCGACGAAGCGCGCCTGGTGGACGTGGCCGGCGCAGTTGACGAGGTGCGTGCAGGTGCCAAAGGCGCTGCGGCAGCGGCCGACGATGGCGCCGACATCGGCTTCCAGCGAGACGTTTCCGGCCACGGCGACGGCATTCGCGCCGATCCCGGCGGCAACCGCCTCCGCGGCTTCCGCGCGCAGATCGTTGACGACGACGCGGTAGCCGTCCGTCGCGAGCCGCTGCGCGATGGCGCGGCCGATGCCCGATCCTGCACCGGTGACGATCGCGACGCTCATGCGATGTCCTCCTGGATCGCCGCCCTGCCGGCGCGGCGCACGCTCAGCGTCATCAGGATCGCGTAGACGGTGAGCAGCGAGAACGAGAACAGCGTGGTGAGCACGCCGAAGGCGAAGATGTTGGGGTGAATCTCCACGGCGAAGGTGCCGTAAATGGCGAGCGGCAGCGTCTGGTCGCGGCCCGAGGCGAACAGCGTTCGCGAGAACTCGTCATAAGAAAGCGTGAAGGCGAACAGCATCGCCGAGAGCACACCCGGGAAGATCAGCGGGAAGGTCACCTTGCGGAACGTCCGCATCGGCGGCACACCCAGCGACCAGGACGCCTCCTCTACGGAGGAATCGAAGCGATTGAGGATTGCCAGCATCACCAAGAAGGCGAACGGGAAGGTGTAGACGACGTGGGTGACGAAGGCGGTCGACCACCAGTGACGCTCGATGCCGAGCGAGTTGGCGACCAGAGCCGTGCCGAGACCGGTGAGTACCCCCGGCACCATCATGCCGAGCACGATCAGGTAGAAGACGAAACCGGAACCCTTGAACTTCGAGCGGAACGCCTGGGCCGACATGACGCCGAGTACCGTCGAGGTGACCATGGTCATGAAGGCCAGCGTCAGCGAGCGGATCAGGGACTGTCCGAAGGGCAGGGGCGCCACGCGCGACGGCGGCGTCAGCCCGAAGATGTGCTGGTACCAGTAGGTCGACCATTCGATGATCGGGAATTGCGGTCCGCCTTCCGGTCCCTGCTGGAACGACAGGATGCCCAGCACGAAGAACGGGCCGTAGAGGAACAGGATGAAGAGCCCGACATAGACCGCCAGAACCGGCTTGAGGACGCGCGACTCCATCGCTCAGAGCTCCTTCTTCAGGTCGACGACGCGCAGGAAGCCCGCGATCACCAGACCCATGATGACGGTGAGGATGACGCCGACGACCGAGGCGAGCGCCCATTTGAGCGAGCCGACCTGGGTGACGATGATGTTACCGAGCAGGTTCACCTTGCGGCCCGAGAGGGCGGCGGTCGTGGCGAACTCTCCAAGCACCATGACCGAGACGAAGATGGCGCCGACGATGACGCCGGGCAGACTGAGCGGCAGGATGATCTTGAAGAAGATGCGCCAGAAGCTGGCGCCGAGGTCGCGGGCCGCCTCGATGATGTTGCGGTCGATGCGGCTCAGCATGAAGGCAATCGGGCCGACCATGAAGACCACGTAAATCTGCGTCATGCCGATGACGACCGACAGTTCGCTGAACAGGAGTGCCTCGATCGGCGCCGAGATCAGGCCGGCCTTCTGCAGGAGGATGTTGATGGCGCCTTCCTTGCCGAGCATCGGCCGCCAGGCGAGGACGCGGATCAGGAACGACGTCCAGAACGGGATGACGCAGATGACCAAAAGGACGGTCGAGAGCGTCTTGCTCTTGACGAACAGGCCGACGAAGAGCGCGGTCGGGTAGCCCAGCACGAAGGTCGCGGCGAGCACGATCAGCCACAGCCGGATCGTGGTGAACAGCGAGCCGATATAGGTCTCGGAGGAGAAGAACTGCTTCCAACTGGCGAGCGTCAGGATCGGCTCGATCTTGAAGGTGGTCTGCGTCCAGAAGGAGACGTAGACGATCATCAGGATGGGCACGGCGAGGAACAGCGCCATCCACACGGCGCCCGGCGCGATCAGCCAGTAGGCCGTGCGGTTCCTCGTTCTCTCAGCGGTGTCGATCTGCTCAGCCATAGCCGTCGTCCTAACCGAAGACGATCGCGTCTTCGGGTCTCCACTGGAGTTGGTATCTCGCCCTCGGCCGGTACTCCGGCATCCGGCCCTTGCCGAGATGGTGCTCAACCTCGAAGAGGTGGCCGTCGGCAGCCTCGAAGAAGAACATCACCGCCGAGCCCAGATACTCGCTGGTCACGAAGGTGACTGGGATTCCCACGCCTTTGGCGGGCGCCGCTTCGTCGAGAACCGAGATGCGGTCGTAGCGGATGCCGTAGGCGGCGTCGCTGCTTTCGACGCGCTTGCCATAGGGCAGGTCGCCATAGGCGGTGGTAAAAGCCTCGCCGCGAAGCGCCCCAGACATGACGTTGTAGCGGTTGAGGAAGCGGGCGACGTTCGGATTGGCGGGCGAATTGAGGATCACGTCGGGAGCGGCGAATTGCGCGACCCTGCCATGGTCGAGGACGACGACGCGATCGCCCATGGCGAGAGCCTCGGTCTCGCTGCCGGTGACGTGCAGGAAGGTGACGCCCAGCCGTTCGCGGATGTGGCGCAGTTCATCGCGCATGCGCATGCGCAAATTGGCGTCGAGCGCACCGAGCGGCTCGTCGAGCAGGATCAGGCGCGGCTCGGTCACCAGGGTGCGGGCGAGCGCGACGCGCTGCCGCTGACCGCCGGAGATCTGACCCACGCCGCGATCCTCAAGTCCGGCGAGACCGACCAGACGGACCATGTCCGTGACCCGGCGGCGGATTTCGTCCGCCGCGGGCGGGGTGTCCGCGTTGGCCAGGCCGAAGGCAACGTTGTCGTAGACAGTCAGATGCGGGAACAGGGCGAAATTCTGGAAGACGAAACCGATGCCGCGCTTGTGCGGCGCGAGATGCGTCACGTCTCGGCCGAACACCGTGACCCTGCCTGAGTCCGGCTTCTCGAAGCCGGCGATGGCGCGCAGAAGAGACGTCTTGCCGGAGCCGCTCGGACCAAGAAGCGACACGTACTCGTTGCCCTCGAGGACAAGCGACACGCCGTCGAGAGCCGTCACGTCACCGTAGCGTTTGGTGACGCCCGCGAGACTGATGTTCGAGATCGTCTCCGCCATACCGAACCTGAACCCACCCATTCGCCTGCGCTGCGGCAATTTTGACCTTCACGCTATCACCGGCGGGGCCGGTCGCGCTTTGCCTGCAGCGCATGAACTCTTGCCCAGCGATGTAATCAAAAATGTCTTTTGTATGCAACCTATTTTTTTACGACCGGGGATTACGCGGATTCCTAGGGGTAACTACCTCAAGAACAGCCAAGTGCATATGAAGCTTGCATTCATAATTCATTTTTTTGGCAGGTGTCGCGGTACGCTGCATGCCTCCACGTGGGACCGATCGCCACGCGAAGGGTTCCTTGGATGACACGCCCGTCTGCCCGCATTCTTGCGGGTCCTGTGCTGATCGTGCCGGGAAGGCTCGATATTGTAAAATTGAAAAATTTCACATTGGGTATTCGATACTCGAATACCTTTCGGTTGTCGCCGTGCGCCATACGCCGCGCCGGTGCAAGAGGCGGATGCGGCGATGTCAGTTCTGCTGCGTCGGCGTGAGGTAGGGCGCTATGAGGCTGGATTCGCTGACAATCGCGACGATCTTCAGGCGCGCGACGGAGCGTTCGGCCATCATGTCGAGATAGCGGGCGAGCAGTTCTGCGGCCGGGGCGATCTGCTTCTGTGCCAGAAGCCCGAACAGGCTCGCGTAGTCCCGGATGGCGATGCGGTCGCGCGGCAGGCCGAGGCGAGTCAGTGCCCGGTTGGCGGCGATCAGCGGCATGCTGTTGCGGGCAATCGCGTCGACCAGTTCGGGATTCGGCGCGCGGGCGATGCAGGACTCCATCAGCACCTGATCAAGCGTCTCCGCCTCGAGATCTTCGCCCTCGGCCTCCAGCGAGCGAAGCACGCGGTCGACCTCCACGTAGTCGATATGCGGTTCGGCCATGCGCAGCGCCGCCGGTTCGAGGATGGCGCGGATGGCGAACAGGTTGCGCACCGACGCGGCCGTCAGCGGCCCTGCGATCCAGTGGGAACTTTGGTTCTTGCGGATCAAACCGCTCTCGTGCAGGCGGCTGAGCACGTCTCGCACGACCGTCCGGCTGACGCCGAGATGGGCGCCGAGTTCGGTCTCGATGATGCGGAACTCGCCGAAGATCAGACACGACGCCACGGCGTCCTCGACGGCGTCGTAGACCATCTCCCAGGTGCCGCGGTTCTGCAGCGCCTCGTCGATCTCGCCCGAGATCTGCAAGTCGAGTTCGCGGATGTCGCGGCGCAGGGGTTCCACTGCCTCACCGTCGGGGGCGACGAGATAGCCCCGCCCGGGGAAGCGCCGGACCAGGCGCTCCTTTTCCAGGATGCGCAGTGCCGCCTGTACGGGCGCCCGGCTCGACTGGGTCAGGCTGGCGATCGGACCCTCGAGCAGGACGAAGCCCGGCGGTAGCCGGCCGTTGAGGATATTGTTGCGGATCACGCTGCTGATCAGCTCGTATCGCCGCGGCATCGTGAACTTGTCGGCGGGGCGGATCATGAGGCGTCGGCCCTGACGCGCGCCACGAAGCGGCTCCAGGCGCGGACGGCGTAGTTGTGCTCGTCCATGACCGTGTTCCACACGGCGATGCGGTTGGCGCGATCCCAGTAGGAACCGCCGGCCCGGCGGGAGCCGGAGCGTACGGCGGTCTCGCCGTCCGGACCGGGAAGGTCGCGGGTCGTCTCCTCTCCGCCGTACCAGTAGGCCCACTCGTCGTCGGCGAGTGCGTGGCGCACCGTCCCAGCAACGGACATGTAGTAGCCTTGCCGCGCCATCACCGCTCCCGGCCGGCCCGAGAGCCACCAGTTCATGTACTCGTATGCCATGTCCTGGACGCGGCTGCCGACGTGATGCGCCATGCTGATGCCGCCGTGCCAGGCCCGGTAGCCCTCGACGGGAACCGATTCGACGAAGCGGCGGTCAGCCTCGCCCAATCCCCAGTAGGCGGGCGACCACATGCTCTGGACCGAGGTGCGTCCGTCCACCACGAGGCGCCGTGCCTCGTCCGCGTCGCGCCAGACCGCGCGGAAGTAACCCTGCTGCCGCTTCTCCTCGAGCAGGCCCATCAGGGCGTCGATCTCGTCGACGTCGAGATTGCCGATGTCGCGGAAGGTGATCGCGCCCAACGCCTCGGCCGCGAGCGCGGCGTCGAAAATGCCGATCGCCGGTTCGTCGACGAGCGCGATCCTGCCCCTGGCGCGCGGATCGAGAAGCCATGCCCAGCTTTCGCGGTTGCGGTTGCCTGTGCCGAAGACGCCGACGTCGTAGCCGAAGGAATCGAGGTTGTGCACCGTCGGCAGCATCGAGATGTAGCGGCTCGGATCCGAGCCGAGGGAGCCGCCCGGCTGGACATAGAGCTTTTTCACGGGCGCATCGCCGTGACCCTGCCAGCCGTGGCGGCTGATGCGGCCGCGTTTGGTCAGGTCGCTGACCTCGTCCCACTTGTCGAGGCGCTGCGTGTCGAGCGGCTGCAGGGCACCCCAGAACCAGACGATGTCGAGGTTGTGGAAGCACTGGTCGTAGAGGTCGTAGGCGCCGGGTTCCAGCGCCGCCTTGCGCTGGCAGGCGATGAAATCGAGCACCTCGTATTCGACCTTGAATCCGAGGTCGGCCTCGGCGAGCTCAACGATCGGGTCGATGATGGTGATCGAAGTCCCCAGCACGCGCAGCGTCGGCGGCCGGATGACGGCCGGCGATGCCGGAGATTGCGGATGCCGCGGACTCATTGGCAGAGACAGATAGAGCATTTCGATGGCCGAGCGAAAGGGGCTGCCGGTCAGGGCCAGTCGGCGAAGCTCGCGGCGGGAACGTGCGTTGCCTCGGCTTGCGCCGTGGAGACCAGCTTGCGGTAGCGGCCCGGGGCCATCCCGGTCATCCTGCGGAAGAAGTTGGAGAAATGCGCCGGATCGCCGAAACCGAGGGCGTGGCCGAGCTGCTCGATGGTCAGGGCCGAGCGCTCAAGCCGGATTGCCGCCTCGTGCGCCAGCCGCTCGGACACCAGCGCCTTCGGCGATTTGCCGATACCGGTGGTACAGATGGCATGCAGCCGGTCGGGAGAGATGCGCAGCGCGTCGGCATACTGCGCGATCGTCCAGTGGCTGCGGAAATTCATCTCGACCAGCTGACGGAAGCGCTGCAGCAGCGCCGAACGCTCGCCGCTTGCCGGCGGCGGCGGGGTCTCGCCGCCGGAGGCGCGGAGCAGCGCGACCAGCACGATCCGTACGAGGGCCGAGACGAGGAGCGGCGAGCCCTGCTGCGGCTGCCGCAGCTCGGCGTGAATGCCCGCCACGCACCTTTCGATGATGCCCGCCTGGTCGGCGTGGCCGGCCAGCGAGAGCACGAAGTCGCGATCGACGATGTAGCCGAGGCTCGCCGATTCCGCCTGGTCTCCGATCGCTGCGACGATGATCTGGTTCTCGGCCCAGGCGCGGTAGCCGGCGGCACCGGCCTCGATTCGCAACCTTCCGACGCGAAGGCTGCCGAGCCACATGACGGCCGGGCCAGTAATGGCGTGACGCTCGCCGTCCACCTCGGCCTCTCCATTGCCGTCGGAGAGCAGGACGAGTTGGCGGGACGGCGATTGTCCCGGCCGGTTGAAGGACCAGAAGCGGGGCTGGAGGCTGCTTTCTATGCGTTCGACGTTCATCGCTTCGGGCGGCAGGTCAGGGGTACGGACGCGCTCATACCAGAAATCTGCAATAGATAGCCAGATTTCTGAATTTCCTCGGCGCCTGCACTGTAGTCTTCTAGGAGCAACAAAGACGACCGGGCTCGACAACCGGTCGAGCGGGGGCAGGCCCCGAAAGGGAGGAAGACGTTGAACGATACGGCGCGCGCCGCGATCGCCTTCGCTGCTGGGGAACCGATCCCCGCCACGGCGGCGGACGCGCGCCACATCGCCAATCTCGCGGCCTCCGCCTTTCCCGCATGGTCGGCGACGTCGCCGTCCGCGCGTCGGGAAATTCTCGGCCGCGCCGCCGATCTACTGGCCGGCCGCGGGGAGGACTTCGCCCGCGTCATCGCCGAGGAGACAGGGGGCACCCGCGCCTGGAGCGATCTCAACGTTCGCCTCGCCGTGGCCAATCTCCGCGAGGCGGCGGCGCTGACGACGCAGGTCGGCGGCGAGGTGATCCCGGCCGACCGGCCCGGTTCGCTCGCCTTCGCGCTGCGCCAACCCTGCGGTGTCGTCCTGTCGATCGCACCGTGGAACGCCCCCATCGTACTGGCGGTGCGAGCGATCGCGACACCGCTCTGCTGCGGCAACACCGTCGTCTTCAAGGCCTCCGAGCTCTGTCCGCTCACCCACCAGATGGTCGTCGACACTTTTGCCGAAGCCGGTCTTCCGGCCGGCGCGCTCGGCATCGTCCACAATGCCGAGGAGCACGTTCAGGAGATCGTCGAGGCGCTGATCGCCCACCCGGCGGTGCGGCGCGTCAACTTCACCGGATCGACGCGATCGGGACGCGTCATCGCCGAACTCTGCGCCCGACACCTGAAGCGCAGCCTTCTCGAACTCGGCGGCAAGGCGCCGATGATCGTGCTCGACGACGCCGACCTCGACGAGGCGGTGAAGGCGGCCTGCTATGGCGCCTTCTTCCACCAGGGACAGATTTGCATGTCGACGGAGCGGCTGATTGTCCACGAGGACATTGCCGACGAATTCGTGCAGCGGCTGCGCGCCGCAGCCGAGCGATTAACAGCAGGCGATCCGGGACGCGGCGACCATAGGATCGGCCGCATGATCAGCGCGCAGGCGGCGGCACGGGTCAAGACGATGGTCGACGACGCCGTCGTGCGCGGGGCGAAGATCGTCGCCGGTGGCCGCCAGCAGGGCGCATACCTCGACGCCACCGTGCTGGACGGCGTCTCGCCGGGCATGCGCATCTACTACGACGAGACGTTCGGCCCCGTGGCGAGCGTGATCCGCTTTTCCGACATCGATGAAGCCGTCTCTATCGCCAACGACACCGAGTACGGGCTGGCGGCCGCCGTGTTCGGCCGCGACGCCATGCGCGCGCTCGACGTGGCCCGGCGGCTGGAGACCGGGATCTGCCACATCAACGCGGCGACCATCCACGACGAGCCGCAGATGCCGCTGGGCGGCATGAAATCGTCCGGCTACGGCCGCTTCGGCGGCAAGGCCGGCATCGAGGAATTCACCGAACTGAGGTGGATAACGATCCAGAACGGGAAACTCGACTACCCGATCTGAACGCAAAGGCGCGGCAAGGAGGCCGCGCCGACGACAACCAAGGGAGGAAGACATGATCAGACGAACCCTACTCGCACTGGCAGCGAGCGCCGCCGTCGCCGGACTTCTGCCGGGCGCCGCATTGGCGCAGGAAGCGCTGAAGATCGGCGCCAGCGCTCCGAAATCGGGACCGCTCGCCGGCGGTGCCGCGGTCAGTCACTGGCCCGCCATCCAGCTGTGGGTGCACGACGTCAACGAGCGCGGCGGCATCGACGTCGGCGGCACCAAGCGCAAGGTCGAGGTGATCGAGCTCGACGACCAGACCAACGGCGAGACGGCGATCAAGAACATCCAGCGGCTGGCGACCGTCGACAAGGTCGACTTCCTCGTGGCACCCTATTCGACGGGCCTCAACATCGCGGCAGCGCCGGTGATCGCCCAGCACGGCTATCCGCAGCTGGCCGCGACCGCCGTCGGCGATGGCTTCGAGGCGCTGGCCGCGCGCTGGCCGAACTCGTTCTGGCTGCTCGGCTCGTCCAAGGCGTTCGCCGAGGATCTGGCGGGCGTGCTGAAGGGCATGAAGGACGCCGGCACGATCGGCAACAAGGTCGCCGTGGTCAACGTCGCCGACGCGTTCGGCATCGAACTCGCCAACGCCGGCAAGCCGGCGCTGCAGGCCGCGGGCTTCGACATCGTCTACGAGACATCCTACCCGCTGCAGCAGCAGGACTTCGCGCCGATCATCGCCGCCGCGCAGGCCGCTGCCCCCGACGCCTTCGTCGCCTTCTCATATCCCGGCGACACGTTCGGGCTGTCCGCACAGGCCAAGATCGCGGATCTGAAGGTGAAAGCCTTCTATGTCGGCGTGGCGACCGCCTTCCCCGCCTACCTGAAGGCGAACGGCGCGGCGGCCGAGGGCGTGCTCGGCGCCGGTGCGATCAACCCCGAAGCGCCCGGCATGGCGGAATGGCGCGAGCGCCACGCCAAGGTGACCGGTTCCGAGCCCGACTACTGGGCTTCGGCGATGACCTATGCCAGCCTCGAGATGCTCGAGCAGGCGATCACCGCCGCCGGCTCGACCGACAAGGCCGCCGTCATCGACAAGCTGAAGACCACGACCTTCAAGACGGTCATGGGCGAGATGTCGCTTGCCGGTAACGTCAACCAGAAGTTCTGGACCGTCGGCCAGTGGCAGGGCGGCAAATACTACGGCGTCGCCGCAGAGGGCTTCGAGGACGTCAAGGCGCCGGTCGCCAAGGAAGGCTGGGGCAACTAGCGTTTTCCGGATTAGAATGAGAGCGCGGCGGGATCACGGCCCGCCGCGCTCCGGTTCACGCAGCGGTACAGGAGTCATATGAGCATCATCGTCACAGGCCTGCTGCTGGGCGGCACCTATGCGCTCATCGCGGTAGGGCTGACGCTGCAATACGGCGTGGCGCGCATCATGAACCTCGCCAACGGCGAGAACCTGGTTCTTGCCTGCTTCATCGCATTCTGGCTGTGGACCGCGCACGCCCTCAATCCCATCCTTGCGATCGTGGTCATCGCGCCCGGTGCATTCGTACTCAACTGGCTGATCTACGCCTATGCGCTGCGGCCACTGGTCGATCGCGCAAAGAACCGTGGCCAGCTCGAGGTCGACTCCATCCTGGCCACCTTCGGCCTGCTGTTCATTTTCCAGGGCGTCATGCTGCTCGGCTTCGGCGGCGGCTACTACAACTACAATTTCCTCAACGTCGCCGTGCCGATCCTCGGCGCCAACTACGGACTGAACCGCGTGGTGGCCTTCGTCGCCGCGGCGGCGATCGCCGCCGTGCTGTGGTTCTTCCTCTACCGCACGCGCTACGGCACGGCGATCCGCGCGGTTGCGGTTGACCCGACTTCAGCGCGGCTGGTGGCCATCGACGTGCCGCGCGCCTCCGCGCTTGCCTTCGCCATCGGCGGGGCGCTGACGGCCGCGAGCGGCGCGCTGCTTTCCACCTTCTATACCTTCAACGCCTCGATGGGCGTCGCCTTCACCATGAAGGCGCTGATCATCGTCATCATGGGCGGCGTCGGCGACGTGCGCGGCGCGGTATTGGCCGCCCTTATCCTCGGCATCGCCGAGACGGCTGTGGCAACTCTAGTCGATCCAGGCCTGACGATCGCCGCCACCTACGCGCTGTTCATCCTCGTGCTGCTGTTCCGGCCGCAGGGCATCTTCGGGAGGCGGGCGGCATGATCGGGCTGACCGGTAAGGAGATGCAGGTCGCGATCGGCGGTGCCGTCGTGCTGGCATTTCTCGCCCTGCTGCCGCTGGTCGACCAGGGTTACTACCTGTCGCTGGCGCTCAACATCGTCATGTATGTGGTACTGTGCACGGCCTGGACGCTTTTTTCCGGCCCCACCCACTACATCTCGCTGGCGACGGCGGCCTTCTTCGGCGTCGGCACCTACGCAGTGGCGCTCGGCGTCGACATCTTGCCGCTGCCGGTCCTGATGCTCATTGCGGCAATTGCCGGGGGCCTGCTCGCGGCCCTGGTCGGCGTCGCGACACTGCGGCTGTCCGGCGTCTATTTCGTCATCTTCACGCTGGGGCTCGCCGAACTCGTGCGCCAGGTGGTGACCTGGCTGCAGACGAAGTTCGGATCGGCCATCGGCCTCTATGTGCTGACCGACTACCGCGAGATGCACATCTACTGGATGCTGCTGGCGCTGGCGGCCGTCGTCTACGTAACCGGCTTTCTGGTCAACCGCTCCCGGCTCGGCTTCGCCATGCGCATCATCGGCAACGACGAGACGGTCGCGCGCCATGTCGGCATCGACACCGCGTGGGCCAAGGTGGTCCTGTTCGTCATCTCCGGGGCTTTCATTGGCGTCGTCGGCGCGATCCTGGCGCCGCGATTCTCCTACATCCAGCCGCCATCGGCGTTCGATCCGATGATCTCGTTCCAGGTGGTGATCATGTCGCTGCTCGGCGGAACCAGGCGGCTGTGGGCACCGTTGCTCGGCGTCGTCCCGTTCACCATCCTTTTCGACCAGATCACCGCCTATTTCCCCAACCACACCAGCCTGATGATCGGCATCGCCTTCATGGCGATCGTCTATCTGCTGCCGCATGGCGTGCTTGGCTTGTGGGAGGACCTGGCAAGGTACCGGAAACGCATCCGCATCGTCGTGGTCGACGAGAAGGAGGCACGATGACCGCCGCGGCGCTTTCCGTCGTCGCCGCGCGGCGCCTGTTCGGCGGCCTCGTCGCCGTCAACGACGTCTCCTTCGACGTGCGCCGCGGCGAGCTGCTCGGCCTCATCGGGCCGAACGGTTCGGGCAAGACGACCATGCTCAACCTGATCTCCGGGGCGCTGAAGCCGACCGCGGGCGAGATCCGGCTCGACGGCGAACGCATCTCGGGCATGCCGGCCCACCAGATCGCGCGCCGCGGCATCGCCCGCACCTTCCAGCTCGTCCGCGTCCTCCCCTCGCTCGACGCCGAGGAGAACGTCCTGGCCGGCGCCGTATTCGGTCACATGCGCTCCTGGGGCAAGGAGGCGCGGCACCTCGCCGATGCGCTGCTCGACCGCGTCGGGCTCGGCGGACGCGTCCACCAGCCGGTCGCGGCGATGACGTACATCGACCAGAAGCGCGTCGAGCTGGCGCGGGCGCTCGCGTCGAATCCCCGCGTGCTTCTCCTCGACGAATGGCTGGCGGGCCTCAATCCGAGCGAACTCAAGATCGGCATCGCCTTGATCGAGGAGCTGCGCGGCGAGGGCCGCACCATCATCATGGTCGAGCACGTCATGGACGCCATCCGATCGCTATGCGACCGTTGCGTCGTCATGTCGAGCGGCGTCAAGATCGCCGAGGGCGGCGTCGCCGAGGCGCTGTCGCATCCCGAAGTGGTGCGTGCCTATCTCGGAGACGGCGATGCTTGAGGTCGCCAACATCGCCGTCAGCTACGGCCGCCACCACGCCCTCGAAGGGGTCGGGGTGCGTATCGACAGCGGCGAGATCTGCGTCATCCTCGGCGCCAACGGCGCGGGAAAGTCGACCCTGCTCAAGGCCATCGCCGGCATGGTCGCGGCCGAGCCGGGCGGTTCGATCCGTATGAACGGCAAGCAGATCCTCGGCATGAAGGCGCATCGCATCGTCGAGGAGGGCATCGCGCTCGTTCCGGAGGGCAGGGGCATCTTCGGCGAGCTTACGGTCGCCGAGAACCTGCAACTCGGCGCCTTCGCGGCAAGGGCGCGGCGCGACGAGAAGGAAACGCTTGAAAAGATCTACACGCTCTTCCCGCGGCTTGCCGAACGCAAGGCGCAGGTGGCGCGGACCATGTCCGGCGGCGAGCAGCAGATGGTCGCGATCGGCCGGGCGCTGATGTCGAAGCCGGAGATCCTGATGCTCGACGAGCCGTCGCTCGGTCTGTCGCCGCTGCTCACTCAGGAGCTGTTCCGCGCATTGAAGGCGGTGGCCGCCACGGGCGTCGGCATCCTGCTCGTCGAGCAGAACGCCAGGCAGAGCCTGAAGATCGCAGACCGCGGCTATCTGATCGAGAACGGCGCCGTGACCGGCGAAAACAGCGCCTCGGCGCTGATGAACGATCCTGCGGTGGTCAACGCCTATCTCGGTGGCAGCGCGCGTCCGGCGACGGCGCAGTACGTGGCGATGCGGCTGCCCCCGCCGATGCGGCTGCCGCTCGGCGTCGAGGCGATCGGGCGGCTCGCCGTCGACCTTGCCGAAAGGGCCGGGCGAATCCAGAAGGCCTTCGTGCGCACGCTGCGCCGCGAAGGCGACCTGCCCAGCGCCTTCGTCGGCCGCTTCGATCCGAAAGCCGGCGGCGACCCATGGGCGGATATCCCGGCGCCGGCGCCGCTCAAACCGGGCACGCCGCACGTCTCGGCCGACGGACGCCGCCTCGCCGACAATGCCGCCGCCCTGTCGCGGCGTGCCGCCGAACGCCTCGCCGACCATGTCCGCTCGCGGCGGCTGACCGGCCCGCTGCCAAGCGCCTTTGCCGCGCCGAAATCGCGCAACGAGGCGCCAGCCGAAGCGGTCAAGCCGGAAGCTGGCCCGGCGGCGAGCCTCAACGGCTCGCACGGGCTGATCGGTCACAACAGCGCCGGCATTGCGCTGGAAGAGGATACCGTTCCGGTCGCCGGCCTGCCACCCGCCACAGCCTCGCTCGCCGACCTCGCCGCGCGTGCCGCGACGATCCACGCAGCCCATGTCGCCGAGAGCCGCAAGCGGTTGTCGGCCTTCGTCATCCCGGCCGAGCGCCCGCCGGAGGCGCCGGCACCGCACCCGATCGAGAAGCCCGCAAAGAAGAAGCGGAAGAAACACTAGAACATCACAGGAGGCAGCACGATGGCACGCGTGTTCGAAGGCATGTACATCGGCGGCGGATGGTCCGCCGCGAAGAAGACGTTCAAGGACCTGAATCCCGCGGACGGCTCGGTGTGGGCGGAAGTGCCCGATTCCGGCCGCGCCGAGACGGCCGCCGCGATCGAGGCGGCCCATGCGGCATTCCCCGAATGGTCGGCGCTGCCCTTCTCCAAGCGCGCCCATGTCCTGCACAAGGCCGCCGAGATCTGGGAGAAGCGGCGCATGGAGATCGTCGATGCCATCCAGGCGGAAGGCGGCGGCTGGTTCGGCAAGGGCATGTTCGAGACCGGCTACGTCACCGAGATATTCCACGCTGCGGCGGCCTCGGTCTGGCAGCCGGTCGGCGAGGTGCTGCCGTCGGAGTACGGCAAGGTGTCGATGGCGGTGCGCCGGCCGATGGGCGTGGTCTCGGTCATCAGTCCGTGGAACTTTCCCTGCATCCTGACCGCGCGCGGCTTCATGTTCCCGCTTGTGGCCGGCAACACGATCGTGCTGAAGCCGTCGGAGGAGACGCCCTATCTCGGCGGGCTGCTGTTCGCCGAGATCTTCGAGGAGGCGGGCCTGCCCAAGGGCGTTCTCAACGTCGTCACCTGCTCGCGCGACAACGTCCAGGAAGTCGGCGACGAACTGATCGAACACCCCTATGTGAAGGGCATCTCCTTCACCGGCTCGACCGCGGTCGGCCGGCAGATCGCGGCGAAGGCCGGCGCACACCTGAAGAAGTGCTGCGTCGAGCTGGGCGGCAAGGATTCGCTCATCGTGCTGGACGACGCCGACATGGAGCGCTCTACCCAGGCCGCGAACTTCGGCTCGTTCATGCACCAGGGCCAGATCTGCATGTCGGTCGAGAAGGTCCTCGTCCACGAGAAGATCTTCGACGCCTTCCTCAAGCGCTTCGTCGAGCGCGCCGCCAGGCTGAAGGTCGGCGACCCGACGAAAAGCAAGGAGCACGTCATCGGCCCGCTGATCAACGACAAGCAGGTCGGCAAGGTGAAGGAGCAGCTGGACGACGCCATCGCCAAGGGCGCCAAGGTGGTACTCGGCGGCAAGATCGAAGGGCGCTTCGTCGAGCCGACCATCCTCACCGGCGTAACGCCGGACATGAAACTCTACCAGGACGAGACGTTCGGCCCCGTCGTGCCGGTCATTCCCTTCCGCACCGACGAGGAGGCGGTCCAGATCGCCAACGACAGCGAGTACGGCCTCTCCGCCGGCGTCATGACGGCCGACGAGGCGCGCGGGCTGGCCATTGTCAACAAGCTCGACACCGGCAACTGCCACGTCAACTGCTCTTCGGTGAATGACGAGCCGCACGTGCCGTTCGGCGGCTTCAAAGCCTCCGGTTTCGGCAAGCACGGCGGACGCTGGTCGCTGGAGACCTTCACCGAGACGCGCTGGATCACGCTCGACCGCGGCGGCCGCCCGTACCCGCCGGTATTCTGAGTGGGGGTCTTGCCGCCCGCCGAGGGGCGGAACCCGTTCCGCGGCCGTACTGCAACGGTACGGCCGCCGGGCGCCGCGGTGCCCGGCTATCGGGATTGATCCACGTCATTGACCCCGACAGCCTGGGCGCGCATCGAAAGCGCCGCGTGGCGTGTCCGAGGGCCAGATGCAGCAGGATCAAGGCAACCCGTCGCAGGCGGGGGGTGGAAGCGCGGTCTCCACGGGGACGAAAGCGCTCGACGCCATCATCGGCGAAGCTGCGCCGCGTGCCGGGCGCGGGCGGCGGGTCATGCGCTGGGCGGCAATTGCGCTCGCCGCGTTGGCCGTCGGCTACTTCGTCTGGGCCTACCTCTCGTCCGGCACGACTTACGACTACGTCTTGCAGAAGATCACCCGCGGCGATCTGACCGTGGTGGTGACGGCGACCGGCACAGTCCAGCCGGTCGCACAGGTCGACGTGTCGACTGCGATCTCGGGCATCGTGCGCAAGGTCAACGTCGACTACAATAGCCCGGTCAGCCGCGGCGACGTGCTCGCCGAACTGGATACCGACACGCTCTCCGCGACCGTGGCGGCGGCGCGTGCCCGCCTGGTCGTCGCCGAAGCCAACGTCGCCAAGGCAAAGGCCGCCCACGAGGCGTCGGTGACCACCTACGAACGCCAGGCATCGCTCTACAACAAGGGATTCATGTCGGCGCAGACCCTGCAGGACACGCAACTCGCCATGAACGCCAACGCGGCGGCGCTGAAGGCGGCAGAGGCAGAGGTCCTCGTTGCGCAGGCCGACTTGAAACTCTCCGAGACCAATCTTGCCAAGGCCCTGATCACCTCGCCGATCGACGGCGTGGTCCTGACCCGCAACATCGATGAGGGATCGACGGTCGCCGCCTCGCTGCAGGCGCCGGTGTTGTTCACCATAGCCGGCGATCTCAGGCGCATGGAGGTGCAAGTCGACGTCGACGAAGCCGATATCGGCAAGGTGGCGGTCGACCAGGAAGCGACGTTTTCGGTCGACGCCTACCCGAGCCGGTCCTTTCCCGCCGTGATCACCAACATCCGCTTCGTCTCCGAGACCATCAACAACGTGGTTACCTACAAGGCCCTGCTCAAGGTCGACAACGCCGAGTTGTTGCTGCGTCCGGGCATGACGGCCACCGCCGAGATCGTCGTCGACAGGGTCGGTGCCGCGCTGCTGACGCCAAACGCGGCGCTTCTCTACACGCCACCCGCAACGACGGAGTCCGGCGGCTTCCTCGGCATCTTCCGGCCTCCGAACATGGGAGCGGTGACGACCAACGAGGTGCCGAGCGGTTCGCGCGCCATCTGGGTCATGCGCGACAAGGTACCGACGGAGGTCGCGGTCGAGACAGGGGCGACCGACGGCCAGCGCACGCAGATCCTCTCGGGCGGGATCGCCGAGGGCGACGAGGTGATCGTCGACGCCGTCGCCAGGCAGTGAGGGCGCTCCCGTGGACCTCACCCCGCCACCGCTGATAGAATTCCGGCGCGTGACCAAGGTCTACGGCAGCGGCGAGGCCGAGGTGCGCGCCCTCGATGGCGTCGACCTCGCCATTGCGCGCGGCGCCTTCGTCGCCATCATGGGTCCGTCGGGATCAGGCAAGTCGACGGCGATGAACATCATGGGCTGTCTCGACGTGCCGAGCACGGGCGAGTACCGGTTCCGAGGTGTGCCGGTCTCCGGCCTCGACCGCGACGGCCGAACGCTGCTGCGCCGCCACATGATCGGCTTCGTCTTCCAGGGTTTCAATCTGCTGGCTCGCACGACGGCGGTCGAGAATGTCGAGTTGCCGCTCGTTTATCGCGGCATGAAGGACGAGGAGCGGCGTCGGCGTGCCCTCGTCGCGCTCGACCAGGTAGGCCTCGCCGACCGTGCCAACCATACACCGGCGATGATGTCCGGCGGCCAGCAGCAGCGCGTCGCCATCGCCCGCGCCATCGTCACCGACCCCGCCGTCCTGCTCGCCGACGAGCCGACCGGCAACCTCGATACGCGCATCAGCCGGGAGATCATGGCGATCGTCACCCGCCTCAACCGGGAGCGCGGGCTGACCGTCGTCATGGTCACGCACGAGGACGACATCGCCGCCTACGCGCGGCGCATCATCCGCTTCGTCGACGGCCGGATCGAATCCGACCGGGAACAGGAGCCGAGCCTTGTTCTATGAGACGCTGAAGCTCGCCGCCCAGGCGATCCTGCGCAATCCGATGCGCTCTTTTCTCACCGTGCTGGGCATCGTCATCGGCGTTGCTGCGGTGATCGCCATGGTGACGATCGGCAACGGGGCGACGGCGCGGGTGACTGCCGACCTCGGCAAGCTCGGCAGCAACATGCTGTTCGTCGTGCCCGGCCAACTCGGTCCGGGCCGCGCCGGCAGCCAGGCGAAACCCTTCAACGCCAGGGACGTCGCCGCGATCCGCGCCCAGGTCTCGGGCATCGTCGCAGTGGCTCCCGTCGCCCAGTCGACCGCCACGGTGGTGTTCGGCGGCGAAAGCCGCTCGGTGACGGTAATCGGCACGACCTCGGACTGCATCGTCGTCGGTGCGTGGACTGTCGCCTCCGGCCGCAGCTTCCTCGAGGCCGAGGAGCGCGGCAGCTCGGTGTGCATGATCGGCGACACGGTCAGCACGAAGCTCTTCGGGCGCGCCTCGCCGCTCGGCCAGAACATCCGAGTCGGCAAGGTCTCGTGCGTCGTCGTCGGCCTGCTCGGCAAGAAGGGCCAGTCGGGCATGGGCATGGACCAGGACAACACGGTCCTCATGCCGCTGCGCACGTTTCAGCGCCGCATCTCGGGAAACAGCGACATCGCCACGATCATGGTCGCGGCACGCGACGGCGTGTCGACAACCAAGGTCCAGGGCGACATCGAACGCTTGATGCGCGAGCGGCGCGGCATCTCGGCCGGCAAGGGTGACGATTTCTCCGTCAACGACATGACCCAGATCGCCGAGACCATGGCCGGGATGACCAGCGTGTTGACCGGCCTGCTCGGTGCGGTCGCGGCCGTCAGCCTGCTTGTCGGCGGCATCGGCATCATGAACATCATGCTGGTATCAGTAACGGAACGTACCCGCGAGATCGGCATCCGGCTGGCGATTGGCGCGCTGGAGCGCCAGGTCCTGACGCAATTCCTCGTCGAGGCGACGGTTCTCGCGCTTTTCGGCGGCGTCATCGGCATCCTGTTCGGCCTTGCGCTCGCCTACGCGGTGGGACGCTATCTCGGCCTGCCATTCGTCACCGATCCCGAGATCATCGTCGTCGCCTTCTTCTTCTCAGCTCTGATCGGCATGGGCTTCGGCTATTTTCCCGCCCGCCAGGCCGCAAGGCTCAATCCGATCGACGCCCTGCGCCACGAATAGCGACGGCCGCGGCGCCAGCCTGCGCCACGGCCGCAAAGACTGCATTTCGGCACGGGACTACCGGACTACGTGCACCGAGCATTGCGCGTGGCGCACGACCCTCGCCGCGGTCGAACCGATGAGGAAGTCGCCGAATCCCGGACGATGCGAAGCGATCACGATCAGGTCGGCCTTGCGGTCGTTGGCGCATTCCAGAATCGTCGTCGCGGGATGACCGGAACGCACCTCGATCTCGGCACTGATGCCATGGCCGGCCACAGTTTCTTCGAGACGCGACCGGGCGTCCTCGATCGTGCGCGCGGTGAGATCGGAAGGAAGCTCGGCGGCGACGAAGGCCGGCAGGTTCTCGACGACGTTGATCAGGATCACGCTCGCGCCGTCTCCGCCGAGAAGGCGGGCGATGTCGATCATGGGTTGGAGCCGCTCGGTATGGCCGAGGTCGACCGGAATGATGATGTTCTTGTACAAGGGGAGTCCTCCGATTGGAGGCCGAACGTCACGCAAGTCGACGTTCGGCACCTTGACGTGAATCAAGATCGCGCGTCGACATCGCACGCCGGACCCGGGATCGCCACGCCGGACGGGCGTCCAGTTGCTTGGGGTGTGTGTCATGGAGGCCGAACGCATGGGTTTTCTATTCGACGGGCCGCCGGGCGCCCAGACGACCATCCTGCTCGCCCATGGTGCCGGCGCGCCGATGGATTCGGCGTCAATGAACGCCGCCGCCGCTGCGGTCGCGGCGGAGGGATTTCGCGTGGCCCGGTTCGAGTTTTCATACATGGCGGCGCGGCGCAGCGGGCAGCGCAAGCCGCCGCCGCGTGCAGAGACGCTCGTTCATGAATACGTAGGAGCGGTCGCCGCGCTTCGCCCCGCCGGTCGTCTGATCATCGGCGGCAAGTCGATGGGCGGCCGCGTCGCCTCTCTCGCGGCCGATGCCCTGTATGCGCGTGGCGCGATCGGCGGGCTTCTCTGCCTCGGCTATCCCTTCCATCCGCCGGCGAAACCCGGGCAACTGCGCACTGCACATCTCGTCGATCTCGCCACGCCGGCCCTGATCTGCCAGGGCACGCGCGACCCGTTCGGCACGCGCGAGGAGGTGAGCCGCTATGCGCTGTCCGATCGCATCGAAATCCTCTGGCTGGAGGACGGCGACCACGACCTCAAGCCGCGGAAGAACGAGTCGGGCTATTCGGCTGCCGATCACTTCACGACGATGGCGCGGACCGCGCGCGCCTGGGCAGATCGCATCGGCCAGGTTTCCCGGCCGCTGTGAAAACAGAACCGCCGGCACGAGGCCGGCGGTGTCTGTCGCGGTTGGCGGGCTGACCCGCGGTCACTGAACGATGCGCCGGGGTTTCGGCTGGACGATCTTTTTCGTACCCATGGCCGCCTTGCCTTTCGTCGCCTGGCCGGGCGCCTTGAGAATCTTCAGCTTACCCGCCGCGCTGTCGGCCACGCAGTTGCCGCGCATGAGCTTCTGGCCGAGCCGGCAGGTGGTCGTCAGCGTCGGCAGCTTGACGCAGGCGGTTCCGCGCAGTTCGTAGCCCTTCTTGCACAGGATCGAGACCGTCGGCTTGTCGACGCAGCGGCCTTCGACGAGCTTCTGGGCGGCCTTACACTTGACCACGATCGTCGGCTTGCGCACGCAGGTGTTGCCGACCAGTTCGAAACCCTTCTTGCACAGGATCGACACGTCCGGCTTGTCGATGCACTTGCCGCGCGAGAGGATATCGTCCGCCGCGCACACCGGATCTGCCTTGACCTGCGGTCGCGGTTTGTCGAGCGACGGCTTCTGCGGGATGGCGAGGTCGTCGGCCGCCGGATCGATCGCCGGGTTGGCACAGGTGAAATCGGTCTTGTCGACGGCTACGGTGACCGGCGCCGGCTGCAGTTCCTGGAGCGTGCACTGGATGCTGCGCGTGCGGTTCACGCTGATGTCGTGCGCGCCGTAGGCCTCGAAGACGCCGCTGCCCTGGTCGTAGCCGGTCGCCTTGCCGCTGAAGGATGCACCGTTGGAACAGCTGACGCGGTAGTTGAAATCTCCGGGAGCGGCCCGCTTCACGGCAAAGAACACCTGGCCCTTGCGCGGACAGGACTTGTCTCGGCCGGCGCTGTCGGCGACGGTGATTTCGCCTTGCCACTTCGCCTGCGGCTTGGGCAGGTCCGGATTGTCCCGCGGCGCAGTCGTCAGCCCGCCGCCGCCGGCGCCGGTGCAGTGGACGGTGATGTCCTTCCAGCCGTCATATGGCGCGAACGGCGAGCCGTTCTCGACGATTTCGGTCTTGAACTGGAAGTGCGACGTGGCGCCGACGTTCTCCCAGGTCTCGTAGGTGGCGAAATAGCCGTTCTTGGTCGCATTGAAGGATGCCCACGCCTGAACGAACTCCGACGTTATCGCGCCGCCGTTCTTCTGCCGCCAGATGCGCATGGAGACCGGGCCGGCCTGGTTGGCCTGGGCGCGCGACGTGACCTTCAACGACGGGCAGACCGTGCCGGGATTGGAGCCCGGCTGCTGGTTCAGGTGGGTCGTCAGGAACAGCTTCACGTTCTTTATGTCGAATGCGCCGTGGTCGTAGGCGACGTCGTTGACCGGCGACTTGATCACAGGGTCGCAGACGACCTGGACATTGAAGGTGCCCGTGCGCGTGTGATCGATCTCGTCGGGGAAGGCGGGCCAGTACTCGTTCGCCTCGACGAGCATGTTGCCGTCGAGGACGGCCTTGGCGGTGTCGGCGACCAGGGTGGCGTGGAATTCCTGCGTGAAGCTGTAGGATTTGGTCGGCCCGTCAGCCTGGAGGTGCTGGTTGCATCGGGAGATCATGCTGTCGCCATAGGGGACGACGGCAATGCCGGTCTCGGTCGAAAGGGGGATCTTCGAAGTGGGGAAGACGAAGTTGTGCGACTTGTTGTAGTCGCGCTCGCCGACGCCGTCCGACCACAACAGCGGACGGAGGCTGCATTGTCCGGCATTGCAGGCGCCGAGCACCACGGCGACCTCGTCCACGTAGCCGGGCCACTTCGTGTCGACCTTCATGTGCCCCCAGAACTGGGCATTGCCGGACTTGAGCTTGTCCCACTTCTGGCCGTCCGTCGAAACGACATGAATCGTCGTGTTGGCGCTCTGCAGGTCGAACGACATCGACTTCAGTTTTGCCTCCTCCGCGAACCCGGGCGACGATGACAGGGCTGCTGCGGCGATAGCCAATGCTGCAGCCGAATGGCGTAGGGTGCGTGTTGCGATGGACATGGGTTCCTCCTGAAAACGTCCGTTCGGGAGGTGTGTCGCTGCGGCCGCACCGCTGGTTCACGACCGGCGAAAAAAACGCCCCGGCGATTTCGCGCCGGGGCATTCGCTGCCGGAAAAGACCCCTTCTACTGGATCTTCAGCAGCCTATTCGTCGAACCGCCATCGTCCTGCTTCTCGCGCCGGGGAAGCAGGTTCCTGAGAACATCCGGGTTGAGTACGTTCGGATTGATCTCGAGGATCGGCTTCTTCCGCTCGGGCGTGCGGCAATTGGGCGGCGTGCCGACGGTACCCGCCGGGCAGCGCTGCTCGATCGTCACGTTGACGCACTTGCCGTTGCGCAGGATCTGGCCCTTGCGGCAGCGCGGCTCTGTTTCGACGGTCACGCAGGTGCCGTTGCGAAGCACGGTGCCCTTCGGGCAAACGATCTCGCGACTGCGGCAGGCGCCGTTCTTCAGCTCCGTGCCCCGCGGACAGACGCAAAGTCCGTCCTTGGTGCGGATCTGGCCGGGCAGCAGCTTGCACTGGCGGACCGGCGGCTTCTCGATCGTGCGGCAGGCACCGTTCTTCAGCTCCGTTCCGCGCGGGCAAATGCAGCGCCCGTCGGAGGTGCGGATCTGGCCGGGCAGCAGCTTGCACTGGCGGACCGGCGGCTGCTCGATCGTGCGGCAGGCGCCGTCCTTCAGCTCCGCCCCCTTCGGGCAAATGCAGCGCCCGTCTGAAGTGCGGATCTGGCCGGGCAGCAGCTTGCACTGGCGGACCGGCGGTTGCTCGATCGTGCGGCAGGCGCCGTTCTTCAGCTCCGTCCCCTTCGGGCACACGCAGCGCCCGTCGGAAGTACGGACCTGACCGGGCAGCAGCTTGCACTGGCGGACCGGAGGCGTGGGCTCGGTCGTGCCGCCGTCTGTGACGCACTGGCCGTTGCGGAAGGTGGTGCCTTCCGGGCAGACGCAGCGATTGTCGGCGTTGAGCACGAAGCCTTCCGAACACTGCTTCGCCACTTCCTGCGCGATGGTGAAGGGATGGCAGGAATAGGCGTCGCCCTCGCGGTCGCCGTCGACCGTGAGCGCACGCGCGAGTCCTCCGGGGCTAGCGCCGGTGACGGGCGTCTCGGGCGAGAGCACCGCCACGCAGTTGCGGCCGGAAAGCTGGCCCTGCAGGTTGGCGACCGCCGCCTCCGGGATGACGACTGTCACCTGGTGGACGCGGCTCTCGCCGGCCCCGAGGGTGAGGTTCGCCACGCAGGAGAAGGGCAGGGTAGTCGGTTCCTCGGCGCAGCCGAACGGCGGAGAGATCTCCGTGATCGGTACGCCCTCGAGCCGGCCGATGCCTTCCACGCCGAGCGCATCGCCGATGCGGACCGGGCCGGAGAAGCCCGTGTCGCCGTCATTGGCGATGGTGATCTCGAACGTGCAGGGCTGGCCGGGGCGGCACTCGGTGTCGCCGGTCTTCTCGACGCGGATCGTCGCGCCGCCCTGGTCGCAGGCCTCGCCGAACGGATAGACGATGTCGTCTCCGGGAGCGGGGCCGAAAGAGCCGCGGGCGCAGTTCTCGAAGCGGCGGTTCGGCGAGACGGCGAGCGTCACGTCGAAATGGCGGCTCGTTCCAGGCGTCATGACGGCGCCGGGAATCTGGCACGACAGCGTGTCGGCGGGGACCGGTCCGCAGCTCCATTCCGCGCCGTCCGGGGTCACGGTCTGGATTTGCACGGGGGTGCCTGCGCCGATCAACGTCGCGGCGTCGTGGACCCGGACGGGACCGGACGGCGCGGCGGTGCCGACGCTGTGGACCGTGATGCGACACGAGATCGCCGCCCCGGCCACCGCGCCGTCGCAGGTCTTGGTGATGCGCATGGCCGGCTTGCCCGGATCGCGCTGCGGAATCCGCGCCTTGGCGCAGGACCGGTTGTTGGCGAGGTTGGTCTCGCCGGGGACCGGCAGCACTTCGGCACAGTTCTCGATCTGGTCGCCATAGCCTGCGCCGGCCACCGTCTTTACGCCGATGGTCGTCGTCGCGCCGGGCACCAGAACCAGCCCGGGATGGTCGCAGCGGAAGCGGCCGGGGCCGTCCGGTGCGCACGCCCAGGGCGGCGACGGCACGAAGATCGACGAGGCGGGCACGCCCGAAGGATACTCGTCGACCACGGTGAGCGGGCCGTTGTGGATCGAGGTTCCCGTGTTGATCACGTCGATCCGCCACAGGCAGACGCCGTCCGGCGTGCAGACCGGGGTCAGCGCGCTCTTGCGGATGCCGAGGTCGGCCTTCTCCTCTTCCGGAGGCGTGCACTCGCGATCGCGCCCGGGGACGCAGATCGGGATGGACGCGCAGGCCCGGTCGTTGCCGAGTTCGCCGAACGGCTGCTTGCCGCTCGCCGTATAGTCGTACTCGGCGCAATTGCGGATTCCGCGCCACTGCCAAGTCGCGCCCGGCTCGAAGCCGAGCTTCAGCGTGACCGATTCACCCGGATTTAGGGTTGTTTCCGGATGCTCGCACATCATCGGGCTGGCCATGGGCACGCAGGTCCACGGCGCGTTCGGACCCGATTCGACTGTCGCGCTGCCGGGCGAGGTGACTTCCTCCAGCACGATCTTGCCGTTGTACGGGGCGTCGCCGACATTGGTGACCGTGATGGTGAACTCGCAGCCGCCTTCCTTCGTGCAGCTGGTCACGTCCGCGCGCTTCTCGACCTTGAGGTCCGGTTCCTTCTCGCGGTCCGGGCAGTCGAGGTCGGGCGGGATGACGATGTCGACCGTCTGCGTGCAGCACAGGCCGACGCCTTCGGCAGGCCCGACATAGGTCTCGATGCCGGTGACGACGAGGTGGATGACGTCGCCGGGCGCCGCGCCGTGGATGGTCCAGTCGAGCACGCCGCCGCCGGCCGGAACCAGCTGCGGGCCTTCCGCCACCGTCACGCCTGGCGTGGTGGAGCGAACCTGCACCCACTTGCCGGCGAGATCGGCGCCGGCCGTCATGTGGTAGACATAGGTGCCCGCGAAGGGCGTGCAGTCGACTTCACCCGTCTCGACCTTGAAGCAGGCCTCCTCGGGATCGCCGCCGCCGGGGGGCGGGGGCGGCTCGCAACCGGTCAGGTCGACCAGGATCGACGTCTTCTCGCCGGTCAGGAAGTCGCCGTCGTCCGGCTTTGCCGGATCGTGCGAGGGGATATGCACCATCGCACCGCGCGGGCGCTGGACGTTCACCCAGGCCTGGTTGTCGATGATCGTGGGAGCGGGGAACGCGCCCGGATCGATCTTCGCGGTGATGCGGACCTCGATGTAGCGCTCGCCGACTTCGCCGCTGCCGTCGAGATCGACGGTGGACAGGCGGAAGTCTTCGAGCAGCGCGGTGTCGTCGGGATCGGCCGTGGCGCCGATGGTGGCCGCGGGAAGGGCCCCGCCGGCCGCGTTGGTGCCGTCGCCCGTGGCCGTGACATGAACAACGGTCAGGCCGTTCGGCAGCTGGTCCGACAGGTTCATGCGATAGGCCTTCAGCTCTTCGGCGAAGGCGGGGTCGGCGATTTTCGCCGGGTCGCCGCGAAGGCCGAAGCGGAGGCGATAGACGACATAGTTGCAGTCGCGCTGCCGGCCTATCTTCTCGAAGAACGGGCGCACCTCGCCGGGCCTGAGTTCCGGCCGATCGGGCCGGTCGAGCGGGATTGCGGGCTCGAGCGTTACCTTGGAATCGTTCGATTCCTTCAGTGTCAGTTGGGCGGCGGCAGGGGTGACGGAGGCGAGCGCGAGCCCGGCCGCCATCAACCAGCGCGCGACGCGCCTGGCGTATGACAGGGGTTTCATGGTCGTCTCCATGACGTTTGCGTGTTCCACCGGGTGGAAGGAAGTGATCGTCGTCATCTTTCCCTCCCTCACGGTTCGCAGGCCACGACGGGCGTTTCGAGCGGCACGGTCACCTTGCAGCACGGGTAGTACCCGCCTGCGTCGGCGTCCGACTTCTTGTAGAAGCAGAGGCCGACATTGACCGTATCGCCGGGGAAGTGCCCGGTGATGCCGATCGTGAACGGCGCTCCGGCCGGCTGCGTCTGCTGCAGCGGCGAGACGCTCGTGCCGGGAGTCTTGGAATCGGCCTTGATCGTGTCGCCGCCAATGCCCGCTACGTCACGGAGATAGAGGTCGGCTTCCAGGCCGGCCGGGGTACACCAGTATTCCACCGCCTCGACGTCGAGGCAGGGCGGGAAGTCGCCCGGTGGCGGGAAGTCCGGCGGATAGAACGGCGGCAGGTAGCCGCCGGGCACCGGCTCATACCAGCCTGCCCGACCCTCGCAGGGCCGCCACACCTCGACGTCGCCGACATGGCCCTTCACTTCGGGGTCCTCGAAGAACCCGTCGAAGTCGACGAACCACGAGCCGAAGGGTGGCTCGTTGGCCGGTCGCACCAGGGCGGTCGAGGTGATCTGCACGCCGTGGACGGCGAACGGGCCGCCCGGCGCCAGCTGGTCGGCGAGCGCCGGATTGTCGCGCAGGCGGTCGCCTGTCTTGACGATGGTGTCGGCGCAGGCGCGGGTGTCGAAGAAGCCCTCCGCGTCGTAGCCGTACTGCAGGTCGATGCCGCCGGCCGTCTGTCGATGGTCTTTCGGGAATCCGACGGCATATTCCTGCGGCACCGGGACCCAGACCGATTCCGTTGCCGGATCGTCGGGGCTTTCGCGCCAGTAGCGAAGGACGGAGCCTTCGCCGGAGTCGGCGAAGCGGCTGTAGTCGTAGCGGTTGTCGATCTCGCCGCGCTGGGCGAGATACATGAAGCCGCGGTTGTCGAAGGCGATGTCGGTGACGGCGAGGTCTTCCTCGGCCGCGACCGTGAGCTCCCAGCGCGGATCGCCGGCGAAGGCGCCCTCGCGGGTCAGCCCGACCGACCAGATCTCGGCCTTCTCGCCGACCGCGTAGTAGACGCGGCCGCCATGGACCTGGACGCCCCAGATGCGGCGTTCGTCCTGCGTGTAGCCCCAGCTGTCGGGATCCTCGCTGTCGAAGGCCGCGCCCTGGATGTCCATGACGGCGCCGTCGTCGGCGACAGGCTCCAGTCCGCGTACCGGGCGGCCGTCGACGCCGTGGTCGAACGTGTCGATCAGGGCGCCATCGACGCCGATCCTGTGGATCAGGCCGGAATCGAGATCGGAGGCGAAGAACTGCCGGTGACCCTTGTCAAAGGCGACGTCGGCGAGTCCGGGGCCGCTGTTGGTATCGATGGTGGCGAAGAGGCTGACGGCGCCGTTGCGCCCGTCGATCCGCCAGATGGCGCCGGGGCTGCCGCCGTTCTCCTCGGCGAACTGCCCCTCCATGAAGGTGGCGCCGGCTGCGCCGCGCCGCTGCCGTTCGGGCCGCCCGTCGTCGTCCGCGTCGGGGGTGACGATACGGACGCCGTGGAGCGAGCTCGCGGCGGCGAAGAGGTCGGGAACGCCGGTCGGCACGCCGTCGCGGACGCCGTCGTCAAAGGTCAGGCCGAAAACCTGGCCGATCTGGCCGGCGCGAACCTCGAAGGGCGGCGGGGTGAAGACGATCTGCCCCGCCGGCGCCCCGCCGAGGGCGGAAACGTCGAAAACGCGCAGGCTGGCGCGTTCGGGGTCGATGAACGTCTCGTCGACCGGATCGACGCCCGGCGGCAGGCCCTCTTCGATGCCGGGTATGTAGGTCCCGGGGAAGCCCGAGACCGCCATCGAGCCGGGGAAGACGATCTGCGCGTCCTGGGCGCCGGCCGGGGCCGACGGCCACAGCCCGGCGGCGAGCGCGAGCGCTCCTGCCGTGGCTGTCAGGAACTTGCGGTGGAGGCTCGCGCGGCGGTCGGCCGCGATGGCAAGGCTCGCTGGCGTGCGGTCGCGCATGAGGCTTCTCCCGTTTCCTGCAGGAGAAACAGCCGGCAGATGGGCGCGCGACAGCGCTGACCCGAATGCCCCGGCGCTTTCCCCCCAGTCGATACGTTGTCCGCCCCTTGCGCCGGAAATGTTACGCCGCGGATGACGCAAGGTCAACGCAATGCCGGGGAAGCCCAGCGCGTCCGTCTCGTCGCCGTGGCGCGCGCGTCGACGGGATCCCGCGACGCCCGGCGGCCGGTCGTGATGAACGTGGTTTGTCATGATACGCTCCTGGTCCGGAAGCCGCACCGCGCGGCTCCTAGAGCGTCAGTCGCGGCGCCGCGCCGAAAGGTTCATGGCGGTCTCCGGCCACGATCGGCCAATTCGATCAAAGCGGTGTTCAATCTCGCCGAACATTGTTCTAGCTTCCTCGACGAAAAGCGGTGAACCTTTCCGGACCATGAGGCGACCAAGAACCGTGAGCCAGGCGAAGGACCATGAGCGCGGGCGCTGAATCCGGATCGGATCGCGAACTCGTCGCCCGGGTCGCGCGCGGTGACCGCGCCGCCGTGAGGCTCCTGTTCATGCGCCACCACGCGCGGATCTACCGTTTCGTGGTGCGCCAGACCGGATCGGAGACCATGGCCGAAGAAATCGCGAACGAGGTCTTTCTCGAAGCCTGGCGGCAAGCCGCCCGCTTCGAGGGCCGCTCGGAAGTGTCGACATGGCTGCTCGGCATCGCCCGATACAAAGGGCTGTCGGCGCGCCGGCGCCGCCGCGAGGACGGCATCGACGACGACGCCGCGGCGATGATCGCCGACGATGCCGATTCGCCCGAGGTCACGGCGATGAAGGAGGATAAGGGTGCGGCCCTGCGCCGCTGCGTCGACGCTCTGGCCGAGGAGCATCGCGTCGTCGTCGACCTCGCCTACTATCATGGGCGTGCCGTCTCCGAGATCGCCGAGATCCTCTCGATCCCCGAGGCGACGGTGAAGACGCGCATGTTCTACGCGCGCAAGAAGCTCGGCGAGGCGCTGAAGGCTACCGGCCACGACAGGGGCTGGCCATGAGCGGGGAGAAGAAGACGATGCGCGGCCGCGACGAACTCGAGGCGCTGCTGCCCTTCTACCTGAACGGCACGCTGTCGGGCGAGGATCTCGAAGCCGTCGAGGACTGGCTCGCCGCCGACGTCGAGGCGATGGCGGCGCTTGCCGAGGCCGAGATGGAGGCGGCAGAGACGGCGGCCGCCAACGAGGCGATCCGCCCGCCGGCCGACGCGCTCGCCCGCTTCAACCGGGCGCTGGAGCGCGAGGCTGGACCGGCGCGCGCCGCTTCCGGCAATCCGTTCGCCGCGCTCTGGCAGCGGCTCGCCGGCCTGCCGGTCGGCCTCGCCTGGGCGACGGCGGCGCTAGCGATCGCACTGGTCCTCTACCAGGCCGTCTATGGCGGCTTCGGCGAGCGCGGCGGCTACGAGATCGCCGGGACCGAACAGGACGAGGCGAAGCGCCCCTTTGCGCTGGTCGTCTTCAAGGCCGACGCGCGCATGGCCGACATCGGCGCGTTCCTTGCCGCCAACGGTGCTGCGATCGTCGGCGGCCCGACGGCGACCGGCGTCTTCCGCATCGCCATACCCGGCGACACCGGAGCGGAGTACGATCGCGTCGTCGCGCTCGTCGCCGCGCAGCCCTTCGTCGAGACCGTGACGCCGGGACGGAGGCCCGCCGATGCGAACTAGGGGAATGGCGATGCGGATGCGCAAGGCCGCCCTGCTTGCGGCGGCGGCGACAATTGCAGTCGTGTCGATCGGCCTGCCCGCCGCGCCGGCCCTGGCGCAGGCGAAGCCGCAGGCAACCGCGGCGCCGTTGCCGAACGGGATCTGTCCCGACGGATCGGCGCCGCGCCCCGGTGCCGAACCGTGTCCGCCGGCCGCGGAAGGGCAGGGCGGAGCCGACGCGTATGGCGGCGCGGTCTACCTGCCCGACCTGCTGATCGACCTCTTCCCCTTCACGCCCGTACCGCCCGCCGCGCCTCCCGCCACCGCCGGTGGCGACCCGAACGGCGGTTCGGGCGGCGGACAGGACGCCGGACCGGGAGGCGCGGGGGGAGGGGCGCCGTCGCCCTTCGCCGGCCTGCCGCCGGTCTTGCCGCCACGGGCGATTGCCGGCGCGTTCGTGCCCGACGAGGTGCTCGTCACCGTCGACGGCGGCGCCGCCGAGGTGGGCGCCATCGCGGCCGATTTCGGCCTCGAGATCCGCTCTCAGCGCGTCTCCGCCCTGCTCGGCGCGACGGTGGTTCGCTTCGGCATCCCCGACGGACGCGCGGTCGCGACCGTGCTGGCGCAGCTCGAGACCGACGGCCGCACCCGCCGGCGCGCGCCCAACCACGTCTACACCCTGCAACAGGCGGCGGGCATCGCCAACTACGCCTTCGAGCGCATCGCCCTCGATCCGCGCTTCGCCGACGGGGCCGGGGTCGCCGTCGCCGTGATCGACACGGCGCTGGACGCGGACCACCCGGCGCTTGCCGGTGCCGTTGCGGAGAGCCACGACTTCATGCCCGGCGTCGCGGTGAACGACCGCGATCACGCCACCTCGGTTGCCGGCCTGATCGCCGGGGCCGGACCGTTCCGCGGCGTCGCGCCCGGGGCGCGAATCTTCCATGCCCGCGCCTTCGAAGGCGGCCGTTCGACCATGGACATCATCATCGAGGCGGTGGACTGGGCGGCGGAGCAGGACGTGCGCATCGTCAACATGAGCTTCGTCGGTCCGAAGAACGAGATGCTGGAGCTCGCCTGCCGGGCCGCGCGGGCACGCGACATGGTGCTGGTCGCCGCAGCCGGCAACAACGGCCCCGGCGCGCCGTGGGGCTATCCGGCCGCCTATGACGGAGTGATCGCGGTCACTGCGACCGACGCAAACGACCGGCTGATGCCGCAGGCGAACCGCGGCGCATATGTCTTCGTCGCCGCGCCGGGCGTCGACATGGTCGCGCCGGTCGGCGGCGGTACCGACCTCGTCACGGGCACGTCGTTCGCCGCCGCGATCGTTAGTGGCGCCATCGCCAACCTGGTCAACGTCAAGCCCGGCGTTTCAGCGGAATGGATCGAGGCCAATCTTGCCGCGACGGCCGGCGACCTCGGCAAGAAGGGTCGCGACAGCGATTTTGGCTACGGGCTGCTCGACTACCGGGGCCTCGCCGACGCGAAATAGCGGCACTTCCGCTACGCTCCTCGCGTCCCGGCGCGCCGGGGTGATGCATTCGGGCGGCGGAATGGCTTTCGGATTCGCCTGCCGCAGCCGCGATCATGCCGAGCACCGCGGCGAGCATGCGCAGGCGCAGCGCCAGCAATTCGGCATCGGCCACGCTGCCGCGAACGGCGAACGGTTCGGCGAAACCGTACGAGCCCAACGGCGGCCAGCCGGACGGGACCGTCCGGGCGATGAAAGCCCGGGCCACGCCCTCGGCCCGCCATAGGACGGCAAGAACGACAAACCTCACGGGCAAGGAACGGCCGGCGGCGCGTTCGGCCAGCAACGCCAGGGCAAGAAGCGTCTCGGCAATGCGCGTCAACATCCTCCCGTCCCGCAATGCAACCTCCATCTCCGGGCCCCGATTGGCCACGCGTATAGTACGGCGGGCTTGTCGGAAGGGGGATAAAATCAGGGCTGGAGCGGGGCACAAATCGCGGAAACCGTTGATTTCGTTGAAGCGGCGCCGGCGATCTGCTTCCCGAATTCACGACATTAGAGCGTTTCCTGCCAAATCTGAATCGCTCTGCCGGAGGGCATTTGGCACAAGGCCGAGGGTTTCGGAGACGGTCGATGTGGTGCATCGGCCGAGCCGGAACCCGAAGGATTTAGGCCAAATGCACTCGGCCCGAAGGGTTTCCTGCTGGCGGGCGCCCGCGGCGTAGGACGGACTTGGCCGTACTTCCGGTACGACCCGCGCCGTCCTCCTGGCGGATCGCCTCGCCATCGGAGAAACAGAGCGAACCAGATTTGGCAGGAAACGCTCTAGAACGCGCGGCCGGTTCGGCTGCCCGTGCCGGCGCCGTCCCGCGACCCACCAGATCCTTCCGCAGTGCCGCATCCACCTTTCGGGTTGACATCCATCCGACGCTCGCCTACGGATTTACTACATTCTAGATTCTATAGAATGTAGGGCAGGAGCTGACGTGACGCCCAACGCGGAGGGGTTTCCGCCGGCGGTAGCGGCACGCAAGGGAGGATCGATGGTTCGATTTCACAGAGCAGCAAGTTCGGTTTCGCGCCGCGCCGTGATGGCCGGAGCAGCGTCGGCGGTCGCCATCGCGGCCCTGACCGGCACGACGGCATGGGCGCAGGACGCGGGCCTCGGCACGCCCGAGGCACCGGTCGAGGTGCGCATGATCGCCAATGAGGCGTTCGCCAACCAGTGGCAGACGCTGATGGTGCCGGAGTTCAACAAGCACTATCCCAACATCAAGGTCACCATCGACGGCGTGCCCTATGTCGAACTGCTCGCCAAGAGTATGCTCGACGCGACGGGCCCGAGCCCGAACTACGACATCATCATCGCCGACGACCCGTGGGTGCCGCAGCTGGCCGAAGTCGGCGCGCTGATAGACCTGAAGAGCGCCGAGATGGCCGGCTGGACCGCCGCCGACTACGACTGGGCCGACTTCAACGCCGCGCCGCTGGCCGCCGGCGAGTGGAAGGGCGTGCAGTACGGCGTACCACTGCGCTCCAACATGCTGATGATGTTCGTCAACAAGGCGCTCTACGAGAAGGCGGGCGTGCCGCTGCCGACGCCGAAGATCACCTGGCAGGAATATCTCGAGCAGGCGCCGAAGCTGGTCCAGGATACCGACGGCGACGGCAAGGTCGACGCCTGGGCGGTCGATACCTACTTCGTCCGCGAGCCGCTGACGCCGACCATCTGGCAGACGATCATGAATTCGAACGGCGGCCGCCTGCTCGACGACAACGGCAAGCCGGCTTTCAGCAACGAGATCGGTGTCGCCGCGCTGGAGACGCACAGGAAGCTGCTCGAGTTCGCGCCGACCGGTGCGGTCAGTCACGGCTTCTCGGAATCGCTGCAGGCGTTCCGCCAGGGCCTCGTGGCGACGATGTTCCAGTGGGGCAGCGTCTTCAAGGGCTCGGCGATCGACCCGAAGACGACGACGCTGAAGCCCGAACAGGTCGGCATCCAGGTCATGCCGGTCGGCTCGACCGGCCCCGGCGCCCACCGCGGCATCTGGAACGGCACCGTCTCGGCCAAGAGCGAGAAGAAGCAGGCCGCCTGGGCGGTGATCCAGTGGCTCTCCTCCAAGCAGGGCGAGGCCTGGCATTCGGCCACTCTCGGCGTGTTCCCGGCGCGCAAGTCGACGCTTGCGTCCACCCCGGCCGAGCCATGGCTGGTGCCGGTGTTCGACGCGCTCCAGCAGGCCTACAATGCCGCCGAGAAGGGCCAGATGTGGCGCATCCGCCATCCGCGCTCCGATGCGGCGCAGCAGATCCTTGCCGACGAGGTGGCGCGCGCCATGGCGGGCCAGATCAGCGCGGCCGAGGCCTTGCAGGTCGCTGCCGAAAAGATCGAGAAGGTGCTCAACTGACCTGACGATCCCGGGAGCATCGCGATGAGCACGATGACGGCCGAAGGGGCGCGCACTGCCCGCCCCCGCGCCTCGGCGAAACTGGCGGACGCCGTATCGCGCTGGGCCTTCATGGCGCCGGCGGCCATCATCCTCGTCGCGATGCTCGCCTACCCGATCTTCTATACGATCGAGATCAGCTTCGCCCGCTTCGACCTGATGACCTTCAGCGCCGTCGAGTGGGTCGGCTGGGACAACTACCGGCACGTGCTCGACGACTACCGATTCTGGTCGTCGATGAAGGTGACACTGGTCTATCTCGCCTTCGCCCTGCCGTTGCAGGTCGTGCTCGGTTTCGGCATTGCCTTCCTCATCAATGCCGATTGGCGCGGACGCGGCACCGTCCGCGCCCTCTTCATCATCCCGATGGTGGTCGCCCCGGTCGTGGCCGGCGGCATCTGGCGCATGATCCTCGATCCCCTGTGGGGCATCGTGAACTGGCTGATCGGCCTTTTCGGCTTCGCCCCGCTCGACTGGTTCGGCGATCCCAACCTCGCCATGGCAGCGATCGTCATCATCGACACGTGGCGGTGGACGCCGTTCGTCGTGCTCATCGCCACGGCCGCCCTGCTCGCCCTGCCGCGCGACATCTTCGAGGCCGCCGAGGTCGACGGCGCCAACTGGTGGTCGATGCTGTGGTCGATCACGCTGCCGCTGCTCGTGCCGATCATCGCGGCGACCTTCGTCGTGCGCTGGCTGGGGGCGGTGAAGATGTTCGACATCGCGCTGGCCGCCACCTATGGAGGCCCCGGCGGCGCCACCAACGTCATCAACCTGTTCATCTACGAGGAAGCGTTCCGCTCCCTGCATTTCGCCGAATCTGCGGCGATGGCGGTGATCGTGCTCGTCCTCACCATGGTGCTGACGGGCATCTTCCTGGTCGGCTCGCGCGCCCTGGAGCAGCGCAATTGACCGCCGCCGCGCTTCCTTCGCCTCGCCGCCGGTCGCGGCTCGGCCACCGAGTGCGCATCGCCGCGGGCCTCGCCGCCTGCGTCGTCTTCCTGTTCCCCGTGTTCTGGATGGTGCTGTCCTCGTTCAAGGACCAGCGCGACATCTTCACGATGCCGCCGACGCTGTTCTTCACGCCGACCCTTGAGACCTACATCAGCTACATGCAGCGCGCCGACATCAGCCGGCGCCTGATCAACACGATCATCGTCGCCGCCGGCTCGGGCGCGCTGTCGATCGCCGCCGGCGCCATGGCCGGCTATGCGCTCGCCCGCATCAGGCTACGCGGCGCCGGCACGATCGGCGTGCTCATCCTTCTCTCGCGCGGCGTGCCGCCGATCGCGCTCGCCGTGCCGATGTTCCTGGTCGCCCGCTCGCTCGGCGTGACCGACAAGCACATTACGCTGATCCTCGCCTACTGCACCTTCCTCATCCCTTATGTGATGTGGCTGATGCGCGGCTTCTTCCTCGCGCTGCCGCGCGAGCTCGAGGAATCGGCGATGATCGACGGCTGTAGCCGCTTCGGCGCCTTCTTCAAGATCATCGTGCCGATCTCGATGCCGGGCCTGCTGTCGACGCTGATCTTCAGCATGATCCTCGCCTGGGAGGAACTGCTCTTCGCGCTGGTGCTGACCAACCGGCATGCCTCGACCATCCCCGTCTCCATCGCGGGCATCGCCGGCGACACGGTGAACGGCGCGAACTGGGGAGCATTGACGGCAGTCGGCACGATCACGGTAATCCCTGTGGTGGTCTTCGCCCTGCTGGTCCAGAAATGGCTCATCCAGGGCCTGGCCGACGGCGCGACGAAGGGATGAGGACAATGGCTGACCAGAGACACAAGCAGCAGAGGCGGGCCGTGTGATGTCGGAGCCACCCATTTACCTGTCCAAGGCCGACCTGGCCCGGCGGCATATCGAGGGGCTGATCCTGTCGCGCAAGGTCAAGCCGGGCGACCGCATCACGACGCGCGAGGTCTCCGAGGCGCTGGGCATCAGCGAGACGCCGATCCGCGAGGCGATCCGCAGCCTGGCATCGGAAGGCTGGCTCGAGGTGCAGACCCATGTCGGCGCGGTCGTCGCCAGTGCCGGCAGCGAACAGCTGCGCGAGATCTACGCGCTGCGCGGCCTGATCGGCGAGTTGGCGCTCGAGCTCGGCGCGGCGAGCTACGACCCGGAGCGGTACGCCGAGATCGACGCCAACCTGGAGGAATCGACCGCGGCCGTCGCCGCCCAGGACGTGCGCCGCTACACGCGGCTGAACCATGAGTTCCACATCCTGCTCTACGACACGCCGCATTCGCAGTGGTGCCTCAGGCTCCTCGTCAACCTCAGCGCGATGACCGCGGCGCATTTCGGCTTCGCCCTGAAGCCGCAGCGCATGGCGGAGTCGCTGCGCGAGCACAAGGCGATCCGCGACGCGCTGGTGGCCGGCCGGATCGCCGAGGCGGCTGCGCTGGTCAAGGCCCACGAGCAGGCGGGCTACGTGGCGCTGGCGAAGGAACTCGAAGCCGGCAGCCCGGCGCTGGCCGAAAGCACGGCCTGAGCGAACGGAACCGGCCCCGGCGAGAAGGCGGCCGGCCAGGGAGACGACCGGCGCGGCCGGCAGAACGCGACCGAGGGAGTGACGGCAGAGGATGAGCACGGTCGAGATCAGGGACGTCCGCAAGTCCTACGGACAGCTCGAGGTGATCCACGGGGTCTCGGTCGGCATCGCCGACGGCGAGTTCGTCGCGCTCGTCGGTCCGTCCGGCTGCGGGAAGTCGACGCTGCTGCGCATGATCGCCGGGCTCGAGGACATCAGCGGCGGCGAGATCGCCATCGGCGAGCGCGTGGTCAACCATGTCGCGCCGAAGGACCGCGACATCGCCATGGTATTCCAGAACTACGCACTCTATCCGCACATGAACGTGCGCGAGAACATGGGCTTCGCCTTGCGCCAGCGCAGACTGCCGCGCGCGGAGATCAATGCGCGCGTCACGGATGCGGCGCGCATCCTCGGCCTCGAGCAGCTGCTCGACCGCAAGCCGCGACAGCTATCGGGCGGCCAGCGCCAGCGCGTCGCCATGGGCCGCGCCATCGTGCGCAATCCGAATGTCTTCCTCTTCGACGAGCCGCTGTCCAACCTCGACGCCAAGCTGCGCGTGCAGATGCGCTCGGAGCTGAAGGAACTGCACCAGCGCCTCGGCGTGACCACGGTCTATGTCACCCACGACCAGATCGAGGCGATGACGCTTGCCGACCGCGTCGTCGTGATGAATGGCGGCGTCGTCGAGCAGATGGGGCCACCACTCGATCTCTACGACCGGCCGCAGAGCCTGTTCGTAGCCGCCTTCATCGGTTCGCCGCCGATGAACTTCTTCCAGGGCGACGTCGAGGGTGACGCAACCCTGGTGCTCGACGACGGCCACGCCCTGGCGCTGCCCGTGCCGGTCCCGGGCGAGAAGGGGCGCGTCACGCTCGGCGTGCGTCCCGAGCACATCCACCTCGCGAACGAGGGCTGGCCGGCGGTGGTGTCGGTCATCGAGCCGACCGGCTCGGAGACCCAGATCACGGCGCGCATCGGCGAACACGTCGTTCGCGTCCTTGTCAGGGGGCGCACGGAGGCGAGGCCCGGCGAGACGATCCACCTCGCCGCGCGGCCCGGCGACCTGCACGTCTTCGACGGCGGCACCGGCCGCCGCCGCGAGATGGCCCCGTGAAAGTGCGGACGACGGAGACACGAGCGGAGCGAGCCTCGGAAGGAAGCTTCGACCGAACCGAACCGATCCGATCGCCATCCATGGACGGCGGGCGGGCAACGACAGACCTGCAAGATAGCCGGGGAAAGAGCATGCAGAAGAAAGCAATCGTGGCCGAGGTGAAGACGCTGTCCTGCAGCAATTCCTTCCGCAACTACCATTTTCTCAAGATCACGACCGCGGACGGTATCGTCGGCTGGAGCGAGTACGACGAGAACTTCGGCTCTCCCGGCGTTACCGCGGTAATCAACCAGATCGGCCATCGCATCGTCGGCCAGAGCGCGATGCTGCACGAGCATATCCGCGAGGACCTGCGCAACATGACGCGGCCGGCCTTCGGCGGCGTCATCGGCCAGGCGCTCGGCGCCATCGAGAATGCGCTCCTCGACGCCAAGGCCAAGACACTCGACGTGCCCTGCCACGTCATGCTCGGCGGCAAGGTCCGCGACAAGATTCGCGTCTACTGGTCGCACTGCGTCGCCTACCGCATGCGCACCGAGCACTTCTCGCCGGGCATCGTCGATCTCGACGGCGTGCGCCGGATCGCTCGCGACGTCCGCGACGACGGCTATACGGCGCTGAAGACCAACATCTTCCACTACGACGAGAACGACCGCATCGAGGCGTGGTCGCCCGGTTTCGGCCGGCCCCACGACCCGTCGCGCAACGTCGAGCGCAAGACGCTGAAGAACCTGCGTCGGCATCTCGAGGCCATGCGCGAATCCGCCGGTCCCGACATCGACATCCTGCTCGACCTCAATTTCAACGGGCGCACCGAGGGCTTCATGGAGATCCTGCGCGAGACCCGCGACCTCGACCTGTTCTGGGTGGAGATCGATACGCTCGACCCGAAGGCGCTGGCCTATCTGCGCGCGAACAGCCCGCACCCTATCTCGTCGTGCGAGACGCTCCTCGGCCTGCAGCAGTTCCTGCCGTATTTCCAGAATCAATCGGTCGACGTCGCCATCATCGACACGCCGTGGAACGGGGTCTGGCAGTCGCTGAAGATCGCCGCGGCGGCCGAGGCCTACGAGGTCAACGTCGCCCCGCACAATTTCTACGGCCATTTGTGCACCCTGATGAACGCGCATTTCAGCGCGGTGGTGCCGAACCTGCGCATCATGGAGACCGACATCGACCGCATCTCATGGGACGCGGAAGTGTTCAGTCACGCGCCCGAGTACAAGGACGGCTACCTGATCCTGCCCGACCGGCCGGGCTGGGGCACGGAGCCGGTCGAGGCGGCGCTGGCGAAGTACCCGCCGCTGGAAAGGACCGGCATGATCAACCGCACGCAGACGCCGAAGCTCGCGATCTGAGGCCGCGACCGCGCGACGAACCGCCGTGAACCGAGCGAAGAAAAACGATCCCGTCGACGTGCTGATCATCGGCGCCGGCGCCTCGGGCGCGGCGGTGGCCTGGAGCCTTGCCGAGACGAGGATGCGCATCGTCTGCCTGGAGCAGGGCGACTGGCCGGATTCGTCGCGCTATCCGAGCACGGGCCGCGACTTCGAGGCCCGGCAGTTCGAGGACTACGCGATCAGCCCGAACCGGCGCGGATCGGCCGCCGACTATCCGGTCAACGACGACGCCTCGCCGATCAAGGTCGCCAACTTCAACGGGGTGGGCGGCGGCACGGTGCTCTATGCCGGCCACTTCCCGCGCATGCACCCGTCGGACTTCCGCGTACGCTCGCTCGAAGGCGTTGCCGACGACTGGCCGATCGACTACGGCACGCTGGAACCGTTCTATGCGCTGAACGACAAGATGATGGGCGTGGCGAGCCTGGAAGGCGACCCCGCCTATCCGCCGAAGGGCGCGGTGATGCCGCCGCTGCCGCTCGGCCGCACGGGTGAGAAGATGGGCCGCGCCATGAACGTGCTCGGCTGGCACTGGTGGCCGTCCGATTGCGCCATCACCTCGCGCGAGTACGAGGGACGGGCGCCCTGCATCAATCTCGGCCATTGCGGCCACGGCTGCGCGCAAGGGGCCAAGGCGAGCACCGACATCACCTACTGGCAGGAGGCCCTGCGAAACCGGGTGGAGTTGCGCACGCGCTGCCGGGTCAGCCGCATCGAGACCGACGACGACCGCATGGCAACCGGCGTCTGGTATTTCGATGCCGACGGCCAGGAAGTGTTCCAGCCGGCCGAGATCGTCGTCATGGCGTGCAACGGCATCGGCACGCCGCGCATCCTGCTCAACTCGGCGTCCGAGCGCTTTCCCGACGGCCTCGCCAATTCGAGCGGTCAGGTCGGCCGTAACCTGATGTTCCACCCCTATGCGCTGGCGCGCGGCCGCTTCGACGAACTTCTCGACGGCTTCCGCGGCTCGCGCGTCTTCATGTGGAGCATGGAGTTCTACGAGACCGATCCGGCGCGCGGCTTCCTGCGCGGCTACTGCTACCAGTTCACGCGCGGCTACGGGCCGGTCGTCACCGCCGTCAACGGCATGGCCGACGGCGTCGTGCCCTGGGGCGAGGGGCATCACGAGGCCTACCGCAGGCTCTTCGACCGGCAGGCGGGGCTGGTGTCGATCTGCGAGGACCTGCCGGAGGAGATCAACCGCGTCACGCTCGACCCGCAATTGAAGGACGGCAACGGCATCCCGGCGCCGAAGATCGACTACCGGCTGGGCGACAACACGAAGAAGATGCTCGACCATTCGCTCGCGCGCGGCGTCGACATCCTGAAGGCGGCCGGCGCGCAGGACATCGTCACGCGCTCGCCGCTACCCTATGCCGGCTGGCACCTCATGGGCACGGCGCGGATGGGCACGGACCCGAGGCGCTCGGTGGTCAACGAATGGGGCCGCGCCCACGACGTCAGGAACCTGTTCATCGTCGACGGCAGCGTCTTCGTCACCTCGGGCGGGGTCAATCCGACATCGACCATCCAGGCGATCGCGCTCTACGTCGCCGACCGGATCAAGGCCAGGCTCCATGACCTCTTCGACTGAGAGCGGCGCCGGGGCGGGAGGCGGGGGAGCGGTCGCGCTGTCGCCGGCAGAAGCCGCCTGCCTGCGAGTTCTCGCCGGGCACATGATCCCGCCGAGCGCTGCATACGGGGTGCCCGGCGCCGACGATGCCGCCATCTTCGCCGACATGATGACGACGGTTGGCCGCGACCGCGAGGCCCTGTCGCGCACGCTCGCCCGCGTCGACGAGGCGGCCGGCGGGCGGCTCTCGGCGCTGCCGCGAGCCACGCAGGCGGTGTTGATCGCGCGGCTGCGCGCCGCCGAACCGGGCCTTTTCGCCGTCGTCGAAGCCGTCGTCTCGCGGGCCTACTACCGCGACGACCGGGTTCTCCGGTCGCTGGGCCTCGAGCCTAGGCCGCCGTTCCCGAAAGGATATGCGGTCGAGGAGGGCGACTGGTCGCTGCTCGATCCGGTCCGCGACCGCGGGCCGATCCATCGCGACGCCGGCTAAAGCCGGTATATGCGCGAGGCGTTGCCGCCGAGGATTGCCTGGCGTTCGTCGGCGGAGCAGCCTTCGAGGAGTAGGTCGGTCGCCGCGATCCAGTCGCCGTAGCTCGCGGCGAGCGTGGACACCGGCCAGTCGCTTCCCCAAAGCACCCGCGCCGGACCGAAAACGGTCAGCACGTGGTCGACATAGGGCCGCAGCCGCTCCACCGACCAGCCGGCGCCGGCTTCCGTGACCAGGCCCGACAGCTTGCAGGTGGCGGCGGTCTCGGCGGCGATGCGGCGCATGTCGTCTGCCCAGCCGGAAAAGCCGCCAGCGGCGATGGCCGGCTTGGCGCAGTGGTCGATGACGACGCGCAGGTCCGGATGGCGCTGCGCGAGCCGGAAGAGGTTGTCGAGATGACGCGGCAGCACCAGCGCATCGAAGACGAGGTCGTGCGCGACCAGCGCGCGGAAGGCGGGGCCGAGCTCCGGCCGCAGCATCCAGGCGACGTCCGCGATGTCCTGGATCATCGGGCGCAGGCCTTTGAGCTTCGTGTGCCCGGCGAGGCGGGCTATCGCCGCCGGCGCGTCCGGCGCGGCGAAATCGGTCCATCCGACGACGGCTTCGACGAACGGGTGCGCGTCGGCGAGCGAGAGCATGTAACGCGTCTCGGCTTCCGTCGGCGCGGCCTGCACGAGAACCGTCGCCGCGATCCCGTAGCGCGCCAGCAGCGGCTCGATGTCGGATGGCAGGAAGTCGCGGTGGATCGGGCCCAGTTCCGGCGTCAGCCAGCCATAGTCGCCGCGCGACAGGAGCCAGAAATGCTGATGGGCGTCGACGCGTCTCATTCCTTCTCTGCCGGGGGGAAGATCACGCCCTTCTTCAGGATCAGGTTGCCGTAGAGCCGCGTCTCGCCGGTCTGGACGATCGCATAGGCCGCGCGCGACCGGTCGTAGAAGGCGAAGCGCTCGACGGGAACGATGCGGGCGGGGTTGTCCGCCACCTCGTCGACGGCCTTCTGGAAAAGCGCCACCACCGGCGGTATCTGCGCCGGGTCGCCGACCACCGCCATGCTGGCGGCGCGGTCCTCGGCGAAGGAATCGAGCGGCATGATGCCGAGCACGGCACGCGCCACCCTCACCGCGTCGATGCCGTCCAGCCGCACCAGGCGGCGGGCGCTGGACTCGCCCGGGAAGTTGGCGTCGGCGATGACGATCTCGTCGCCGTGGCCCATTGCTGCCAGGATGCGCAGGAGATCGGGCGACAGGATGGGGTCTATTCCGCGCAGCATCAGGTTCCTCCCGGTGTGGGCGCGTCCGGCCGGAGCAGGCCGGCGGCCTTCAGGTCGGACCATAACGCATCGGGAAGCCTTTGCGAGAAGATCGCGACGTTCGCCTCCACCTCCGACGCATTGGCCGCGCCGGGGATCACGGTGCGGACCGCGGGATGGCCGACGACGAATTGCAGTGCCGCCTCGACGAGGCGGACGCCGTGGTCGGCGCAAACGGCCTCGATGCGGCGGACGCGGTCCAGGATCGCCGTCGGGGCGGGCGCGTAGTTGTAGCGCGCGCCCTCGACGGCGCCCGTGGCGAGGATGCCGGAGTTGTAGGGCCCGCCGAGGATGACGGCGACGTCACGCACCACGCAGAGCGGCAGGAAACTCTCCAGCGCCTCCTGTTCGAGCAGCGTGTAGCGGCCGGCGAGCAGGAAGCAGTCGAAGTCGCCGAGACCGAGAAGCCTCTCGCAGACCTCCCACTCGTTCACGCCGGCGCCAATCGCCTTGACGACGCCGGCGTCGCGCAGTTCGACGAGCGCGCGATAGCCGCCGCGGTCGAAAAGCTCGCGCACGCGCGCCTCCGATGCCTCCCGGCTGCCCTGCGAGACGGCGTCGACGTCGTGGACGAGCAGGATGTCGACGGCGTCGAGGCCGAGCCGGGCGAGGCTCTGCTCGTGGCTGCGCATGACGCCGTCGTAGGAATAGTCGAAGACGATGCGCTTCTGCGGCACGTCGACGAAAGCCTCCGGCGTGACCTCATCCGGTGCGCAGTCGACGAGCAGCCGGCCGATCTTGGTCGACAGGGTGAGGTTATTCCGATCGAAGCCGCGGAGCGCAGTCCCGAGGCGCTCCTCGGAGCGGCCGAGCCCGTATTGCGGCGCGGTGTCGAAGTAGCGGATCCCTGCGTGCCACGCGGCGCGGACCGCGGCCTGCGCATCCTCGTCCGCCACCTTCCGGTAAAGGTTGCCGAGCGGCGCGCCGCCGAATCCCATGCGCGTCAGCGGGACGGGCCGCGCGGCGCGCAGGGGGACGATGTCCGAGGCCTTCATGCCGTCTCCGCCAGGCGGACGGGGTGGAACTGGTAGTCGCGCAACGTCTCCCCCCGCATCTCGATCGAGAAGCCCGGACGCTGCGGCGGCATGTAGGCAGCGTCCTTCACTACGCAGGGGTCGAGGAAATGCTCATGCAGGTGGTCGACATACTCCACGACGCGTCCCTCCTTGGTCCCGGCGATCGAGACGAAGTCGATCATGGCGAGATGCTGGACATATTCGCACAGTCCGACGCCGCCCGCATGGGGGCAGACCGGGAGGCCGTATTTCGCCGCCATGAGAAGCACTGCCATCACCTCATTGACGCCGCCGAGACGGCAGGCGTCGATCTGAACAATGTCGATGGCGCCGCGCATGATCAACTGCTTGAAGATGACGCGGTTCTGGCACATCTCGCCGGTGGCGACCTTCACCGGCGCCACGCCCTCGCGGATCCTGCGATGGCCTTCGATGTCGTCCGGGCTGGTCGGCTCCTCGATGAACCAGGGTTTGGCGAAGGCGAGGTCGCGCACCCAGTCTATCGCCTGGTCGACCTCCCAAACCTGGTTGGCATCGATCATCAGGTTGATGTCGGCGCCGACCTCGTCGCGGGCGATGGTGAGGCGGCGGATGTCGTCGGCGCGATCGCGGCCGACCTTCATCTTGATGTGGCCGAAGCCGGCGTCGACGGCCTCGCGGCACAACCTTCTGAGCTTGGCGTCGTCGTAACCGAGCCAGCCCGCGGAGGTGGTGTAGCATTGGTAGCCGCTGCGCTCGAGGGTGGCGATCCGCTCCGTCTTTCCCGCTTCGCGCTCCCGCAGCAAGGCCAGCGCCTCGGCCGGGGTGATGCAGTCGGTGATGTAGCGGAAGTCGATGCAGCGCACGAGCTCTTCCGGCGTCATGTCCGCGACCAGCCGCCAGACGGGTTTGCCGGCGATCTTGGCCCAGAGATCCCACACCGCGTTGACGACGGCGCCCGTGGCGAGATGGATCGCGCCCTTGTCGGGACCGATCCAGCGCAGCTGGCTGTCCGAGGTGACGTGCCGCCAGAACCGGCCCATGTCGGCGGCGACCCAGTCCATGTCCAGCCCGACCACGAGGTGGCGCATCGCGCTTATGGCGGCACAGCAGACATCGTTGCCGCGTCCGATGGTGAAGGTCAGTCCGTGACCCTGGTGCGGTCCGTCGGTCTTCAGGACGACGTAGGCGGCCGAGTAGTCAGGGTCCGGATTCATGGCATCCGATCCGTCGCGGTGAAGCGAGGTCGGAAAACGCAGGTCGAGGACCTGCATGTCGACAATGCGTGTCATGTGACGTTTCCTCAACTGGTTCAGGCGGCGTCGACGACGCGCTGGCGCTGATTGCCGAGCCCCTCGATGCCGAGCGACATGACCTGTCCGGGGCGGAGGAAGACAGGCGGCCTCTGCCCCAGGCCGACACCGGGCGGCGTGCCGGTGGAGATGACGTCGCCCGACTGCAGGCTCATGAAGCGGCTGAGATAGGCGACGATCTGGCGTACGGTGAAGATCATGGTGCGGGTCGACCCGTCCTGGTAGCGGCGTCCGTCGACCTCCAGCCAAAGGCGGAGGTCCTGCGGGTCCGGCACCTCGTCGGCGGTGACCAGCCACGGCCCGAGCGGTCCAAACGTGTCGTTGCCCTTGCCCTTGTCCCACTGGCCGCCGCGCTCGAGCTGGAACTCCCGCTCGGAGACGTCGTTGACGACGCAGTATCCGGCGACGTGATCCATGGCATCGGTCTCGTCGATGTAGCGGCCGGGCTTGCCGATGACGACGCCGAGTTCGACCTCCCAGTCGGTCTTCACCGAACCGCGCGGGATCTCGACGTCATCGTCCGGGCCGACGATCGCGCTCGTCCACTTTGAGAAGACGATCGGCTCCTGCGGGATCGGCGCGTTGGTCTCCGCGGCGTGATCGGCGTAGTTCAGTCCGATGCAGATGAACTTGCCCACCGCGCCGACGCAGGGGCCGAGGCGCAGCCCGTCCTGCGGCCGGCCCTCGACCAGCGGCAGCGACGAAGGATCGAGCCGCCGCAGCCGGTCGAGGCCCTCAGGCGTCACCGTGTTGCCGCCGATGTCCCGGACATGGGCGGAGAGGTCTCGGACCCTGCCGGCCGCGTCGAGCAGTCCCGGGCGCTCCGCGCCGCGCGCTCCGTAGCGTAGGAGTTTCATGGGGCCCGACCTTCGTGCGGTTCCTCGAAAATGGCGCCCGGCACGGACGATCGACCGCGCCGGGCGAGCGGTCGATCAATCGTAGAGCACTGCCTTGATCGTCGGATCGTCGATGTTGGACTTGTCGTACCAGTAGAAACCGGTGTCGATGTGCGGCGGGACCTTCTCGCCCTTGAGCGCCATGACGCCTGCCTTGACCGCCTCGTAGCCGATGCCGACCGGGTTCTGGGTGATGGCGCCGGCGATCGTGCCGTCGCGGATCGCATCGGTCTGCGCCTTGCCGGAATCATAGCCGACGACAACGATGTTGCTGCCGACTTCCTTCTTGCCGATCGCCACGCCGATGGCGGAGCCTTCGTTGGTGCCGAAGATGCCCTTGAGATCGGGGTAGGCCTGGAGCAGAGTCTTGGTGATCTCCGCCGACTTCAGGTGGTCGCCGCCGCCGTATTCGATGGCGACAATCTCGATCTTCGGATGGGCGTTCGTCATCTGGGTGACGAAGCCGTCGCGCCGCTCGATGCCGGTCTGGCTGGTCTGGTCAAAGGAGACGACGGCGACCTTGCCTTCGTCGCCGATCATCTCGGCGAGCTTTTCAGCCGCGAGCGCCGCCGAGGCCAGGTTGTCGGTCGAGGCGTTGGTGATCGGGATGTCGCTGGCGACGCCCGAATCGAACGCGATCACGGTGATGCCATCGGCCTGCGCCTGTTTGAGGAGGGGCACGGTCGCCTGGCTGTCGATCGCCGCGATAGCGATGGCTGCCGGCTTCTTGGCGATCGCCGCCGAGATCATGTCGAGCTGGCGGTCCACGGCGCCTTCGCCGTCGGGGCCTTCATAGGTGACGTCGACGTTGAACTCCTGGCCGGCCTTTTCGGCGCCGAGCTTCACAGCCTGCCAGAACTGGTGCTGGAAGCCCTTGGAAATGAGGGCGATGTAGGGCTTGTCCTCGGCGTTCGCGATCGTCGCCGTTCCGGCGAGCATCGTCGCGGCCACGAGGCCTAGCATTCTGCGTCTAGTAAACATGGATTCCTCCAGATGATTTGAAAGGGTTCATGGGGCTGTTCGCCCTCTTGGTCTTGGCGCGGCGACAGGTTGCCGCGCGGTCTGTCCTCATGCGCCGCGGCGCCTGAGGTTGTCGGTGTAGACGGCGAGGATGATGATCGAGCCGGTGACAACGATCTGCCATTCCTGGGGGACCGACAGGATGCGCAGGCCGTTGGCGACCACGCTGATGATCAGCGCGCCGATCATCGTGCCGAGCATCGTTCCGCGGCCTCCCGACAGGGACGTGCCCCCGATCACAACCGCCGCAATGGCGTCGAGTTCGTAGCCCTGGCCGATCGCCGGCTGGGCCGAATTGATGCGCGAGGCCAGCAGGATGCCGGCGATCGCGCAGATGCCGCCTGCAACCGCGTAGACGGCGATCTTCCAGCGGTCGATGCCGACGCCGGACAGGCGCAGCGCCTCCTCGTTGGAGCCGAGCGCGAAGGTGTAGCGGCCGAGCGCGGTCCGCTGCAGCACGAACGCGGCGGCGAAGGCGACCAGGAACAGGATCAGAACGCCGTTGGGGATCGGCAGGGCCGGGATGATCGCGCCGATCAGCGAGCCGGTCGAGATTTCGGTGAAGCCGGGGGTGTCGTTGAAATAGATCGGCTTGGCACCGCAGATCGCCAGCGAAAGGCCCTTGTAGATCAGCATCATGCCGAGTGTGGCGATGAAGGGCGGGATGCGCAGCCTGGTGATCAGGACGCCCGTCAACGCACCGGAAGCGAGGCCAGCGAGGAGCGCGCCGGGGATGCCGACGACCATCGGCAGGCCGAGAAACGTCAGCAGGACGCCCGCGATAACGGCACAGAAGGTCATCAGCGTGCCGACGGACAGGTCGATGCCGCCGGAGATGATGACGAGCGTCGCAGCGATCGCCAGCACGCCATTGACCGACGTGGCCTGCAGTATGGCGATGACGTTGTTCGTCTGAAGGAAGTTCGGCGAGGCAATCGAGAAGACGGCCACAAGAAGGATCAGGCTGCCGAAGGCGAGCAGCTTGTGATGCGCACCGGATTTGCGGATGCCCGACAGAACGCCGGCCTGGGTATCGACGATGGTCAACTTGCCCTCCTCATGCCCTCTGCGGGGACGGTGGCGTTGCGCTGCGTCGCGAGACGCATGATTTCCTCCTGCGAGGCGCCGGACGGCAGGAATCCGGTGATCCGGCCCTCGCACATCACCGCGATGCGGTGCGACAGGCGCAGGATCTCCGGCAGCTCCGACGAGATGACGATGATCGCCTTGCCCTGTGCGGCGAGGCCTGTGAGGAGCTTGTAGATCTCGCTCTTGGCGCCGACGTCGATGCCGCGCGTCGGCTCGTCGAAGATGAGGATGTCGCAGTCGCGCAGCAGCCACTTCGCGATCACGACCTTCTGCTGATTGCCGCCGGACAACAGGCGCGTCTCCTGGCGGTCGGACGGTGTCTTGATGGCGAGTGCCTCGACGTAGCGGCCGGCGACCTGCCGCATTGCCGTTTCGTCGAGCACGCCGCCGAGCCCGGTGAAGCGGGCGAGGCTCGCCATCACGATATTGTTGCGAACGTCCATGCCCGTCGCCAGGCCGAACTGCTTGCGGTCCTCGGAGAGGTAGCCGATGCCTGCCCGCACGGCATCGCGCGGCTGGCGTATGTCGACCTTGCGGCCGTGGACGAGAATCTTACCCGCATCGCGCGGATCGGCACCGAAGACGGCGCGCGCGACTTCGGTGCGGCCGGCTCCCATCAGTCCGGCAAAGCCGAGGATCTCGCCCTTGCGCAGATCGAAGCTGACGTCGCGGATCTCGCGCCCGCGGGCGAGGTCGCGCACCTCGAGCGCCACCGGCGCGTCCGACAGGTCGGGAGCGTCCGCCGCCTCGTCGGTCAGTTTGCGCCCGACCATCATGGCGATGACGGTCTCGACAGGCGTCTCCGCGGCCGGCACGGTGCCCACCGTTTCGCCGTCGCGCATGACGGTGACGCGGTCGGCGATGCGCTTCAGCTCGTCCATCTTGTGGGAGATGTAGACGATGCCGACGCCTTCGGCCTTCAGCTTGCGGATGATGGCAAAGAGTTCGGCGATCTCGGCGTCGTTCAGTGCCGCCGTCGGCTCGTCCATGATCAGGACACGCGAACGGTAGGACAGCGCCTTGGCGATCTCGACCATCTGCTGCTTGGCGATCGTCAGGCCGCCGACGACGGTCCGCGGATCGAGCGTGAGATGGATGGTGCGGAAGATCTCGGCGGCAGCCGAATTCAACGCGGCCTCGTCGAGCAGCAGGCCGCCGGCGCGGCGCGGCTCGCGGCCGATCAGGATGTTCTGCGCGGCGGTGAGGTCGCGCATCAGCGACAGTTCCTGGTGGATGATGGCGATGCCGAGTTCCTGGGCCGCGCGTGGCGATCCGAGGGCGGCCGGCCGGCCGTCGATCAGAACCGCGCCGCGGTCGCGGTTGTAGATGCCGGCGAGAATCTTCATCAGCGTCGACTTGCCGGCACCGTTCTCGCCCATCAGGGCGTGGACTTCGCCGGGCAGGAGTTCGAACCGCGCGCCCCGCAGTGCGTTGACGCCGGGAAAGGCCTTGTCGATTCCGGCCATCGACACGAGCGGGGTCGTCTCACGCGCTTCCATCAGATGGTCACCCCGCCGTCGACGAGCACCGCCTGACCGGTGACGAAGCGGCTCTCGTCGCTGAGGAGGTAGACGACCAACGGCGTGATGTCGTCGACGGTCGCCAGACGGCCGATCGGCTGCCGGGCGACGAAGCCCTTCTCTGCCTGGACGGGATCGGCGGCGGCGGCGATCCGCCCGCGCAACGACGGCGTGTCGACCGTGCCAGGACAGAGCGCGTTGCAGCGTATGCCGCGGCGCACGAAGTCGGCGGCGACGCCCTTGGTCAGACCGATGACGGCGGCCTTGCTGGCGCCGTAGAGCGTACGGTTGGGGAAGCCTTTGATCGAAGAGGCCATCGAGGCCATGTTGAGGATGGACGCGCTGCCGGTCTCCGCCGCGCGCTCGAGCATGCCGGGCAGAAACGCCTGGATCATCCGGTACATCGACGTGACGTTGAGGTCGAAGCTGAAGGCCCAGTCCTGCTCGGTCACCTCAAGGATGGTGCCGTGATGGACGAAGCCGGCGCAGTTGAAGAGGCCGTCGAGCCTGCCGGCCGCTGCGGCGAGGGCCTCGATCGCGGCGCGGTCCATGACGTCGAGCACATATGTCGCGATCGCCGGATTCTCGGCGGCGAGCGACGACAGGCCGCTTTCGCTGATGTCGACCGCCAGTACCTCCGCCCCGGCGGCGGCGCATGCCAGCGCACTCCCCCGGCCTATCCCGTTCGCGGCCGCGGACACGAGGATCCGCTTACCCTCCAGACGCATGCTTGAAGCTCCTCCCGAGCCGGACCGACGTCCACAGTGCGTTTACATGTGAACATAGTTTTCATATATAAATGCATTTTGCAAGAGGCGTTTTGCCGACGACGGCGTTATGGTCGCCGGCGCTCGCAACGAGGGGGGATCGGTTGAACGCGAAGAAGGACGACGTGGACAGGTACCGGGCGCCGGCGCTCGACAAGGGACTGGACATCCTGGAGTTCCTGTCGGGGCAACCGGGCGCCTTGACTCGCGCCGAGATCGTGAAGGCGATCGGCCGCAGCCAGAGCGAGATCTACAGGATGCTCGAACGGCTTGTGGCGCGCGACTATGTGAGCCGGTCGGCTGAAGGCGACCGCTATGCTCTGACGATGAAGCTCTTCGTGCTCGGCAGCCAGCATCCGCCGGTTCGCCGGCTGGTGGCACGCGCCCAGCCGCTGATGGACGCCTTCACCGAACGCACGCAGCAGTCGGTACATCTCGTCATGCCCGACAGGGGGGCCGCCGTCGTCGTCGCCCAGGCGAGTGGTCCCGCCAACTGGGAGTTCCGTCTGCGCCTGGGGGCGCGCCTCGATCTGGCGGCGACGAGTTCGGGCCAAACCCTGCTCGCCTTCCAGAGCCCGGAAAGGATCCGCGAAACCCTCGCCATCTGGGGCAGCAAGGAGACGGCGGAGCGCGTCGCCGCCATCGAGCGCACGCTTGAGGAGATCCGTTCCCAGGGCTACCGCACTGGCGCCAGTCTCCAGCTTGTCGGCGTCCGCGACATCTCGGTGCCGATCTTCGGGCCGTCCGGCGACGCGATCGCGGTGGTGACGTGCCCGCACCTGCAGCGCGTCGATGCGACGTCGGTCGACGAGGAAACGACGCTGGCCGAACTCAGGCTCCTGGCGGAAAGCAGCTCGATCGGCTGACGAAGAGACACGGGTCCCGGCGGCGGGCCTCTCGAGGTCGGCGTCTATCCGGCGGCGGTGACTTGCTTTGCCACGGACAGGGATCGGTGCCGGCCGGCGATCGAGGCGTTCGTCCGAGCTGCCCGCGTCGGGTGCCGGGCCGGCGTTCCCCGCACGACAGCGAGCATCCGACGAGAAGGTCATGGACGCTTTCCTCCCCGGCAGCGGGGAGCCATCGACGGGAGCCGCTCCGATTGTTTACACGGCAAGGAAACGGTGCGCCGCCGCGAGGCCGGCAAGCGTGCAGCGTTCCGCGTCGATCACGGCCGGCGGACGAGCGCCGAGCAGCGTGAGCGCGCGCGAATAGCGGTCGCAAAGTGCTGGTGCGCCGATCAACACGAGCGGCCGTTCGATCCAGGCGGCGCGCATGGCACAGACTTCCATGCCGATCAGCAGGCCGGAGATCCTGCCGAGCGCCTCGGCGGGGCGCAGCGTTCCGAGGAGGCCCTGCGCACGCGTCGAGAACAGCCAGGCGGCCAGCGCTCCCGGTGCCGCCCCGCCTTCGGTAACGGCTTCGGCGAACGCGCCGTCGTCGGCCTCGGTCTCGTCGCCGACCGAATGGCGGAGGATGGACTGGTCCCTGAGGAGCGCGAAGAGCTCCCCGGTCATGAAGGTACGGAAACCGGCGATACGGTCGCGGCCCAGCGTTGCCCATTTGCTGTGGGTGCCGGGCAGGCACGCCGTCCCGGAAAAGCCGGGCTCGAGCGCTAGAAAGCCGGCGAGCTGGGTTTCTTCGCCGCGCATGACGTCCGGCGGATCGATCTGGCTCATGCCGTGGACGATCGTGACGGCGATGCGACGGTCGTCTGTCGCCACCTCGGTGAACCTGCGCGCGTCCAGCGGCAGTGACGGCGCCTGGACGTAGGGCGCCTCCACCCATCCCTGGCGCGCGCCGACCATGCCGCAGGCCACGACCGGCACGGTTCGGCCGTCGGCCAGCCAGGCGCCAATCGTTCCGAGCAGCGCCGGCTCGAATTCATTGCGCTTCAGCGCGCCCATGCCGAGCGGCTTCGCTGCGGCCTCGAGGACGCGTGCGCCCGCCATCGCCCAGGCGCGCAGGTTCGTGGTGCCCCAGTCCACCGCGATCCATTCCACGGATGCGGCGATGTCGCTCATGGTCGGCCCGCCGTGCCGGCGGCAGTTCCTTGTCCGTGCCGCCCGATCCTATCCATGGTCAGTCCTCGAACGCCTCGACCACCTTGCGGCGGCCGAGCATGAACGCATCCGCCACCTGGATGAGGGGCGAGAGGTCGACATCGCTCGCGCCGCGGCCGATCAGCTTGGCGAAGCGGCTGTAGATGCCGGCATATTCGCGGTCGTCGCCAGCAACGACCGGCCTGCCATCGATCGCCATCCGCCCTCCGCCCATGGCAAGCGTCAACAGGCCGGCGTCGGTCTCGACCTCGATGTCCCAGGTCTGCGGACCCGTCTGCCGCCAGTCGAAATCGGCCGTCGCGACAAGGCCCCCGGTACCGGCGAAATCGAGATGCGCCGCGATCGGCGCCTCGCGGCCGGCGGGGAACTCCAGCACCGCCTCGACGAGATGGATCGGCTGCGGCAGGATCGCGGTGACGATGGACAGGGCGTTGATGCCGGGATCGAAGACGCCGAGCCCGCCCGGCTGCCAGATCCAGGCCTGGCCGGGATGCCAGCGGCGGACGTCCTCCTTCCAGGTCACCGTGACGCGGCGGAGCGTGCGGTCGGCCAGCCACTGCCGCGCCGGCTCGACCGCGGCGGCGAACCGCGAATGCCAGGTGGCGAAGAGAGTGACGCCGTTGCGGGCGGCGAGCGCCTGCAGGGCCTGGACCTCGCTCACCGTGGCGCCCGGCGGCTTTTCCAGCATCAGGTGGCGCCGGGCGGCGAGCGCCTTCGCCGCCGCATCGTAGCGGAACTGGGGCGGTTGGCAGAGCGACAAGGCCCCGATGTCGGGGCGGGCCTCGAGCAGCGCCTCGACGGTGGCGAAGTTGGGCACGCCGTCGATGCCGCCGCTGCGGGAAACAGTGGCGGCGAGCTCGAATGCCGGGTTTCCCGCTATCGAGGGCAGGTGCTGGTCGCGCGCGATCTTGCCGACGCCGACGATTGCCACCCGGATGATGTCAATGGCTGTCACGCGCGACTGCCCTCCCTCGCGATCCCTTGAGGAAGTCGAAATCGGCGCCGGTGTCGGCGCCCTGCACGTGTTCGGCGAACATGCGGGCATAGCCGCCGGAGGGCGTGGCGACGGTCGGCGTCCAGGCCGCCCGCCGCGCGGCGATCTCCGCTTCCGGGACATCCAGATGCAGCCGGCGGGATTCGACGTCGATCTCGATCATGTCGCCGTCGCGCACGATGGCCAGCGGCCCGCCCGCGGCCGCCTCGGGTGCAACGTGCAGCACCACCGTGCCGTAGGCCGTGCCGGACATGCGCGCATCGGAGATGCGGACCATGTCGGTGATGCCCTTGCGCAGGACCTTCGGCGGAAGGCCCATGTTGCCGACTTCGGCCATGCCGGGATAGCCCCGCGGCCCGCAGTTCTTCAAGACCATGACGCAGGTCTCGTCGATGTCGAGCGCGTCGTCGCCGATCTTCGCCTTATAGTCGTCGATGTCCTCGAAGACGACGGCGCGGCCGCGATGCTTCATCAGGTGAGGGCTGGCGGCCGACGGCTTGAGCACGGCCCCGCTGGGCGCGAGATTGCCGCGCAGGACGGCGATCCCGCCCTGGGTGGTCAGCGCCTTGTCGGCCGGCAGGATGACGTCCTCGTTCCAGTTGCGGACGTCCTTCACTTCGTCCCAGACAGGCCCGCCGGAGACTGTCAGCGCGTCTCGGTGCAGGAGCCCGGCCTCGCCGAGCCGCTTGACGACCACCGGTAGGCCGCCGGCGTAGAAGAACTCCTCCATCAGATATTTGCCCGACGGCATCAGGTTGACGATGGTGGGCACGTCGCGGCCGAGCCGGTCCCAGTCGTCGAGCGAGAGGTCGACGCCGACGCGGCCGGCGATGGCGAGCAGGTGAATGACCGCGTTCGTCGAGCCGCCGATGGCGCCGTTGACGCGGATCGCGTTCTCGAAGGCCTCGCGGGTGAGGATGTCGGACGGCTTGAGATCGTCCTTGACCATCTCGACGATCCGCCGTCCGGTCAGGTGCGCCATCACCCGCCGGCGCGAGTCGACGGCCGGGATCGCGGCGTTGCCCGACAACGCCATGCCCAGCGCCTCGGCCATCGATGCCATGGTGGAGGCGGTGCCCATCGTGTTGCAGGAGCCGGGCGAACGCGACATGGCCTGCTCGGCCTCGAGGAAGCCCTCGCGCGACATGGTGCCGGCCTTGATCGCCTCCGACATCTGCCAGAGCGCGGTGCCCGAGCCGACGCGCTCGCCGCGGAACCAGCCGTTCAGCATCGGTCCGCCGGAGACGAGGATGGCGGGAATGTCGACGCTCGCCGCACCCATCAGCAGGGCCGGCGTGGTCTTGTCGCAGCCGGCAAGCAGCACGACGCCGTCGAGAGGATTGCCGCGCAGCGCCTCCTCGACGTCCATCGCGGCGAGGTTGCGGAACATCATGGCCGTCGGGCGCAGCGCACTCTCGCCGGTGGAGAAGACCGGGAACTCGACGGGCAGGCCGCCGGCCTCGTAGATGCCGTGCTTCACGCGCTGCGCGAGGTCGCGCAGATGCGCGTTGCACGGCGTCAGCTCGGACCAGGTGTTGCAGATGCCGATCACCGGCCGGCCGTCGAACAGGTCGGCGGGCAGGCCCTGGTTCTTCATCCAGGAGCGGTGGTAGATGTGGTCGCGGGAAGATCCTCCGAACCATTCCGTCGAGCGAAGCTTGCGCGGCCATTCGGCCTTTCGAAATGCCATCTGGAAAGACCCTACAGCGCTCGAACCTCGACGCGGCGAGCGGGTGTCGCCGCCGCCTCGACGGTGAGCCGGTTGCGCAGCGGCAAGCCGAAAGACGTCGCCTCGATCTCGAACTCGTCGCCGGGCTCGGTCAGGATGCCGTGGGTGAAGGACAGCGTCGCCGTGCCGAACATGTGGACGTGGACGTCGCCGGGGTGGCGGAACAGCCCGTACTTGAAGTGGTGATGCTCGAGGTTGGCGACTGAGTGCGACATGTTCGCTTCGCCCGACAGGAACGGCTGCTCGAAGACCAGCCTGCCGGCGCGGCGTATTCGCGACGTGCCGCGCACGTCGCCGGGAAGGGCGCCGACGCGGATTTCGGGGCCGAAGGACGCCGGCCGCAGCTTGGAGTGCGCCAGGTAGAGATAGTTGACGCGCTCCATGACGTGGTCGGAGAACTCGTTGGACAGGGCGAAGCCGACGCGGAACGGCGTCCCGTCATCGCCGATCACGTAGATGCCGGCGATCTCCGGCTCCTCGCCGGCATCGTCGGCGAAGGCGGGCGAAATCAGCGGAGCGCCCGGCGCGGCCAGCGTGTGGCCGTTGCCCTTGTAGAACCATTCCGGCTGGACGCCGGGCGCCGCGCCGCTCGGCTTGCCGGCCTCCACGCCCATGCGGAACATCCGCATCGAATCCGTGAGCTTCGCTTCCGCTTCCGGCCCCTGCTTCTGGTGCATGGCGTCGCGCGCGGAAGCCGATCCGAGATGCGTCAGGCCGGTGCCCGTGAGATAGAGGTGCGCCGGGTCCGGATGGGTGATCGGCGGCAGCAGGCGGCCGTCTTCGTAGGCGCGCTCAAGATCCATCGCCGCGCCGAGCCCGAGCGCCGCGACGTGCGCGGCCAAGTCCGCCTTTCCCGAGCGGACGCAGTCAAGGACCATGTCGTAGACGCTACCGACGCCGCGCACGGCATAGGCCTCCTTGCCTTCGCGCGCGACGACGGTGATCGAACCGTCCGGGTTTGCGATCTGCGAGAGCAGCATGGAGGTCACCCCCGGTTCTTGTTGTAGACGTCGAAGATAACGGCGGCGAGCAGCACCAGGCCCTTGATGACCTGCTGGTAGTCGATGCCGACGCCGAGGATCGACATGCCGTTGTTCATCACGCCCATGATGAAGGCGCCGATGACCGCGCCGATCACGGTGCCGACGCCGCCGGCCATCGATGCGCCGCCGATGAAGACGGCCGCGATGACGTCGAGCTCGAAGCCGAGCCCCGCCTTCGGCGTCGCCGTGTTCAGCCGCGCGGCGAAGATCAGCCCCGCCAGGCCCGCCAGCATGCCCATGTTGACGAAGGCGAGGAACACCAGCCTTTCGGTGCGGATGCCGGAGAGCTTGGCGGCCTTCTCGTTACCGCCGATGGCGTAGATGCGGCGGCCGATCGTCATGCGGTTGGTGACGAACGAGTAGAGCGCAATCAGCAGCGCCATGACGATGAAGACGTTGGGCAGGCCACGGAAAGAGGCCATCAGCCAGCTCATGTAGACGAGCGCGGCAAAGATGATGGCGTACTTGGCGGCGAAGAGGCCGAACGGCTCCTCCAGCGTGCCGTTGGCCTGCTGGCGCCGCCGGTTGCGCAGGGCGAACACGACCATGATCACCGCCAGGCCGACGCCGACGACGAGCGACAGCACGTTCGGCTTGCCGACGCCGAAGAGGTCCGGGACGAAGCCCGAGGCGATGAGCTGGAAGGTCGGGGGGAAGGGGCCGACCGACTGTCCGGCGAGCAGCCATAGCGCCAGACCCTTGAACACAAGCATTCCCGCCAGCGTGACGATGAAGGAGGGGATCTTGTGATAGGCGATCCAGTATCCCTGCGCGGCGCCGATCGCCGCGCCGAAGGCGAGGCAGAGGATCGAGGCGAGGACGAAGTTCACGTTCCACTGCACGATCATTACTGCCGCGAGCGCGCCGATGAATCCGCACACCGAGCCGACCGAGAGGTCGATGTGGCCGGCGACGATGACGAGGAGCATGCCCACAGCCATGATGATGATGTAGCTGTTCTGCAGGATGAGGTTGGTCAGGTTCACCGGCTTGAGCAGGATGCCGCCGGTGGCGAACTGGAAGAACGCCATGATGGCGATCAGCGCGATCAGGATGCCGTATTCGCGCAGATTGTCGCGCAGGAAGCGCAACCCGCTCTGGCGAACCGCCCCGGTTGTCGTACCAGCGGTCGTGTCAGCCATCGCGTGCGCCTTCCGATCTGATGATTGCGGACATGATCTTCTCCTGGGTGGCCTCCGCGGTCGGCATCTCGCCGACCATCCGGCCACGGTTCATGACGTAGAGCCGGTCGGTGATGCCGAGCAGTTCCGGCAGCTCCGAGGAAATGACGATCAGCGATTTCCCGGCCGCCGCGAGGTCGCGGATGATCGTATAGATTTCGAATTTGGCGCCGACGTCGATGCCGCGCGTCGGTTCGTCGAGGATGAGGATCTCAGGATCGGCGAACAGCCATTTCGACAGCACGACCTTTTGCTGGTTGCCGCCGGACAGGTTCACCGCCGCCTGCTCGATCGAGGACGAGCGGATTCGGATCTTCTTGCGGTAGTCCTCCGCAACCGCGCCCTCCTTCTCGCGGTCGACCACGCCGGCCCTGGCGATGGCTTCGAGATTGGCGAGCGGAACGTTGTTGCGGATGGTCTGGTCGAGCACCAGGCCGAGCGACTTGCGGTCCTCCGTGGCATAGGCGAGGCCGGCGGCGATCGCGCGCGGCACCGATGACAGGTCGACCTTGCGGCCGCGCATGAAGGCCTCGCCCTCGATGCCGACGCCGTAGGAGCGTCCGAAGAGGCTCATGGCGAGTTCGGTGCGCCCGGCGCCCATCAGCCCGGCGAATCCGAGGACCTCGCCTTCGCGCAGGCTGAAGGAGACGTTGTCCACCGCCTTGCGGTGCCGGTCGATCGGGTGCCACGCGGTCCAGTTGCGCACCTCGAACACCGTGGCGCCGATCTTCGGCGAACGCGGCGGATAGCGGTCTGCGAGCGGCCGGCCGACCATGTCGCGGATCACCTGGTCCTCATCCATGCCGGGACCGCAGTCGATCGTCGAAACGGTGGCGCCGTCGCGCAGTACCGTCACGGTGTCGGCAACCTTCGCGATCTCGTTCAGCTTGTGGGAGATCAGGATCGAGGTGATGCCGTGGTCGCGCAGTTCCTTGAGGAGTTCCAGCAGCGCGTCACTGTCGCTTTCGTTGAGCGACGAGGTGGGTTCGTCGAGGATCAGCAGGCGGACTTCCTTGGAAAGCGCCTTGGCGATCTCGACGAGCTGCTGCTTGCCGACGCCGAGATGGGTGACCTTCGTCTCCGGGCGCTCCTTCAGCCCGACGCGGGCGAGCAGCGCGGCAGTGCGCCGATTGGTCTCGTCCCAGTCGATGACGCCGCCGCGGGCGCACTCGTTGCCGAGAAAAATGTTCTCGGCGATGGACAGCAGCGGAACAAGCGCCAGTTCCTGGTGGATGATGATGATGCCGTCCCGTTCGGAATCGGCGATGCCGGAGAAGGCCTTGACCTTGCCGTCGAAGACGATCTCGCCGTCATAGTGTCCGGCGGGATAGACCCCGGAAAGGACTTTCATCAGGGTCGACTTGCCGGCGCCGTTCTCGCCGACAAGCGCATGGATTTCGCCTCGCCTCACCGACAGGCTGACATTGTCCAGGGCTTTCACCCCCGGAAAAGCCTTGGTGATGCCGCGCATTTCCAGAATGGTTTCCACGACGCAGCCTCGCACTACGGGCCTACGGATGGCGGGGCTTCCGGGCCGGCGCAGAGCGACCGGCCCGGTACTCCCGGGAGGAGTTTACTCGATCTCCTCGGCCTTGTAGTAGCCGCTGCCGACCAGCACTTCCTTCCAGTTCGAGGCGGTCACCTTGAGCGGCTCGAGCAGGTAGGAGGGGACGACCTTGACGCCGTTGTCGTAGGTCTTGGTGTCGTTGATCTCGGGCTGCCCACCCTTCAGCAGGGCGTCGGCCATACCGACGGTGACGCGGGCGAGTTCGCGCGTGTCCTTAAAGATGGTCGAGTACTGGTCGCCGCGCAGGATCGCCTTGACCGAGGGGACCTCGGCATCCTGGCCGGAGACGATCGGCATGGTGAGATCGCCCGAGCCGTAGCCGACACCCTTCAGCGAGGAGATGATACCGATCGACAGGCCGTCATAGGGCGACAACACGCCGTGGACGCGGGCGTCCGTGTAGTTGGCCGACAGGAGGTTGTCCATGCGGGCCTGCGCCACCGCGCCGTCCCAGCGCAGCGTGCCGACCTTGTCCATGCCCATCTGGCCGGACTTGATGACGATCGAGCCGTCGTCGATCAGCGGCTGGATGACCGACATGGCGCCGTTGTAGAAGAAGAAGGCGTTGTTGTCGTCGGGCGAGCCGCCGAACAGCTCGACGTTCCACGGCTTGACGTCGCCGAAACGCTCTTTCAGGCCGTCGACCATGGTCTCGGCCTGCTGCACGCCGACCTTGAAGTTGTCGAAGGTCGCATAGTAGTCGACGTCGCCGCTGTCGCGGATCAGGCGATCGTAGGCGATGACCTTGATGTTGGCCGCGGCCGCATTGGCCAGCGCGTTGGACAGCGTGGTGCCGTCGATCGCAGCGATCACCAGCACGTTGACGCCCTTGGTGATCATGTTCTCGACCTGGGCGAGCTGGTTCGGGATGTCATCCTCGGCGTACTGAAGGTCGGTATCGTAGCCGGCGGCCTTGAACTGTTCGACCATCGAATTGCCGTCCGAAATCCAGCGGGCGGACGACTTTGTGGGCATGGCAATGCCGATCAGTCCCTTGGACTGGGACCACGCCGGGGCTGCAAACATCATGGCGCCAAGCGCCAGCGCGCTGAGCGCGATACGAAGAGTACGCATGAATTCCTCCCTTGGTGCCGACCACCTCCGTCGGCTGAGCAACGGCTAGCGCCTCGCTCATATTACAGTCAAATCGATTTACGGTTCTTACTTATATCGATATTGATATATCGATACTGAAGCGGGGGGTTTCATGCTGCGGCCACGCCCATACGGCTCCGAAGAATCGCGCGACAGGCTGGTGCGGCGAGGGCTCAAGCTCGTGCATCTGCGCGTGATGGCGGCGCTCGGACGCACCGGGCAGGTCAGCGGCGCGGCCGCCCAACTGGTCATGACCCAGCCGGCGGCGTCGCGCCTGCTTGCCGAAGCCGAACGCATCGCCGGTGCGGAACTCTACCGCCGGCTGGCGCGCGGCATCGAACTCACCGAGGCAGGCCGCCGCTTTGCGGTGGTCGCGCAGCGGCTGCTCAACGAGCTCGACGCGGCCTCGCGCGAAATCGATGAATACGATGCCGGGCGCCGGGGAACGGTTTCGATCGGTGCGGTGACCGGCGCGGCGATGGAGCATGTGCTGCCGGTGCTCCGTCAGGTGCGCGTCACCCATCCGGGGATCAACGCCAACGTGGTGGTCGACACGTCGGACCGGCTGGCGCCGCTGCTGCTTTCCGACGAGCTCGACTTCTATATCGGCCGCATCCCGGCCGACATCGATCGCGTGGCGTTCGTCGCCGATCCGATCGGGCCGGAGCCGATGGTGCTGGTCGTGCGCGACGAACACCCGCTGACACGGCGCGCGCGGCTCACCCTCGAGGAATGCGTGGAGTTCGACTGGGTGCTCCAGCCGCTTGGCGGTCTCATGCGGCAGGCCGTGGAGGACTACCTGATCGAACAGGGCGTCGACCTGCCGGCCCGCGTCATCAGCACGTCGTCGACGTTGATGATGCTGGCGCTCATCGCCAGTTCCAATGCGATCGCACCGTTCGCGCGTGCCGCCGCTGAGTTCTTTGCCAGTCGCGAGGGGCTCGGAAGCAGGCTCGTTTCGCTGCCGGTCGCGGAAGGACTGGTCGTTGCCCCCTATTCGCTGCTTCGGCCGGCCGGTCACCCGCTCTCGCCCGCAGCAAGGCTCGTCTTCTCGCAGCTGAAGGCGCGCATCGAGAGCATGTCCGCTGGCGCCGCCGATCGCTGAAGGCCTTGCTGGCGGCGCGCGAGCCACGTTCCCGGCCGCTGGCGCCGGCAGGTCATTGCCATTCGCCAGTTGCTTCTCACGCCCCCCAGATGATCGCTTGTTCGTGGCGCTTGATGAGGTGGCGCAGGTTCTTGAAGCTGGAGGTCACGTAGTTCGAGAAGGCGTCCACAGCCGGGGCCTTCGGGGAACTCGACAGGCGCAAAATGCCGAGCGCGCGTTCCGGATGGGGTATCTCGACGGGCAGCGCGGTGATGGCGCGCTCCTTGCGGAAGGCGAAGACGACGCCGTGCGGCAGCACGGTCAGCGCGTCCGTGCCCCTGAGATAGGTCAGCGTGCTGGTCAGCGAACCGCCCGAATAGCGGATCTTGATCTCTGTCGCGCCGAGCGAGAGCATGAAACTACGCAGGTCCGCCATCAGCGGGCTGCCTTGCGGCGGGGCGATCCAGGGGAACTCGAGCAGGTCGCTCTTGCGGATTTTGCGCTTGAGGAGCAGCGGGTGGGTCGCCCGGCAGGCGACGACGTTGCGGCCGGGCAGGATTTCCTCGAAGGTCAGGCCGGATCCTTCGTCGAGGATGTCGAGCGGACACACCGCGAGGTCGATGCGGCCGGCGTTCAGTGCCGCCTGGAGCTCGGGCACATAGCCGTAGCTCTGGTCGACGCGTACGTCAGGATTGGCGTTCTGGAACTCGGCGATGACGCCTGAGATCAGCGCGTCCATGAAGAACTGCGTCCCGCCGATGCGCACCACGCCGGTACGGCCCTGGTGGAAGCTCTCCACGAGTTCGGACGCGCGCCGCGAGGCGAGCAGCATCGTCTGGCCGAGTTCGGCCAGCGAACGGCCGAGCGGGGTCGGCAGCATCGGCCTCTTGCCCTTGACGAACAGCGGCTCACCGAGGCGGCGCTCGAGCATGGCGAGCGTGCGGGAGACGGCTGGCTGCGCCATGCCGATCATGGCGGCGCCTTCCGTGACGCCGCCGGCCTGGACGACGGCGGCGAGCTGGACCAGGTGGCGTTCGTCGATCTTCATAACAGATCGTTATATTGATGCGGCGAAAAATCATCAATCCGTGGTCGCGCGCCTGATAGGTTTCCCGGTGGGAGCCATCGGGGAGGAAGATGACATCCGTCGTCCTACAGGCGCTGCAGGAGCAGAATTCGGCCGACGTGGTCGTCCGCCGGCTGTCCGCCGGCAGCGACCCCGAACTTGCCAGGGTCGTCGCGACCATCGTTCGCCATCTGCACCAGGCAGTGCGCGAGGTGCGGCCGTCGATGCAGGACTGGCGCGCCGCGGTCGAGTTCCTCACCGAGGTCGGTCATGCCAGCGATGAGCGCCGGCAGGAGTGGGTGCTTCTGTCGGACCTGCTCGGCGTGACGCAGCTGGTCGAGGAGATCAACAGCACCCGACCGAAGGGCTCGACACCCAACACCGCCCGTGGACCCTTCTACCGCCCCGATGCGCCGCGTCTGCCGCTTGGCGCCGACATCTGCCTCGACGGCATCGGCGAGCGGCTCGTCGTCACCGGGCATGTCCGCGATCTCGACGGCCGGCCCGTGGCGGGAGCTTCCGTCGAGACGTGGCAGGCCAACGGCCATGGCCAGTACGAGAACCAGCAGCCGGACCTGCAGCCGGAGTTCAACCTGCGCGGCCATTTCCGTGCGGACGAAAACGGCGATTTCACCTACCGCACGATCAGGCCCGCCGGTTACAAGGTGCCGGACGACGGCCCGGCAGGGCACCTGATGGGACGGCTGGGCTATCCGCTCTACCGGCCCGCTCACATCAGCTTTCTCATTTCGGCACCAGGTTTCGACACGCTCTCCACGCAGGTCTACGATCGCGCCGACGCGCATCTCGACCTCGACCCGCTCTACGGCGTGAAGCCCGAGCTTGTCGCCGACCTGCGCCGCGCTCCGTCGGCCGCGCCGGCGCCGTCCTGGTGCCTCGACTTCACCTTCGTGCTTGCCCGATCGAGGAAGGCGGGACGATGACCGTGCGGCCGTTCCTCTACAGGGCGCGACCCTCGACGGTCGTCTTCGGGCCGGGTTCGATCGAACTCGTCGGCGAGTGGGTCGGACGCCTCTGCTGCCGCGCCGCGCTGGTGCTGTCGACGCCGCAGCAGGAAGGACAGGCTGCCGCGCTTGCGGAGCGGCTCGGTTCGGCAGCCGTCGGCGTTTTCGCGGGGGCCGCGATGCATACGCCCGTCGCCGTGACCGAAGAAGCGGTTGCCGCGGCCGACCGCCTTGGTGCCGACTGCGTCGTCTCGCTCGGCGGCGGCTCGACCACCGGGCTTGGCAAGGCGATCGCTCTCAGGACCGACCTGCCGCAGATCGTCGTCCCCACGACCTATGCCGGCTCCGAAGTCACCGACATCCTCGGGCAGACCGAGGGCGGCCGGAAGACCACCATTCGCAACGAGAAGGTGGTGCCGGAAGTGGTGATCTACGATCCGGACCTGACGCTCGGACTGCCTGTCGGCATGAGCGTCACCAGCGGCCTCAACGCGATGGCGCACGCGGCCGAAGGGCTCTACGCATCCGACCGCAATCCGGTGACGAGCCTGATGGCGATGGAAGGGCTGCGCGCCATGCGCGACGGCCTGCCCCGCGTCGTCGCCGCGCCGCGCGACGTCGCCGCCCGTTCGGACGCACTCTACGGGGCATGGCTGTGCGGCGTCGTGCTCGGGTCGGTGGCCATGGCGCTACACCACAAGCTCTGCCACACGCTCGGCGGCAGCTTCGACACGCCGCATGCCGAGACACACGCGATCCTGCTGCCCCACACGATCCATTTCAACGAACAGGCGGTGCCGGATCTGCTGGCGCCGGCCGCCAAACTCTTCGGCGGCAGCGCCGGCGGCGGTCTATGGGACTTCGCGAGGTCGATCGGCGCGCCGCTGGCGCTGCGCGACCTCGGCCTTTCCGAGGCAGACCTCGACCGCGCCGCGGAGATCGCCACGGCCAATCCATACGAGAATCCGCGTCCGATCGACCGCAAGGCGATCCGCGGCCTGTTGCAGCGCGCCTGGGACGGGGCGCGGCCCGAAGACTGACACCGTTCCGATGGGAGGAAACGACATGATCAACAGACGTGAACTCATCAAGACCGCGGCCGCGACCGGCGCCCTAGCCGGCCTGTCGGGGCTTTCGATGCCGGCCATCGCGCAGGGTTCGGCTGTCCGTCTCGGCTATGTCAGCCCGCAGACCGGGCCGCTCGCCGCCTTTGCCGAGGCTGACGGCTTCATCATCGACGGCTTCAAGGCAGCCGCCAAGGCAGCCGGCATGGATGTCGAGGTGATCGTCAAGGACAGCCAGTCCAATCCCAACCGCGCCGCCGAAGTCGCACGCGAACTGATCGTCGACGAGGAGATCAACCTGATGCTGGTGGCCTCGACGCCCGAGACCACCAACCCGGTCACCACCACCTGCGAGGCCGAGGAGGTGCCCTGCATCTCCACCGTGGCACCCTGGCAGCCCTGGTTCATCGGCCAGCAGGCCAATCCCGGCGATCCGGCCTCGTGGAAGCCCTTCAACAGCTCGTTCCATTTCTTCTGGGGCCTGGAGGACGTGATCGCGGTCTTCACCAACATGTGGGCACAGGTCGAGACCAACAAATCGGTCGGCGGGCTGTTCCCCAACGACGGCGACGGCAACGCCTGGGGCGACCCGAACGTCGGCTTCCCGCCGGTGCTCGCCGCGCAGGGCTACACGCTCGCCGATCCGGGCCGTTACCAGAACCTGACGGACGACTTCTCCGCCCAGATCAACGCCTTCAAGCAGGCGAAGGCCGAGATCATCACCGGCGTCATGATCCCGCCGGACTTCACCACCTTCTGGAACCAGGCCAAGCAGCAGGGCTTCACGCCGAAGGTCGCCTCGATCGGCAAGGCGATTCTGTTCCCGCAGGCGGTCGAGGCGCTCGGCAACGCCGGACACAACCTCTCTTCCGAGGTCTGGTGGTCGCCCAGCCACCCGTTCAAGTCTTCGCTGACCGGCGCCAGTTCGGCCGATCTCGCGGCCGGCTTCACCGAGGCGACCAAGCGGCCGTGGACCCAACCGATCGGCTTCGTCCATGCGCTGTTCGAGGTGGCCGCCGACGTCATGAAGCGCGCCAAGGACCCGACGGACGCCGCGGCCGTCGTCGAGGCGATCGCCGCGACGAAGCTCGACACGATCGTCGGGCCGCTCGCCTGGGACGGCGCCAACCTGCCGCCCTTCGCGGCGAAGAACGTTGCCAAGACGCCGCTGGTCGGCGGCCAGTGGCGGTTGAAGGACGGCGGCGGCTACGACCTCGTCATCACCGACAACACGACGGCGCCGAACATCCCAACCGGCGGCAAGATGGAACCGATCGCATAGGATCGACAGCACCATCCGGCGCCGCCTGCCTCGGCGGCGCCGGTTCGCTGAGCGGAACCCGGCTGCCCATGCCCATCCTCGCCCTCGACAATGTCTCGAAGAAATTCGGCGCCCTCGCGGTCGCCGACCGAATCTCGTTCGAGGTGCCGCAGGGCCAGGCGCTTGGCATCATCGGGCCGAACGGGGCGGGAAAGTCGACGCTTTTCAACCTCGTCACCGGCAACCTCGCCGTCGACGCCGGAAGCATCGCGTTTGCCGGGCAGGACGTGACGCGCCTGCGCGCCATGCGCCGCTGCGCGATGGGTATCGGCCGCACCTTCCAGATCCCGCAGCCCTTCGGCAAGCTGACCGTGTTCGAGAACCTTCTCGTTGCCGCCGCCTTCGGCGCGAACGAACAGGAGGCCGACGCGACGGAGCGCTGCGCCGCGATTCTCGAAGAAACCGGGCTGGCGCGGCAGGCAAACCGGGTCGCCGGCTCGCTTTCGCTTCTCGAACGCAAGCGGCTGGAGCTCGCGCGGGCGCTGGCGACCGACCCGAAGCTGCTGCTCCTCGACGAGATCGCCGGCGGCCTCACCGAAGGCGAGTGCGGGCAACTCGTCGAGACGATCAGGGCGATCCATGCACGCGGCGTGACCGTGATCTGGATCGAGCACGTCCTTCATGCCCTGACCCCTGTGGTCGACCGGCTGCTAGTTCTCCACTTCGGCAGGGTCATCGGCATCGGCGATCCCCGGGAGATGATGGAGTCCGAGGCCGTGCGCGAGATCTATCTGGGGATAGAAATCTGATGGCGCTGCTGGAGACACGCGGGCTGACGGCCTTCTAAGGCGACTTCCAGGCGCTGTTCGGGCTCGACCTGATGCTGGAAGCCGGCGAGACGATCGCCGTCATCGGCGCCAACGGCGCCGGCAAGTCGACGCTTATGCGCTCGATCGCCGGCGTCGTCGCCAATGAGGCCGGCCAGGTCCTGTTCGACGGCGAGCCGATCGGCGCGCTGCCGGCGGCAAAGGTGATGGCGCGCGGCATCGCCATGGTTCCCGAAGGCCGGCGCCTGTTTCCTTCGCTCTCCGTCGAGGAAAACCTGCTCATCGGTTGCTACGGGCGGCAGGTCGAGGGCGCCTGGTCGCTCGACGCCATCTACGACCTCTTCCCGATCCTGAAGGAGCGTCGCGCCAGCCCCGGAACCGCGCTTTCCGGCGGCCAGCAGCAGATGGTCGCCATCGGGCGGGCGCTGATGTCGAACCCGCGCGTCCTGCTCTGCGACGAGATCAGCCTCGGCCTGGCGCCGGTGGTCATCCGCGACATCTACGCTGCGCTGCCGCGCATCAAGGCGAGCGGCGCCTCCGTGGTGGTCGTCGAGCAGGACATAGGCCAGGCGCTGAAGGTCGCCGACCGCGTCTACTGCATGATGGAGGGACGCGTGACGCTCGAGGGCGAGCCTTCCGGGCTAACGCGCGAGGCGATCCACGCCGCCTATTTCGGGGTGCATGCGTGATGCGCTCCTCATTTTCCACAGGCTTTCGCGCTTGGCCGGGGTCTCCCAGATGACGGGGATCCTCGACACCATCGCACAGGGCGTGCTGCTCGGCGGGCTCTACGCCCTGTTCGCGGCGGGCCTGAGCCTCGTCTTCGGCATCATGCGGCTGGTCAACCTAGCCCATGGCGACCTGATCGTGCTCGCAGCCTTCCTCATCCTCATGCTGGTCACCGCGCTTGGACTGAGCCCGTTCGTCGCCGTGCTGGTCGCCGCGCCGGCGATGTTCGCCGCCGGCTGGCTGCTCCAGTACCACGTGCTCAACAGGACGCTGGGCGACGACATCCTGCCGCCGCTGCTGGTCACCTTCGGCCTCTCCATAGTGATCCAGAACGCGCTGCTCGAAGGCTTTTCCGCCGACAGCCGCCGTATTCCTGCCGGCGGCACGCTGGAAACCGCCTCGCTGGCACTCGGGCCGATCAGCGTCGGCGTGATGCCGCTGCTCACCTTCGTCTCCGCCGTCGCGGTCATCGTCCTGCTCAACCGCCTGTTCTACGCAACCGCGCTCGGCCGCGCCTTCCGCGCCACCTCCGACGATCCGGTTACCGCCGGCCTGATGGGCATCGAGCCGCGCCGCGTCTTCGCCACCGCCACGGGGATCGCCATGGTGGTGGTCACCATCGCCGCGCTCTACCTCGGCACCCGTGCCAACTTCGACCCCACCATCGGCCCGGCCCGCCTGATCTATGCCTTCGAGGCGGTGATCATCGGCGGCCTCGGCTCGCTTTGGGGCACGCTCGCCGGCGGCATCATCATTGGCGTGGCGCAGACGCTGGGTGCGGCGGTCAATCCCGAATGGCAGATCCTCGCCGGCCATGTCGCCTTCCTGGTTGTGCTCGTCTTCAAGCCGCGCGGCCTGTTCCCGCGCGCCCACGACTGAGGCGGCGCCATGGTCGACCGGACTGCATTCTGGAAGGCCGAGACGCGCACCCGCGCCTCGTCGCTGTTCCTCGGCGCGGCGCTCGTCCTGGTCGCGGTGGCGATCGCTGCGCCCGCCTTCGTCGGGCGTGGGGCGCTGCGCGACCTCTTCTTCATCCTCACCATGCTGGTGCTGGCGCAGAGCTGGAACCTGCTCGCCGGCTATGCCGGCCTCGTCTCCGTCGGCCAGCAGGCTTTCGTCGGCTTCGGCGCCTATGCCATGTTCGCCGCAGTCAGCCTGTGGGGCGTCGATCCAATTTCGGCGATCGTTCTGGCGGGCGTCGCGGCGGGGCTGCTGGCGCTGCCCACCGGCTTCTTCGTCTTCCGCCTGCAGGGCGCCTATTTCGCCATCGGCACCTGGGTGGTCGCGGAGGTCGTGCGGCTATCTCTGGCGCAATGGAAGGCGCTGGGCGGCGGCACCGGAACCTCGCTGCCTGCGGGCGCGACGCGCGATTTCGCCCCGGTGGCCTGGATTCAGGGCCTGTTCGGCGTGCGACCGGCCCATGCCGTCGACATCCTTACCTACTGGCTGGCGCTGGCGCTGGCGGTTGCTGCGATCGCCTTCATCTACCGCTTCCTGCTCACCCGCCAGGGGCTCGGTCTCGCCGCGATCCGCGACAACGAACTGGCGGCCGGTGCGCTTGGCGTCGATGCGCGCCGGCTGAAATGGGCGGTCTATGTCGCCACCGCCTTCATCACCGGCCTCACCGGCGCCCTGATCTATGTCCAGACGGCGCGCATCTCGCCAGACGCCGCCTTCTCGGTCGTCGACTGGACGGCCTACGTCATCTTCATCGTCGTCATCGGCGGCATCGGCACGATCGAGGGGCCGATCGTCGGCGTCATCCTGTTCTTCCTCCTGCAGAACGGGCTCTCGCAATACGGCTCGTGGTACCTCCTGGTCCTCGGCCTGATCGCCATCCTGGTGATGCTGTTCGCGCCGCGCGGCCTGTGGGGCCTGTTCGCCGACCGCACCGGAATCCAGCTCTTCCCCGTCCGCCGCACCCTGCGGCAGGCGGGGCCGAAACCGCAGACTTCAGATTCAAGGGGAGGGCCGCATGGCTGACATCACGACTGACGTTCTCATCATCGGCACCGGTCCGGCCGGTTCCGCCACCGCCGCGCTGCTCTCGACCTACGGGGTCGAGAACATGGTGGTGAACCGCTACCGCTGGCTCGCCAACACGCCGCGCGCGCACATCACCAATCAGCGCGCCATGGAAGTCATCCGCGACCTCGGCCGCGAGGTCGAGGACGAGGTCTACATCTACGGCACCGGCCAGGACCTGATGGGCGAGAATGTCTTCTGCACGTCGCTCGCCGGCGAGGAGATCGGGCGCCTGAAGACCTGGGGAACGCATCCGCTGTCGCGCGCCGAGCACCAGCTCTCGTCGCCCTCGCTGATGAACGACTGCCCGCAGACCTACATGGAGCCGATCCTGTTCAAGACCGCCTGCTCGCGCGGCACGCAGGCGCGGATGTCGACGGAATACGTCTCCCACGTGCAGGACGCCGACGGCGTCACCACCACCTGCCGTGACCGGCTGACCGGCAAGGATTTCACCGTCCGCTCGAAATACCTGGTCGGCGCCGACGGCGGCAACTCGATGGTGGCGCAGCACATCGGCCTGCCCTTCGAGGGCAAGATGGGCGTGGCCGGCTCGATGAACATCATCTTCAAGGCAGACCTCACCCGCTACGTCGCCCACCGGCCTTCGGTGCTCTACTGGGTGCTGCAGCCCGGCTCCAATGTCGGCGGCATCGGCATGGGCCTCGTGCGCATGGTGCGCCCGTGGAACGAGTGGCTGATCAACTGGGGATACGACATCAACGAGGGTGTGGCGCATGTCGACAACGCCTATGCCGAGGGCGTCGCCCGCGATCTGATCGGCGATCCCGACATCGACATCGAAATCACTTCGGTCTCCACCTGGACCGTCAACAACTGCTACGCCGCCCGCGCCCACAAGGGACGGGTCTTCTGCATGGGCGACGCGATCCACCGCCATCCGCCGTCGAACGGGCTCGGCTCCAACACCTCGATCCAGGACAGCTTCAACCTCGCCTGGAAACTCGCCATGGTCGTCAGGGGCCAGGCGGGTCCCGCCCTGCTCGATACCTATTCGGACGAGCGTGCGCCGGTGGCGAAGCAGATCGTCACGCGGGCCAACCAGTCGATCGAGGAATTCGGCCCGATCTTCGGCGCGCTCGGCCTGCTCGACTCGATCGACCCGGTGAAGATGCAGCAGAACATGGACGCGCGCTGCGACGACACCGGCGACGCGGAGACGCAGCGCGAGGCGATCCGCAAGGCGATCGCCTTCAAGGTCTACGAATTCGACGCGCACGGCGTCGAGATGAACCAGCGCTACCGCTCCGACGCGATCGTCACCGACGGCCAGCCGGAACCGGCCTTCGCCAAAGACGCCGAGCTGCACTACCAGCCGACGACGTGGCCGGGCGCCCGGCTACCGCATGTCTGGGTCTTCGGCGCGGACGGCCGCAAGGTCTCGACCCTCGACCTCGCCGGCAACGGCCGCTTTTCCATCCTGACCGGCATCGGCGGGCAGGGCTGGCTCGAAGCCGCCCGGACCGTCGGCGGAGAACTCGGCATCGACATCGCCTGCCACACGATCGGCCCGCGCCAGCAGTGGCAGGACTTCACCGGCGACTGGGCGCGGGCCAGCGAGGTGCGCGATTCCGGCGTCGTCCTCGTGCGGCCCGACCACCACGTCGCCTGGCGCGCCGAGGCGAAGGTGGCCGATCCGGCGGCGGAACTGCGCCGCGTCCTCAAGTCGATCCTGGCGAGGTGAGCATCATGAACGTCGAACAGGAGAAGGGCTTCTTCACCGAGGAGAACTCGGTCGAGGTCGTCACCAGCCGCAACGCCGCGGCGAAGAACGAGCGGCTGAAATTCGCCATGGAGGTGATCACCCGCAAGCTGCACGAGGCGGTGAAGGAGATCGAGCCGACGCAGGACGAGTGGTTCGAGGCGATTCTGTTCCTCACCAACACCGGCCACATGTGCAACGAGTGGCGGCAGGAGTTCATCCTTCTGTCCGACGTGCTCGGCGTGTCGATGCTGGTCGATGCGATCAACAACCGCAAACCGTCCGGCGCCTCGGAATCGACCGTGCTCGGGCCGTTCCACGTCGCCAACGCGCCGGAACTGCCGATGGGCGCCAACATCTGCCTCGACCACAAGGGCGAGGACATGGTGATCTCCGGCCGCATCCTCGATACCGACGGCAGACCGGTCGCCGACGCGGTGATCGACGTCTGGCAGGCGAACGACGAGGGCTTCTACGACGTGCAGCAGAAGGGCATCCAGCCCGACTTCAACCTGCGCGGCGTGTTCCGCACCGGCGCCGACGGCCGCTACTGGTTCCGCGCCGTGAAGCCGAAGTTCTACCCGATCCCGGACGACGGGCCGGTGGGCAAGATGCTTCGCGCGCTCGGCCGCCACCCCTACCGCCCGGCGCACCTGCACTACATCATCAAAGCCGACGGCTTCGAGAGTCTGACCACCCACATCTTCGATCCCCACGATCCCTACATCAACTCCGATGCGGTGTTCGGCGTGAAGGAAAGCCTGCTCGCCGAATTTCGCACGGTCGACGACCCGGCGAGGGCGAAGGAACTCGGTTTCTCCGGCTGGTTCTGGGAAGTCGAGCACGACTTCGTTCTGGCGCGACAGGCGGCGTGACAGGCGCGGAGCGGGGCGCTCCGCCGGCCGGGTTGCCCCGGTACGTCGTCGGGGGCCGTCTATCTTGCGTCCGACGAATCGACCTATGTGACGGGCGCCGATCTTCGCGTCGACGGCGGCGCGCCGGCTCGGTGAGGGAGAAAGTCGAATGATCACGGAAGTCGCGACAGTCAAGGTGAAGCCGGGCTCGGAAGAGGATTTCGCGGCGGCGGTGCGGAAGGCCGCGGATGTGTTCCGCCGCGCCGAAGGTTGCCTCGGCTTCGGCCTCGTGCGCTGCATCGAGGATCCGGCGGAGTTCGACGTGGTCATCCGCTGGCGCACGCTTGAAGACCATACGGTCGGCTTCCGCAGCTCGCCGCTCTTCGCAGAATGGCGGGCGCTGGTCGGCCCGCATTTCGCCGAGCCGCCATCGGTCAAGCACTATTCCAACCGGTTCGAACCGATCGACTTCTGACGTCTTCGCCGAACCGCGCTGGAGGATCGCCGGGGCCGGTGCTCGGTTGCCGACGATCGTGCGGCCATCGACGACGAGAGTGTGGCCGCTGGTGAAGGCGCCTGCCGCCGTGGCGGGATTGCCGCAGTGGAAACGGAGCCAGTACGGTTCCCTCCAGGAGAGGATGACTGGTCGAACAACCGCGATAGCTGACGCCCCATCGGCAAAGTCAGTCCCATATGCAGTGCGGCATGGGAGGACTGCGGCGCCCAATTGGAGCCGCAGCCCAGTTGTATGCGGACGTTTCCGCGCGCGGAAACCTACCCCGTCTTTCGTTTCGAGAACTGCCGGTCGGCGATGACGCCGAGCAGGATCACCGATCCCATGACCGCGAAATTGAGCGAGCTCGGGATGCCGAGCAGGTTGACCAGGTTCTGCAGCACCTGAAGCAGAACGGTGCCCAGCACGACGCCGAGGATAGAACCCTCACCGCCCCTCAGGGAACATCCGCCGAGCACCGCGGCGGCGATCGCATAGAGTTCGTAGAAATTGCCGTGCGAGGAGGGGGAGATGGAGCGCGTGTACATGGCGATGAAGATCGCTGCGACCGCAGTGAGGCCGCAGCAGATGACGTAGGCGGCGATGACGACCCGGCCGGTGTTGATGCCGCTGTAGCGCGCCGCTTCCTCGTTCTTGCCAACCGCGAACAGATAGCGGCCGAATACCGAGCGATGCAGCACCAGACCCATGACGAGCGTGATCGCGAGGAAGGCGATCAGGCTGTGCGGAACACCGTAGAAGCGGCCGGCCGTCAGCCATTCGAGCACCGGGAAGGAAGCGCCGAAAGGAAATCCGGCGGTGGCGTCCTCGGTATAGTAGCGTGCGATGCCGCGATAGATCAGCAGGCCGCACAAGGTCACGACGAATGGCTGGAGGCCCATCTTCGCGACGAGAAGTCCGTGCGCCATGCCGATCATGCAGCCGAGCACGAGAACCAGGACCACTGCCATGCCCGGCGCGAGCGCACCGCTGGAGACGAGGTCGACGAAGATGACGCCGAGGAGCGCGATGATCGAACCGACCGACAGTTCGATGCCGCCCGAGATGATGACGAAGGCCTGGGCGACGGCGAAGATGCCGAACAGGCCGATCAGATTGGCCGTGTTGGAGAGGTTGATCGGCGACAGGAACCTCGGGTTGATGATCGCGACGACGGTGCCGACCACGAGGATGAGGATGAGAAGCCCGAGATCCTTGCGGCCGATCATGATTCGCGAAAACCTTTCGTTTGCCTCAAGCGGCAAGCCTGCCGACGGCGAGCGACATGATCGCCTGCTCGCTGAGCGCGCCGCGTTGGAGGAGCCCGGCGATGCGGCCCTCATGCATGACGGCGACGCGGTCGCTGACGCCGATGATTTCCTCCATGTCGGACGAGATCATCAGGATGCCGACTCCCTGGTCCGAGAGTTCGCGCATCAACCGGTAGATTTCGTTCTTGGCGCCGACGTCGATGCCGCGCGTCGGCTCGTCGAAGATCAGCACACGCGGCCGCATCGAAAGCCACTTTGCCAGCACCACCTTCTGCTGATTGCCGCCCGATAGCGACCCCGCCCTGACAGTCATGGCCGGCGCGCGGATATCCAGCCTCTCGCGCTGGATACGCGCCTGCCGGTCCTCCGCTGCCGTGTCGATGATTCCGCGACGCGCGCTTTCGCCGAGATTGGCGAGCGTGATGTTGGATCGGATGGGGAAGTCGAGGACAAGGCCGCAGCGCTTCCTGTCCTCCGGGACAAGATAAAGGCCGTGGGCGATCGTCGCGGCTGGCGAGGCAGGAGGAAGCGGCCTGCCATCGACGCGGATCTCGCCCGACAGCGGCGCGTCGAGGCCGAAGACGGTGCGCGCCAGTTCGGTGCGCCCCGAGCCGACGAGCCCCGCCAGCCCGACGATCTCGCCGCGGCGCAGGTCCAGGTCCACCGTCTGGTCGGGGCGGTAGGCAGTGCGGACCGCGGCCAGTTCGAGGATCGCATCGCCCGGCGGGCCTGCCGGGGCGCGATATACGGTCTTGAGATCGCGGCCGATCATGTGGCGGATCATCGTCTCGGCATGGATTTCGCCCCTGTCGAGCCGGGCGACGCATCGGCCGTCGCGCAGCACGACCACCCGGTCGGCGGCATGCCCGATCTCCGCGAGGCGATGGGTGATGAGGATGACGGAAACGCCGTCGGCCTTCAGCCGGGAGATGGTCGCAAGCAGGCGTTCCGTCTCCGAGGAGGTGAGCGTCGACGTGGGTTCGTCCATGATGACGAGCCGCGCCTTCAGGGACAGCGCCTTGGCGATCTCGACGAGCTGCCTCTGGGCGAGGGACAGCGCCGACAGCGGCGTGGCGGCGTCGAAGTCTGCGCCGAGTTGAGTGAGGAGCGGCTGAGCCCTTCGGTTGAGTTCGCGATCGTCGACGAAGCGGAGGAGGCCGCCCCTTAGGGGCTCGCGGCCGATGAAGATGTTGGCGCCGACGGTGAGGTTCTCGAACAGGTTGAGTTCCTGGTGGACGAAGGCGATGCCACCAGCCATCGACCGCGCGACCGTCAGGCCGGTCATGGGCTCGCCGTCGAGCACGATCACGCCGGCGCTCGGCGCGACCACGCCGCCGAGGATTTTCATCAACGTGGACTTGCCTGCGCCGTTTTCGCCGACAAGGCCGATGACTTCGCCGGGGCCGACCGAAAGGCTGACGTCGTCGAGGGCCCGCACCCCGGGAAAGGATTTCGATATGCCCGTCATCTCGAGAAAGGGAATCGGCATGATCGGTGCGGCACGCGCTTCATAAACTTCAGGCATCGCCCGAGCAGGCCGGCGGGAGGTGTTCTGCCGGCCTGCGGGCCCGAGGCTTCAGCCGCTGATCCTGTCCTTCAGCTCGGCCTCGAACGCGTCGACGTTGCTCTTGTCGATCATCTTGGTGGGGACGATTATCAACTCGTTCGCGGGAACGACCGACTTGTCTCCTTCGAGGTATTTCGCCATCAGCTTCATGCCCTGATAGCCCCATTCATAGGGATCCTGGACGACCGTGCCGGCAATGGTGCCTTCCCTCACCCCGCCCAACGTGATCGGATCCTCGTCGAAGGCGACGACCGTGACCTGGCCGAGCTTGCCGGATTCCTTCAGAACCTCGTAGATGCGCGGCGGATTGTAGGAGTAGAAGCCGACCATGCAGTCGATGTCCGGATTCGCGGCAAGCGCGTCCTCGACATTGCGCTTGGCGCGGGTCATGTCGATGTCGTCGCCGCGCACGTCGATCAGCTCCACCTTGGAGCCGGCGATGACGGACTTCATGCCCTCGATGCGCTCGCGCGCGTTGTCGGCGCCGGGCAGCCCGACGAAGCCGATGCACTTGCCGCCGTCCGGCAGCGCCTTCAGCGCGATCTCGCCCGCCTGCTTGCCGGCGTCGGTGTTCGACGAGCCGATATAGGCGATGCGGTTCGTGTCCGGCGCGTCGGAGTCGGTCGTGAACAGCGGCACCTGGCCGCCGATACGATTGAGTGCGTCCGTCGAGGACTTTGGATCGACCGCGCTGACCATGATGGCGGAGACGCCGGCGGCGACCAGATCGTCCATCAGACGCTGCTGGACCGCGGCGGCGGCCTGCTCGGGATACTTGAATTGCAGGTCGTAGTTAGGCAACTCGCCCTGCGCCTTCTTCACGCCGGCTTCGGCGAGCTTCCAGAAGTCGGAGGCGCCGTTGACGACGAAGGCGAGCGCCTTCTTTTCCTGTGCGAGGCTGGTGGATGCCGTCAGCGCGGCGACGAGCGTCAGGGCGACGGTCGAAATTCGCAATTTCATGTCACTCTCCTTCGTTTCGGTCAGACAAGAACAGCCGCCCCGCGTCGCGTATGCGGCGCAGCTGCCGGTCGATGGATGCCGCCAGGCAGGTTGCCTGGCGGCGGAGGGGGATCAGCCGCCGATGCAGGTGGCCGCAGTCTCCTGCGTGCACTCGTCGAGGCCGGTGAACATCGGGTCTTCGACGGTCTCGCCCTTGATGAGCTGGATCAGCACGTCCGGTGCGCGCAGGCCCATCTCGAACGGCCGCTGGCCGACCTGGATATGGCTGTGGCCGGCCTTGAGCGCGTCCATCTGCGGCGGTAGCGTGTCGCCGGCGATGATGACGAGTTCCTTGCTCTTGAGGCGCGGTTCAAGCGCCGTCGTGGTCGCCGCATAGGCTTCGGGTCCGAATTGGGCCCAGCCGCCGACCAGGATGAAGGCGTCGAGATCGGCGTTGGCGCCGGTCACGTCGGCCAGCTGCTGGTTGGCGGTCGGGATGTCGTCATTGGTGTAGAGGGGGCAGCCGTCGATTTCGGTCCATCCGCCTTCGCCCTTCAGGCGCTCGATGCCCTTGCTGCCGCTGATCGTGTCGCGGAAGCCCGCGGCCCGCTCGTTGATGTTGGCTGCGGCCACGTTGCCGAGCTGCAGGCAGACCGAGCCGCCGTCGGGCTTCAGCGTCTTCAGGTGCCCGGCCATCTTGACGCCCATGTCGTAGTTGTAGGTGCCGAGATAGGTCTTGCGCAGCGCCTTGTCCTCCGGGAGCAGGTCGGCGTCGATCGTCATGATCGGGATCGCCGGCGCCTTCTCCTTCAGCATGGCGGCCATGGCCGGCGCATTCGACGGCGAGATCGCGATGCCGGCCACGTCAGGCCGTGCGATCAGGTCGGCAACGAGCTGAACCTCGCCGGCCTCGTCCGAGGACAGTGCCGGACCGGTGTAAAGACAGGTATACTCCGAGGTCGGATTGTTCTCGTTCCACTTGGCGCAGCCATTGCCGAGCACGGTGAAGAACGGGTTGTCGAGGCCCTTGACCACGACGGCCAGCGTCTTCTTCTCCTGCGTGACGGCCTGGCCGGCGGTCATGGCAAGGACCGCGACCGCGGCCAGAAGCATTGTCTTTCTCATCTCATTCCTCCCTTGGCTTGATGAGACTTCGCGGGAACAGCCCGCCTCGCTTCCTCATCCCGGATACCAGATCCGTCTCGGCTCTTCGGCCGGACGGACATAGTCCCAGGCTGAATCGATCAATCGTCGAAGGTCGTACGCCGGACGCCAGCCGAGCTCGGCCTTGGCACGGCTGTTGTCCATCCAGTTGCTGACGTAGGACGCCCGGATCGGCGTCGCCGGCAGGCCGCGCGTGCGGGCGAGATGGGTGGCCACCGCCCCGTAATCCACCGGCTCGTCCATCGCGATGTTGTAGAGGCGCCGACGGGCGGCCGGCGCGGTGAGCGCCAGCACGATCGCCTCGACCAGGTCGTCGACATGGACGAAATTGCGCTTGAGCGGCGTCCCGTCGGCCTCCTGCAGCAGCGGCACCGCGCCTTCGCGGCGGGAGCGTTCGGCGACATCCTTTGCGACCATCGTCTTCCAGTCCGGTCCGCCGAAGACGTCGTCGCCGAAGGACAGGCTGTAGCGGAAGTCGTCCTTCTCCATGATCCAGGGCGCACGCAGGCAGCACCAGTCGATGCCGTACTGGATGCCGTACTGTTCGACCATCACCTCCTCGATCACCTTGGACAGCGCATAGCAGCCGGGATAGGCCATGTGCGGCGCGTCCTCGGTGATCGGCGCGGGATGGCGATGGAAGAAATGGCCGACCGCGGCGTCGCCGCCGATCAGGACGAAGCGTTTCGCGTCCGGGCTCTGCCGGAACTCCTCCAGCAGCCAAAACAGGCCCTTGACGGTCACGTCCATGACCTCGTCCGGCGTCTCCTTGCATGTGGCGAGATGGACGACGTGCGTGACCCCGCGCATGGCCTCGCGGCACACCGCCCGGTCGGCGATCGATCCGACGACGACGGAGAGACCGTCCTCTTCCGGCAACCTGCGATTGTGGCAGAGCGCCCTGACGGCCGGCGCGGGCGCCTCGCGCCGCAGCCGCGAGATGAAGGCGCGCCCGACCTTGCCCGTTGCTCCCGTGACCAGGATCAGCATGCGTTTCCTCCCAGGCCCATAAAAGCGTGGTCATTCGCCGCGCGTCAATATATTGTCTGATAAATCCGATAAATATTTTTTCCCGCTATTGACCGACGCGGGTTTTGGCCTGCTAATTGTCGGGCGACGACGGCGGGTGAGGGCATGACGGCGCTGAGACTAACGAACATTTCCAAGCACTTCGGTGCGATCCATGCGCTCAGCGAAGTGTCTTTGTCGCTTGAGCCTGCCGAAGTGCTGGGCTTGATGGGCGACAACGGGGCGGGCAAGTCGACGCTGGTGAAAATCATTGCCGGGAACTTCCCCCCGACCGCGGGGACGATCCATATCGAGGATCGCGAGGTACATTTTTCCCAGCCTGTGGACGCGCGCCGAAACGGCATCGAAATCGTCTACCAGGACCTCGCGCTGTGCAACAATCTGACGGCCGGCGCGAACGTTTTCCTCGGCCGGGAGTTGCGCAAGGGCTGGGGCCCGTTCAAGATTCTCGACTACAAGCGGATGTATGCGCGGGCGGGAGAACTCTTCGCGGAACTGAAATCCGAGACGCGGCCGCGCGACCTGGTTCGCCAGATGTCCGGTGGCCAGCGCCAGGCGGTGGCCATAGCACGCACGCGCCTGTCCGCGCCCAAGATCGTGCTGATGGACGAGCCGACCGCGGCGATCAGCGTGCGCCAGGTGGCGGAGGTGCTGAACCTGATCCGGAGGTTGCGCGACCACGGCATCGCGGTCGTGCTGATCAGCCATCGCATGCCGGACGTCTTCGCAGTCGCCGACCGGGTCGCCGTGCTGCGGCGCGGCCGCAAGGTCGCTGACAAGCCCATATCCGCCTCATCGCCGGAGGAGGTCACCGGCCTCATCACCGGCGCGATCGAGACTGCCTGACCATCGAGGAGTTGCCCGGAGACATGGCCGTCACCCTTCAGGACACGATCGAGAAGCAGCAGTACGGCGCCTTCGGGCACATGCTGGCGAGCCAGACCTTCTGGGTCTTTCTCGCGGCGGTGCTGGCCTTCGCCTATCTGTCCTTCGCCACGACGTCCTTCGACACGCCGCAGAACCTGTTCAACGTTGCGCGCAATTGCGCTTTCGTCGGGATCATCGGGCTGGGCATGACAGCGGTCATCATCACCGGTGGCATCGACCTGTCGGTCGGCGCGGTGCTCTGCCTCGCCGGCATGGTCGCCGGCATGATGATGAGCTGGAACTACCCGATCTGGATCGCAGTTCCGTGCGCGCTCGCCGCCGCGCTCGCCTGCGGCTTCGTCAACGGCTTCCTGATCGCTTATGTCGGCATGCCGCCCTTCGTCGTCACGCTCGCCATGATGTCGTTCGCTCGAAGCGTCGCGATGGTGCTATCGGGCAACCAGATGGTCTACCAGTTCGGCGTCGACCACGCCAAGATGGTGGCGATCGGCGGCGGTTCGACCCGTGGCTGGTTCAATACGATGGCGGGCTGGGCTGGGCCGGATAGCGCTCTCGGCGGTTTCTTCACCTGGCTCGGACAAAGCATCTTCGTGCCCAATCCGGCGATCGTCCTCGTCGTCTTCGCTCTCGCCTTCGGTTTCACCTTTCGCTGGACGCGATGGGGACGCCACATCTTCGCGATCGGTGGCAACGAACACGCCGCAACGCTGACCGGCGTGCCGGTGAAGCGCATCAAGGTCAGCGTCTACATGTTGTCTGCGCTGATGGCGGGCGTTGCCGGTATCTTGCAGGTCGGCTGGCTGGGCACGATCACCACGGGCATGGGCACGGGCATGGAACTCGTCGTCATCGCGGCAGTGGTGATCGGTGGAGCCAATCTCGCCGGCGGTGGCGGCACCGCCTTCGGGGCCGTCGTCGGCGCGGTCCTGATCGAGATGATCCGCAACTCGTTGACCCTTCTCGGAATCAATCCTTTCTGGCAAGGAGTGTTCGTGGGGACCTTCATCATCACGGCCGTCGCATTCGACCGCATTCGCGCAAGCCGAAATCCGGGTAGCTGACGCCGCCATGTCGAAAGCGGTCAATTGAATGGCGACCAAGTCGCGCAGCATCGGTCGGGAGGTTCCGCGCATCGGCGGAACCTTCGTCCATTTCTCGGTCGCCAACGAGATCGGGCAGCGCATCGTGCGCGGCGACTACCCGCCGGGCACGATCCTGCCCAACGAAGCCGAGTGGTCGGAGATGTTCGGCGTCGGCCGCTCGGTGGTCCGCGAAGCGATCAAGATGCTGATGGCCAAGAACCTGCTCGCGTCGCGGCCGAAGATCGGCAGCTGGGTGGAGCCGCGGGAACGCTGGAACCTGCTCGATCGCGAAGTGCTGACCTGGTATGCGGCCTCGCCGGAGCGCCACACCTTCCTGAAAACCGTGCAGGAGTTCCGCTATATCATCGAGCCGGAGGCCGCGGCGCTCGCATCGCAGCGTCGCAGCGAAAGCCAGATGGAAGCAATCAGCAAGGCCTGCTTCGAGATGGGCACGGCGCGGACGCTGAGCGAGCGCACTGCCGCCGACACGCGCTTTCATCTCGCCATTCTGCGTGCCGCGGGCAACGAACTGCTGTTGCCGCTCGGCGCGTTGATCGACTCCGCCCTCGAAGGTCTGTTCGTCTTCGTCACGCGCGAGGTCAACGACATCCGCCACGCCCAGGATCTCCACGAGGACATCGAGAAGAGTATCCGCCTGCAGCGGCCCGATGCAGCGCGCAAGGCCGTCCGGCGGCTTCTCGCCAACACGGACGCGATCATTGCGCGTCAGGGCGGCGGACGGCCGGAGCGCGGCTCGGGCTGACGCGGCGAGGTGCTGCGGAATTTCCGTCGGCTTTGTCGTCAAGGCCAAACGGTCGATTAACCTCGCGAATGTATGCTGCGCTGTGAACTCGGCCTTCGGATCGGCGATGCGTAGCAAGCTCTTCGACTTCTCACCTCGCGGTTGGGGCCGCGTCTGGGCAGGCACCGTCGTCGGGACGCTCGCATGTATCGCCGTTGCCTTTGCCATTGACGGCTATTCCCCGGAAACCGGAACCTGGGGTTGGGGCGAGAAGCCGATCAACAACGTCCTTATCCCGCTTGTGCTGGGCATTCCATTCTTCGGCTACCTCCTCGGGAAGCAGCGCCAGTTGGCGCTTGCCCACGAGGAATTGATGGTCGTGGCGTCGACGGACGCGCTGACTTCCTGTCTCAACCGTCGCGCCTTCGTTTCCCTTGTCGAGGGCTATCTTGACCGGATGGATCAACACCGGACCGATGACACAGCCGCTCTCCTGGTCATCGACATCGACCATTTCAAGCAGATCAACGATACGTTCGGCCACGACTGCGGCGACGTGGCGTTGGCTACGGTCGCACATGCGATCAAGGAATCCGTGCGCGAGTTCGACGTGGTCGGCCGTATCGGCGGAGAGGAGTTCTGCGTCCTGCTGCCGGGCGCATCGCAGGAACGCGCGGCCGCCATCGCCGAGCGCATCCGAAGGAACGTGTTCGAGACCGATCTGGCGCTCGGGGGAGAGATACGGCGGGTTTCGGTGAGCGTCGGCGGAGTCACCTTCGACCACGACAAGGATGTCAGCGACCTGCTCCGCACGGCGGACCAGCGGCTGTATGCGGCCAAACGGGCCGGCAGAAACCGTGTTATCCTGCACCAGAATCCGCAGGAATACGCGATGAGCATCCACTGACCACGCCCGGCCGGCCGGAACGCAGCGGGGACGCCGAAATCAAGGCAGATCCACAATAAGCCCTTGATTTTGTTGGTAGCGGAGGAGGGATTCGAACCCCCGACACAAGGATTATGATTCCTCTGCTCTAACCTACTGAGCTACTCCGCCCCGGCGACACGTCCGCCCGCCGTTGGCGCGGGCGTCGGTCGAGGACGCGCGGATATAAGGTTGCCATGCGGGCACTGTCAAGCACAGGCCTACGGCCCGGCGCGCCATCACGGGAGGCGCGATTCCGACGCGGAATCGCCGTGCAGCGAGACACGGGCGGCTGTGGCCGGGCCGAGACACGCGGGCATCGGCGGGATCTGCGCCGCGCGGGCCGAGCGCGCCGACGCCGCGGGCGCGGCCATAAGCGCCGTCTGGGCGGCTCCGCGGCGCCACGAGGTGTCGCCACGGGGTTGAGTTCGTCGACGCCCGCCGTTATGTGTCCGCCACCACATTTCTAAGTCTGGTGTCGATGAAGCCGCGCATAGCAGTCCTCGGTTGCGGATACTGGGGAAGCAATCACATCCGCACCCTCAAGGCGCTCGGTGCGCTGCACGCCGTATCCGACGCCAACGGCCCGCGCGCCGAGGGTTTCGCCAGCGAACAGGACTGCCTGGCGATCCCGCCCGACGAACTGATGAACCGCGACGACATCGACGCCGTGGTCATGGCGCTGCCGCCGCAGTTCCACGCCGACTTCGCCATACGCGCGGTCGAGGCCGGCAAGGACGTGCTGGTCGAGAAGCCGATCGCGCTGACCGTCGCCGATGCCGAACGGGCGGTGGCGGCGGCGAAGGCCAACCGCCGCGTGTTTATGGTCGGCCACGTGCTGCGCTTCCATCCGGCCTTCGAGGCGCTGAAGGATCTGATCGATCGCGGCGAACTCGGACAGGTGCGCTACATCCACTCGCACAGGCTCGGTCTCGGCAAGTTCCACACCGAGAACGACGCGCTCTGGGACCTGGCACCGCATGACCTGTCGATGATCCTCGCCATCACCGGCTCGGCACCCGTCGAGGTGCGCGGCGAAGGCGCCGCCCTGCTCGATCACCTGAGCGACTTCGCCCACCTGCACATGCGGTTCCCCAACGGGCTCAGGAGCCATCTCTTCACCTCGCGGCTCAATCCCTATCGCGAGCGCCGGCTGACCGTGGTTGGCACCCGGGCGATGGCGGTCTTCGATGACGTGGAGCCTTGGGAGCGCAAGCTTGCCGTCTATCGCCATGCGGTGTGGCAGGACAGCGGGCAATGGGCGTTCACCCAGAACGAACCGTCCTACGTGCCGGTCGAGCAGGGAATGCCGCTGACCCGCGAGCTGCAGCACTTCATCGCCTGCGTCGGTTCGCGCGCCGAGCCGCGCACGGACGGCGAGGAGGCGATCAGGGTGCTGCGCATCCTGACCGCGGGCACCGTCGCCCACGACTGACGGGGATTATTCGGCCGGAAGCGTCGCCGGGCGCGCGGCGAGCCGCGACAGCATCGCCTCGGCCTTCTCGCCGCGCTCGGAGCGCTCGATGAAGCCGCCACCGAGCACGCGCGCCCCGGCGCCGTCGTCGGAATAGAGGACGCAGGCCTGACCCGGCGCGACGCCGGCCTCGCCTTCGGAGAGCTCGACCCACACCGTCCCGTCGACGGCGTGAAGCGAGGCCGGGCGCGGCGGCCGCGTCGAGCGGACCTTGGCATAGAGATCGAGGCCGTCGGCAGCGTTCTCGAGCGCTACGTCGCCCAGCCAGTTGACATCGCGTAGATAGACGCGGCGGGTTTCCAGCGCCTCGCGAGGCCCGACGACGACGCGGGCGCGTTCGGCGTCCAGATGCACGACGTAAAGCGGCTCGCCCGAGGCGATGCCGATGCCGCGCCTCTGGCCGATCGTATAGCGCAGGATACCGTCGTGGCGGCCGAGGACGCGGCCGTCGAGGTGCACGATCTCGCCGGCCGTGGCTGCGGCAGGCTTCAGCCGGGCGATGATGTCGGAGTAGCGGCCCTGGGGCACGAAGCAGATGTCCTGGCTGTCCGCCTTGGCCGCCACGGCGAGGCCCATCTCGGCGGCGATGCGCCGGACCTCGGCCTTGGGCAGGGCGCCCAGCGGGAAACGCAGGTAGTCGATCTGCTCCTGTGTCGTCGCGAACAGGAAGTAGCTCTGGTCGCGGTCGGTGTCGACCGGCCGGAAGAGGGCGCGGTGGGCGCGTCCTGGGCCTGCGCCCGCGCGGCTGCGAATGTAGTGGCCGGTGGCCAGCGCGTCGGCGCCGAGTTCCCGCGCCGTACGCAGCAGGTCGGCGAACTTGACGGTCTGGTTGCAGGCGACGCATGGGATCGGCGTCTCGCCCGAGACGTAGCTCTGGGCAAAGGGATCGATGACGGCCTCGCGGAACCGCTCCTCGTAGTCGAGGACGTAGTGCGGGATGCCGAGCGTCTCGGCGACGCGCCGCGCATCGGCTATATCCTGTCCGGCGCAGCACGATCCGGGACGATGCGTCGCGGCGCCGTGGTCGTAGAGCTGCAGGGTCACGCCGATGACGTCGTAGCCTTCGCGCTTCAGCATGCCGGCCACGACCGAGGAATCGACGCCGCCGGACATGGCAACGACGATCCTCGTCTCTTCTGGGCGAGCCGGGAGATCCAGGCTGTTCATCGACGGTCTTTCACGGGACGTAGCGGGCGTTTCATGCCCATCCGCTACATATAGGTCAAGATTTGGCACCGCGCCACGGTCGGGCTCGTGGTTAACCAACGGTTGACGCCGGCGGCGCAACACGGCCCGGGCGCTTAGGTCTTTTTTAAAGCTGTGACGCTATTGTGGCGACGATTGGTATGTTGAGTTGTGTAGAGAGTACGATGACCGATCTGGTTAGACCGCGCGTCAAGTATGTCATCGGGCCGGACGGCAGCCCGCTCACCATTGCCGATCTTCCCCCGTCGAATACGCGCCGCTGGGTCATCCGGCGCAAGGCCGAGGTCGTCGCCGCCGTGCGCGGCGGACTGCTCAGCCTTGATGAAGCATGCCAGCGCTACAAGCTCACCACTGAGGAATTCCTGTCCTGGCAGGCTTCAATCGACGAGTACGGCCTCGCCGGGCTGCGTACGACGCGCATCCAGCAGTACCGCCACTAGCGCCTCGGGCGCCAGGCACGCTCATTCTTCTTCTCTGGACCGGCCTCGCGGCCGGTTTTCGCGTTTTCGGGGTCCTCTTCCGTCAGGCCTGCCGCTTGAGCAGCGCCGAGGCGCCGGCGGTCAGGACGACCGAGACCGCGAAGAACCAGAGGCCCGGCCGTGCGAAGGCATCGGCGAGCCCCGTCGTCTTTGCCGCAAAGACGACCAGCGCCACCAAAACGACATCGAGCATCGACCAGTTCGACAGGATCCTGAACCAGGATGGCACCATGCGATGGCCGTCGGGTCCGCCGTAGGCCGCAACATGGAGCAGGCCGAGCTTGGCCAGCGGGAAAGCCACCGAGAAGAGAGCGACGAGGGTCGCCAGGGCCATGTCGCCGCTACCCCACAGGCCGGCGATCATCGCAACGAGCGAGGGTTCATCGGTGAAGACAAAGAACTTCTGGATGCGGATCAGCGGTAGGACCAGACCGAGGCCGTAGCAGAAGGTGGCGGCGAAGAGGACGAGGGGCAGGAGGACGCGCATCGTCTCATGATGGCGAAGGGCTGCGGCGAGTGGAAGAGCGTTCTGGGACCACACTGCGCGCCGCTCGCGGCGCGCTCTGGGTCAGCCGATCATCGCGCTGCGCGCCGACACCTCTGGTTCGCGCAGACGCGTGTCGCGCGATTCCAGCATCTCGGCCTTGGCAAGTTCCGCTTCAGCTTCGGCGAGTAGGCTCTCGGCCGTCTTCTTCTGCTGAACGAGGTCGGACTGGGAGTTCTTCAGATTGTCGCGGCGAAGGCGGGCCGCCTTGGCGAAAGTGGGGTAGGCGAAGTGATTGACGTCGGTGATGCCGGCCTTGCGTTCCTCGGCGGCGATCTGGACGTCGAGCTCAGTGGCCATGCGGTCGAACTCGGCGATCATCATGTCAAGCTGGGCCAACTGGCGCTTTTTCTCGTTCACCTGGAACTGCTTGAGCCGGACGAGGTTCTCACGTGGCTTCATGACTCGAAACTCCCGAATACGCACATCTGAACACCGAAGCGGCTTCGCCGAGAACTGCCGTCCCGCGCCCGTCAAACGGTTCCGGCGACGATAGGAAACGAAATCCTAAAGATTCTCGCCGTTGGTAACCATTCGTTTACGGGCGTTGTTAATCATACGGGACAGGACTTAAGGGGCGGTAAAAAAACCTGGGTCGACGGACGATGCGGACGAGGCGAGTCGACAGAGTCGCTTGTGCGAGTTTCTTAACGTTTCGCTTTAGGTTTTCTGTTTCTTGATTCACTAGCAGATTCAATATGGTGGATGCACGAGCTAGAAAATCTGATATCGCTTGCAAAGCGGAATTAGATTTTGTTAACCATTCGGTGGCAGCCTCCGATTCAGGCAATCGCTGCCCCGCGCCGCCAGCCCCACGACGGCACGAGGGCAGAGAAGGGGAATGAAATGCGCGTTCTGCTGATTGAAGACGACAGTGCAACCGCACAAAGCATCGAACTGATGCTGAAATCGGAGAGTTTCAACGTCTATACGACCGACCTCGGAGAGGAAGGCGTCGATCTCGGCAAGCTCTACGACTACGACATCATTCTCCTCGACCTGAACCTCCCCGACATGTCCGGCTACGAGGTTCTACGCACTCTTCGGCTGTCCAAAGTGAAGACCCCGATCCTGATCCTCTCCGGCATGGCCGGTATCGAGGACAAGGTCCGCGGGCTCGGCTTCGGCGCCGACGACTACATGACCAAGCCCTTCCACAAGGACGAACTCGTGGCGCGTATTCACGCCATCGTGCGGCGGTCGAAAGGCCATGCCCAGTCCGTCATCGCGACCGGCGACCTGGTGGTGAACCTCGACGCGAAGACGGTCGAAGTGGCCGGCCAGCGCGTGCATCTGACCGGCAAGGAATACCAGATGCTGGAACTGCTCTCGCTGCGCAAGGGCACCACGCTGACCAAGGAAATGTTCCTCAACCACCTCTACGGCGGCATGGACGAGCCGGAGTTGAAGATCATCGACGTGTTCATCTGCAAGCTCAGGAAGAAGCTCGACGCATCGTCCGGGGGGCAGAACTACATCGAAACCGTATGGGGCCGCGGCTATGTGCTGCGCGAGCCCGAGGACGTGCGCGCCAGCGCCTGATCGCGGCGAGAGCCGTTCGCGACCAGCCAAGAGGGGAATGGTGCGCCGGGCGCGGGTGTCGCGATCGGCCGTGTTGCCTTGCGCGATTCGTTCACGCCGCCATATCGAGCTGGCGGAATCGCTCGAGAAGCTGCGGGCGGTTGAACGGCTTTAGAATATAGCCCTGGGCGCCGGCCCGCTTCGCCCGCATGATCGCACCGATATCCACCTCGATCAGGCTGATGGCGATCTGCGGCCGGATCGGACTCGGAATGGCGCGGACGCGTCGGATGAATTCTTCTGCGGCCATGTCCGGCAGCCCGCCGTCGACGACGATGAGGTCGGGCATGTCGTTGTCACACATGTATAGCGCATCGCTGCCGCTCTCGGCCTCGATGACCACCAGGTCGGGTCCGTTGAGGATGCGCTTCGCCACCTTCCGGATGACGCTCGAATCGTCGATGAACATGCAGCGCTTCATGTCTCTTGCCCTCTCCACACTCATGTGACAGCGCGGGAATAATTTAGGGAAAGACTAGGAGAGCGACGTAAAGAAGCGGAAAACGCGGTCGCTAAACTTGAAAGCGACTTTGAATATTGGTTTCCGCAAAGTTAAGTCCGCCGCCGACCCGGCGGAAGCCGCCTCAGGCGGCGGTGAGCACGATCTCCTCGGCGGAGGCACGGATCGAGACCTGCATGCCCGACTCGCGCGCCAGAAGCAGCGTGTAGTAGGGCTGGACGCTGTGCGCGTCGATCGGCTCCTCGGGCTTCTTTCCGGAGTGGAGTTCGAGGAACTTAGGCGGAACGCGAACCATCGGCCCCGAAGAGGTCAGGGTGAACTTCGGCGCGGTCTCGACGTCGTCGAGCTCGACGGTGATCTTGCCGCCGCGCGGGATCGTGCCGATGGACACGAGGATCAGGTTGAGCAGTAGCTTGACCTTGTTCTTCGGCAGCAGAGCCCTGCGGCCGATCCAGACCAGTTCGGGCTTCTCGTTCTTGATGTAGGCAGCGGCGACCGACTCGGCATCCCCGGTGTCGATCATCATCCCGGCGGATCCGGCGGCGCCGAAGGCGATGCGGGCGAACTGGAGGCGCGCCGACGCGTTTCTCGCGCTCGTCCGGATCAGGTTCATGGCGTCTTCGTCGGCACCTCCCTCATCGAGGAGTTCGAGGCCGTTGTTGATGGCCCCCACGGGAGAGATGATGTCGTGGCAGATGCGGCTGCACAGCAGGGCCGCGAGGTCCGGCGCGGACAGCGTGAACACATCTGGCATTTGCGGTCTCCGGACAGTTCGCGCCCGGCAAACCGGCGCGAATCGAATTCATTCAGGCAAGGCTTAGTTACATGCGGGGCAGGTCGCCAGCAAGAATAGGCCGAACAATACCGCGCCGGACAGCTTACGATCGTAACCCGTGGCAGGCACCGTTTCGGCCGGATCGACAAACCCGGCACTCGGATCGAAAGCCATCGATCCGCCATCATCATCAGAGAGTTTAATGGTTGAAAAAGGATTACGGCATAGCGTGCCGCAATCGGTCGCCGAGCCGACGAGAGAAGCGGTCGAGGCGAACAGAGAGCGTCGACGGGCAGTGCTCCCGGACGGAGACAGGATGCATGCTTTCCAAGATTGTTGAACGGGGCTTCGCCAGGCTTGGTGCCGCGATAGTCGTATCGCTTGCCGTCGTGTTCATGGCAACCGCCGGCTCGCGGGCCGAAGGATATACAGCCCAGGAAATCGTCGATTCCGGGCATCGGTTCTTCGGCGCGACCTCTGGCGGCCTTGCGTCGCTGATCGAGAAAGTCTTCTCCTCCTACGGCTTGCCGAACGGCTATATCCTCGGCGAAGAGGGATCCGGCGCCTTTGTCGGCGGACTGACCTATGGCGAGGGGACGCTTTACACGAAGAACGCCGGTGACCATCCGGTCTTCTGGCAGGGGCCTTCGCTGGGCTGGGATTTCGGCGGCCAGGGCTCGCGGACCATGATCCTGGTCTACAACCTCGACGACATCTCCGCCGTGTACAACCGTTTCGCCGGAGTCGCCGGTTCCGCCTACGTCATGGCGGGCCTCGGTTTCACGGTCCTCAAGCGGGGCAATGTCCTGCTGGTTCCGGTTCGCACCGGGGTCGGGGCGCGGCTCGGCGTCAACGTGGGGTATCTGAAGCTGACGCAGAAGCCTACCTGGAATCCGTTCTGAGGCGGGCCGGGCCTGCTGCCAGCTTAACCTTAAGACGCGGCAGGGCCGGGCGGGACGAACTCGGCTCTGGATCAAAGGCGTGCCGCTATGGCACATAGGACGCTTCCGTTGGAGCGATAAGCGTCGGTGATCCAGTCCATTCTCTTCTTTGCGCTCGGTTTCCTGTGCGCCGGCTTTCTGGCGTTGATGCTGGCGCCTGCTGTCTGGCGCCGCGCGGTCCGCCTGACACGCAAGCGCATCGAGGCTTCCGTTCCGCTGTCTCTGGGCGAGATCCAGGCCGACAAGGACCGCATCCGGGCCGAGTTCGCGATGTCGACCCGGCGCCTGGAGATGAGTATTAAGTCGTTCCGCGAGAAGGCGGCCGCCCAGGTCATCGAGATCAATCGCAACCGCGAGGAACTGAAGCAGCTTGCCGCCGAGCGGGCCGAAAAGGACCGGGCATTGTCGCAGCTCGAGGCCAAGGGCGGCGAACTCCGCGCCGAACTTCGCATTCGCGAAGACCAGATGCAGCGACTGGCGGACAGGCTGGCGGAGGCCGAGCAGCGGCTGGAACAAAAAGCGCAGGAGTTGGAGAAGCTCGGGCGCATGTATGACGATGCGTCGTTTTCGGCGAGCAACCGGCAGATCGAGCTGGTGGCACGCGAATCCGAGGTCGACAAGCTCTCTAGCGACCTGAGTTCGCTGCGTGGACAGCGCAAGGACGGCGAGAAGCGCCTCAACGAGATCGGCGCCGAGAACAAGACGCTCCGCGAGGCGCTGAAGGCCGAGAAGAAGCGGATCGGCGATCTCGAGAAGAAGATCGAACGTCTGATGGCCACGGTCGCCGATCGCGACGAGAAGCTCGACCGCCGCGAGCGCGAACTGGCGAGGCTGCGCGAACACATGAGCGGCGCGACGCGGGCCGGCAGCGACCTCGAAGCCGAGTTCGCGGAGATGCAGATCGAGAAGGCGAAGCTCGAGGCGCAGGTGGCGGATCTGACGCTGCAGATGTCGCGCCTCCTCTCAGGAGCCACCGGCGGCGACGTCGAGAAGGCGTTGTCCAGGCTCGACGAGGATCGCGCCCGGCTCGAGGAGCGCCTCGGCGTCCTCACGCGCGAAAACAAGAAGCTGCGTTCCGACCTCGCGGAATACGAGCGCACGAAGTCTGAGGACTGGAGCGAGGAGCGACGCGAGAACGCGCTGCTGCGTGAGCAGATCAACGATCTCGCGGCGGAAGTCATTACCATGACGGCCGCTCTCGAGGGACCCGATTCGCCGATCCGCAAGGCGCTCGCGGCCGCACCCGAGAAGCCGCTCGATCCGCGTGACAAGATCAGCAGCCTCGCCGACCGGGTGAAGGCGCTGCAGAAGGCGGCGTCGGTCTCCTGACCGCCTCAGCCGGCCCTGCACATCTCGTGCAGCGCAATAGCCGATGCGGCGGCGACGTTCAGGCTGTCGAAACCGGGCGCCATGGCGATGCGGGCGGTGCGTAGCTTGCCGAGCAGTGCGGCGGACAGGCCCGGCCCTTCCGCTCCAAGCACCAGTGCCGCGCGTTCCGGCCGGGCGATCGAGCGGATGTCCTCGGCACCGGCCGGCGAGAGTGCCACCGGTTCGAAGCCATGTCGCCGGACCGTCCCGATGATTTCCACGGCATCCCCGCCGCGGACGAACGGCACCTTCAGAGCCGCCCCGACCGAAACGCGGATCGCCTTCCGATAGAGCGGATCGCAACTCGTCCGGTCGAGGACGACGGCATCGGCGCCGAAGGCGGCGGCGTTGCGGAAGATCGCGCCGACATTGTCGTGATTGGAGAGGCCGACGAGCACGACCACCGTCGCCCTTCGCGGAAGCGATGCGAGAAGATCCTCGAACGTCTCCGGCGCGCGGCGCCGGCCGACGGCCAGGATGCCGCGATGGATCGGGAAACCGGCGATTGCATTCATCACCTCCGCCGAGGCCACATAGACCGGCAGGTCGGCGGGCGCCGCATCCAGCGTGTCGGCCAGTCCTTCCAGGCGGTTCTCCAGCACCAGCACCGATTCGGCCTCGAATCGGCCGGCGGAGAAGAGCGCGGCAAGCACCACCTTGCCCTCGGCGACGAACCGACCTTCGCGCCCGACGAGATCGCGCTCGCGGACGTCGCGGTAGACGGCGACTCGCGGATCGCCGGGATCGTCGATGCGGATGGCGTTCAATCGCGCCGCCGGCTGCTCTGAGTCCATCTTCGCCGCCGTGGTTGCATGGCCGGCGCGATCAGGCAAGTGCTGGGCGAGCTACCGGTCGAGCTCGACCCCTTCCCGTTGCGCAGCCCCGCTGACGCGGTGGAAACTCGCGTCGAGCGCCAAGAAGAGCCCGCGCACCGCGTCGGAGTTGCAGGAATAGTAGATCGTCTGGCGATCCCGGCGGGTCGTCACCAACCCCGTGTTGCGCAGCTTCGCCAGGTGCTGCGAAAGGGCCGACTGGCTCAAGCCGACCTTCTTCGCGATGGCGCCGACGGACAGCTCCCCCTCCAGGAGATGTCCGATGATCACGAGCCGCTTGCCATTGCCCAGAAGCGTCAGCAGCTCGGCCACGCCGTTGGCGTTTTCGATTATTTTCTTTGCAAACATCTTACCCCGGTTTTCTTATGTTCGAGCCGTTGACCATGGGGGCGATGACCTCGGCTTCGCTGGACAGGACCATCAGTCAGTCGAGCGATGGCGGCGGCAATCTACGGCGCGGATGCTTGAAAATGCAAGCTCACAACCCAAACGTGCCCCGCAGTTGCGCGCGGCTCATTCGCTCGCAGCGAGCACGGCGCGGCCGGCCTTCGCCAATTCGACGAGAGCCGTGCGCAGCTCCGCCGCCGAAGACAACGGCTGGGGAAAGAAGATCCGGCGCGCCTCGTCACCACGGGCGATATCCACGCCGTCGGCATCGAGGCCGATGACGTACCAGCCCTCGCTGCGCACCCCGGCGAAGGCGCGCGCGTAGACGTCGACGGCGTCGCGATGGTCTTCGTTCATGTGGACGATCGCCGACTGTTCGGTTCCGACAAGGCCCGCGGTCGCGGGGCTGTCGGTGATGAGGTCGGCGCGGGTCAGCGCATAGGCCTTGCCGAAACCGCCGTTGAGGCTCGCCTTCTGCGGGTCGAGGCGGAAGAAGGCAAAGTCGGGAAAGCCGACATAAAGCTTCGCCTTCGGATGACGGTTGAGATAGCGGCGCTCGGCGCGGGCCTGCCCTGCGCTGCCGCGCTCCAGGCGCTCGGCGCGGCAGGAGATGCTGATGCGCGGGTGGGCGAGGGGATCGCCCTTGCCGGGTTCGCCGAGGAGAAGCGAGCAGCGGGGATCCGCGACCAGCCCGGCCGTGTGTCCGGAAAGCGCGGAGACCAGGATCAGCGGCGTGCCGTCGAGATCGGTGGCCACCGCGACACGGCTCGCCTGCGGAGAACCGTCGTTCGGGTCGAGGACGGCGAGCGCGCCGAAGCGGGCGCTGCGCACCAAGGTCCGCGCCAGGCGGATCGCCTCGGCATCGGTCTCGCGGATCACGTCCTTCTTGCGGGCCTGCTCCACCGCGTCCTCCAAACCTGATCGACAGACTCCGCTTATGCCCCGACGACGGCCTCGCTGACAAGGGTCTCGGCGTCGTCGCCGGCAATGCCGAAGCCGGACAGGAGGGCGGCGATATCCGCGGGGGCGGCGTCGGGCCCGGCGAGGCTCGCAGGGGTCGCCGAGAAACGCGGGGCCGGGCGCGGCCGGGTCATGCGGCCGACCCGGGCATGCACATTGCGGGCCCGGTTGTGCGGGTGTTCGGCGGCTTCGGCCATCGACAGCACCGGCGCCACGCAGGCGTCGCTCGGCGCGAACAGGTCGGCCCATGCGTCCCGCGGACGTTCGCGCATACGCACTTCGATCGCGGCGCGGAGCTCCGGCCACGCGCGCGGATCGTACTGGCGGGCGACAAAGGCGGGATCGAGCGGCAGCAGGCGGACGAACTCGGCGAAGAACTGCGGCTCCAGGCAGGCGACGGCGACGTGGCGGCCGTCGGCCGCCTCGTAGACGTCGTAGAAGGGCGCGCCGCCGTCGAGCAGGTTGACGCCGCGGCGGTCCTTCCAGAAGCCCGAGGCGACATAGGAGAAGGTCGGCGCGAGGAGCATCGAGGCGCCGTCGACCATCGCCGCGTCGACCACCTGGCCGCAGCCGGTCGTCGCGCGCGAAACCAGCGCGGCAAGCACGCCCGCGACCAGGAACATCGTGCCGCCGCCGTAGTCGGCGACGAGGTTGAGAGGGATCGCCGGGCGTCCGTCCTTCGGGCCGATGGCGTGGAGCGCGCCGGTCAGCGCCAGATAGGTCAGATCGTGGCCGGCGCGGTCGGCGAGCGGACCGTCCTGGCCGAAGCCGGTCATGCGGCCGTAGACCAGGCGCGGGTTGCGCGCCAGGCACGGCTCCGGCCCAAGCCCCAGCCGCTCCATGACGCCGGGACGGAAACCCTCGACGAGAATGTCGGCCTTCTCGACCAGGCGCAGCATCAGTTCGACGCCTTCCGGCCGCTTCAGGTCGACCTTCAGCGTGGAGCGGCCGTGCAGCGACAGGTCGACGTCGGGCGCCAGCGGCAGGAAGCCGGCGCCGGCCTTGAGACGCTTGACGCGGACGACGCGGGCGCCGTATTCGGCCAGCATCAGCGCCGCGAGCGGCACCGGGCCGATGCCGGCCATCTCGACGACGGTGAGGCCGGCGAGCGGCCCGGACGCGGTCGCGGCGGTCATGGCGTCAATGCCGGGACGGTGCGCCTGCCGTCACTTGGGCGCCATACGGATGGCGCCGTCGAGGCGGATCGTCTCGCCGTTGAGCATCTGGTTCTCGACGATATGGCAGGCCAGCGCGCCATACTCGGACGGTTCGCCCAGCCGCGACGGGAAAGGCACCTGCTGGCCGAGCGACTTCTGCGCCTCTTCCGGCAGGCCGGCGAGCATCGGCGTCTTGAAGATGCCTGGCGCGATCGTGCACACGCGGATGCCGGCGCGCGAGAGATCGCGGGCGACCGGTAGCGTCATGCCGACGACGCCGCCCTTGGACGACGAATAGGCGGCCTGGCCGATCTGGCCGTCGAAGGCGGCGACGGAGGCGGTGTTGACGATGACGCCGCGCTCGCCGCCTTCGAGTGGGTCGAGCTTCTCGCAACGGACGGCGAACAGGCGGATCATGTTGAACGTGCCGATGAGGTTGACCTCGATGACCTTGCGATAGAGGTCGAGCGGGTGGGCGCCCTCCTTGCCCGTCGTCTTCATGGCGATGGCGATGCCGGCGCAGTTGACCAGGATGCGCGCCGGGCCGAGTTTCTCGGCGGCTTCGGCGACCGCGGCCTCGCCATTGTCGGCGCTGGACACGTCGCAGCGGATCGCCACGCCGCCGATCTCGCCGGCGACGCGCTCGGCGTTCTTCATGCCGACGTCGAAGATGGCTACCTTGGCGCCCTTCGCCGCCAGCGCCCGCGCGGTAGCCTCGCCGAGACCGGAGCCGCCGCCGGTTACGATCGCCGTCACGCCCGATGGGTTCATCGAAAATTCCTCCAGAATGTTATGAACGAGAACTTTTGCGGCAATGGTAAGGGTCGCATGCGGGGCGCGCAAGCGGTGTGGCGTCGCGTCCCGGGCGTGCGCGGTTTCCCCAACGTCGGGCGGACACGCCTCTTCCTCGCCACGCTGCCTTTCGGCCCTGGCCATTGAAGAAGAGGTCGGGAAGCGGGGCGCCTGGCCGTGCCTTCCGAACTTATAAAACATGGCGCGACACATGCGCCCCGCCGGCGATTTTTCGGCCCGCTCCATCCTTATACCCGGAGACGCCAGTGCGGCCGCCGGCAGATCGGTCGCCGGTCGTCTGCAGCAACACGCCTCCGGTTGTGTGCAACGTGGCGCACACGGGGGTCTTAATGCCCCCCTGGACGAACCGGAACGGACCCCCCGGAGCCCACCGCCACGTTAGCGGAGGCGCGGAGGCGCCGGTCCCTCCCCACGCAATCACCGTCGCGACCGGTGTTCCCATGGGAGGAACTGCGGAAAAGCCTACGCGCGTTCTGCGGCAGGGGGATAAAAGCTCCGCGTCAGAAGGAGAGGAAATCGCGCAAGGGATTGAAGGGACATGAGATTATTTTCCGCCGCCGCGTGGCCGGCGGCGGTTTTGTCCCCGCGTTTGCCACTTCGCGGCGTCACGGTCTAAGGGCGAGGCAGGGTGGCGCGCCGCGAAACGCGGCGTCAGTCGTTGATGATCGTGTCGACGCAGATGGTGACGCCGGTGCCCTTACAGGAACAGCCGACGCGCGTGGTGCAACTGGTCATGATCTTCAGGTCGCATTGAAGATTGATACAGTCTGCGTCGGAAAGCGCCACGGGGCCGCCCCCGGTGGTGACGCCGGTGACGCCCTTGAGCCCCTTCAGGCTCTTTGGGGCCTTCGTGCCGAGGGTATTCCTGGCGGCCGGCGCAGATGCGTCGGGTGCCCTTTTGATCGTCGTTTCCGCCGCGCTGGCCGCTCCCGCGGCGAGCATTGCGGCAAGGATCAGAACGAAACGCATGGAATTTCCTCCTCGGGTTTCCGTCGGGCGGGAACAAGGAGAACCATGAGCGTCAGACCCGCACATCGCCCGTGCGGGGGAGGGGAATCGGGCGCGTAGAGCATTTCCTGCAAGAGGAAATGTTCTAGGTCTCCGGCTCGACGGCGAAGAGCAGCGGATAGCCCTTGTCGCGGGCGGCGTCGGTGGCCCGCGCCGCCTTGGTCTCGGCGACGTCCCTCTGGAACACGGCGACGACGCACAGCCCGCGCCGGTGCGCGGTGATCATCACCCGCTGCGCCTGGTCGGCGCTCATGCGGAACTCGGCCTTGAGCACGGTGACGACGAACTCGCGCGGCGTGAAATCATCATTGAGCAGCAGCACCTTGTAGAGCTTCGGGTGCTGGGTCTTGGGCTTGGCGACGGTGCGAGGCGCGGCGACTGGCATTCTGGGGGGCTCCGGCTCGACGGACGCTTAATTATACATTTACCCTTCGAAAGGGTCCATTGTCCGCTGCGTGCTAGCCGTGGATGACGCCGGCGACCCGGGAGGAATGGAAGCCATGTGCTTTTCGGCGACAGCGAGCTTCGCCACGGCAGCGATGACCGGCGTAGCGGGAATCGCGGCGGTGGCGATGGTGCGCGCGCCGCGCGACCTGCCGCTCGCCGCCATGCCGCTGTTCTTCGCCGCCCAGCAGGCGGTCGAAGGCTTCCTCTGGCTGGGGCTGGCGCAGACGCCGCCGTCGCCCGCGACCACGGCGCTGACCTATGCCTTCCTCGTCTTCGCCCAGGTGTTCTGGCCGGTCTGGGCGCCGGTGGCCGCGCTGGCAATCGAGCCGTCGCCGGGGCGCCGGCGGGCGATTCTCGCCTGCCTGGCGTCGGGCACCGCGATCGCCGCCTATCTCGGCTGGGACATCGCCAGCCGCGCGCATACGGCAGCGATCGTCGGCGGACACATCGTCTACACGGGCGACTATTCGCGGGCCGAGCCGCTCGCCCTCGCCTATCTCGCGGCGACGGCGCTGCCGCTGCTGCTGTCGTCGCGAAGGGCGGCGATGCTGCTCGGCGTCATCATCCTGATCGGCTCGGCGGTCGCCTACGACTTCTACCGCGAGGCCTTCGTCTCGGTCTGGTGCTTCTTCGCCGCGGCGGCGAGCGCGGTCATCCTCACCCATTTCGAGCGGGCCCGGCGCCGCGCAACGGCGGCGGCGGTCGCGAAGGCCTGACGACGTCCTCCGTTCAGGCGCTCCACAGGCCTTTCGCCTTCAGCTCCTCGATCTCGCGGACCGCGCGCTCGCGCAGCCGGACGTCGCGCACCATCTTCGACACGGCGCTGTCGTCGGAACGGTCGGAGTAGCGGAACTCGGAATCGGCGTAGCGGTTGATCTCCTGCATGACCATCTCCATGGAGAACGGCCCGCGCAGCTCCTCGATCATCGCCTTCTTCTCGTCGTAGCCCTTGTGCATGAAGGCTTCCGGCTTCTCGAACCAGTCGTCGGGCAGCTCGATGTCCATGGCGCGCATCTTGATGGCGTCGGTGACGTTCTTGATGGCGCGGCCGGTGAAGCGCGGCTCGGCCTCCTTGATCATGTGCAGGTAGGTGCCGACGTCGGCGAGCGTCTTCGGCCCGCCGTTCGCCTTCATGAAGCGCTCGTAGACCTTCATCAGCCCGTCTTCCTGCGGTTTCCCATGCTCCTCGTAGGCTTCGGAGATGGCGCGCTGGATCTCCTGCGCGGCATAGAGCTGGTGCTCGCCGAGCGGTATCCTGTGGTTCTTGCCGGCGAGCAGCACGAAGATGTCGATGTAGTCGTCGCGGGTCTGCGGCCCGTCGACCAGCCAGCGGGCGCCGGCGCGCTGGCGCAGGGCGTCGTCGACGTTTTCCGGATAGTTGGAGAACATGCCGAAGGAGCAGTTGCCGCGCACCACCGTGCCGGCGCCGGCAAAGGCGTCCATGAGCACGCCGGTGATTTCCTGCTGGCCGGCGGAGGCGCGGTCGTCGGAGCGCCGCGCCGCCACCTGGTCGATGTCGTCGATGGTGCCGAAGCCGATCGAGCGCGGGTTCAAGACGTTGTTGATGAACTGGCGGCAGTTCTGGCCCGACTTGCCCTGGTAGGACGAGATCTGGTCGACGCCGAAGTTCTCGTAGGCGAAAGGATAGCCGGCGACCTGGGCATAGCCGTGGACGAGGCCGGCGATCATCTGGATCAGCGTCGTCTTGCCGGTGCCCGGCGCGCCGTCGCCGATGAAGGTGAAGAGGAAGCCGCCGAGCTCGACGAACGGGTTCAGCTCGCGGTCGAAGTCGTAGGCCATCAGCATCTTGGCGAGCTTGACCGACTGGTACTTGGCGATGTGGTTGCCGACGACCTCCTCGGGCTTCTTGAAGGTCATCACCAGCGGCTTCGACTTCTTGCCCGGCGCGACGTCGAAGCCGTCGAGGGTGAAGTCGTCGGCGTCGATGCGGATGTGGGCGTTCTCAAACGCGCCGAGCCCGTCGAAGCGGCCCTTTCGCGCCAGCAGCCCGTCGATCGAGAGGCGGGCCAGCGCGCGCGTCCTCACCAGAAGGTCGGCGTCGTCCCTGGCGCCGGCGAGGGCGCGGTCGAGGCCGGCCAGCACCGACTTCACCGCGTCCTGCGGCGTGTCGAAGAGAAAATCCGGCGCGGCGATGTCGTTCGGCGGCTCGCCGTCGGTGTCGATCAGCTGCAGCAGATAGGAGGAGAAGGTGAAGGCGGCGACATAGCCTGAGGCGGCGAGCAGGCGGCGGAAATGCGCGGCCTCGTCGCCCTCTAGGGGCGCGCGGGCGTTGCGCGCCTGCAGGCTCTCCAACTCGGTCGAGCGGCCGAAGACATCGGCGACGGCGAGCGCGATCTGGATGCCGCGCCGGGCGCGATAGAGCAGCGTGTGCTGGGGGATGGAAAGAAGCTGGTCGTCGGGGCGGATCGCCTGGACGGTCTTGGCCAGCTCGACCTCGCGGGTCTTCCTCACTGCGCCGACCGAAACGGTCGAGACGAAGCGGCGGCCGGTTCCAGCGAGACTGGTGGACGACTGGCCGGAACTGTCCTCCAGCACCACGACGCGGGTGATGAAGCTCTGCGCCGTGGCGCGGTGCTTTTCGATGTCGGCTTCGGAAATGGCGGTCAGGCCGGTGTCCATCGGATGCCTCGTCGGTCGTGGTTGGTCGGGCGTGGTGAGTCGGTCGTCGGTCGTCGGTCGGCGGTCGTGGAGAGCAGGCCGCCGATCGTCAGCCGCCGGTCAAGAGCCGAGCGGTTGGTCCGCGCCGCTTCGACCGACGACCGACGACCAACGACCGACTCAGACATCGCTGATCACCTGCCCCTTGGACAGGATGTGGACCTTGTAGCCGGAAAAGATCTTCTGCGCCTCGCCGGCGGCGTAGAGCGCCTGGTAGGCCTCGTGCGGAATCAGCGCGTGCTTCTCGTAGCTCGACACGCCCTGGCGGGCGGCTTCGAGATCGTCGGTCTCGATGTGGAACTCCTCCGACGCGGGCGTCGACGAGAACAGGCCCTTGCGCGCCGGGCGCTCGGCCTTGGAGAACACCTCCTGCACGGTCCAGGTGAGCAGCCAGGCGTTCTCCGGCTTGCGCACCTTGGAAAGCACCTCCTCGACCACCGAATTATGCTCGGTGATACCGGCCGTGTAGAACGGCCCCAGCACGACGCGGCGCAGCTGCTTGGGGTGGAGCGTCGGGAAATCCTTGTCGAGGTTGCCGGCGATGGTTGCCGGCGACAGGGCGTAGGCCGAGTTCTTCTCGGTGAAATCGTCGAAGCGGTGGGCGAGGTCGGGATTGAGCAGCCCGTCGACGGGCAGCGGGATCTCCACCCTGGCGTTGAGCTTGCCGTCGCGCGTGACCAGCTGCTCGACCATCGCCTCGGAACCGTCTTCGACGGTCGCCATGTAGATCAGCGGCAGGTTGGCGGTGCCGTCGAAAGCGCCCCAGTGGACCAGGTAGAAGGGCCGGCCGGACTTCGGGTTGACCGAGACCAGCGCCGTCTGGGCGAGGATGAAGGGGCCGAAGGTCGCTCCGGCCTGCACGTCCTCCAGATAGAGCCGCTCGGCCATCGACTTCTGCAGCGCCGCCGGGAAGGCCTTGTGGCGCAGGATGAAGTCGGCCATCTCGGCGCGGATCTCGTCGGGCTGCGGAATGGCCGCCAGGCGCTTGTCGGCGGTGCGGCGGTCGTTCTCCAGCTCGAGCACGTTCTGGTACACGGGAAAGCCGCTCTCGGCGCGCGAGATGCGGAACTTCTCGGTGAAGCCGATGCGGTTCCTCCAGCAGGCGAAGGAGGTCTCCAGCCGGGAGATGTATTCGGCGACGATGCCGGCGACGATGCCGTGCCGGTAGAGCGGCGAGCGGTCGTCGCGCATGAACACTTCGAGCCCGCCCAGTGCGGCGGCGATGGCGTCGAAATAGCGGGCTGAAGGATTGTCGGGGGTCGTCGCGGACGTTGCAGCTTGCATTGACCCCCCGAAAGAACCGTCCAAGCGTGAGACCTCGAGGACGCCCGCCCTACGCCTTCACGTAGTCCGAGGCGTTGTGCTTCCGCAGCACCTCGTCGAAGCGGCGGGCGAATGCCTCGTCGGCGAGCTTCTTGCGGCGCTGGATGTCGGCGGTGGCGACCATGTTCTTCTCATGCAGCTCGAGCAGGTCGCCGATGTGCTTCTGCGCCGCGGCGCCGATGCCGGCCATGGTCTCTTCCGCCGTGTTGTCGACCTGGGAGCCCAGCGTGTTGATCTTGTGGGCGACGTCCTGCTGGGCGGCAGTCTTCAGCGAGTCCTCGAGCGCCTTGTAGAGGACGATGCGCTGCTCGGTGTCGATGGTCAGCTTGTTTATCAGCGTGTTCTGCGCCGCGATCTGGTTGTTCAGCGAATCGACGAAGGTCTGGAACATTGAGGTGTAGCGCTCGAGCGTCTGGCTCTCGGCGAGCAGTTCCTGCTCCTTCGCCTGGCGCTCGTTGTATTCGGTGGCGAGCTTGGAGCGCTCCGATTCCAGCGCCGTGCGGTCGGTCTGGCTGGTCGAGGCGGCGATCCTGTTTTCGATGTCGAGGAGGAGTGGGTTCAGTTCCTCGATGCGCTTCTGCACGGCGGTCAGGTTGTCGATCGTCATCTTGCGGCGCTCGATCACCTGGGCGAGGCTGGTCTCCGAGGTCTTGTAGCGCTCGTCGAGGACCTGCTTCTGGGCCCTGAGGATGCCGACGATCGTGTCGGACTTGCCGAGCAGTTCCTGCAGATTGCCGGCGAGCGACATGTTGCGGACGCGCTCGGTGCGCATGCGCTGCTTCGACTGGGCCGAGAAGATGCCGATGAAGGTTTCCCAGCCGGTGAAGTTCTTCATCGACTCGAACTCGGAGCCGAAGACGTTGGTGGCGTCCTCCAGCCCGATGATCAGGTCGGCGATGTTGCCTTCCATGACCTTCTGCTGCTTGAGCACGTCCTCGATGCGGGCGTTCTCGATGTCGAAGTCGGCCGCGCCGATCTTGGCGTCGGTCTTGGCGAACTTGTCGAGCACGGTCGCCGACTGGTCGATCTTGGAGCGCATCTCCTCGACCACCCGCCGGGTCTTCTCGATCTCGGCGTCGAAATTCTGCAGTGTGGCCATCAGTCCCCTCCAGTCTCAACCGGTCAAATGCCCGGGGAATATATGTGGCGTGCGCATCGATTGAAAGACGCCGGAGATCATGAAGTGCGGCCGGCCGGCGATCGCCGGCCGCTCCGCCCCGGAGGGAAGGCGGAGGGCCCGTCGGGCGGTCGTCCCGGCGTCAGGGCTTGGGATCGGCCTTCAGGTAGGCGATGACGTCGGCGATCTCGTCGTCCTTCTTCAGGCCGGCGAACGCCATCTTGTTGCCCGGGATCTTGCCCTTGGGATCCTTCAGGTACTCGGCGATGTTCGCCTCGTCCCAGACCAGGCCCGCGGCGCCGGCATCCTTCATGGCCTGCGAGTACTTCGACGCGAAGCTCTCCAGCGTGCCCGCGGTGCGGCCGACGACGCCGACCAGGTTCGGGCCGACCTTGTCCTTCGCCTCCACGGCGTCGTGGCACGACGTGCACTTGTTGAAGACCTTCTTGCCTTTCGCCGCGTCGCCGTCGGCGAAGGCGGGGGAGGCGAGAACCGCGACGGCGGCGAACATGGCGAGGGAAGCTGCAGCTTTCATGAGAACACCCCGATTTCGTGTGCGGGCTCCATATCAGACCGACCGGACCGAAGGCCAGCGGTCCAAACGTAGCAAGTCGTCGCACGCGTTGCGAGCGACGTCGTCAAAACGTCGCGGGCGACGGGGGGTTCCGGCCGTGTCCGGCTGCTTGACGCCGGCCGTGGATTCCGGCGGCCCGGTGCCTGCCGGAGCGCCGACGCGCTGGCCGTCGAGGGCGCCGCCCGCAAGGCAGGGCGGCGCGGTATCCCGGCGCCGTCGCCGGGTACCGCGCGGCAGACGGGAAATCAGCCCGCGTTTCTGCGGGGTGCGCCGGCGCCGGCGACGACCTTGCGCTTCGGCGCGGCAATCAAGCCTTCGCGCTGGGCCAGCTTGCGCGCCGCCTTGCGCGTGCGGCGGACCGCCTCGGCCTTTTCGCGGGCCTTGCGCTCGGACGGCTTTTCATAGGCGCGGCGCGCCTTCATCTCGCGGAAGACGCCTTCGCGCTGAAGCTTCTTCTTGAGGACCCGGAGGGCCTGTTCGACGTTGTTTTCGCGTACGAGAACCTGCAATGGACTTCCTTCGATCTGGAGTGTCGGTTGATCTGGCCGCATGGCGGCGCACAGTCGCCGGCGCGTCGCGCGGCGCAAGAACGACCCTCAAATAGGTGCGCCGGACGCGAATGTCACGCTAAAACGGCGGGGCGGAGCGGAACCGGCGTTACGGCGCGCGAAAACCGACGAAGTCGTCGGCCGGCATGCGCCCCATCTCCTCTTCCCAGTGGCGCCGGCACAGCGAGACGTACTGGGAATCGCCGATGAAGACCTGCGCACCCTGTCGGGCGACCTTGCCGTCGGGGCCGAGCCTGACGACCATCGTGGCCTTGCGCCCGCAGCGGCAGATGGTGCGCACCTCGCGCAGGTCGTCGGCGATGGCGAGCAGCGCCTTCGAACCGGGAAAGAGTTCGCCGCGGAAATCGGTCCTCAGTCCGTAGCACATCACCGGCACGCCGAGCCGGTCGGCGACGCGGGCGAACTGCCAGACCTGGTCGGCGGTGAGGAACTGCGCCTCGTCGACAAACACGCAATGGACCGTGGCGTGGGCGTGGCGCGCCTCGACCGCCGCGAACAGGTCGTCGTCCGGTCCGAAGGTCTCGGCTTCCGAGGACAGGCCGATGCGCGACCCGATTCGCCCGCGCCCGGCGCGGTCGTCGAGCGCGGCGATGAACAGCATCGTCGACATGCCGCGCTCCCGGTAGTTGTAGGATGCCTGGAGCAGCGCGGTGGATTTGCCCGCGTTCATGGTCGAGTAGTGGAAGTAGAGCTTGGCCATCGCCCTATTATGCCGGTGGCGGGCGGCGCGGCGAGTGGGCGGCCGTCGCATTCCACACAAAAACCGTCGCGCTTGTCGCAGGCAGATAAGTGCGCGCCGCGACCTGCCGCTTGCAACACCGCCGAAATGGTGTTTGGCTCGTCGAAAGACAAAGCGGCGCCGCATCGCGGACGTCCGGGTGGAACATACTTGACGCAACAACGGGAGTTACAAGCATGTCGCGTATGACGTCGTTCGTCGCCGGCCTCGGCCTGGCGGCAATCCTCTCAACAGGCACCGCGTTCGCCGGCGACGCCGAGAGCTGCAAGAAGGTGCGCTTCGCCGACGTCGGCTGGACCGACATCCAGGCGACCACCGGCGTTGCCCACAACCTTCTCACCGCGCTCGGCTACGAGCCGGACGTGCAGGTGCTCGCCGTGCCGGTGACCTATACGTCGCTGAAGAACAAGGACATCGACGTCTTCCTCGGCAACTGGATGCCCTCCATGGCCGCCGACGTGCAGCCCTATCTCGACGACAAGTCGGTCGAGACGGTGGCGATGAACCTCGAAGGCGCCGGTTACGGCCTCGTAGTGCCGACCTATGTCGCCGAGGCCGGAGTGAAGAGCCTGAAGGACATCGGCCCGAACAAGGACAAGTTCGCCGGCAAGATCTACGGCATCGAGCCGGGCAACGACGGCAACCGCATCGTGCTCGACATGATCGCCGACGCCGCCAACGGTCTCGACGGCTTCGAGCTGGTCGAATCGTCCGAGGCCGGCATGCTCAGCCAGGCCGAGAAGTCGATGAAGGACAACGAGTGGATCGTCTTCCTCGGCTGGACCCCGCATCCGATCATGGGCGAGATGAAGATCACCTATCTCGACGGCATGGGCGATTCCGGCTTCGGCGCGGCAACCGTGCACACCAACGTGCGCGCGGGCTACACCACCGAGTGCCCGAACGTCGGCAAGTTCATCACCAATCTGAAGTTCTCCCTGTCGATGGAAAACCAGATCATGGACGCCATCCTCAAGGGTGAGGACGCCAACAAGGCGGCCCTGGTCTGGCTGAAGGCAAATCCGGACGCGGTCACGCCCTGGCTCGACGGCGTCACCACCTTCGACGGCGGCGACGCGGCGGCGGCCGTCAAGGCCTCGCTCGGCCAGTGACGCCGGGCGCAACAGCGATCTAGCCGGAGACGGCGGCCGGTCCCCGCGGACGGCCGCCGTTCTCGCATTCACGGACCGGAAGACGCAGGAGGGGCGCAATGGATCCGATTACGCAGTTGGTCGCGAGCATGAAGATCCCGATCGGCCAGTGGGGGAAGGTCTTCTTCGACTTCCTCACGTCCAATTTCGAGTGGTTCTTCGATTCCATCGCCGACGGCCTGAGCTTCGTGCTCGAAAGCCTGATCGCCTTCATGCTCTGGCTGCCGGCGAGCGTGGTCATCGCGCTCATCGCGGCTCTGGCGTGGTACCTGCAGAAATCGTGGAAACTCGCCATCGCCGTCGCCATCGGCCTGCTCTACATCGTCAACCAGGGGCTGTGGAAAGAAACGGTCGAGACGCTGGTGCTCGTCGTCGCCGCCGCCGCGGCCTCGATGGCCATCGGCGTGCCGATCGGCATCTGGGCGGCGCACAACGAGCGCGCCTACCGCATCCTCCAGCCGGTCCTCGACCTGATGCAGACGATGCCGACCTTCGTCTACCTGATCCCGGTGCTGATCCTGTTCGGGCTGGGCATCGCGCCGGGCCTGATCGTGACCGTCATCTTCGCCGCGCCGGCGCCGATCCGGCTGACCTATCTCGGCATCACGGCCGTACCGAAGCCGATGCTGGAAGCGGGTGCGGCCTTCGGCGCCACCAGGCGCCAGCTGCTGTGGAAAGTCGAACTGCCGGCGGCCCTGCCGACCATCATGGCCGGGCTGACCCAGTGCATCATGCTGTCGCTGTCGATGGTCGTGATCGCCGCCCTGATCGGCGCCAACGGCCTCGGAAAGCCGGTGGTGAGGGCCCTCAACTCGGTGAACATCCCGCTCGGCCTCGAGGCGGGCCTGGCGATCGTGGTGCTCGCCATCATCCTCGACCGGATCAGCCGGGTCTCGACGGGAGGCGCCAAATGACGGCCGCGGTCGATTTCAGGAACGTCGACATCGTCTTCGGCAAGGAGACGGGCAGGGCGCTCGCCATGATCGACAAGGGTGCCTCGCGCGCCGAGATCCTCGCCGAGACCGGCGCGGTGCTCGGCTGTGCAGGTTGCAACCTGACCGTTCAGGAGGGCGAGATCTCGGTGCTGATGGGGCTCTCGGGCTCCGGCAAGTCGACGCTGCTGCGCGCCGTCAACCTGCTCAACGTGCCGGTGCGCGGCAACGTCTACGTCAAGGACGGCGCCGAAGCGGTGGACGTCGTCCATTGCGACGAGGCGACGCTGCGGCGCATCCGCCAGAAGCGCGTCGCCATGGTGTTCCAGCAGTTTGCGCTGCTGCCCTGGCGCACTGTGGAGGAGAACGTCGGCTTCGGCCTCGAACTCGCCGGCGTGCCCGACAAGGAGCGCAAGGAGCGGGTCGCCCGCCAGCTTTCGCTGGTCGGCCTCGACCAGTGGGCGAAGAAGTATGCCCACGAACTGTCCGGCGGCATGCAGCAGCGCGTCGGCCTGGCGCGCGCCTTCGCCACCGAAGCGCCGATCCTCCTGATGGACGAGCCGTTCTCCGCGCTCGATCCCCTGATCCGCACGAAGCTCCAGGACGAACTCCTGCAGCTTCAGGCGACGCTGAAGAAGACCATCATCTTCGTCAGCCACGACCTCGAGGAGGCGCTGAAACTCGGCACCAACATCACCATCATGGAGGGCGGCCGCATCGTCCAGACCGGCGCGCCCGAAGACATCGTGCTGAGGCCAGCCAACGACTATGTGCGCGACTTCATCGCCAACGTGAATCCGCTGTCGGTGCTGACGGCATGGAACGTCATGCGCGACCGCCGCGACCTGGAAAAGACCGACGACGGCTGGGTCTGGCTCGACCGGCGCAAGACGACGCGCTTCAGGATCGACGCCGACGGGCTGGTGGCCGCGGCCGAGCGCGACGGCAAGCCGGTGGTGTGGGTGTCGTGCGCCGACGTGGAAAGCCAGCCCGACGACGACGCGCGCGTCTTCTGGGCCAATCCCGGCACGCCGCTGAAGACGGTGATGCTTGCCATGCACCGCTCGCAGACGGCGCCCGTGGCGCTGTTCGACGACAGCTCGAAGTTCGTCGGCGCGATCGGCATCAGGGACGTGCTCTCGGCGGTGCTGAGGAGATAGGGCAGAGCGGACCGCCGGTCGCGACGGTCGTCGCGCCGCCCCTCATCCCCCTGCCGGGACCTTCTCCCCGCAGGCGGGGAGAAGGGGCGCTCCCGCGGCCGGTTTCGCCAGTCGCCGGCATTGCAGGACCGGTTGCGACGCTGGCGGTGAAGAACCGGACGCGACGCCGGCGAATCCCTCTCCCCGTCCTTCACGGGGAGAGGGTAAGGGTGAGGGGCAGTTTCCATCCCGACGCCGGGGTCGGGCCACCATGGAGCGGTGCGATGCGCGGACCGCAGACGGCAAGAACCCGCAGGGCGCGGTCGCTGCGCCGGACCGACAACGACGCCGAAGCGCTGCTCTGGTCCAACCTGCGCGACCGGCGGCTGAACGGCCATAAGTTCGTGCGCCAGTTGCCCATCGGCCGCTACTTCGCCGACTTCGCCTGCCGCGAGGCCCAGCTGGTGGTCGAACTCGATGGCAGCCAGCATGCCGACCGTGCCGCCGACCGCGTCCGCGATGCCTTCATGGTGGGCGAGGACTGGTCGGTGCTGCGCTTCTGGAGCGCCGATGTCTTCCGCGATCGCGACGCCGCGCTTGAGACGATCCTGGCGGCTCTCGACCGCCGGCTCGAGCCGACTGTCGCCGCGGACCTGCGCTTCATCGCGTCGGGCTCCTATCGGCGGCGGCCGGACCAGGGCGCCTGAGGTACGACACGTCGCGCCGCCCCTCATCCCCCTGCCGGGACCTTCTCCCCGTGAAGAACGGGGAGAAGGGGCGCTTCCGCCGCCGGTCTCGCCAGTCGCCGGCGGTGAAGAACCAGGTGCGACGCCGGCGGTGAAGAACCGGACGCGACGCCGGTGAATCCCTCTCCCCGTCCTTCACGGGGAGAGGGCAAGGGCGCGGGGCAAACCGGCCCCTGTCGACCTGCGACCCCTTCCCGTCTTGGAAACCGCGGCGCGGACGTATATCTCAGTCGTGTCCGTGCGCCGTCAGGGGAAGCCGAGTGATCGCATCGTCCGCCAACCCGTCTTTGCCCCGCCGCCCGGCGGACGCGCATGAGGCCCGCGCGGGCAGGCGAGCCGAACGGCATGCGCCCGGCGACGCGGACACGCGAGACACGGCCGGAGCGCGCTGAATGGACCTTTTGCGCGACAACGAGCTGATCTACGGGCGGCTGCTTTCGATCGAGGAGCCGCACCTCATCGAGCGCTACAACAAGGCGTTGACCGCGTTCGGCCTGAAGCCGACCAAACTCGCCAAATTCGAGATCGATCGCACCGGCTTCTCGCCGCAGATCGCAGCCGAACAGGGCGACTACCACTATCTCGATCCGAACGAGGTCAACCGCCGCTTCATCATCCTGACCCCCGCGCAGGTCGACCTGCCGGTGGTGCACACGGCGTTCTCCAACACCTCGCAACTCGTCTACGAGTTCTTTCAGGGCAACCAGCGCGCCATCGACGCGCTGACCATCAAGGACGTGATCTACGGCGAGATCGAGGACTCGGTGCAGAAGGTCGAGGACATCGAGGACCTCCTGTCGATCAACCAGGTCGAGTTCAAGGTGCTGTCGGCCGAGGACGTGCTCGGCAAGGCCGCCGAGCTCGGCCGCCTGGTCGACCGTCTGAAGCAGGAGCCCGACGCCTGGCGCGACAACGCCATGCTGGAAAAGATGGTCGAACTCGCCAAGGTGTGCGGCGACATCCGCGAGAACGCGCTCGTCCCCGACCAGGTGATCTTCCGCCACAACGCCTTCTGGACCAGCCATTTCGGCGGCATCTACGTGTTTGTCGATCCGGACGTGACCACCGTCATCTCCGACCCGGCGACACCCGGCTTCCGCCGCTCGCGGCCCTGGCAGGTGAGCTACCTGTCCATTCGCGACGCCGACCGGGTCTTCCGCTTCCTCGCCTCGACGGGCCGCATCGAGCTGCCGCGCGGCTCGTGGATCGAGAGCTCCGGCTATCTCGAGCACCGCGCCGAGATGGTGATCCGATCGCTGATCCGCACCGCGGACCCGAATGCCGACCTTTCGGCGGTCGACAAGGTGTGGCTGCAGACCTGGATCCACACCCATGCCGATCTCGTCAATCGCGACGCCAACTTCCCCTTCCTCAACGCTGCCAAGCGGGAAATCGCGCAGCTCGGGCATCTGAGGATCGAGGACGTGCCGCCGCTGCAGCGCTTCCTCGTCATCCGCGCCAAGCCGGACCATCCCGACGCCTGGCTGACCAACCGTCTGATCTCGGATTTCGTGCCGCAGGACTTCGTCGCGCGCTACGTCTTCAACAAGCAGGGCTTCTACGCCGACTACGAGAGCTACACGGAGCGCTGGCGGCGCCATGTTGTCGACATTCTGAAAACCACCTATCTCAAGGACAAGGCGGCATTCCGCACCCGCCTCTACGGGCTGACGGACTGAGGGAAGCGAGGGGAAATGCTTGATCCGATCGTGAACTTCTTCACCCGCGTCTTCCAGTGGATCGGCCGCGGCATCGGCTTCGTCATCGGCATCGTCCTGTGGCCGTTCCTGTGGGCCGGACGCTGGTACACGCAGCGCGGCTGGATCCTGAAGACCATCCTCGGCGCGCTGATCGTCGCCCTCGTCGGTCTCTACGGCGTGTTCATCTGGAACACGCAGGTCTGGTCGAACTTCAATCCGGACTACCCGGCCGCCTACACCTTCCAGAACCCGCCCGCCGACCAGTCGGGTACCTCCGGACAGGCGGCGGGCAGCCAGCCAGTCGCCACACAGGGCGAGGAGGTGCGCACCTGCACCCGCTCGGCGATTGTCGACGTGACCCGCGACCTGATCGACTTCAACGTCAACCAGAACGCCTGGATCTCGTCGATGATCCTCTACAAGACGGGCCTCTTCGGCATCGACTGGGACCACACGCCGTTCCTCGACAACAAGGCCTCCTTCCAGCGCGGCATCAACCAGGCGATCCGGCGCACCACGGTGGAACTCGTCGACTCGCTCGGCCGCGTGCGCGGCACCAGCCAGGTCGACCAGAGCCTGCAGGACGCGCGCGGCTCGATGAACTTCGACGAGCACACCTGGTATTTCGGCCTGAACCCGTTCGGGCCGAAGACGCCGACGCCGTCCTTCTACCGCTCGGCGATCCGCGACCTCGACGCCTTCAACACGCGGCTTTCCGGCTGTACGGCGATCTTCGACGCCCGCGCCGACAATCTGATGCAGTTCGTCGACCGCATCGCCAACGACCTCGGCGCCACCTCGGCGATCCTGCGCGAGCGCTCGGAACTGCACAATGACGGCTGGTTCGACACGCGCGCCGACGACCGCTTCTGGTTCGCCTACGGCCAGCTCTACGGCTACTACGGCATCATGACGGCCGCCCGCCACGACTTCCAGGCGGTCATCCAGTCGCGCGGGCTGACCCAGCTGTGGAACAACCTCTCCGACCAGTTCAAGGCGGCGCTGAAGATCCAGCCGCTGATCATCTCCAACGGCCGCGAGGACGGCTGGATCATGCCGACCCACCTCGCCACGATGGGCTTCTACGTGCTACGCGTGCGCTCCAACCTCGTCGAGGTGCGCGAGATCGTCGACCGGTAGCGAGGCGAAAGGCGACGGTCTCTTACCCCCGCCGCCGCAGCTCGAGCAGCGGGATTGCCAGCAGGAGCGCCATGGCGGCGAGGTCGATCGCCGCGAAGCCGGCGTGCAGCGGGATGTCGATGTCGAGGTAGTACTGCGTCATCGCGGGGTCGGCTTCGCGTGGACGACGGCCGCTCGGCGCAGCCGTCAGTCGGCGAAGCGCGCCCGGTCGCGAGCGGTCGCCGGCCGGTCGACCACGGTCCTCCCGCGCGGATCGAACAGCTGGTAGCGGCCGCCGACGATCCGTTCCAACCAGCCGCCGTTGTAGAGCGTCTCGGCCCTCTCGCCCGCGCCCGGCAACGTGTCGGCGCCCCTTCGGAAACCGGCGCCATGGCCGTCGCCTCGTTCGCCCGCCCCATAGCCGCCGCCATGCCCGCCATCGTCGCCGCCACCATGTCCTCCTCCGTCGTCCCCGCCGCCGCCGCCCCCATCTCCCCCGCCGCCGCCGTCCCCATCTCCACCGCCACCGCCGTCGCTATCTCCGCCGCCATCCGAATCGCTGTCGGCCATCGCCCGGTGGGGAGCCGCGATTGCCGGAGCGAGCAGCAGGACGATCGCGGCGAGGCGCGCGAGAATGGATCGGGCAAGCGCAGCGTTCATGACGTCGTCCATGGCGGTCCGAACAAGGCCGAATGGCCGCCGGTGGTCACCAGCGGCCGTTCCTTCGGACAATCTATATCAGGCGTGGTTGCCGCCGTCGTCATGACCGCCGCGACCCCTGCCGCTGCCGCGATCGCCCCCGTGGTCGTCACCGGCGCCGTCGTCGGCCCCGTGGCCACCATTGTCGTCGCCGGCACCGTCGTCGGCACCATGGCCGCCGCCACTGTCATCGCCGCCACTGTCATCGCCGCCGTTGCCGTCGCCGTCGCCGCCGCCGTCGCTGTCGCTGTCACCGCCGCCGTCGCTGTCGCCGCTGCCCGAACCGCCTTCGCCGTTGTGGGCGACAATCACGCCCTGATGCGCCGAGACGGCCTTGCTGATCGCGGGGCTGCCCGATGTTACGGAAGCCAGCGCATATGCCGGCAGCGCCAGCGACAGGGCGGCGCCGGCGGCGAGGGTCGTCCAGATGGATGTGGTTTTCATTGCAGTACCTCCGTGGTGGGGGAGACTTCCAATCTCCGAGGACAGATGAGCACCAGGACTTCGCCTTCTCCAGCCGCCCAGAACCAATGCCGCGCCGGATCGGACCTAAGGCCGGGGGACTGTGCCGACAGTCCGATATCGCGCCCCGGGCCTCATCGTGTAGAAAGGCGCAATGAACGACTTCGCCGCAGAGCAGTCGGCCGCGGACGAGCCCAGGCTCAGCCTTACGGCCCAGTTTGCCATCATGGCCACGATCGTGCTCGTCCTGGGCATGGGGTCGGTCGGTTACTGGGTGGGCGAGCGAATCGCCACCGACGTCACGCGCAACACCGCGGTGGCGACGGCGTTCTACGTCGACAGCGTCATCGCCCCGCTGACCGAGGACATGTCCGATCTCGGCGTGTTCGGCGAGGGGCCGAAACTGGCGCTTTCGGAAGCGCTGGCGGGCGCCCTCGGCGGCCGGATCGTATCCTTCAAGATATGGGCACCCGACGGGACTGTGGTCTACGCCACGGATGACGCGCTGGTTGGCCGGAAGTTTCCGGTGAAAGCGGATCTGCGACAAGCTCTCGACGGCCAGGTGAATGGCGGGTTGGACAGCCTCGTCGATGACGAGAACGTGGCCGAGCGTCAGGCGCGGAAGCCGCTGCTGGAAATCTACAGCCCCATTCGCCAGCCATGGTCCGGGACGGTGATCGGCGCGGCGGAATCCTACGAGGACGCCACGGGGCTCGTCCGCGACATCCGTGCGGCGCGCACAGAAAGCTGGCTGGTTGTGGGAACCGCAACGATGGCGATGCTCGCGCTCCTCTACACAATCGTCCAGCGCGGCGGGCTCACCATCAAGCAGCAACGTGCGGCGCTGCGGCAGAAGGTGGCGCAGCTGTCGAGCCTGCTCGAGCAGAACGAGGGCTTGCGCCGGCGCCTCGAACTGGCCTCTCATCGCAATGCCACATTGGCCGAGCGGAGCCTGAGGCGGCTATCCGCCGACCTGCACGACGGGCCCGGGCAACTGCTCGCCTTCGCCTTGCTGCGGCTCGATTCGGCGACGGCGACGATCCCGCCCTCGGAAGACATGCGTTCCGTCCGTGACGCCCTGAACGAGGCGATGCGCGAGGTGCGCAATCTGTCTCGCGGCGCCGCCCTTCCGGAGTTGGACAGGCTCGACGCCGAGCAGGTCCTGCGGCAGGTGGTGCAGGCCCACGAAGCCCGCTCCGGCACAAATGTGGCACTGGACGTGCGGCCGCCCCTACCGGCCCTGGAGCAGGCTGAACGCATCGCGCTCTACCGCTTCGTCCAGGAGGCGCTCAACAATGCCACCCGGCACGGCGGCGGGGTGGCGCAGGCAGTCGCGGCCGAGGTTGCGGCGGGCGAGCTCGTCGTCCGCGTGTCCGACCAGGGAGGCGGCTTCGACCCCGCGGCGCGTACGAACGGGCTCGGTCTTGCGGGACTGGAGGAACGTCTTGTCGCCCTCGGAGGACGATTTGAGCTGTCCTCAGTCATCGGCAAGGGTACCGTCCTGACGATGCGCCTGCCGGTGGCGAGGCAGACGGAGGCCGCCACTTGAACGGACGGGAGGGAACATGAGCGAGAGCGAAACCGGACCGCGGCGCGTCGTCGTGGTCGACGACCATCCTCTCCTTCGCGACGCGGTGTCCCGCACGCTCGAGGAGGACGGCGGATTCACCGTGGTCGGCAAGGGCGGTAGCAGCGAAGACGCGCTGCGCCTGGCGGGTGAGCACGATCCGGACATCATGCTGCTCGACCTGTCCATGCCCGGCGGCGGGCTGACCGTCATTTCCACCCTCGTCTCCGCCTACCCGCGCATGCGGCTCGTCGTGCTCACGGTTTCGGAGAACGACGACGACGTGCTGACGGCGCTGCAGGACGGCGCTCACGGCTATGTGCTGAAAGGCGTCGAGGCGTCGGCGCTGCGCGAGATCATCCGCGGCATCGCCAATGGCGAGGCCTACGTGCCGCCGTCGCTCGCCGCGCGCATCCTGGCGGCGCTGCGCATGCCGCCGCAGCAGCCGGCGCCGGCGGGCGCGGGGGACGCGCTCGCCGCGCTCACCCAGCGCGAGGACCAGATCCTGCGGCTGGTGGCCGCCGGCCGAAGCAACAAGGAGGTCGCCCGCGTGCTCGATCTCCAGGAAAAGACGGTGAAGCACCACATGACGCGCATCCTGCAGAAGCTGCATGTGCGCAACCGGACCGAAGCCGCGATGATCGTCGCCGAAGCGGCGCGAGGCTGACTGTCCTCCGCGTCGCATCCACTGTCGCTTTTCGCGTATTGCGCGGCTGTTTTGAGACGGCGCGGTGGGCCGCGCTTCGGCTTCTATGCGCGCGACAGAACGGCCGCGGTATGCGTCCGTTTGCGACATCCGAGCCTCACCGGGGGAGTCCATGGCCGAGTTCAAATCCGACATCGAGATCGCGCGCGCGGCGAAAAAGAAGCCGATCATGGAGGTCGGCGCCAGGCTCGGCATCCCGTCCGACCATCTCCTGCCCTACGGCCACGACAAGGCGAAGATCTCGGCCGAGTTCATCGCCTCGAAGAAGGGCGGCAAGGACGGCAAGCTGATCCTCGTCACCGCCATCAACCCGACGCCGGCGGGTGAGGGCAAGACGACGACGACGGTCGGCCTCGGCGACGGCCTGAACCGCATCGGCAAGCGCGCCATCACCTGCATCCGTGAGGCCTCGCTCGGACCCAACTTCGGCGTCAAGGGCGGTGCTGCCGGCGGCGGCTATGCCCAGGTCGTGCCGATGGAGGACATGAACCTCCACTTCACCGGCGACTTCCACGCCATCACCACGGCGCACAATCTGCTCTCGGCGCTCATCGACAACCACATCTACTGGGGCAACGAACTCGGCATCGACACCCGCCGCGTGGTGTGGCGCCGCGTCATGGACATGAACGACCGGGCGCTGCGCGAGATCATCTGCTCGCTGGGCGGGGTGGCCAACGGCTATCCGCGCGAGGCCGGCTTCGACATCACGGTGGCCTCCGAGGTGATGGCCATCCTCTGCCTGTCGACGGACCTCAAGGACCTGCAGAAGCGGCTCGGCGACATCATCGTCGCCTACCGCCGCGACAAGACGCCGGTCTACGCCCGCGACCTCAAGGCCGACGGCGCCATGGCGGTCCTGCTCAAGGACGCCATGCAGCCGAACCTGGTGCAGACGCTCGAGAACAACCCGGCCTTCGTCCATGGCGGTCCTTTCGCCAACATCGCCCATGGCTGCAACTCCGTGGTCGCCACGACCACGGCGCTGAAGCTCGCCGACTACGTCGTCACCGAAGCCGGCTTTGGCGCCGACCTGGGCGCGGAGAAGTTCTTCGACATCAAGTGCCGCAAGGCCGGCCTGAAGCCCGCTGCCGCGGTCATCGTCGCCACCGTGCGCGCCATGAAGATGAACGGCGGCGTGAAGAAGGAAGAGCTCGGCAAGGAGAACGTCGAGGCGGTGAAGAAGGGCTGCGCCAATCTCGGCCGCCACATCGAGAACGTGAAGCAGTTCGGCGTGCCGGTCGTCGTGGCGATGAACCACTTCGTCTCCGACACCGACGCCGAGATCGAGGCGATGAAGGCGTATGTCGCCGGCCAGGGTGCGGAAGCGATCCTGTGCAAGCACTGGGCCAAGGGCTCGGAAGGCATCGTCGACCTCGCCAACAAGGTGGTGGAGCTGGCCGAGGGCGGCGCCGCGCAGTTCTCGCCGCTCTATCCCGACGAGATGAAGCTGTTCGACAAGATCGACACGATCGTCAAGCGCATCTACCGCGGCTCCGAGGCGATCGCCGACAAGAGCGTGCGCGACCAGCTGAAGCAGTGGGAGGATGCCGGTTACGGCCACCTGCCGGTGTGCATGGCCAAGACGCAGTACTCGTTCTCGACCGATCCCAACCTGCGCGGCGCGCCGACCGGCCACGTCGTGCCGGTGCGCGAGGTCAGGCTGTCGGCCGGCGCCGGCTTCGTCGTGGCGATCTGCGGCGAGATCATGACCATGCCGGGCCTGCCCAAGAGCCCGTCCTCTGAGAAGATCTTCCTCAACGAGCAGGGCTATATCGAGGGCCTATTCTAGGAAGCAGCCGGCCTCCGCGGCGGGAGGCCGGCTGCCTTGCTCCTCAAGCCGCGTCGGACAGCGCTCCGCCGATCCGCGACCAGACGGCGTCGGCCTCGCGGCGGTCGATCTTCAGCGCGAAGACGTTGTCGAGGCAGGCGGAAAGCTCGTCAGCCGAGCGAAGTGCGCGCTTCTCGGTCCCCGCCGCCGTCTCCAGCGTCAGCGTCGTGTCGAACATCGCGGCGCGGCCTTCGGCGCGGTGCCGGCTCAGCATCAGATGCGAAGGGAAGGGCGACTTCTCCCAGCGGGCGCATAGATAGTTTGCCGCCTCGACGTCGGCCGCCGTCACCGGGAACGGGTCGAAGCCGTAGAGCGAGAACCAGCCCGACGCCTCCTGCCGTTCGAGCACGAGTTCGCCGGTTGCTGCGTCTGCCCGCAGGCGAAAGACGCGGCCGCCGATCCGGTGTTCGGCGCCGACCGCCGCGAGCGGCACGATGCCGTGGGCGCCCGGCCCGCCGAAGCCCGTATCGGCGAGGAACTCGCGGCCGCCGACCCCCACGATCCAGGCATAGTGCGAGCGCGGGCCGCCGGTCGCTGCCCCCATGCGCACACGCCCGAGGAACGGGCGCTTGACGAAGCCCGTTGCGTCGAGGGCCGCGCCGAGCAGCGTGTTCAGCTCCATGCAGTAGCCGCCGCGGCGGTCGGAAACGAGCTTGCGCCAGACCGCAACCGGCGAGAGATCCGGAACGGTGCCGAGCAGCGGCTCGATGTTTTCGAAGACGATCGCGGCCATCTGCGCCTTCACCAGGGCGTCCAAACCCTCGACCGTGACGTCGACGCGGTCGAGGCCGATGCGGCCGAGATAGTGTGTGAGCGAAAAAGTCATTCCTTGAACTCCGGTTGGAATGCCGCCTTCTGGTTCGATTGACACGCTTCGGGCAATCCGCAACTTTGCATGGCCCCATGCGCCGGAGAATACCCCATCGATGCTGTCCGACTGGAGCGATCTCCGGACCATCCTCGCCATCGCCCGCGCCGGAACACTCTCGGGGGCGGCGCGTGCGCTCGGTGTCAGCCAGTCGACGATATCGCGGCGCCTGCAGGCGATCGAGCGCGACGCCGGCGAACGGATCTTCGTGCGTTCGAGCGACGGCGGCTTTGAGCCGAGCGCGCTCGGAACGCGCCTTGTCGGCGCGGCCGAGGAGATGCGCACCGCCTTCGAGGCGGCGCGCGCGGCGCTGGGCGGCAGCCAGACGCCGGTACGCATCGCCACCTGCGAGGCGATCGCCAACGCCGTGCTGACGCCTGTCCTGCCGCGCTGGGCGGTCGAAGAGGGCGGGCGCTTCGACATTGCGGTGCACGACGACCTGTTTTCGCTGCCCGACGACGATTTCGATGTGCTGGTGACGCCGCTCGAATCGGCGCCCGCCGACATGGTCGGCAGCAGGATCGCGCGACTCGACTGGGGTCTCTATGCCGGCGAGGCCTGGCTTGCGCGTCACCCGGCGCCGCTCGTGTCGGGGAGTCTCGCCGGATCGGCGGTCATCGCCGCGTCGGGCTCGCTCGCCGAGGTCGGAGCCTACCGCTGGTTCGCCGGACTGGGTGGCGAGCGCGTCGCGTCGGCGACGAGCCCGCTTGCCATGGCCGACCTCGCCGCGCACGGCGTCGGCATCGCGCTCCTGCCGCGGCTGGTTGCCGCCGGCGACCGGCGGCTGACGGAACTCGCCTTCTCCGGCCTGCCGTCGAGCGACGTGTGGATGGTGGCGAAACGCGCCACCGCCGAGCGGCCGCAGGTCGCGACCTTCCTCAAATGGTCGCGGCGCAACCTGAAGGACAAGGCCCGACCCGACGGATAACCGGCCGCACCTGGGCCGAGGCGCCTTCCGGACAGTTCAGCCGAGCATGCGCACCGGCGAAAACAGGTTCATGTCGCGGAAGCTGCAGAAGGCCGGCGGGGCGAGTTCGAGCACCGGAACCTCCGCGGCGAAGTCGCGGCCGATCGCGTCGAGCGCCGGCAGGTAGGCCGCTTCCGCGCCGGCCGGCAGCCATTCCTTCACATAGGCGAGCGTGACGTGGAACGTGTAGTCGTCGTGGTCGGGATGGCGGTAGCCGAAAGCCTCCGCCAGGCGGTCGCGCAGCGCCCGCAGCCTGTGTTCGTCGTCGTGCGTCGCGCCCGCCACGACGAGGCCGAGCGGCGTCACCTCGACCAGCCTGACGGCGAACGGCTCGGCTGGGGCGAAGCCCTCCAGCCGGGCGTCGAGCAGGCGGGTCGTCTCCTCGATCGGCGCGTCGAGGTCCATGCCCGCCGGCCAGAAGGGGGCGGTCCGGCGGCCCTCGATCGTGCCCTGGAAGACGGTCATGTGCCAGCTTTCCGGCGGCGTCCAGGCGAAACGGCCGGCATGGGGCAGGGCCTCCAGGCGCGTACGAACGCGGCCGAGCGCGGCTTCCGTCGCCGAGCCGGGGACGACGTGGCTGACCACCGTGTTGCCGGGTTCGAAGAGGAAGCTGCCGCCGGCGTCGAAGCGGCGGCCGAGATAGAAGGGCGGGCCGTCCTTGCCGGTCTCGAGGAAATGCGTGGCAAACGTCTCTCTGGTCGGGTAGCGCATCGTCAGCCTGCGTCTCGTGTGGGGTCCGCCGTGTAGCCGCCTTTCCTGACGGGTTCGTGACGGCTTGCCTGCCGCGGTCAATTCTCTAAGGGTGATCGCCATGGCGTATTCTCCGACCGACCTCGTGCGCGGCCTGCGCGACTTCCGGCTGGCGACCCTGCCGGTGACGATGATCGCCATCGCCGCCGCCGGCATCTTCGCCTTCTTCGCCATCGCCGACGAGATGGCGGAGGGCGAGATCGATGCCTTCGATACCTGGCTGCTGCTCGCCCTGCGCAATCCCGCCGACCCTTCCGATCCGATCGGCCCGCCATGGCTCGAGGAAACGGCGCTCGAGATCACCGCGCTCGGCGGCTATCCGCTGATCGTGCTGACGCTCGCCGCGGTCATCGGCTTCCTCCTGGTGACGCGGCGGCCGGGCCCCGCGCTCTACGCCCTGCTGTCGGTCTCGGGCGGAACGGTGGTCAGCCAGCTGCTGAAATCGTTCTACGACCGGCCGCGGCCGGACCTCGTCGCCCATCTCGACACGATCCACACTGCGAGCTTTCCCAGCGGCCACGCGATGATGTCGACGGTCGCCTATCTGACGCTCGCGGCCCTGATCGTGCGCATCGTCGAATCGAGGGCCGCGCGGGCCTACGTGCTCGTCGTCGCGGTCCTCGTCTCGCTGGCAGTCGGCGCGAGCCGCGTCTATCTCGGCGTCCACTGGCCGAGCGATGTCGCCGCCGGCTGGGCGATGGGCGTCGCCTGGGCGAGCCTGTCGTGGCTGGCGATCTCGGCGCTGCGCCGATGGTCGGGACGGGAAGGGTAGGGGGTGGATCCTCCCGGGCAGAGCGGGGGAGGTCGCCGGGACGGACCGAACGGTCATGACTGCTCCGTCCTGCCGCTCCCGCAAACCCGCTTGCCCAAGACCCCGTTCGGCGCTATGGAGCATTCCATGCTCATGACTTCGACCCAGAACAAGTGGTGGCGGGCCTGCTGACAGCGGCCTTTCGAAGCGCGTGCGCGTGAAAGTTGAAGGTGGCCGCAGGAGAAGTCCGGGCGGCCATTTGCTTTTTTCGCCTCCGGACCGACCGCGGCAGGACACAGGAGACGGGGAATGACGGTCGAGATCCTTGAAGACGGCGCCGAGAGGTTCGTCACCGCCGGCGGTGTCGCCATCCGGCGCGAGCGCCACGAGGTCGAGTATGCGGGGGCGATCGAGCCCTATGTCGACGGGCTGAACAGCCGCCGCGGCGCGGTGTTCTCGTCGAACTACGAATATCCGGGCCGCTACACGCGCTGGGACACCGCCATCATCGACCCGCCGCTGGTCGTCTCGGCGCGCGGCCGCGCCATGGCGATCGAGGCGCTGAACGGGCGCGGCGAGGCGCTGCTGGTGCCGATCCGCAAGGCGATGCGCGGCCTCTCCGAGGTCGCCGTCACCGAGGATACCGCCACCGCGCTGCGCCTGAAGGTCGCCGAGCCCGGCCGCGTCTTCACCGAGGAGGAGCGCAGCCGCGTGCCCTCGGTGTTCACCGTGCTGCGCGCCATCGTGGCGCTGTTCCGCACCGCGGAAGACCCCAATCTCGGCCTCTACGGCGCCTTCGGCTACGATCTCGCCTTCCAGTTCGACCCGGTCGACTATGTGCTGAAGCGCAAGGAGAGCCAGCGCGACCTCGTCCTCTACCTGCCCGACGAGGTGCTGGTGGTCGACCACTATTCGGCGAAGGCGTGGAAGGACCGCTACGACTATTCCGGCGAGGGCTTCTCCACCGCCGGCCTGACGCGCACGGTCACCGAGGAGCCGTTCCGGCCGTCCGACCGCATCCCGCCGCGCGGCGACCACGAGCCCGGCGAGTACGCCCGGCTGGTCGAGAAGGCCAAGGAGAGCTTCCGCCGCGGCGACCTTTTCGAGGTGGTGCCCGGCCAGATGTTCTACGAGCGCTGCGAGACGGCGCCGTCGGAGATCTCGCGGCGGTTGAAGTCGATCAACCCGTCGCCCTATTCGTTCTTCATCAATCTCGGCCAGCGCGAGTACCTCGTCGGCGCCTCGCCGGAGATGTTCGTGCGCGTCAACGGCCGCCGGGTCGAAACCTGCCCGATCTCCGGCACGATCCGACGCGGCGACGACGCCATCTCCGACAGCGAGCAGATCCTGAAGCTGCTCAACTCGAAGAAGGACGAGAGCGAGCTGACCATGTGCTCGGACGTCGACCGCAATGACAAATCCAGAGTCTGCGAGCCGGGCTCGGTGCGCGTCATCGGCCGCCGCCAGATCGAGATGTATTCGCGGCTGATCCACACGGTCGACCACATCGAGGGGCGGCTGCGCGAGGGCATGGACGCCTTCGACGCCTTCCTCAGCCACGCCTGGGCGGTGACGGTCACCGGCGCGCCGAAGCTGTGGGCCATGCGCTTCATCGAGAGCCACGAGAAGAGCCCGCGTGCCTGGTATGGCGGCGCGATCGGCATGGTCCATTTCAACGGCGACCTGAACACCGGCCTGACGCTTCGCACCATCCGCATCGAGGACGGCATCGCCGAGGTGCGCGCCGGCGCCACGCTGCTCTACGATTCCGATCCCGCCGAGGAAGAAGCCGAAACCGAACTGAAGGCATCCGCCATGCTTGCCGCGATCCGCGACGCCAAGGCCGGCAACGCCGGCGCAAACGAGCGCAAGACCGCGCGCGTCGGCGAAGGCGTCAACATCCTGCTCGTCGACCACGAGGACAGCTTCGTCCACACGCTCGCCAACTACTTCCGCCAGACGGGCGCCAACGTCTCGACCGTGCGCACGCCCGTGGCCGAGGAACTGTTCGACCGGCTGAAGCCCGACCTCGTCGTGCTTTCGCCCGGACCCGGCATGCCGAAGGACTTCGACTGCGCCGCCACGATCCGCAAGGCGCGGGCGCGCGACCTGCCGATCTTCGGCGTCTGCCTCGGCCTGCAGGCGCTGGCGGAAGCCTATGGCGGGGAACTGCGCCAGCTGCACGTGCCGATGCACGGCAAGCCTTCGCGCATCCGCGTCTCCAAGCCCGGCATCGTCTTCTCCGGCCTGCCGAAGGAGGTCACCGTCGGCCGCTACCATTCGATCTTCGCCGACCCAGTCCGCCTGCCGGACGACTTCACGGTGACGGCCGAAACCGAGGACGGCGTGATCATGGCCTTCGAGCACCGAAAGGAGCCGATCGCGGCCGTGCAATTCCATCCCGAATCGATCATGACGCTCGGCCAGAACGCCGGCATGCGCATGATCGAGAACGTGGTCGCGCACCTGCCGCGCAAGGCCAAGGAAAAGGCGGCGTAAGGAGAAACCTGGAGTGGCGGCCAAGGAGAATATCGCGCGCCTGGCCGCCTGGTCGATCGCCGTTTCGCTCGGCGTGATGGCGTTGAAGTTCGTCGCCTGGCGCATGACGGGATCTGTGGCGCTCTATTCGGACGCGCTGGAATCGATCGTCAACGTGATCGCCGCGGCCGCCGCCTACTGGGCCATCCAGGTGAGCCACAAGCCGGCCGACAGCACCCACCAGCACGGCCATCACAAGGCGGAGTATTTCTCCGCCGTGCTCGAAGGCGTGCTGATCGTGCTCGCCGCCTTCCTCATCATCGCCGAGGTGTGGAGGGCCTGGCAGCATCCGCTCGTCCTGGAACAGCCCTGGCAAGGCCTCGCGGTCAACGGGCTGGCGGCACTCATCAACGGTGCCTGGGCGGGACTCCTCATCCGGGCCGGACGCAAGGGCCGCTCGCCCGCGCTGGTCGCCGACGGCAAGCACATCATGACCGACGTCGTCACCTCGGTCGGCGTCATCGCCGGGCTGATCGGCGCCGTCGTCACCGGCTGGACCGTGCTCGACCCGCTGCTGGCGCTGATCGTGGCGCTCAACATCCTGTGGCAGGGCTGGGGCGTCATCGGCTCCTCGGTCGATGGGCTGATGGACAAGGCCGTCGAGCCGCAGGAGCACATCCGCATCCGCGACATCATATCGGCCAATTCCAAGGGCGCCATGGAGGTCCACGACCTGAAGACGCGGATCGCCGGCCGCGCCACTTTCATCGAGTTCCACATGGTCGTCGACGCCGACATGAGCGTCGGCGAAAGCCACGTCATCTGCGACCGCATCGAGGAAGCGCTGAAGGCGGACATTCCCTCGGTGCGCGTCATCATCCACGTCGAGCCGGACGACGAGGCCAAGCTGCCGAAGGGCACCGCCGCCGTGCCTTTCGCCTGAGGGCTGCCGGAAATGCCCTACTTGCCGAACGGCACGACCAGGAAACGCCGATCGGGCCCTTCGAAGCCGTAGGGATAGGTGGAGACGATCGCCACGGCATTCTCCAGCCCGCCGCCGAGATAGGGGAAGATGACCGCATAGATGGCGTAGTCCATCGCGCAGCCGCGCGACTTCGGCAGCGTTCCCTTGTCCCGGTACAGTTCGCGGTCCGGGCCGTCGCCGGAAAGCGTCAGGGCAAAACCCTTCGTCTCGCCGACCAGTTCGGGATCGCAGCCGGCGGGCGCCGGCGCCGTAAAGGTCTCGATCGACAGCGTGAAGTCGCCCTCGGTCTGTCCCGGCAATCCGTAGGCCGGGTAGCCGAAACGCATCGACGGCTCTGGATCGAGCACGCCGTCGCCCATCAGCGCCGCAACCTGTGCCGGCATGTCGATCTTCAGCGCAGCGAGCTTGGCCCTCGCCGCCGCGGCGACCCTGGCGCGGACCGCGGCGAGTTGCACCTCCTCGCTGTCGGCCCTCTCGCGATAGGGCGTTCCGGCGACCCACTGGTCCTTGACGAGATCGACGACATAGAGGCTCGAATAGGCGAAGCCGGAGCCGTCCTGGACGCCGAATTCCTCGAAGGCGATGTGGCGAAGGTCTTCCGAATAGCCGATGACGTCGACCAGGGCGCGGTCGCCGGCGCGGGCGGGCGCCGCGGACGACAGCGCTGCGGCGCCGGCCAGCAGCAGGGCGGCGAAGGTTCGTCTCAATCCCGTCGGCGTCATCCCGGTCTCCCTCTCGTTCGATACAGAGGATCGCCAGCCGGCGTTTGCGTCAAGGGGTGGGGAGGCCGATCCGCCTGCTCGGTTCGCGTCGCCGGTTTGCGAATCGGGCCCGCCGGCGTAAGGGGAGGGAATGCCCGACCCTTCCGCCACCTCGCCCGGCTTCTTCTCGACGAAGCCGCGCGGCGTCCAGTGGGCGGCTCTGGCCTGCCTTTCCCTCGTCCTGTCGGTCGCGATCGAGTTTGCCGGCCTGCCCGCCGCCGCGCTGATCGGCCCGATGCTCGCGGCGATCATGCTCGGCTCGGCGGGAGCGGGCGAACGGGTGCCGCGTCCCGCCTTCGCCACGGCGCAGGCGGTCGTCGGCTGCCTGATCGCCGCCTCGATCGAAATCGAGATCGTCATCGCCTTCCTCGACGACTGGGCGCTGTTCCTCGGCGTTGCCGCGGTCACCGTCGCCGCCTCGTCCTTCCTCGGCTACCTGATCAGCCGCTGGCGCATCCTGCCCGGCACGACAGGGGTGTGGGGCTCCGCGCCGGGTGCGGCGAGCGCCATGGTGCTGATGGCCGGCGCGTTCGGCGCCGACCAGCGGCTCGTCGCCTTCATGCAGTACCTGCGCGTGCTGATGGTCTCGGTCGCTGCGGCGCTCGTTGCCGGGCTGTGGGTCGACGCGAGCGGCGTTTCGGCGCCGGCCCATCCGTGGTTCCCGCCGATCGAACCCGTCCCCTTCGCCACGACGCTCGCCGTCGTCTTCGGCGGCATGGCGGCGGGCCGGCTGCTGCGCCTGCCGACGCCCAACTTCTTCGGCGCCATGGTGGTCGGCTTCGCCGCGCATCTCGGCCTCGGCCTGCCATTCCAGTTGCCGCCCTGGCTGCTCTCCGGCAGCTACGTCGTGATCGGCTGGACGATCGGCCTCAATTTCAACCGCCAGATCGTCGCCCACGCCATCCGCGCCCTGCCGAAGCTCGTCGCCTCGATCGCCGTGCTGATGGCGTTCTGCGCCGGGCTCGGCTACCTGATCCACCACCTGCTCGGCGTCGATCCGCTGACCGCCTACCTCGCCACCAGCCCGGGCGGCATGGATTCGGTCGCCATCATCGCAGCCGCTTCGCGCGACGTGAACATCTCGTTCGTCATGGCGCTTCAGATGGCGCGCTTCCTCTTCGTGCTCGTCTTCGGCGCGCCGATCGCGCGGCTCGTGGCGCGCGCGATCAGGCCGTAACGGCGGCAAGCGGAGACGCAGGCTCAAGCATTCGATGCGATTGGCCGTTGTGTTCGGTCGGCGCCGGTATATAGGACGGCGTCGCACCGGAGTTTCTCCCGCCTTGACCGACACGACCGCCGCCCCCTACCGCCTGCGCACGGACCCCACCGTCTATTCGGTGATCCTGGCGGTGTCGTTCTGCCATTTCATCAACGACATCATGCAGTCGCTGCTGGCGGCGATCTATCCGATGATCAAGGACGACTACGGCCTCGACTTCTGGCAGATCGGCCTGCTCACCTTCACCTTCCAGGTGACGGCCTCGCTGCTGCAGCCGCTGATCGGCATGTACACGGACAAGCGGCCGCTGCCCTATTCGCTGTCCTTCGGCATGGGCTCCAGCCTGACCGGCCTGCTCCTGCTCGGCTTCGCCTCGCATTACTGGGTGCTGCTCGTCGGCGCCGCCTTCATCGGCATCGGCTCGGCGATCTTCCACCCGGAATCCTCGCGCGTCGCCCGCCTCGCGTCAGGCGGCCGCTACGGCCTGGCGCAGTCGCTGTTCCAGGTGGGCGGCAACACCGGCCAGGCGATCGGACCGCTTCTCGCCGCCTTCATCGTCGTGCCGCGCGGCCAGGAGAGCGTGTCGTGGTTCGCCTTCGCCGCGCTCGTCGGCATGGTCGTCCTGTGGCGGGTGGGCATGTGGTACGCACGCAACCGCATCGCCGCCGCCTCGCGCCACGGCGCCGGCCGGGAACTGCCCTTCGCCCGCAACCGCATCGTGCTGGCGCTGGTGGTGCTCGGCATCCTGACGTTTTCCAAGAACGTCTACATGGCGAGCCTGTCGAGCTACTACACGTTCTACGTCATCGAGAAGTTCGGCGTCAGCATCCAGGATTCGCAGGTGCTGCTGTTCGTGTTGCTTGGCGCGGCGGCGATCGGCACCATCATCGGCGGGCCGCTCGGCGACCGCTTCGGCGCCAGGACGGTGATCTGGTTCTCGATCCTCGGCGTGCTGCCGTTCACGCTGGCGCTTCCCCATGTCGACCTGTTCTGGACGGCGGTGCTGTCGGCGGTCATCGGCCTGATCCTGGCGTCGGCCTTCCCCGCCATCGTCGTCTTTGCCCAGGAACTGCTGCCCGGCCGCGTCGGCATGGTCGCCGGCATCTTCTTCGGCTTCGCCTTCGGCATGGGCGGGCTGGGTGCGGCGGTGCTCGGCATCGTCGCCGACATCCGCGGCATCGACTACGTCTACGGCATCTGTGCCTTCCTGCCGGCGCTCGGCCTGCTCACCGTGTTCCTGCCGGACATGAAACAGGCGCGGCACTAACGCCGCGCCGCCGGGCATCGATCTCCACTGGACCGAAGTCGCGGCACGCCCGTACTTGCGCCCCATCAATGCGCAGCGCGGCAAAATCGATATTTTCAGTCTCCAGAGCACTCGGCAAGGAGGCGATCGATGTCGAAAAACGCGCTTCGGTTAGCAGGTGCCGCCGCAATCCTGCTTATATCGACCTATGTGACACTGGCTCAGGCCGGCGGCGAGACGGACAGGGGTTTTCGCTACTATCACGGACCTGGCATGATGTGGGGCGGCGATCAGTGGGGAGGTTTCGGAATGGTACTCGGGCCGATATTCATGATCCTCGTCCTGATCGGCGTTGTCGCCGGAACCGTGTATCTGCTCAAGGTCTTCGGGACGGCCGCCGCGGGCTCGAAGGAGAACGGCGGTGACGGCAAGGCGCTCAACATCCTGAAGGAGCGCTACGCGCGAGGAGAAATCGACTCCAAGGAGTTCGAGGAGAGAAAGCGGCTGCTCGCCGACTGACCTCGCGCGTTTTCGATCGGATGAAGGCGGCGCAGATTCCAGCCGGAAATTCTCCTCAGGAGGCCACGACAGGGCTGCCGTCCGGCGGCGCCTCGCCGAGCGACGCGACCAGCCGAACGGCGCGGCGGACCCGGCATGTCGCGAAAGACGATGCCGGACACGCTTGACGCAACCCGAACCGTGGTCTTTCAGTTGAGGTGTTCGCAGCGCCAGGACGGCGCGACGACCGGAAAGGAATTTCGCATGCGCTGGAGAGGCCGCCGCCAGAGCGACAACATCGAGGACGCGCGGGGACGCGGGGGCGCCGGCTTTCCCGGCGGCTTCGGACGCTCCGGCCCTGTGCGCATTCCTGTCGGCCGCTCGGCCGGCGGCGGGCTGTCGACCATCATCATCCTCGTCGTGCTGTTCTTCGCGCTGCGCGCCTGCGGCATCGACCCGCTGGAGATCCTCTCCGAGGGTGGCGGCGGCGGCGTGCCGGGCGGCGGCGGCCAGGTGACCGAGCAGGGACCGCCCGCCTCCGACGAGATGCGCCAGTTCGTCGGCACCGTGCTCGCCGAGACCGAGGATGTCTGGAACGGCATCTTCAAGGCCGAGGGCGCCACCTACGAGGAGCCGAAGCTCGTCATGTTCTCCGACCAGATCGGGTCGGCCTGCGGCTACGCGTCGTCGGCGTCGGGGCCGTTCTACTGCCCCGGCGACAGGAAGGTCTATCTCGACACCGCCTTCTTCGACCAGCTCGACCGCCAGTTCGGCGCGGCGGGCGACTTCGCCCAGGCCTACGTCATCGCCCACGAGGTCGGACACCACGTGCAGAACCTGATCGGCGTCCTGCCCAAGTTCAACCAGATGCGCCAGGAGATGAGTGAGGCCGAGGCCAACCGGATGTCGATGCGCGTCGAGCTGCAGGCCGACTGCTTCGCCGGCGTGTGGGGTCACTACACCGCGCAGAAGGGCCTGCTCGAGCAGGGCGACGTCGAGGAGGCGCTGAATGCGGCGCGCCAGATCGGCGACGACACGCTGCAGAAGAAGACGCAGGGCTACGTCGTGCCGGAAAGCTTCAACCACGGAACGTCGCAGCAGCGGCAGGCCTGGCTGGCGCGTGGGTTGAAGTCGGGCAAGCTCTCCGACTGCGACACGTTCAGCGGCGACATCTGACGGGGAACGACAGCGTGCGCCGCGTCCGGCGGCTCACGCGGTTCGTTAACCCGCGGTTACTCCGGGCGTGAAAAAACACATGCCGTGCGAGGGATGGTTTTAAGACGTTTTGCATACAGTGCCCGCTCGGAAGGTTTCCCGGAGGGGTACATGCGCATCGAGATCAGGGATTTCGCTGCCGACCGCAGCGGCAACTTCGCCATCATGACGGCAGTGCTCGCAGTGCCGATGCTGTTCGCCGCCGCCTACATGATCGACGTTTCGACCATCACGCGGACCAAGACGGAACTGCAGCAGGCGCTCGACGCGGCCGTGCTCGCCGTCGCCCGCGAAGGCAAGGACGTGACGGACGACGCGGCCAACCGCATCGCCGAGCAGTTCCTCTCCGGCAATTTCGATCCCGAATACACCAAGCTCAGCGTCGTCAAGACCGGCACGCAGTTTACCGTGAAGGCGCAGACGACGGCGAAAATGGCCTTCGGCGGCCTGCTCGGCTACTCGTCCTGGCCGATCAACGCCTCGTCCAGCGCCGACATCGCCTACGCGTCCTACGAGATCGCGCTGGTGCTCGACCAGACCGGCTCGATGGCCGGCGGCAAGCTGGCGTCGCTGAAGGGCGCCGTCATCGGCCTGGTCGATTCCATGGCGACGCAGGTCAACGACAAGGACAAGCTGAAGTTCGCCATGGTGCCCTTCAACAACTTCGTCAATGTCGGCGCGCAGTACGGGCCTTCGTTCGATGCGAAGGGCAAGCAGGTCGCCGGCACCGGCGCCCCGTGGCTCGATCTGAAGGGCGCGTCGGAGTTCCCGCAGAGCGAACTCGACGTCGGCGCCAGCCGCTTCCAGCTCTATGCGAACATGGGCGTTTCCTGGCCGGGGTGCGTGGAGACGCGTTATCTCTCCGGCACCGACTACGACATTGACGACACCACGCCCAACACGGCGCAGCCGAAGACGCTGTTCGTGCCGGCCTTCGCCATCGACGAGCCGGACGCCGCCGCCTACGGCAACAGCTACATCAAGTCCAACGCCAGGCCGAACGACAACACCGTCGTCGAGAAGAAGAAGCGCTGGGCGAAGTACGGCGTGAGGACCGATCTGCTCGGCAAGCCGCTGAACAACGGCCTTCTCGACCCGCTCGCGGGTGCGCTGCTCGACGCGATGACGAAGAAGGTCAAGATCGACGCCAGCTTGTCCAAACTCAACGGCCTGCCCAAGGGTCCGGGCAACGGCTGCGACGTCCAGCCGCTGACGACGCTCACCAACGACTACAAGGCCGTCAAGGACAAGGTGAGCGCGCTGAAGGCTGCTGGCACCACCAACATCAAGGAAGGCGTCGCCTGGGGCCACCGCGTTCTCTCGCCGGGCGCGCCGTTCTCCGACAGCGGCGCCGCCAAGTCGGCGGGCCTCGAGCGCATCATGATCGTGCTCACCGACGGCGCCAACGTGTTCGGCAATGCGCCGAACGACCTCGGCTCGCGCTATGCGAGCGACGGCTACCTCGTCGACGGCCGCATCGGCATCGAGGCGGGCGGCGCATCGGCGACGAATGCGCTGATGAACGCACGCACGCTCGCCGCCTGCACGGCGGCCAAGGCGGCCGGCATCGAGATCTACACGATCCGCCTCGAGGAGCCGGACGTCGCGACCGGCACCATGCTCAAGGAATGCGCCAGCGCCGAGGACCACTATTTCGACGTGCCGAGCCGGACCCAGCTCGACGAGGCGTTCGCGAAGATCAAGGAGCGGATCGTCAGGGTCAGGATCTCGTCCTGACGCCGCCGGAGCGGGCAGCCCGGCGGCGACGCGGTTGGTCCCGAAGCGGCGTCGTCAGAACCGGAAGCCGAGGCTGGCGGAGACAGGCGTGTTCTGAACGTTGACCGTTTCGTCCAGACCGGACTTGCCCATGTACTCGTATTCGACGCGCAGGAAGGCATGTTCACCGATGTCCTGCTCGAAGCCGAAGCCGAGCAGGAAGGTCGGCCCACTGTCGCGCAGCGGGGCCGTTCCGGGGTAGGTCTGGCTGGTCCAGCGATAGGCCGCGCCAGCGCGGGCGAACAGGCGGGCGTCTTCGAGTAAAGTCCCGGCCGTCCACGGCAGGTCGGACAGCGGCTGCTTCGCGATCAAGGAAACGGCCACCGCCTGCGATTGCAGCGTCGACCGGGCCAGACCCGGGCCGTCGGCGCTGACGCCGCCCATGGCGTGGTAGGCGAACTCGCCCGAGAACCCCTCGGAGAAGCGAAACCCGGCGAACACCTTCGGCGCCTTTTTCCACTGCTCCGTGGAACTCCAGCCGCCAGGGGCGTATCCGGTGTGATGCACGAAGGAAAGCCCTGCGCCGACATATGGCTCGGAGAGCGTCCAGGGCTGCAACAGCCTGTCCAGCACGTCGGCACTTGCGCTGCCCGTGCAGGCGAGAAACGCCGCGACCGGCGCGATCCACTTCCCGATGCAAGCCATGATTCCCCCTCGGAACCCAGTTCGGATCGGATCAATCCTACCGAAACGCGGCGTACCCGTCGACAGATCGCCGCCGGTCGAACCGCGACGCTTTCTCTAGCCCGCGGCTGCGGAGATCAGCGCTCGGCGATCGCCGGCTCGCCGCGCCGCTCGCGGATCATGTTGACGAAGCGACGGAAGAGGTAGTGCGAATCCTGCGGGCCGGGCGAGGCCTCGGGATGGTGCTGGACCGAGAAGACCGGCCGGCCGGCAAGCGCGATGCCGCAGTTGGAGCCGTCGAACAGCGACACGTGCGTCTCGTCGACGCCGTCCGGCAGGGAGTCGGCGTCGACGGCGAAACCATGGTTCATCGACACGATCTCGACCTTGCCGGTGGTGTGGTCCTTGACCGGGTGGTTGGCGCCGTGATGGCCCTGGTGCATCTTCATTGTCCTGCCGCCGACGGCGAGCGCCAGCATCTGGTGGCCGAGGCAGATGCCGAAGGTCGGTATGCCCGTGTCGATCAGCTCGCGGATCACCGGCACGGCGTATTCGCCGGTTGCCGCCGGGTCGCCGGGACCGTTCGACAGGAAGATGCCGTCCGGCCGCATGGCGAGAATCTCATCGGCGCTGGTCTTCGCCGGGACCACCGTCACCCTGGCGCCGAGCCCGGCGAGCAGGCGCAGGATGTTGCGCTTGACGCCGTAGTCGATGGCGACGACGTGCATGGAGGGCGCCTCCTGCGTGCCATAGCCCTCGTCCCACGCCCACGGCGTCTCCGTCCACACCGACGACTGGCCGGACGTGACCTCCCTGGCGAGGTCGAGGCCGACGAGGCCCGACCATTCGCGTGCCTGCCGCTTCAGGTCCTCGACGTCGAAGACGCCGTCGGGAGAATGCGCGATGACCGCGTTGGGCGCACCCTTCTCGCGGATCAGTGCCGTCAGCGCCCGCGTGTCGATGCCGGAAAGCGCGACGACGCCGCGGCGCTTCAGCCACTCGTCGAGAGCGCCCGACGCCCGGTAGTTGGAAGGATGGGTGACGTCGGCGCGGAACACGGCGCCGACCGCGCCGACGCGCGCCGCCGGGTTCAGGTCTTCGATGTCCTCGTCATTGGTGCCGATGTTGCCGATGTGCGGGAAGGTGAAGGTGACGATCTGCCCGGCATAGGAGGGGTCTGTGAGAATCTCCTGGTAGCCTGTCAACGCCGTGTTGAAGCACACTTCGGCAACCGCGCTTCCCGTGGCGCCGAGGCCGCGGCCCCCGATGACCGTTCCGTCGGCCAGGACCAGCAGCGCGGTCGGCGTCTGGGATGCCCAGGGGGCGGTGGTCGCGCTCATCGTCTCATTCCTTCGGAACAGGCCGCGCTCTTGAAAGCGGCGATGCCGGGGGCCATATCACGCAGCGAAAAACACGGGACTCCGCGATCTCCGCAAACCCCCGTGCGCAACAATCCAGCTGTGCAAGGCCGGGACCATAGGCGAAGGGGCGGATTCGGTCAATGACCGGGGCGGCGCCGGAGCCGAAATTAAAATTCTCGTGAAAACAGGACGTTAGTATCAGGCGGCCGGTTTGATTTGGCCGCTCGGGAAGGATATGGTCGGCCGTGCCGAAGGAGAACAGCATGCGCGAGACGATCGACGCGGCGCTCAAGGACGCCTTGAAGACCCAGGACAAGCGGCGGATTTCCACGCTCCGGCTGATCCGCGCGGCGATTCAGGACCGCGACATCATCAACAGGGGCGCCGGCAAGGACCCGGTCTCCGACGAGGAAATCCTGCAGATCCTCTCCAAGATGGTGAAGCAGCGCGAGGAATCGGCGAAGGCGTTCGAGGATGGCAACCGCCTCGAACTCGCCGCGCAGGAGCGCGGCGAGATCGCCATCATCCGCGATTTCATGCCGAGGCAGCTCGGCGACGAGCAAGTCCGCCAGGCCTGCGAGAAGATCATCGCCGAGGTCGGCGGCGGCGGCCTGCGCGACATGGGCAAGTGCATGGCGGCCCTCAAGGACCGCTATCCCGGCCAGATGGATTTCTCCAAGGCGAGCGGCGTGGTGAAGTCGCTGCTGCAATAGGGGTTCGGGCGGCCCGGCCTTCGGGTCCGGATTCGCCCCTCACATCTTCTCACCGGGCAGTACGCTCGCCTGCCTGATCCACGATGCGACCCGCGCCTCGTCGAACGGGTCGCCTTCGCGGATGTCGAGATAACGCACGTTCGCCTGCTTCGACGCGCCCGGCGGCAGCGGCATCAGCGCCGTGCCGCGGAAGAAGGCGACCTTTACGTAGTTGGTGAAGCAGTGGAGGCTCATGAACCAGGTGTTCTCGGCTTCGCCCGGAGTTCCGTAGAGCGGCGAGTTCCATTTTACCGCCTTGCGCACGCCCGGCACGGTGCGCGTCACGAGTGTGTCGAGGCGACGGACGATCTCGCGCTTCCAGTCCGGCACGGCGGCGATGTAGGCCTCGACCGGCGCGTCGCCATATCCCTTGGCGATCTGCGGGTTGCCGCCGGACAAAAGCACCGGCGCGCCGCGGTCCGCCCCGTGTTCTCCCTTGCTTTTCGGCGCGTTCGGCGGACTCTTCCCGGCCATGGTATCGTCTCCCGTCACGACCGGGGAGGATAGGGCAGGGCGTCGCAATCGCCAACGCAACGTGCCGGTGGGCGGCCGCCGTCAGGAGGCGCGCAGGCGCGATCCTCGCAGCATGCCATGCTCCTCCAGCACGGGATAGGCCATCGAGGCGAGCAACGAGTTGATCTGCTTCAGGTCGCGGATCGTGTCGAGGTGGATCGAGCTCGTCTCGACGCTCTTCGCGGTACCTTCGCCGAGCCGGGCGAAATGGTTCTGACTCGACGATTTCTCCAGGTCGCGCAGCCGGTCCTTCTCGAGCACGAGCTGGCGCGCCGTCTCCGCGTCGCGCGAGACCAGCACGTTGAAGGCGAGCCGCGCGTTGGCCAGCACCGAGCCGTGGAAGGCGAGCAGTTCCCGCCAGCCCTGGTCGGTGAACTCGACGCCGCGATCGAGCTTCTTCTTCACATGGACGAGCATGTTGCGCACGATGATGTCGCCGACCTGCTCCAGCCTGACGCAGGCGCCGATCAGTTCCTGGCAGCGCAGCGCCTCCTCTTCGGTCATCGGGTGCTGGGTGACCTTGGCGAGATAGAGCTTGATCGCGGCATGGCGGCTGTCGACGCGGTCATCGAGCGCGGCAAGCGCGGCGATCGAGTCCCCGTCGGCCTCTTCGTAGAGGCCGATGATGCGCTGGAGCATGATCTCGATCGTCTCGCAGACGCGCACGACCTCGCGCGTCGCGTTTGCCAGCGCCTGGCTCGGCTTGTCCAGCGCGGTCTCGTCGAGTGCGCTGAGTTCCACCACGGCGAGCGCCGCTGCCGGCTCGGGCGGGGCGCCCAGCGAGACGATGCGTTGCGCTGCGTTGCTGACCAGCCCGGCGAGGACGAGTCCGCATACGGCGAGCGCCAGGTTGAAGGCAATGTGTGCGTTGACGATCTGGCCTGCCGGCGTGTCGCCGAGCATGTCGAGCGGCGGCCGCACGGCGATGACCAGGGCGAGCGCTGCGGCCGCCCCGCTGCCCCTCAGGATCAGGTTGCCGAGCGGCACGATTCGAGCCAGCGGCGGCGAGGCGCGCGACAGGAGCGCGGCGATGACGCCGCCGCCGAGATTGGCGCCGAGCACCAGCACCACGCCGAGTTCGGCCGGGACGAGGCCGCGGGCGGCGAGTGCGGCCACCAGCAGGATCGCCGCGACGCTCGAATGGAACAGCCAGGTCATGATGCCGGCCAACAGGAAGGCGGTGACCGGATCGCCCGACAGGTAGTTGACGACGACCGGCAGGATGCGGCTTTCGCGCAGCGGCTCGGAGGCCTCGCCGATCAGGCGGAGCGACAGGATGAGCAGGCCGATGCCGACCAGGATGCGGCCGAACTGACGCCATTTGCGCTGCTCGGTGGTGAAGAAGATCGTGGTGCCGGCGACGAGGCACAACGGCACCAGGATCTCCAGGTCGAAGGAGAGGATCTTGACCACGAGTGCCGAACCGAGATCGGCGCCGACCACGGCGAGCAGGCCGGCGGTGGCGCCGACGAAGCCCGAGCCGACGAAGGAGCCGACGAGCAGCGTTACGGCGGTCGCGCTTTGCAGGGCGATGGCGAGCAGCGTTCCGGCGGCGATCGCCAGCACCGGATTGCGCACGACGCCGCGTAGCCGGTGGCGAAGAATGTCGCCATAGGCGCGCTCGACGCCGGTCCTGACCATGCGCGTGGCGAACAGCAGCAGGGCAACGGCGCCGGCGAGGTGGACGAGGA